>NZ_LT985980.1:580991-1238491 GCF_900291985.1 Lysinibacillus timonensis | reverse complement strand
GTACCTGGAGGAAGAGAAAGAAAATTCGATTCCCTGAGTAGCGGCGAGCGAAACGGGAAGAGCCCAAACCAAGAGGCTTGCCTCTTGGGGTTGTAGGACACTCCTTTGGAGTTACAAAAGAATGAATTAGACGAAGCGACATGGAAAGGTCCGCTATAAGAGGTAACAGCCCTGTAGTCAAAAGTTCATTCTCTCCGGAGTGTATCCTGAGTACGGCGGAACACGTGAAATTCCGTCGGAATCCGGGAGGACCATCTCCCAAGGCTAAATACTACCTAGTGACCGATAGTGAACCAGTACCGTGAGGGAAAGGTGAAAAGCACCCCGGGAGGGGAGTGAAAGAGAACCTGAAACCGTGTGCCTACAAGTAGTTAGAGCCCGTTAATGGGTGATAGCGTGCCTTTTGTAGAATGAACCGGCGAGTTACGATTACGTGCAAGGTTAAGCCAGAGAAGGCGGAGCCGCAGCGAAAGCGAGTCTGAATAGGGCGAATGAGTACGTGGTCGTAGACCCGAAACCAGGTGATCTACCCATGTCCAGGGTGAAGGTGAGGTAACACTTACTGGAGGCCCGAACCCACGCACGTTGAAAAGTGCGGGGATGAGGTGTGGGTAGCGGAGAAATTCCAATCGAACTTGGAGATAGCTGGTTCTCTCCGAAATAGCTTTAGGGCTAGCCTCGTGATAGAGAATACTGGAGGTAGAGCACTGTTTGGACTAGGGGGGCATCTCGCTTTACCGAATTCAGACAAACTCCGAATGCCAGATATTTATACACGGGAGTCAGACTGCGAGTGATAAGATCCGTAGTCAAAAGGGAAACAGCCCAGACCACCAGCTAAGGTCCCAAAGTAATCGTTAAGTGGAAAAGGATGTGGCGTTGCTTAGACAACCAGGATGTTGGCTTAGAAGCAGCCATCATTTAAAGAGTGCGTAATAGCTCACTGGTCGAGTGACGCTGCGCCGAAAATGTATCGGGGCTAAACGATTCACCGAAGCTGTGGATGGACATCTTTGATGTCCGTGGTAGGAGAGCGTTCTAAGTGCGTTGAAGTCAGACCGGAAGGACTGGTGGAGCGCTTAGAAGTGAGAATGCCGGTATGAGTAGCGAAAGATGGGTGAGAATCCCATCCACCGTATGACTAAGGTTTCCTGAGGAAGGCTCGTCCGCTCAGGGTTAGTCGGGACCTAAGTCGAGGCCGATAGGCGTAGACGATGGACAACAGGTTGATATTCCTGTACCACCTCCCCGCCGTTTGAGTAATGGGGGGACGCAGTAGGATAGGGAAAGCGCGTCGTTGGTTGAACGCGCCCAAGCAGTAAGGCGTGGAAGTAGGCAAATCCGCTTCCTGTAACGTTGAGCTGTGATGGGGAGCTCTTTTAGAGCGAAGTTCCTGATTTCACACTGCCAAGAAAAGCCTCTAGCGAGGCGGGAGGTGCCCGTACCGCAAACCGACACAGGTAGTCGAGGAGAGAATCCTAAGGTGTGCGAGAGAACTCTCGTTAAGGAACTCGGCAAAATGACCCCGTAACTTCGGGAGAAGGGGTGCTCTCGAGAGAGAGCCGCAGTGAATAGGCCCAGGCGACTGTTTAGCAAAAACACAGGTCTCTGCAAAACCGTAAGGTGAAGTATAGGGGCTGACGCCTGCCCGGTGCTGGAAGGTTAAGAGGAGGGGTTAGCTTACGCGAAGCTCTGAATTGAAGCCCCAGTAAACGGCGGCCGTAACTATAACGGTCCTAAGGTAGCGAAATTCCTTGTCGGGTAAGTTCCGACCCGCACGAAAGGCGTAACGATCTGGGCACTGTCTCAACGAGAGACTCGGTGAAATTATAGTACCTGTGAAGATGCAGGTTACCCGCGACAGGACGGAAAGACCCCGTGGAGCTTTACTGTAGCTTGATATTGAATTTTGGTACAACTTGTACAGGATAGGTAGGAGCCTGAGAAATAGGAGCGCCAGCTTCTATGGAGGCGTCGGTGGGATACTACCCTGGTTGTATTGAAATTCTAACCCGTACCCCTCATCGGGGTAGGAGACAGTGTCAGGTGGACAGTTTGACTGGGGCGGTCGCCTCCTAAAAGGTAACGGAGGCGCCCAAAGGTTCCCTCAGAATGGTTGGAAATCATTCGTAGAGTGTAAAGGCACAAGGGAGCTTGACTGCGAGACCTACAAGTCGAGCAGGGTCGAAAGACGGGCTTAGTGATCCGGTGGTTCCGCATGGAAGGGCCATCGCTCAACGGATAAAAGCTACCCCGGGGATAACAGGCTTATCTCCCCCAAGAGTCCACATCGACGGGGAGGTTTGGCACCTCGATGTCGGCTCATCGCATCCTGGGGCTGTAGTCGGTCCCAAGGGTTGGGCTGTTCGCCCATTAAAGCGGTACGCGAGCTGGGTTCAGAACGTCGTGAGACAGTTCGGTCCCTATCCGTCGTGGGCGTAGGAAATTTGAGAGGAGCTGTCCTTAGTACGAGAGGACCGGGATGGACACACCGCTGGTGTACCAGTTGTCTTGCCAAAGGCATCGCTGGGTAGCTATGTGTGGACGGGATAAGTGCTGAAAGCATCTAAGCATGAAGCCCCCCTCAAGATGAGATTTCCCATTCATTAGAAGTAAGATCCCTCAAAGACGATGAGGTAGATAGGTTCGAGGTGGAAGTGTGGTGACACATGGAGCTGACGAATACTAATCGATCGAGGACTTAACCAAAACTAACTTGAACGTATTCAATGTCTTTATCCAGTTTTGAGAGAATAATTTATATTTTTAATAATATTCTTTTCTGTATTGGAGGATTAGCTCAGCTGGGAGAGCACCTGCCTTACAAGCAGGGGGTCGGCGGTTCGAGCCCGTCATCCTCCACCATATATATGCCGGTGTAGCTCAACTGGTAGAGCAACTGACTTGTAATCAGTAGGTTGAGGGTTCAAGTCCTTTCGCCGGCACCATTTTATGAGCCATTAGCTCAGTGGTAGAGCATCTGACTTTTAATCAGAGGGTCGAAGGTTCAAGTCCTTCATGGCTCACTTTATAACAATTTATGCGGGTGTGGCGGAATTGGCAGACGCACTAGACTTAGGATCTAGCGCCGCAAGGCGTGGGGGTTCGACTCCCTTCACCCGCACCAAATTTAATAACATATTTATAGCGCATATGCGGAAGTAGTTCAGTGGTAGAACACCACCTTGCCAAGGTGGGGGTCGCGGGTTCGAACCCCGTCTTCCGCTCCAAATGTGCCGGGGTGGCGGAACTGGCAGACGCACAGGACTTAAAATCCTGCGGTAGGTGACTACCGTACCGGTTCGATTCCGGTCCTCGGCACCATTTTAAAGATAAAGAAAAGCGCCTGTAGCTCAATTGGATAGAGCGTCTGACTACGGATCAGAAGGTTGTGGGTTCGACTCCTGCCAGGCGCGCCAGAGATACGGGAAGTAGCTCAGCTTGGTAGAGCACTTGGTTTGGGACCAAGGGGTCGCAGGTTCGAATCCTGTCTTCCCGACCATGTATGTACCAAGAAGTAAAAGAAATTGGAGCCTTAGCTCAGCTGGGAGAGCGCCTGCCTTGCACGCAGGAGGTCAGCGGTTCGATCCCGCTAGGCTCCACCAATATTAAAATAAAATTATGGCGGCGTAGCTCAGCTGGCTAGAGCGTACGGTTCATACCCGTAAGGTCGGGGGTTCGATCCCCTCTGCCGCCATCTTAAGGACCTTTAGCTCAGTTGGTTAGAGCAGACGGCTCATAACCGTCCGGTCGCAGGTTCGAGTCCTGCAAGGTCCACCAACAGGTGTATATAAAAATGGAGGCATACCCAAGTCTGGCTGAAGGGATCGGTCTTGAAAACCGACAGGCGGGTTAAACCGCGCGTGGGTTCAAATCCTACTGCCTCCGCCATTTTCTTTAAAGCCAATATAATAATATTATCGCGGGGTGGAGCACGACCGAATATACTTCGGAGCATTACTTCAGCGTAACGATTTTGCAATACTTCTTGAAATTGCTAAACAAAATCGGGACGGTGGATAGCACACACTGTATGCGTCAAATTTCTTTTAATTTAATATAAATAATATTATCGCGGGGTGGAGCAGTGGTAGCTCGTCGGGCTCATAACCCGAAGGTCGCAGGTTCAAATCCTGTCCCCGCAACCAAATGGTCCCGTGGTGTAGCGGTTAACATGCCTGCCTGTCACGCAGGAGATCGCCGGTTCGATCCCGGTCGGGACCGCCATTTAAAAATTATATATTATGTGGGTCTGTAGCTCAGTTGGTAGAGCATTTGACTGAAGCTCAAAGTGTCGGCGGTTCGATTCCGTCCGGACCCACCATTTGCGGGGGTAGTTTAATGGTAAAACCTCAGCCTTCCAAGCTGATGTCGTGAGTTCGATTCTCATCACCCGCTCCATTGGGGCCTATAGCTCAGCTGGTTAGAGCGCACGCCTGATAAGCGTGAGGTCGATGGTTCGAGTCCATTTAGGCCCACCATAAAACTATTCCGAAGTAGCTCAGTGGTAGAGCAATCGGCTGTTAACCGATCGGTCGTAGGTTCGAGTCCTACCTTCGGAGCCATATTTCTGGGGAAGTACTCAAGAGGCTGAAGAGGCGCCCCTGCTAAGGGTGTAGGTCGGGTAACCGGCGCGAGGGTTCAAATCCCTCCTTCTCCGCCATTAAGGCCCGTTGGTCAAGTGGTTAAGACACCGCCCTTTCACGGCGGTAACACGGGTTCGAATCCCGTACGGGTCATTTTTAAATAAATATATGAATATTAAAATTTATTTAAAAAAGAACTTGAAAAACAAAAGATTTATGGTATTATAAATCTTGTCCTTATTTAAATAGTCTAGTGATGATAGCAAAGAGGTCACACCCGTTCCCATACCGAACACGGAAGTTAAGCTCTTTAGCGCCGATGGTAGTTGGGGGATTCCCCCTGTGAGAGTAGGACGTTGCTAGACCTTAATATGGAGGATTAGCTCAGCTGGGAGAGCACCTGCCTTACAAGCAGGGGGTCGGCGGTTCGAGCCCGTCATCCTCCACCATATATGCCGGTGTAGCTCAACTGGTAGAGCAACTGACTTGTAATCAGTAGGTTGAGGGTTCAAGTCCTTTCGCCGGCACCATTTTATGAGCCATTAGCTCAGTGGTAGAGCATCTGACTTTTAATCAGAGGGTCGAAGGTTCAAGTCCTTCATGGCTCACTTTCTTAACAATTCTTGCGGGTGTGGCGGAATTGGCAGACGCACTAGACTTAGGATCTAGCGCCGCAAGGCGTGGGGGTTCGACTCCCTTCACCCGCACCAAATTCTAAAATACCTAATTTTATGCACATGCGGAAGTAGTTCAGTGGTAGAACACCACCTTGCCAAGGTGGGGGTCCCGGGTTCGAACCCCGTCTTCCGCTCCAAATGTGCCGGGGTGGCGGAACTGGCAGACGCACAGGACTTAAAATCCTGCGGTAGGTGACTACCGTACCGGTTCGATTCCGGTCCTCGGCACCATTTTAAAGATAAAGAAAAGCGCCTGTAGCTCAATTGGATAGAGCGTCTGACTACGGATCAGAAGGTTGTGGGTTCGACTCCTGCCAGGCGCGCCAGAGATACGGGAAGTAGCTCAGCTTGGTAGAGCACTTGGTTTGGGACCAAGGGGTCGCAGGTTCGAATCCTGTCTTCCCGACCATGTATGTACCAAGAAGTAAAAGAAATTGGGGCCTTAGCTCAGCTGGGAGAGCGCCTGCCTTGCACGCAGGAGGTCAGCGGTTCGATCCCGCTAGGCTCCACCAATATTAAAATAAAATTATGGCGGCGTAGCTCAGCTGGCTAGAGCGTACGGTTCATACCCGTAAGGTCGGGGGTTCGATCCCCTCTGCCGTCATCTTAAGGACCTTTAGCTCAGTTGGTTAGAGCAGACGGCTCATAACCGTCCGGTCGCAGGTTCGAGTCCTGCAAGGTCCACCAACAGGTGTATATAAAAATGGAGGCATACCCAAGTCTGGCTGAAGGGATCGGTCTTGAAAACCGACAGGCGGGTTAAACCGCGCGTGGGTTCAAATCCTACTGCCTCCGCCATTTTCTTTAAAGCCAATATAATAATATTATCGCGGGGTGGAGCACGACCGAATATACTTCGGAGCATTACTTCAGCGTAACGATTTTGCAATACTTCTTGAAATTGCTAAACAAAATCGGGACGGTGGATAGCACACACTGTATGCGTCAAATTTCTTTTAATTTAATATAAATAATATTATCGCGGGGTGGAGCAGTGGTAGCTCGTCGGGCTCATAACCCGAAGGTCGCAGGTTCAAATCCTGTCCCCGCAACCAAATGGTCCCGTGGTGTAGCGGTTAACATGCCTGCCTGTCACGCAGGAGATCGCCGGTTCGATCCCGGTCGGGACCGCCATTTAAAAATTATATATTATGTGGGTCTGTAGCTCAGTTGGTAGAGCATTTGACTGAAGCTCAAAGTGTCGGCGGTTCGATTCCGTCCGGACCCACCATTTGCGGGGGTAGTTTAATGGTAAAACCTCAGCCTTCCAAGCTGATGTCGTGAGTTCGATTCTCATCACCCGCTCCATTGGGGCCTATAGCTCAGCTGGTTAGAGCGCACGCCTGATAAGCGTGAGGTCGATGGTTCGAGTCCATTTAGGCCCACCATAAAACTATTCCGAAGTAGCTCAGTGGTAGAGCAATCGGCTGTTAACCGATCGGTCGTAGGTTCGAGTCCTACCTTCGGAGCCATATATGGGGAAGTACTCAAGAGGCTGAAGAGGCGCCCCTGCTAAGGGTGTAGGTCGGGTAACCGGCGCGAGGGTTCAAATCCCTCCTTCTCCGCCATAAGGCCCGTTGGTCAAGTGGTTAAGACACCGCCCTTTCACGGCGGTAACACGGGTTCGAATCCCGTACGGGTCATAAAAAACTCGAGATGAAAAATCATCTCGAGTTTTTTTATATTTAAAAAATAGAAAATATAGTACGTACCTTCTATATAAGGGATTACAAAGATTGTGTCGCTACCAAAAATTGTAGGGGATTAAGATTGAAATCCAGAAGAAATTACCCATAAATTTTAAGGCTAAAATAGAGGAATAGAAAATTATTGAACATTATTGAATATAATTAAATAACTGGAGGTGTTTTATTGAAGATTGTAGATTTGCATTGTGATATTTTAGAAAAGCTTTCACGGTATGATAATGCACAATTTCTTAACGATGAACGACTACAAGCAAATTTTGAACGTTTACGTAAAGGAAAAGTAAATGTTCAAGTGTTTGCTATTTTTATTAGCCCAGATATACCGAAAGAACAAAAGTTTAGCGAGGCTCTTAATCAAATTGAAATTTTTAAAACTAGAGTATTAACAACACCTGGCATGGTGCACATAACAGATTGGTATCAATTAAAATATCTTAAAAAAGGTGAAATTGGTGCAGTGCTAGGTTTAGAAGGTTGTGATTGTATAGGAACCAGTCTTGAAAAGTTAAATCTACTACTTGATGCCGGGGTAAAAGTTGTTGGATTAACTTGGAATTATGAAAATGATTTAGCATATGGAGCATTAGAAGAACCTTCAAAAGGGATTAAACCATTCGCAAAAGAAGTGATTAACTTATTGAATAGTAGAAAGATAATAGTAGATCTAGCACATCTTAATGATAAAGGAATCAATGAAGTTTTGAAGCTAGCAAACCATCTTATTGCAAGTCATTGTAATTCTAGAACACTTTGTAATCACACACGAAATTTAACTGACAATCAAATTATGGAGCTTGTTCAAAGAGGTGGGAGAATTCATGTTGTATTTTATCCTCCATTTATTGTAAAGGACAAAGAAAATGCGACAATTGAACAATTGATAGCGCATGTCAAGTACTTAGTTAATCTGGTTGGGGCTCGCCATGTTGGTTTTGGTTCTGACTTTGATGGAATGGATCCGCTATCGGTAGAAAAGTTAAAAAATGCCTCGGAATATCCAAATTTTATAAACGCTTTAAGAAATCATTTCTCTGAAGATGACATTAAATTAATGAGCACTGATGGTTTTTATAATTATGTATATACTATTTAAGCGCTTGTGGATTTTTTTATCCAAGCGTTTTTTCGTATGAGAATGCTTATACTATTGGATATTTTCCGACTACTCATATATTTGGAGCTTAACCTAAACGTCTAAGTGTGAGTAACCCAGCTAATAAAAGCGCTATTAATTATCGGACGCGATTGTAAGAATATAGCCATAAAAATATTCAAAATTTAATTATAAGAACTCCTACACTTATTAACAAATCTTTTTTCAAAACGGATTCTATCCATTCACCAAAATGTGGATTTATGATTTATGTCACTATTTAGTTCAATACCCATATGAAACAATAAACTCAGATTAGGAATTCATACTGTATATACTTTAAAAATGATATGATAGAATAGATATTGCTAAAAAATGAATGAAAATTAGATATTACATAAGCCTATAATAGAGAACTTTTATAGTGACTAGGTTTGACGGAGGGAAATTTCATGGATCAGAAGTGGTTACACGCCACTGAAGTTGAAGTGGGTTCTATAAATAGAAGATTTTATATTGAAACGATTGAAGTAAATCGTCTTTCTGCATTAGCTTTTTATGCAGCAGGTGAAGGATATTATAAGGGTAAACGATTCTTTTGGCAAAACCGCGAAAAAACATTTACCTTAGTTGGACTTGGATCTGCATATGTTATTGAAGATAGGGACTTGAGCGGACGTTTTGATCGTGTAGAAAAACAATGGAAAGAGTTAACTAAAAATATTGTGAGAGAAGATCAAGAGCCTCAACCAATTTTATTTGGTGGATTTACTTTTGACCCTTTACATTCTAACAAAGGCGAATGGGCTGATTTTCCCAACAGTTTCTTTACTGTTGCGACTTTTCAATTAGTTATTCAAAATGACAAAGCATTTGTAAGTATACATTTAATTACGAATCAGCAAGATAGTTCTCATCAATTTGATTTATTAAGAAAAGAACGGGATCGGTTAATACATGCCGCGCAAGTAAAAGAACTAAAAACATATGCTAAACCAATTATGTCAAGCTTTGTAGAGCGTAATAAAGATCAGTACTTACAATCAATTGAGAAGGTGGCGGGCTTAATACGTAATAAGGAGGCAGAGAAAGTCGTTATTGCACGCTCGCTTTCAATTGAATTCCAGGAGGATGTTACTTCACCTCAAGTGCTGTCACATGTTATGGATGAGCAACCTGAAAGTTATTTATTTGGTCTTGAGAGAGAGCAGTTGTTATTCTTTGGTGCTTCACCTGAGAGATTGGTTAAAGTTCAAGGTGGCCATGCATATTCAGCATGTGTTGCGGGGTCCATTAAACGTGGTAAAACGGCAGATGAGGACAATATGTTAGGTCAAAGTTTGTTACAAGATGCAAAAAACTTAGGTGAACATCAATATGTAGTTGAGATGATAAAAAATACATTTTCCAAAAATTGTATTAATTTTAAGGTTCCAAAGCTACCTCGATTGTTAAAAATTAGAGATATTCAACATTTATATACTCCAGTTGAAGGACAACTTTTACCTGAGGCAACCATCTTGCAGCTTGTTAAAGATTTACACCCTACACCTGCATTAGGTGGTGTCCCAAGAAATGAGGCACTGGCTATTATTCGCCGGGAAGAGACTATGAATAGAGGGTTATATGCAGCTCCTCTTGGCTGGGTTGATGCGGAAGGTAATGGGGAGTTTGCAGTTGCAATTCGTTCAGCTGCTTTATTTAATAATAAAGCAATTCTTTACGCTGGTGGTGGAATCGTAGCTGAATCTGAACCGATTTCTGAATATGAAGAGACTTTGGTTAAATTCCGCCCTATGTTGCGTGTATTAGGAGGACAATTACATGAATGATCGATTAATATTATCCAATTATGTATATAAACTCGTTGCATCCATAATACAAAATGGAGTTGAAGATGTGGTAATTAGTCCTGGCTCACGCTCAACGCCACTAGCATATGGATTTGCCTCTGCTAAAGAGATTAATGTCTTTAGACAAGTCGATGAACGTTCAGCAGCTTTTTTTGCTCTAGGATTAGCAAAAGCAAAGGGGAAACCTGTCACACTTCTTTGTACTTCCGGTACCGCAGCTGCAAACTATTACCCAGCTATAGTAGAAGCAAAAAATGCACGTATCCCGTTAATTGTCATCACAGCTGACCGTCCTCATGAATTACGTGAAGTAGGAGCGCCACAGGCTATTAATCAAATTAGATTATATGGTGAACAAGTTAAATGGTCTGTAGAGTTTCCTATTCCAGATGGAGCAAAACAAACATTACCATTTATTGAAAGACATGTTGCTCGTGCAGTAAATATATCTATGACTGCACCATTCGGTCCTGTTCATCTAAATGTACCATTCCGAGAACCATTACTTATTGATTTTAACGAAGCCTTACCAAATCCTACTTTTCAAGTTAGCTTAAGGGGACAGGTAACTCCTACTGAAGAAGCAATAGCATTGCTGACGAACATCATTAATGAATCGAGAAAAGGCTTTTTGATAATAGGTGAATTGTCATTAGGTACTGATTTGGCTATTATGTGGAATTTTGTAAGAAAAGCAAAATGGCCAGTTATCGTGGAAAGTCTTTCAAATATGAGAACGAATATACCGGATGATTGTAAAGAATACATTATTTCATCCTATGATGCCCTTTTGAAAAATGAAGAATTTCAACAAAAGGTCACTGCAGATACAGTAATTCGCTTTGGAGCACAGCCTGTTTCAAAATTTCTTACATTGTTCTTAACGAATACATTGCCTAGTCAATACATAGTGGTGGATGAAGATCCAATGTTTAGGGATTCGACATCGGTTGCTACTCATTTTATCCATTCTTCAATCGGAGATTGGTTGCAGAAACTAGATATTGAAGGGAATATTGACGAACAATATTTCAACATGTGGCGTATCAGTGATGATGTTGCTATGAAATATATAGAAACTTATATTGAAAATGAAGCTGATGAAGGTGCAATGGTTAGAGTATTACTAGAAAAGTTACCAAATCACAGTGATTTATTTGTTAGTAGTAGTATGCCAATTAGAGATATCGACACATTCTTACTACCCACTGAAAAGGATATTCAAGTATTTGCAAATCGAGGGGCAAACGGTATCGACGGAGTCGTATCTACAGCGATTGGCTTTAGCCATGGGCGTGAAAACCGCCATATGTACTTATTAATTGGAGATTTGGCCTTTTTACATGATGTTAACGCACTTATCGCAACTCGTTATCAAAGTAGCGAGATAACTCTTATTGTTCTTAATAATGACGGTGGAGGAATTTTCTCGTACCTATCACAATCTACGGTGAAAGAGTACTATGAGGATTTATTTGGTACTCCAACGGCACTACAATTTGATCAAATTGCCAAAATGTATGATATGGAATATATAAAAGTAAATGATTTAGGTGAAATGAAAGATCTAGCATTAGGTGTTAGTAATCTACCATTACGGTTAATAGAAGTATTTACAAATCGAGAGGCCAATGTAGAAGCACATCGTAAATTATGGAAACAAATCCATTTGGAGATAGAACAGTTATGATAATGAATGTTCGTGGAATAAATGTGAATGTGAAGATTTGGAATGAATCTGAACAAGAGGTCATTGTTCTGTTACATGGCTTTACGGGGACTGTTTCTACATGGCAACCAGTTGTTCCACATTTACCTAACGACAAAAAATTGATTGCAATTGATTTAATCGGACACGGAAATACAGATGCACCAAGTGATGTCTCGAGATATTCAATGGAAGAGCAAATAAAAGATCTTGAAGAAATCTTTAAGATATTACATCTAGAATCTTTTATGTTAATTGGTTACTCAATGGGAGGACGTGTTGCATTATCCTATGCATGTTGTTACCCTAACCGTGTAAATCAACTGATCTTGGAAAGTACTTCACCTGGTTTAAAAACAGTTCAAGAACGATTGAACCGAAAAAGCTCTGACCATGAATTGGCTAATAAAATCGAGCAGAATGGACTTCTAGCATTTGTTAATGATTGGGAAAATATACCGTTGTTTGAATCGCAAAGGAAATTAACAAAAGAGGTACAATTAGCCGTGCGAAATGAACGTTTATCACAAAGGGAAATAGGACTTGCTAATAGTTTGCGCGGTATGGGTACTGGTTCCCAAAAAGAATTATGGTCTCAACTACATCAAATAAATATTCCAGTATATTTAATTACTGGTGAGTTAGATGAAAAGTTTTGTCAAATTGCCCAACAAATGATGGCACAGTTGAGTAATGCACACAATATAATCGTGAAGGACGTTGGACATGCAATTCATGTGGAAAATCCAACACAATTTGCTACAATAGTAAAGAATATTAATTTCAAAAAATAGGGGGCTAATTAATGGCTAGAGAATGGACAACTTTACATACTTATGATGAAATTAAGTATGAATTTTATAATGGTATTGCAAAAATTACAATTAACCGTCCAGAAGTTCGAAATGCTTTCACACCAAAAACAGTTGCAGAAATGATTGATGCATTCACACGTGCCCGTGACGATTCAAAAGTTGGTGCGATTATTTTAACAGGTGAAGGGGACCTTGCATTCTGTTCAGGTGGAGACCAAAAAGTCCGTGGTAATGGTGGATATGTTGGTGATGATCAAATTCCACGATTAAATGTATTAGATCTACAACGTCTAATACGTATTATTCCAAAACCAGTCGTAGCAATGGTAGCAGGTTATGCAATTGGTGGAGGCCATGTATTACACGTAGTATGTGACTTAACAATTGCAGCAGATAATGCTCGTTTTGGACAAACTGGACCACGTGTTGGTTCATTTGATGCTGGGTACGGAGCTGGTTATTTAGCACGTATTATCGGACACAAAAAAGCAAAAGAAATTTGGTTCTTATGCCGTCAATATGATGCTGCACAAGCGCTTGAAATGGGATTAGTAAACACTGTTGTACCTTTAGAGCAATTAGAAGACGAAACAGTTAAATGGTGTGAAGAAATGCTTGAATTATCACCAACTGCATTACGCTTCTTAAAAGCATCATTTAATGCTGATACAGATGGATTAGCTGGCCTACAACAACTTGCTGGAGATGCAACACTTCTTTATTATACAACTGATGAAGCAAGAGAAGGTCGCGATGCATTCAAAGAAAAACGTAAACCAGACTTTGACCAGTTCCCAAGATGGCCATAATTAAAAGTAAATAACATCCAAAAAAGGTAAGAGGAATCCAAAACCCCTCTTACCTTTTTATAATTATTTGTCTTTTGTTATAATTATATGATATTAACTTAACAAATACCCTTTTTACTAGTATATTATGAGTCTTTATGATATTATTTTCATGCGAAATGATAGTAAAAATGTACTTTGTAGGTGGTGATTTATTTATGAAAGAGACGAGTGAAAAATTTCTAAATCAACTTGAAATTAATCAAATTAAATATCATTCACTATACTCTTTTAATTCGGATGCTATTTTCATAATTAATTCTGCTGGCTACATTGTTGAGTTAAACGAAGCTGCACAAGATTTAAGTGGTTATTCATTAGAAGAGATTAAAGGATGCTTTTTCTTAGACCTTATTGATTTAGAGGATCGGGGATTAGTATTTGAAAAACTACAAAAAGCTGTAACAGGCAGTTTTGAAGATTTCCAATTACATTTTTTACATAGAAATCATTGTAGAATAAAAGGATTAGTTCAATTTATTCCAGTAAATGATGAATGCTTCGAAGAAGGTATGTTTTTACTTGTAAAAGATATGCGTGTAATGGAACTTCTTTCCGATAGATGTTTAGAAAGTGAGAAAAACTTTCGAATCATTGCAGAAAATGTACAAGATGTCATTGTATTATTAGACAATCAAAAAAGATACTTATTTGTATCACCTTCTTGCAAAAAAATGTTTGGCTTTGAACCAAGGGAATTATTAAACAATGAACAACCTTTTTTAAATGTTCATCAAGAGTATAAAGGTTTAATAGAGGATAAGTTTAATCAATCCATAGAAAATGGACAATCTTTTTCATTAATTATAAAAATTTTACATAAAGAAAATGGCTGGATTTGGTCTGAAGTAAATGGTACGCCTGTCTTTGATAAATCCAATAACTTTCAGCATATGGTTATTGTTGTGCGTGATATTTCATATCAAAAGGCGTACGAAGAGGAACTAAAACATTTTGCATTTTATGATTCTTTAACAGGATTACCTAACCGTAGATTTTTTTACCGTCGACTTTCCGAATCGATTGAACGATTAAATACTACTGGAAAGCATTTTACCATTGTTTTTTTAGACATCGATGATTTTAAATTAATCAATGATGAATGGGGCCATGAAGTAGGAGACAGAGTAATCGTTGAGTTTGCAAAACGGATAAATCACACTTTGGAAAATCAAGGTATTGTCGCTAGACTCGGTGGAGATGAATTTATAATTTTATTAGATGATATTTCTTCAGAAGAAGACGTTATCTACTTCATAGAAAATTTGAAACGGAAAATGTTACAAGAGTTCACCATAGAGGATCTTTCCATACCTGTTACAACGAGTATAGGTGTTTCCATATGTACGACTAAAAATATGAATGATTCTTACTTTGTAAAAAGTGCAGATATAGCATTATATAATGTGAAAGAAAGAGGAAAAAATCAATATCATATTAACTATTCATAAAAAATAGTAAGGATAAAATAGTCCTTACTATTTTTTTATTTTGTAAGTGAAATTATTTTAGGAGTAAAATAAAGATATATAAAACTGGAGGAATGAAACATGTATCCAAACTGGATATTACAACGTGCAAATTTAACACCTAATCGTGCAGCGTTAACATTTGAGAATCAAACTTGGAACTTTCAACAAATAAAGTTGGTATCAGTAGATCGAGCATGCCAGCTTGTTTCACTAGGAATTAAAGAAAATACTCGAGTCGCTATTATTGGACCAAGTAATCCAAGACTTATCTTTGTAATGTATGCTTGCATGCATTTAAAGTGTGAAATCGTCTTATTAAATAGAAAACTAGCAAAGGATGAGCTAGCTTATCAAATTGAAGATGCAGAGGTTACTGTTGTATTAGCTGCTGATGAAGATCAAGACTTACTCCCGGAGTTAAATAATCTTATCTTGTTTTCTACAATAGAAAATAGCAAGTTGACTCCTATCAACATTGATAATCAATGGACATTAGAACAAACAATTTCCATTATGTATACATCTGGTACGACAGGATATCCGAAAGGTGTTAGACAAACAGTCGGTAATCATCAATCTAGTGCATTGGCTTCCGTGTTAAACATTGGTTTGTCGGAGGAAGATGTATGGTTATGTGCTGTACCACTATTTCATATTAGTGGATTATCAATCTTAATTCGGTCTTTACTATATGGTAATGAAGTAAAGCTATATGAAAAGTTCGATAAGGATCGTGCTGTTGAGGATATAGCATTTGGGCATGTCACACATGTGTCATTAGTTGCAGTCATGTTAGAAAAGGTATTACATGGTCTAGAAACTAAGGGATGGAAAGCTTCTCCAAAATTTAAAGTAGTATTAGCTGGTGGAGGGTCAATTCCAAAGGATTACTTATTGAGAGCACAAACTGTTGGAATATCTGTTTCTCAAACATATGGGATGACTGAGACGGCTTCACAAACAGCCACTTTATCTAGTGAAGACGCAATAAAAAAATTAGGTTCTTCTGGAAAACCACTGTTTTTTAACGAAATAAAAATTGCAAATACAAATAATGAACCATATAAGGAAGGTGAGATCCTAATTCGTGGTCCACATGTTACACCAGGTTATGTAGGACAATTTGCTAATAAAAGTTCAAAGATTGATGGATGGCTACATACTGGTGATATTGGCTATTTAGATGAAGATGGCTATTTATATGTTGTAGATCGTCGTGCGGATTTAATTATTTCAGGGGGTGAAAATATATATCCCGCTGAAATAGAAAATGTATTATTGGCCTACAGTGGGATACAGGAAGCAGGTGTTTGTGGAATACATGATGACACTTGGGGACAAGTGCCAATTGCTTTTGTAGTAGTGACTAATCCTATTGAAAAAGCGGATATCTATCAACACTGTCTTAAAAATTTGGCAAAATATAAAGTACCAAAAGAAATATATTTTGTAGAGGCTCTACCTCGTAATGGTTCCAATAAATTGATGAGAAGAAAATTAAAAGACCTAATAAATTAGTTAAAACTCCCTGATTAACTAATCAGGGAGTTTTATTTAGAATTTATGGATTTAACGCTTTCTTAAACGTTTCTATGTTGTTCTCCATTAACGTCAGATATGTTTCACCTTGTGCAATATCCTGTTCTGTTAGTACACTTAAATTGTGAAGCGTTAGGCTTTCAGCACCAATTTCATTTTGTATAATACTTGTTAGGTTGGATGAAATATTTTGTTCGAATAATACATATTTAACATTTAACTCTTGAGCTAAATCTACTATTTCTATTAGTTCCTTTTGGGATGGTTCACTTTGAGAGTTCAATCCGGCAATTGGGACTTGGATTAATCCATATTGACCAGCAATATAACCAAAGGAAGAATGCGAAACAAAGAACGTTTTAGTTTGTGCTTCTGATACTAAATCTTCGAAATCCTTATTGATTGCTTCTAGATCTGCTATTAGTAATTCATAGTTTTCCGTAAATATTGCTTCATTCTCTGGCATAGCTTCGACAAGTTCATTTTTTATAGACAAAGCTAAGTCTTGGCTTAGAATAGGCGATAACCAAACGTGTGGATCTATATCTCCGTGATTATGCTCTTCGTGTTCATGTTCCTCGTGATCATGTTCTTCATGTTCTTCAATTGCTTCTTCAAATGTATGACCTGCAGAAACAGCTAACTTCTCTTCTGGAATGTTATCAGCAGTAGATACAAATTTAACATGTTCATTTGCTAGCGTTGTTTTTGCATTTTCAACAAAACCTTCTAAACCGAGTCCAATATAGAAAAATAAATCACTTTCCGCTAATGCCATCATATCTTGTTGTGTTGGTTCGAAAGTATGTTCATTTGAACCAGGAGGGTAAATTGAAGAAACGTTCACGTATTCTCCCCCTATACGTTCTGCAAAATACGATAATGGGTAGACAGTTGTATATATATCGATTGTATTTGCTTGCTCATCGTTTGTATCTTCAGTTTGTAACTGTGTATTTGAGCAAGCAGTTATAATAATTGCAACAAAACTTAGTATAATCATTCGAAAGAATTTTTTCATATTATAAAACACTCCATAAATAGTAATAATTACGATTTGAAAATTTCAACATTCTTAATAATAACTGATATAAATAAAAAAAACAATAAAAAATAGCCTTCGATTTATTTTTTTTTCGAAGGCCATTCTTCTGGTACAGGATCAAACCCTCCTGGATGAAAAGGTTGGCATTTTGAAATTCGTGTAATCGTTAATAAAAATCCTTTCATGGCACCATGCTTTTGGAATGCTTCTAGACCATATTGCGAACAAGTTGGATGAAACCGACAAGTTGGAGGTGTCATTGGTGAAATATACTTTCGATAAAATTTTATTAACCAAATAAATGGATATTTCATTTGTTATCATTCGCTTTATCAATAGTTTAAAGTTATAACATCATATTTTGTTGTTAAAAAAACGCACTAACAGTTATGACAAATTATATTATAACAACTAGTATCATCATTGCAAATACAAAGGTATTCGCCAGGGCTCTTTTAATTTTGACTCTGATTCGATTTTTGTAATTATGAATAAGAAAGTGGACCAAATTTTAGATTTTACTCAACTCGGTTATTAGTATTTTGTTATAAATGTTTTGTGTTTGGAAATATTAATAGGAGACTTATGAAATACAGCAGTTAATATTATTGTAAAAGTATTTCCTGGAAAATAATTTAATAAAAAAAGATATTAGAGGTGATAAAATGGCAACGAATAAATTAAATACTCAGCTAAATGAGTTAGTCGCTACTTGGTCAGTTTTATATACAAAACTGCATAATTATCATTGGTATGTAACAGGGCCAAGCTTTTTTACATTACATGAAAAATTTGAACAACTATACAATGAGGTTACTTTAAATTTAGACGAAGTTGCTGAACGTATTTTAACAAAAGGAGGCAAACCTGTCGCAACTTTAAAAGAACATTTGGAGCTTTCACATGTTGAAGAGGCAACTGGGAATGAAACAACACAAGAAATGGTACAAACAGTTATCAATGATTTTAAAAAGATTATGAAACTTATCAAAGATGCAATGAATCAAGCGGCCGAAGATGGTGACGAACGAACAGAGGATATGTTAAATGCTACATACCAAAATCTCGAAAAACATTCATGGATGTTATCTGCATTTTTAGGAGAATAAATAAAAAATATTCGAGCGATGGAGAAATTTCTTCATCGCTTTTTTAGTA
The DNA here is from genome assembly GCF_900291985.1 of Lysinibacillus timonensis. Classification (NCBI taxonomy): domain Bacteria; kingdom Bacillati; phylum Bacillota; class Bacilli; order Caryophanales; family Bacillaceae; genus Lysinibacillus; species Lysinibacillus timonensis. The sequence goes on along the minus strand of NZ_LT985980.1, from coordinate 1,219,988 downwards.
TAGTAATTTTCTATACACCTCATACTTATGAAAAAGGAGTGATTACTATCGATACAACTGTGTATGTTTCTGTTGCTAATAATTCTTATAGTTATATTCCAACCGGTACAGCATGTGAATTTAGACTACAAATGGAACCAGAAAAAGCGCGTATTTTTGAAAGGCTATTCATGCAGATTGATTCGATTGAGTTCCATAACGCAGTTCGTGCACATTTACCATATTTACCATATCATATGGATGAATCAAACCATGAAATCGACTATAGGTTAATGAAAATTTATGCCTTGATTCATGAGTTTGGTGATGAAGAAACGAAGAGGTTTGTCGAACAATTACCTTACTTTAACAATTAAGTGACAAGAATCCCTTTACTATCTTATTATGATTAATAGGAGTTGAGTAAAGGGATGTTTATTTTTACCGATGAAAATGGTTATAAAGTCGAACTATCATTCGTAAGTGGTCAAATAAAAATTATGCCTAGACATGTTTTAGTAATAGTAAAATATAAAGGGAAATGGTTATGTACCATCAATCAAAATAGAGGCGTTGAATTTCCCGGTGGGAAGGTAGAACATGGGGAAACAGTTGAACATGCTGCAATACGAGAAGTGTACGAAGAAACATCCGTTGTTATTTCGAATCTTAAGTGGTTTGCAAATTATTTAGTGTATGGTGAAGTTCCGTTCTGTAAAGCTGTATATATCGGTAAAGTTGAAAGAATTGATTCTTTCATTGGTGAACATGAAACCGTAGGAGTGACTTGGCTTACACCAGATGAACTTGATCATCATCCCCATTTAAGTTTCTATATGCGTGATGAAGGAATGAAGATGATGCTACGGAAGGTGAAAAAACATGAAAAACAATGGACAAATTGAATCGATTCGAAAATTCCCTTCCCCTAATCCAAATATTGAACAATTTGAAATTACTTATTGGTCTCAAGGGTTACTTGTAAAAGGATTACTCGCTAAACCAAAAGAAGAAGGAAACTATGATGCCCTTTTATATTTAAGAGGGGGATTGCAATTGGTTGGTGCAGTTAGACCTGCAAGAATAGCGCAATTTGCTCAGAATGGTTTTGTTGTATTTGCACCGTATTATCGGGGGAATCGTGGTGGACAAGGTCGTGATGAATTTGCCGGTGATGATCGGTTTGACGCTGTATATGGAGTTGACGTATTAAAGCAATTTACGAATTCTAGTAAAGTCCATGTATATGGCTTTTCACGAGGTGGTTTAATGGCTCTATGGACAGCGATACTTCGAGATGATATTCAATCAGTCGTTTCATGGTCTGGTGTAACGAACGTTGCAGCAATGTATATTGAAAGGGTAGATATGCGAAGAACTTTGAAACGAATAATTGGAGGACCTCCAACAAAAGTGAAGGATTTATTTGATGAAAGAACACCTCTTTATCATATTGCTAAATTGGATGCTCCTGTACTCATTATTCATGGAATGGAAGATCAAAACGTTAGTATTGAACAAGCCCATTATCTTGAGAACGCATTAAAGAAAGAAAATAAAGTTTACGAAACATGGTATTATCCACATTTAAAACACCATTATCCACCAAAAGAAAATCGAAAAACTGTTATTGCTCTTTGTAAATGGATGAAAACGAGATAGAAAAAGAGGTCGGCCCAAAGTATAGGGTCGACCTCTTTTTATCTATAGAAAAATTGATTTTATAGAAGGTTATACTAAAGGTGCACCTTTAGTTGTGATTTCTTCCGCAACATTACTGAATTTTTTGAAGTTCTCTTTAAATAAATCTGCCAAGTAAGTTGCTTTTTGATCGTATGCATCTTTATCTGCCCAAGCATCTCTTGGATTTAAAACTTCAGAAGGAATACCCTCAATTTCAGTTGGAATATATAAACCAAATACAGGATCTTGTGTTGTTTCAACATTATTTAGTTTACCATCGATAGCTGCACGCACCATAGCTCTCGTATAAGAAAGTTTCATACGAGTACCAACGCCATATTCTCCACCTGTCCATCCAGTATTAACTAAGAACACTTGAGAACCATGCTCATCGATTTTCTCACCTAGCATTTCTGCATATCGAGTTGCTGGAAGAGGTAAGAATGGAGAACCAAAGCAAGTTGAAAATACTGGTTCGGGTGATGTTACTCCGCGCTCTGTCCCAGCCAATTTTGATGTAAAACCACTTAAAAAATGATACATTGCTTGTTCTTTTGTTAATTTACTGATAGGTGGTAATACACCATATGCATCCGCAGTTAAAAAGATAATCGTTTTAGGATGACCTGCAACCGAAGGAGTTACAATATTGTCGATAAAGTGAATTGGGTATGCTGCACGTGTATTTTCAGTTAAAGCACCATCATCATAGTTAGGAATGCGTGATTTTGGATCAACTACAACATTTTCTAACACCGTACCGAAACGGATTGCATTATAAATTTCCGGTTCTTTTTCAGCAGAAAGATTGATAGTTTTAGCGTAGCAACCACCTTCAATATTAAATACGCCATTATCTGACCAACCGTGCTCATCGTCACCGATTAATTTACGATTACTATCTGCAGAAAGAGTCGTTTTACCTGTACCAGAAAGGCCAAAGAATAATGCAACATCTCCAGCTTCACCTACGTTAGCAGAACAGTGCATTGGGAATATACCATTTTCTGGTAATAGGTAGTTCATAATTCCGAAAATAGATTTTTTCATTTCACCAGCATATTCTGTCCCACCGATTAAAATAATTTTCTTTTCAAAGGAAACAATAATAAATGCTTCAGAATTAGTACCATCCACTGTTGGATCTGCTTTAAAAGTAGGCGCACCAATAATAGTAAATTCTGCAATATGTGAAGCTAATTCTTCTTCATTTGGTCGGATAAATAATTGATGGCAGAATAGATTGTGCCATGCAAACTCGTTCACTACTTGAATTGAAAGTTGTGAATCCTTGTCGGCACCTGCAAAGCCTTTAAATACAAAAAGTTCGTCTTTCTCTTTTAAATAATTAATTACTTTAACATATAGGTTATCAAAGACTTCAGCAGAAATCGTTTGGTTTACTTTACCCCAGTCAATTTTATCCTTAGTGCTTTCTTCTTCTACAATAAATTTATCTTTAGGAGAACGCCCTGTATATTTACCTGTTTCCGCAACAATTGCACCATCAATCGTCAAAGAAGCTTCTCCACGAGCTGTTGCCCTTTCCACTAATTGTGGTACTGAAAGTTGAACTTGAACATTTTCACCTTTTAATAATTCCTTCAGTTCGTTTGCAATTTCTACTGAATTCATCGATTAAATACCATCCTTCTTTTTTAATGTTCCCTTCGTTGGGAGATGTTTACTTAATTCAAAAATAGTATAACACATTGAATTGAATAATCTATACTAATCAATAAAAATTTTATTACACTTTGATCAATTTCAAAGCTCGACAAAATTTGATTGACAAAGATATATTCTTTACGTATTATTTACATTTGAACGGATACTCTTATCCCGAGCTGGTGGAGGGTCAAGGCCCTGTGAAGCCCGGCAACCTGCAATATGCATTATATTATAATAATGTAAAAATTGCGATGGTGCCAACCTGATGCAAGAGACCTAGTAGTGGTCACTTGAACGATAAGAGTGAAAGGTAACGAAGTAGTAATTCCTTTCCTCATGTAAGAACGTGAGTAAGGAATTTTTTTTTGTATAAAATAATATCAAGTAAAACTTTCATTACTTCCTATTTATTATTCCTTTCGATATCCTCGTGTTATAGACAGCAAATGCTGATCGTTCTTTCTTCGGGAACAGACTTAACATGGGTAATGAGTACCGTATCAAAATATAAGAATAATTTTGCTTCTTAACTTAGGAGGACTCATATGACAAATCGTCGACTATTTACATCAGAAAGTGTTACGGAAGGGCATCCAGATAAAATCTGTGACCAAATTTCAGATGCCATTCTAGACGCTATTATATCAGAAGACCCAAATGCACGCGTAGCATGTGAAACGACTGTAACAACAGGATTAGTTCTAGTTGCAGGTGAAATTACTACTTCTACATATGTAGATATTCAAAGCGTTGTTAGAAATACAGTTGCTGAAATCGGGTACACACGCGGTAAGTATGGCTTTGATGCTGAAAATTTAGCGGTTTTGACTGCAATCGGTGAACAATCACCAGATATCGCACAAGGTGTTAACCAGGCTCTTGAAGCTCGAGAAGGTTCCATGACAGATGAGGACATCGAAGCAATTGGTGCAGGTGACCAAGGTTTAATGTTTGGATTTGCTTGTAATGAAACTCCTGAACTAATGCCATTACCTATTAGTCTTGCACACAAATTAGCGCGTCGACTTTCAGAAGTTCGTAAAAACAATGTACTTCCATATTTACGTCCGGATGGTAAAACACAAGTAACTGTTGAATACGACGAAAACAATCATCCAGTTCGAATTGATACGATTGTTATTTCGACACAGCATGATGAAGAAATTACATTAGAACAAATAAAAATAGATTTAAAAGAAAAAGTGATTGCAGAAGTTGTTCCTAATAACTTAATTGATGAAAATACAAAATATTTCATCAATCCAACAGGTCGTTTCGTTATTGGTGGTCCAAAAGGGGATGCTGGTTTAACTGGAAGAAAAATTATCGTTGATACTTACGGTGGATATGCTCGCCATGGCGGAGGTGCATTCTCAGGTAAAGATGCAACGAAAGTTGACCGTTCAGCTGCTTATGCTGCTCGTTATGTTGCAAAAAACATTGTTGCATCAGGTTTGGCTGAGCGAGCAGAAGTACAATTAGCATATGCAATCGGAGTAGCGCGACCTGTATCAATCTCTGTAGATACTTTCGGTACTGGAAAAGTAGCTGAAAGTAAACTTGTTGAATGGGTTAGCGAACTATTTGATTTACGCCCTGCAGGTATTATTAAAATGCTTGATCTAAGACGTCCAATTTATAAACAAACAGCTGCATATGGTCATTTTGGTCGAAATGATTTAGATGTACCTTGGGAAAAAACGGATGTAGCAGATAAATTAAAAGAAAAAGCGAATATGTATCTATAATACGTAACAGGAGGAGTTCAAATCCTCCTGTTTTTTAATATTCTTCATAAGGAGCATCTAAAGTCATAATCTTATCGTAAATCCTCGTTTTAACATCTAATGATATGTTATTAGGTGGTTGCAGTTCAAAGTAACTACCATCTTTAAATTCAAAAATATACTTTTCTTCATATTCTTCTGTAGGTAATTCGTGAACGACTCTAATTATACTTGACCAGTTGTATTTGGTTGTCTCACCGAATAGGGGATTATATTCAATGAACTCTTCATCGAGATAAACATAATGTTGTATGCCTGTTATATAAAGAATAAAGATTAAGATAAGTGCCATGAAACTGGTGAACACTTTAATAATTACCTTATTAATAAAATGGAGAATGAACAATGTAATTAGGGCAACGGTAAATGATAATGTATACATAACAAAGCTTTTACCATAAGTAATGAACGCAATTTTATTTGAGTGTTCAAAAAATAAGCCAGATATGATTATGGGAGTTAGCCATACGATAATAGGTGCAATGACAATCACTGAAATAACTAATATCCAATTGAAGCTTTTATTTTTGTAGTGCAACTGTCATTTCCTTTCTATATTTATTACATACATTTTTGTAATTAATATGAAAATAAAAGGAAATATATTAATTATAATGATTATTTTTTAGATTAAAAAAGAAGCTAGATTGAACTTTAGCTTCTTAGGCAATGCTTAACTATTATTTTTTTTGTAATGACTTATAATATTGCCCTTTTTCAATATATTCATAGATAATACGATCCATATCCTTGCGATCTTCAGGAGTAACTTCTCTAACTATTTGTGCAGGACGCCCCATCACAAGAGTATTAGGTGGTATTTTTTTACCTGGAGGGACTAAGCTTCCAGCACCTACAAATGCACCTTCTCCAATTTCTGCTCCATCAAGAACAATTGACCCCATGCCTATTAAAGCACGTTTTCGGATGACGCAACTATGTAATGTGACTTGGTGCCCAACAGTGACTTCATCTTCAATAATTAAAGGATTGCCAGGACTTTGGTGTAAACAACTTAAATCTTGTATACTACAACGATTTCCAATAATGGTTGGGGCAACATCTCCTCGAATCACAGTGTTAAACCAAATTGACGTTTCAGCTCCAACGGTCACATCACCTGTAATAGTAACATTGTCTGCGATGTAAGCTGTTTGGTCGATTATTGGATTTTTATCTTTATATGGATAAATCATCGAAAAACTCCTCATTTCCAAGTACAATAATATTAATAATATCGTATCAAAGACGATAGAAATTGAAAAATAATATGGTATTTTTGCCCTTGTCTCTTATATTACGTAGACAAGTAGGAGGAAGAAAAAGTATGTGGAAATGGAAAGCAGAAGGCCAACCTAAAGCTGTTGTCGTCATTATACATAGTGCATTCGAGCATCATCGATGGTATGCATGGTTAATTGAGAAACTCAGACAGGAAGGATATCACGTTGTCATGGGAGATTTACCAGGTCACGGTGAAGATTCGAAATATACAAGAGTTCACGACAAAACAATAACCGAATATATGGATTATATAAAACTATTAATGGAAAATGCAATGTCATATGCTTTACCGGTGTTCATCATCGGTCACGGATTAGGAGGTACACTTGCCATTCAGTTACTAAAGAGAAAAAACATAGAATGTGCAGGTTTAATATTAAGTTCACCATGGTTATCTCTTCAAAAGCATGCCAGCTTATTAACAAATGCATTAACTAATTTTGGGTCGTTAACATCTAATATGAAAGTTACGTTGGATTTTGATAAAAAGGCTTTAACTAATAGTCTGGAAGGTTATCAAGAAATGGATGATGAAATTGTTTATAAACCGAATGTGACAGGAAGCTGGTATAAAGAGATTCAATTGTTGATGAAAAATTTAACCTCACAACAGACTAATACAGTAGCGTTACCGATTTTATTAATGACGGCAAAACAAGATAAAATAACCGATCCAGATCTAGCAAGAAAATGGCTATTACATCAAACATCGGTTGAAATGCAGTATAAAGAATGGCCAATAAGTTATCATAATTTATTTCATGATTTAGAAAGAGAGCATGTATTTATCTATTTAAAAGATTTTATGAACAATGTAATGAGGTCGATTGGTTATATTATTGAATAATCTAGGGGAGGGGGAAGATTCTTTCCTCCTTTTTAGGTTATTTTCTCCCTTACTGATCTTAGGTTTTATAAAGAAACGGACATAAATATTTTCAGAAATATTGAAAAATAGCATTCTTTATAATATATTGAATATTACATTTATAGTTTAATAGGGGTGGATAAATGATTGAGAGTGTTATAACTTGGTTAAATGATTTGTTATGGGGACCAGTCATGATATACGGCATATTAGTTGTTGGTCTTGTATTTTCAATACTAACTAAGTTCGTTCAAGTAAGAAAATTGAAAGAAATGTTCGTCCTTATGTTTAATGGGGAAAAATCTGATGCAGGAGTTTCTTCTTTCCAAGCAATGACAATCGCATTGTCAGGACGTGTAGGTACAGGGAATATTGTAGGGACAGCTTCAGCCATCGCTTTTGGAGGGCCAGGTGCTGTATTTTGGATGTGGGTAACTGCATTTATTGGTGCATCTACAGCCTATGTCGAATCAACACTGGCTCAAATTTATAAGGAAAAGAAAAATGGAGTTTATCGTGGGGGGCCTGCTTATTACATTGAAAAAGGTACGGGCCAACGTTGGTTTGGAGCCGTTTTTGCAATAGCAGCAATAGTTGCTGTCGCTATATTGATGCCGGGTGTACAATCAAACGCGATTTCTAAAGCGATGGATAATGCATTTCATATTCCATCGTGGATTACAGGGTTAGTTGTTGTCATTTTTTTAGCAGCTATTATTATCGGTGGTGTCAAACGTATTGCTTCGACAGCACAGATTATAGTACCTTTTATGGCAATCCTTTATTTGTTATTAGCATTAGTAGTCATTGTTTTAAATATTAGCCAAGTTCCTGAAGTATTTTCCCTTATTTTTAGCAGTGCCTTTACTGTTGATGCAACATTTGGTGGAATGATTGGTGCTGCTATTGCTTGGGGGGTAAAGAGAGCTGTTTACTCAAACGAAGCTGGGCAAGGTACTGGTCCACATGCAGCAGCAGCAGCTGAAGTATCACATCCTGCAAAACAAGGGTTAGTTCAAGCAGCATCTGTATATATTGATACACTATTAATCTGTTCAGCAACAGCTTTAATGATTTTATTTATGGGAACTTATAATACGAATGTCAATTCTGAAGATGGAGAATTAATTGTTCAACACGTTCCAAATGCTACATTCTCTGATTTTACTCAAATAGCCGTAAATGAAGCATTCCCAATGTTAAATAATTTTGGTTCTGGTTTTGTTGCAATTGCATTGTTTTTCTTTGCATTTACAACCATTATGGCTTACTACTATATTGCAGAAACGAATGTCGCCTATTTGTTCACCGGAAAAGTAGAATGGTTCAGTGTATGGATTTTAAAAATTGTTATACTCATAGCAACATTGTTTGGCACACTAAGAACTTCTGATTTAGCTTGGAAATTTGGTGATTTAGGTCTTGGACTTATGGTGTGGATTAACGTCATTGCCATCATTATTTTAATGAAACCAGCACTTCTTGCGTTGAAAGACTACGAAGAACAACGCAAAGAGGGGAAAGATCCAGTATTTGATCCAAAGAAGTTAGGAATTAAAAATGCCGATTTTTGGGAAGATTATAATAAAGAGAAATAGCATCGCGAAACCGCGATGCTTTTTTCATGTTTTCATGTATTCTATAAAGCTTTTACTTTTTCCAATGCAACGATAAACGGTGGATTATTTTTTTGATTCATAAATTCATAACGTAGAACATGAATGTATTTTTGAGGTAAATGACTTACATATTCTATGATAGTATCACGCTCTTCTTTTCCGCCTTCATGACCATGGTAAATGACGAGAACAATTATACCGTTTATTTTTAATAGCTTTATTAAGGATTCTATCGCTTGTATTGTTGTATCACCTTTAGTCACAATTGCATGATTTGCCCCAGGTAAATACCCTAAGTTAAAAATAGCGCCTGCGACTTCATCTTGCACGTAATTAAGTATATTTTCATGACCATCTAAAATAACGGTTGCACGGTGCTCGAGACCACTTTCCTTTAATCGACTGATTGTTGAATCTACAGCATCTTGTTGAACATCGAAGGAATAGACATGTCCATTTTCACCGACAAGCTCTGCTAAGAATAATGTATCGTGACCATTTCCTGCAGTGGCATCTATAGCTATCCCACCTTTATCAATCGATTGAGACAACAACGACTTTGCAAATTGTAAAACACGTTGTAATTGCATTAGCGTTTCACTTCTTGTTTGTAATATTTACCTTGCCAGCTTCCTCGAGCTTCTAGTTCCGCATCGATTCCATTTAATACTTCCCACTTGTTAACACTCCACATAGGTCCAATCATTAAATCAATTGGCCCATCGCCTGTAATACGGTGTACAATCATTTCTGGGGGCAATAATTCTAATTGATCTGCAACTAGTTTGATGTATTGATCTTTTTCCAAAAATTCGAGCATACCTTTTTCGTATTGTTTTACGAGTGGTGTACCCTTTAACAAATGAAGAAGGTGAATTTTAATTCCTTGTACATCTAGTTTTGCAACTTCTCGAGCCGTTTCCATCATCATGTCGTAGTCTTCTAAAGGAAGGCCGTTAATAATATGCGAACATATACGAATTCCGTGCTTGCGGAGTTTTTCAACACCTTCCACATAAGTTGCATAGTCATGTGCGCGGTTAATTAAATTTGCGGTTTTTTCATGGACAGTTTGTAGACCAAGCTCAACCCATAAATAAGTACGTTCATTCAGTTCCGCCAAGTATTCAACTACATCATCTGGTAGGCAATCAGGTCTTGTAGCAATACTTAAACCCATTACACCTTCGCAAGCAAGTGCAGCTTCAAACTTTTCTTTTAATACAGGGAGGGGGGCATGAGTATTTGTGTACGCTTGGAAGTAAGCCATCGTTTTGCCATCTTTCCATTTTTCCTGCATTTTCGACTTGATTTTTTCAAATTGCACCGGTATTGGGTCAACGCGATCACCAGCAAAATCCCCACTACCTGCTGCACTGCAAAATGTACAGCCTCCAAAAGCAACTGTACCGTCACGGTTTGGACAATCGAAGCCAGCATCTAATGCAACTTTATATACTTTATGGCCGAATGTATCTCTTAAATAACGATTCCATGTATAATAACGCTTTCCGTCAGAAGGAAAGGGGAATATTGAATTACTCATTTGTTTCACTCCTCTATAATTGGTGCCTGGCACTCGAACAACTCTGAAAACTCAATATAATTTTGTATTGTACATTACATGTTTTCAACTATCTATTATAACTTTTTCTTGTGCTTTTGGATAAAGAAGAATACTATTATTTTCTGGTTGAATATGATTATTACGTTAAGATGCAACATTGGAGGAAACATCATGCCTAAAAGTATATGGCTTTTAGTTATTGGGATGCTCGTAAATAATATCGGTAACTCGCTTATTTGGCCTATTAATACAGTTTATATTCACGAGCAATTAGGCAAGTCTTTGACAATTGCTGGTCTGATTTTAATGATTAATTCTGGTGCTGGTGTTATAGGAAGTTTAATTGGGGGATATTTATTTGATCGAATAGGTGGTTATAAATCCATCATGCTTGGGATTATCATCACTATATTCGCTTTAACAGGCTTAACATTATGGCACGGTTGGCCACATTATGTGATTTTTTTAACCTTTATGGGTTTTGGTAGTGGAATTGTCTTTCCTTCCATGTTTGCAATGGTAGGTGTGCTGTGGCCAGAAGGTGGTAGAAAAGGATTTAATATCATGTATATAGCCCAAAATGTGGGTGTGGCAATTGGCCCAGCATTGGCTGGTCCTCTAGCAGAATATAGCTTTACTTTAATCTTCATGTCTAATTTAGGAATGTATTTCATTTTTTTCATGATAGCATTTTTTGGCTATCGTAATTTAGAAGTGAACGAACCTGTTAATGATAAACAGGAAAAAGGGATTGCTTTAAATAAGGAAAAACGCTCCGATAAAGCACCCCTTTATTCATTAATTATTGTTTCATCTGTCTTTTTATTAGCGACGATAGCCTACTCACAGTGGGCATCAACAATGCCATCATACATGCAAGAATTAGGTATCAGTCTAAGGGAATATGGCCTTGTGTGGACAATTAATGGCCTACTTATCATTACGCTTCAACCATTAGCAAGTCCGCTCTTAAATCGATATGAACATAAAATTAAGGCACAATTAGTTATTGGTGTCGTTATTATGATGCTATCCTTTGTTGTAATTCAATTTGCAGAAAGTTTTACAATCTTCGCGGTAGCAATGGTAATTATAACAATTGGGGAAATTCTCGTTTGGCCAGCCATTCCTGCAATAGCCAATCGCTTATCACCAAAAGGTCTAGAGGGAATGTACCAGGGGATTGTCACGAGTTTCGGCTCAGTCGGTCGAATGATTGGTCCTTTTTTCGGAGGGGTTATGGTTGATCAATTTAACATGGAAACATTACTTTGGACTCTTTGCTTAATATTTATCGTTGCAATAATTCCGTGTTTGCTTTATGATCGTCCTTTAAAATAGTTAAGAATTGTGAAAGTATTGTATGAGCTTTAGGTACTATCTTAATACTTGTACTTTTTGAATATTTACATTAAAATGAATTCATTGATAATATGGAACGACTATGAGAAGGAATAGTAGATTTCAGATCTTTGCAGAGAACTAGCGGTTGGTGTAAGCTAGTAAGTGTAGAAATCGAACTCGCCTAGGAGTCAGTTTTAGCGAACAATTAAGTAAACTAAAACCGTATACCGCGTTAAGGATTAAAGCTGAGTGCTGTGTCACTAAATTGGGTGGTACCGCGGGAGTAAAAATATCTCTCGTCCCTTCTTATAGAATAGGGGCGAGTTTTTTTATTTTTTGAAATATTTTGTTAATTTTACTGAATATAGGTTAATCTTCATATATCAGCTAATTTATCAAACTATCGTTCCTTCATGTCGCATCACCTAATTTGCGTAATTGAAATAATTTAAGGAGGAAAACAATGAGTTTCAACCACCAACAAATAGAGAAGAAATGGCAAAATTATTGGGAAGAAAAGAAAACATTTAAAACTTTAGAAGATCCGACAAAACCAAAATTTTATGCTTTAGATATGTTTCCATACCCTTCAGGTGCAGGTTTACACGTTGGTCACCCAGAAGGTTATACAGCAACAGATATTCTATCGCGTTTTAAAAGAATGCAAGGTTTTGATGTATTACATCCAATGGGATGGGATGCGTTCGGACTTCCTGCAGAACAATATGCTTTAGATACCGGAAATGATCCAGCTGAGTTTACAGCGAAAAATATCGAAACATTTAAGCGACAAATTCAAGAACTAGGTTTCTCCTATGACTGGGATCGTGAAATTAATACAACTGATCCTGGGTACTATAAATGGACACAATGGATTTTCACTAAATTAGTCGAAATGGATTTGGCCTATGTTGATGAAATCCCTGTAAACTGGTGCCCAGCATTAGGAACAGTTCTTGCAAATGAGGAAGTAATTGATGGGAAATCAGAGCGCGGTGGTCACCCAGTAGAGCGTCGTCCAATGCGACAATGGGTATTGCGAATCACTAAATACGCTGATCGTTTGCTAGATGACTTAGAAGAAGTAGATTGGCCAGAATCTATTAAAGACATGCAACGTAACTGGATTGGTCGATCTGAAGGTGCACAAGTGAAATTTACGGTAGCGGGTACTGACAATCAATTTGAAGTATTCACAACTCGCCCTGACACATTATTTGGTGCTACTTATTGTGTATTAGCACCAGAACACAAACTAGTAGATGAAATTACAACACCAGAACAGCGTGCGGCAGTAGATGCATACTTAGAAAAGGTGAAATTAAAATCTGATTTAGAACGTACGGATTTAGCGAAAGAGAAGACAGGCGTATTTACAGGAGCATATGCTGTAAATCCTATCAATGGGAAGAATATTCCAGTTTGGATCGCAGACTATGTGCTAGCTTCATATGGTACTGGTGCAATTATGGCTGTTCCTGCTCATGATGAACGTGATTTTGAGTTCGCTAAAGAATTTGGATTAGAAATTATACCTGTTCTAGAAGGTGGAAATGTTGAGCAAGAAGCGTTTACTGGTGACGGTGCACACATCAATTCTGATTTCTTGAATGGTTTAAATAAAGCTGAAGGCATCACTAAGGCAATAGCCTGGTTAGAGGAAAATGGTGTAGGAGAAAAGAAAATTTCTTATCGCCTACGTGACTGGTTATTCTCTCGTCAACGCTATTGGGGTGAACCGATTCCTGTAATCCATTGGGAAGATGGTTCCATGACGACCGTTCCTGAAAAGGAATTACCACTTGAACTTCCTAAAACGAACAATATTCGTCCATCAGGTACGGGTGAATCACCATTAGCAAACATTGAAGAATGGGTTAATGTAGTTGATCCAGAAACAGGTAAAAAAGGCCGTCGCGAGACAAATACTATGCCTCAATGGGCAGGTTCAAGCTGGTATTTCTTACGTTATATCGATCCTAAAAACGATCAAGCAATTGCTGATCCTGAATTATTAAAACGGTGGTTACCTGTTGATATTTATATCGGTGGAGCTGAGCATGCGGTTCTTCACTTGCTATATGCTCGATTCTGGCACAAAGTCCTTTATGATTTAGGTGTTGTCCCAACAAAAGAACCATTCCAAAAATTATTTAACCAAGGAATGATCTTAGGTGAAGGTAATGAAAAAATGTCTAAGTCAAAAGGAAATGTTGTAAATCCGGATGATATCGTAAGAAGTCATGGTGCTGATACGCTTAGATTATATGAAATGTTTATGGGGCCACTTGATGCATCTGTTGCTTGGTCAACAAATGGACTTGATGGTGCTCGACGTTTCTTAGATCGTGTATGGCGTTTATTCACAACAGATGAAGGAACATTAGCAGAAAAAATCCAAAATGTTTCCGATAACACGCTCGAAAAAGTGTATCATCAAACTGTTAAAAAAGTGACAGATGATTACGAACATTTACGTTTTAACACAGCAATTTCTCAAATGATGGTATTCATTAATGATTGTTATAAAGCAGAAGTGATTCCTACAGAATATGCCGAAGGTTTCGTTAAATTACTAGCACCAATTGCACCTCACGTTGGTGAAGAACTTTGGGCGATCTTAGGTCACGATGAAACCATCACTTATGAACAATGGCCAACATTCGATGACTCAAAACTGGTGGATGATGAAGTTGAAGTTGTCGTTCAAGTAAATGGGAAAGTTCGTACAAAAGTTAAAATTGCAAAAGATGCAACAAAAGAACAACTTGAACAAATTTCATTAGCTGATGAAAAAGTAAAAGAATTTGTAGATGGTAAACAAGTCGTAAAAGTAATTGCCGTACCAGGTAAGCTTGTTAATATCGTTGTAAAATAATACATAACCCAAACGATGCAGCCTGTATCGTTTGGGTTATTTTATTTACCCTACTCTGTATAATTCTTACTATTTTTATGGAAATTGTTATTTTCCGTATTGACTTCGAAAACTTCAATATGTATTATTTATATCAGATTACTAAGAATTAAGAAGCTGACTAGAAAACTAGAGGCCTCAATAATCTCATGCATAACATACTGACTTACTATCTGTAGGTCATATGCTAGCGGGATTATTGGGGCCTTTTTATGGTCAAAAGAAAGGGGTAAATGAAAATGGGAGTACCAACAATTCATCCAACAGGAGCAACAATTTATAATCCGGAAAAAGCATGGAATGGTTATACAATATACCATGCACCAAATAAAGGAGCTTTACTCATCGATATGAATGGGAAGGAAGTACATTTATGGAAGGGGCTACGAGGTTTCCCACATAAAATCTTCCCTGGTGGATTCGTATTAGGTCATACATTTAACCGAAACCCGAAATATGGATTTCAGGATGAAGGGGACTTGGTACAAGTAGACTTTGATGGAAATATTGTATGGAAGTTTCAAGAACATGAGTTTATAAATGATCCTGGAGAAGAACCAAAGTGGATTGCACGTGTTCATCATGATTACCAACGTGAAGGGAATCCGGTTGGATACTATGCTCCCGGGTTAGATCCGAAAACAAATTCAGGTAAAACTCTTATTCTAGCACACAAAGATGTTGAAAAATCTCAAATATCAAAAGAGCCTTTGCTTGATGATGTATTTTTAGAGGTGGATTGGGAAGGTAATATTCTTTGGGAATGGAAATTTAGTGACCACTTTGAGGAATTAGGATTTACTGAAGAAGCGAAAAAATCATTATATGATTCCCCAAATACACGATTCTTTGCAAACGAATCTGGCGACTGGGTCCATATCAATTGTGCATCCTATATCGGTCCAAACAAATGGTACGATGAAGGAGACGAAAGATTCCATCCAGACAACATCATTTGGGATTCTCGTGAAGCGAATATTTTAGGGATTACAGATCGTAGAACTGGAAAAATAGTTTGGAAGATTGGTCCGGATTATGATACATCTGATGAATTGAAAAAATTAGGTTGGATTATTGGTCCTCACCATACACATGTCATTCCTAAAGGATTACCAGGTGAAGGAAATGTCTTAATTTTTGATAATGGTGGGTGGGGAGGATATGGTGCACCAAATCCCAATTCACACGACGGAACTAAAACTGCTATTCGAGACCATTCACGTGTGTTAGAAATAAATCCAATTACATTAGAAATTGTTTGGCAATATACAGGACTTGAAGCTGGATTTGACGTACCAACAGATGCTTATAAATTCTATAGCCCATATGTAAGTGGAGCGCAGCGCTTACCGAACGGTAACACACTCATAACAGAAGGGTCAAATGGGCGGTTATTTGAAGTAACTCCAGCTCATGAAATTGTTTGGGAATATATTTCGCCTTATGTAAATGAACGTGGTGGAAATATGGTATACCGTTCTTATCGAGTACCGTACAATTGGGTTCCACAACTTGAAGAACCACAGGAGGTTGCAATTGAACCGATTGATATCGCAAACTTCCGTGTTCCTGGTGCAGCACCTTCAGGAACAGATTCAGTTGTTGAAGTTACAGGAGCTTACTCATATGGTGAAGGTGCTTTATGTGTAGCTCGTTATGACGAAACGTTTTTAAAACAAAGGCAGGAACTTGAAGAAGAAGAGTAATCTTCTATAATCATTGCCAATATTTTGGCAATGGTTATTTTTAGAAGGGTACGGAGGTATGAACTATGAAAAAAGGGTCTTTTTTAGTATTACTTGTAAGTGTCATGTTCATTTTAGTTGCTTGCAACGAGGCGGATTATGATGTAACAGTAGGGATTGATACTGCAGTCGGTGGTTCGCCACAATTCCGCTCTGCACAACATCATAATTTTTATACGGATGAAGAGTTAAATGTGCAGCTAATAAGTTTTGCGTTCGGTATTGATATTATTAACGCACTGATGATTGAGCGAGTGGACGTCGGTCTTGCTGCTGATTACGCTCTCTTAAATTCTTTAAATCGTGGTGACATGGTGATTATTGGGACTTTAACAAGTTCTACAAAAGAAATAATGAAGAAAAATGAGATTATTGCAATGCGTGGTATTGATTCGCCAGAAGATTTAAAAGGAAAGAATATCGCTGTTTCAAACGGAACAGTTTCTGAATACTACTGGGCAGAGTATTTAAATACAATTGGGTTAACAGAACGTGATGTTAACATTGTAAAATACACTTCGCCCGATGAAGCAATTATTGGCATGAAAACTGGAGATATGGACGTGGTTATGGCAAGTGGCTCATCAGGTCAAAAATTTAAAAATTTAGAAGGTGCAAAAGTAATTGATACACTAGCAAGTACAGATCTTCAAACAAATGCATATTTAATTGCTAATCGTAGTTATGCGGAATCACATTCTGAAGAATTAGCAAAGCTTATTACGGTCATTGCGAAAGGAAATGATTTTGTAGCCCAGTATCCAGAAGAAGCTGCTGAAATTACACACAATCAAATAAAAATTGATGCTGAGGATGCACTATTAGATATTAAGACAACGAATTTTGTTATGCGCTTTACTGAGGAAGATTATCAAAATTTATCTAATATTAAAGAGTGGTTATTAGAAAGAGGTATTCTAAAACAAGATTTTGATATTGAAAGTAAGCTGTTTTTAGATCCATTACGACAAGCATTACCAAATGAAATGACTTTTGAGGAGGGGAATGTATGACAGAGTTAGCTATTGATGTACAAATGTTAAATAAAACTTTTAACGAGTATGAGGCAAATCCTTATTATGTTTTAAAAAATGTCGACTTAACAATTCCAAAAGGTCAATTTTATATTTTACTAGGCCCAAGCGGGTGTGGGAAATCCACCTTATTAAATATAATTGCAGGTTTCATAGCACCTTCTGATGGAAAACTAGTATTGCATGCTGATGACAAAGGAAAATCAAATACAGGATTCATATTTCAATCAGCAGAAGCTGCGCTTTTTCCATGGCTAACCATTGAGGAAAACATTGAATTTGGCCTGAAAATGAAAAAAGTGGAGGTATCTAAAAGAAAACAGATTGTTGAGCATTATATTAATCTTACAGGATTGACGGGTCATAATCATAAGTTTCCAAATGAAATTTCAGGTGGTATGAAGCAACGAGTACAAATTGCTAGAGTATTAGCAAATGAAACAGACATTTTATTAATGGATGAACCATTTGGTGCCCTTGATGCGATGACAAGAAGGACGATGCAAAAGGAACTGATTCGTATATGGAAAGAAACGAATAAAACAATCATATTTGTCACACATGATATTCAAGAGGCAATTTTATTAGGGCAACAAGTAGGTATTATGACAGTTGGACCTAATTCAAAAATTTCTACACAATATGAAATAGATTTGCCATATCCACGAAATGTAGGTGATCCGGCGTTTGGCGCCCATTATCAAATAATTCAATCACATTTTAAAGAAGTAGGTGAACGAATATGACGGTAGTTAGTGAAAGGTCAATCATTAAAAAGAAAAAAGCTAAAATAGGTGCTGTCAATAGAGTTTTAAAAACTGGCATTGTCTCTTGGGTAATTATACTATTAATTTGGCAAATAACAGCTAACTTCTCAGATCCACAATTTTTACCTAGCCCGTTATTAACGATACAGGGCGCAATTGAATTAATAACTGATGGAACCTTATTTGTGTATATGGGTTATAGTTTTGGACGTGTAATGATAGGTTGGATTATTGGTATCTTTATTGCTATTCCTTTAGGTTTGTTAATTGGAACAAATAAGATTGCGAGATTATTAACAGAACCAGTTATTAATTTTATTCGTTTTATTCCACCATTAGCTTTTATTACATTATTTATGATGTGGTTTGGAATCGGTGAACAATCGAAAGTGTTTCTAATTGTCTATGCTACTTTATTTGTTGTAACAATCAATACGTTCACAGGGGTTTTAGCTATCCCTGAAGATAAAATTCGTTCTGCACATAGTATGGGTGCGAATAAATGGCAAACTTTGTGTTATGTCATCATTCCTACTTCACTACCATATATGTTTACAGGAGCAAAACTTGCCTTAGGGTCGTCATTTATGGCAATTGTTGGTGCAGAGATGGTGGCAGCAAATCAAGGTATTGGTTTTATGATTTGGAATGCTAGACTTTATTTCCAAACAGACTGGATCTTTGTTGGTTTAGTGATATTGGGGATCATGGGCTTTGTGATGGACAGATTGTTTACGTGGTTTGGTCGGAAAGTGTTAAAAAGATATAATGTTGTTTTATAAAGAAATTAAAAATTTTTTATACATTAAACTTAGTTGACCTATAGGAATTAAAGGGTATATGATTGGATAAATATTAACTCTTCTAAGAAGTTTGAATAATACGTGAGGAGATTGTTATGGGAAAGGTATATATCGTGGGAGCAGGGCCTGGAAGTGTAGATTTAATAACAGTAAAAGGTTTGAAGTGTATTCAGCAAGCAGATGTCATTTTATATGACCGTCTGATTAATAAAGAACTTTTAGAATATGCAAAACCGAACGCAGAATTAATCTTTGTCGGAAAATTACCGAAATTACACGGTGTAATTCAAGATCGAATCCACCGATTACTTGTACAACATGCGAGTAATGGAAAGGTAGTTACTAGATTAAAAGGTGGAGATCCATTTGTATTTGGTAGAGGTGCAGAAGAGGCTGAGTTGTTAGCTGAGGCGGGTATACCTTTTGAAATTGTCCCTGGAATTACGTCTGGTATTGCTGCTGCGGCATACGCTGGCATTCCTGTAACACACCGTGATTTTGGTTCTAGTTTTGCAATCGTCACAGGACATATGCGTGAAGGAAAAGATCATTCATTCCAGTGGAAAGGCTTAGCTGAGTCAGTTGATACACTTGCCATTTATATGGGTGTAGGAAATTTACCATACATTACAAATGAACTGATGAAGTATAACCGTCATCCTCAAACGCCAGTAGCTTTAATCCATTGGGGGACAACAGAGCAACAAAAAACGGTTACGGGTACATTAGAAACAATAGTAGAGATTGCCAGAAAAGAAGATATTCAGAATCCTAGCATGATTATTGTAGGTGAAGTTGTGAAAATGCGTGACAAGATATCATGGTTTGAACAATCACAACAACGTTTACAAGAAATTATAGTTTAAGAAAGAGGGAAAGAAATGCAAGCAGTGTTATACGTTGCACACGGAAGTCGTGTAAAAGCTGGTATCGATGAAGCAATCCATTTTATTGATACGGTAAAACCGCAGATTAATGTAGACATCCAAGAGATTTGTTTCTTAGAACTAGCCGAACCTTCAATACTAAAAGGTATTGACATATGTATTTCAAAAGGTGCAACGAGCATTGCAATCATTCCAATTCTTTTGTTATCTGCAAATCATGCGAAACAAGATATTCCACATGAAATAAAAAAAGCTAAAGAGAGATATCCATCCATTCCAATGTCGGTTGGGAAACCTTTTGGAGTCGATGAAAGGTTAATAAATAGTTTGCACGATAGAGTTTTAGAAAAAACAAGAAATAAAAGCGATGAATTAACAATTTTATTAATTGGTCGTGGAAGCAGTGATTCAAGTGTACAAACAGATCTTCAAGAAATTGCTAATCATCTTAAACGAAAATATCACTACGCAAACGTTGATACTTGTTTCCTATATGGTAGAGGGCCTTCATTTGAAGAGAAGTTAATGGATTTAAATAAGGAGGAATCACCTAAATCTGTTTACATAATTCCCTATTTATTATTTACGGGATTACTAAAATTAGGAATCCAAAAAAAGATTATGCAGCAGAGATTTTCTAAGGAGCAAATAGTACTTTGTGAATGTCTAGGATATGACAGTAACGTTTGCCAAGTATTAGTCGAGCGGGTAGAAGAAACATTACATTCGTTAAGGGAGAGAGTTTGAAATGGATAAGAAGCAACAAAATTTTGATCAGGCAATTGAAAATTTAAAGAAGATTATTGGTACGATGAGTCATGGTTCAATTACATTGGTAGTTCAAGATAATTTTATAGTTCAAATTGAGAAGAACGAAAAGATACGATTAAAGTAGTCGAGTTAGAGAGGTGTCAGTATTGAAATTAGAAGTTATCAATAGTCCATTTAGTGAGGAACAAGTAAACCAACTAAATAAGGTTTTAACCACATTAACTTCTCCACAAAAAATTTGGTTAACTGGTTACTTAAGTGCAAGTGCGTCTTTACAAGTTGTTGAAGCACCAAATGGAACTAAATCAGAAGTTGCATTTGGTGAATCAACATCTTCACCAGTTTCAAAACAAATAACAATTCTTTATGGTTCTCAAACTGGTAATGCACAAAAACTTGCTAAAAGGCATGGAGAACAATTGCAACAATTAGGATTCGAAGTGAAAGTCTTTTCTATGAATGATTTTAAAACAAATACTTTAAAAAAGCTTGACCATCTACTAGTCATTACAAGTACACATGGTGAAGGGGACCCACCTGACAATGCGATTGCCTTCCATGGATATTTACATGGAAAACGAGCTCCAAAATTAGATCATGTAAAATTTGCGGTACTTTCATTAGGGGATAGTTCATATGAATATTTCTGTAAAACAGGAAAAGACATTGATGAGCAACTTGAAAAGCTCGGCGCACAACGACTTGTTGAACGTGTTGATTGTGATCTTGAATATGATGAACCAGCTGCAAAGTGGTTTGAAGCTGTAAAAGACCAATTACTAGAAGGGGTAATAACTCAGACACAAAAAACTAGTAAAGATGCTACTACAAATGTAACTGAATATACTCGGAACAATCCTTTTACAGCAGAGATTATAGAAAAAATTAATTTGAATGGACGAGGATCGAATAAAGAAACAATTCATTTAGAGTTATCAATAGAAAATTCTGGAATAACATTTGAACCTGGGGATAGTTTGGCAATTCTACCTATTAACAATAAAAGTTTAGTTCGTTCTATTATTTCAGAATTAGGATTCCAAGAAGACTCTAAGGTAAATGTTGATGAGAAATCTATTACTCTATTAGAAGCATTGTCACAAGTATTTGAAATTACAGTATTAACAAAACCATTGATTGATAAGATTTCCCAATACACAACAAATAAAGATTTCCATGCACTCATTGCGAATAAAGAAAGATTAAAGGAATACTCAAAAGGACGCGATCTACTAGATGTTATCAGAAAATTCGGTCCATTCAGTTGGGATTGTCAACTCTTCGTGGATAGTTTGCGCAAACTACCAGCACGACAATATTCGATTTCTAGTAGTTTAAGTGCATATCCAGATGAAGTACATGTCACTATCGGTACTGTTCGTTATGAAGTAGAAGGTCGTGAACGTTTTGGTGTTTGTTCAACGCATATAGCAGACAATTTAGAAGTGGGTCATCAAGTTCGAGTTTACGTACAACATAATCCGAATTTCAAATTACCTGAAGATGATCAACCTATGATTATGATTGGCCCTGGCACAGGAGTTGCACCGTTTAGATCATTTATTCAAGAACGAGAAGAGCGTGGAGCTACAGGGCAGAACTGGTTATTCTTTGGTGACCAACATTTCGCAACGGATTTCCTTTATCAAACAGAATGGCAACGATGGTTAAATTCAGGTGTGTTAACAAGACTAGATGTTGCCTTTTCTCGTGATCGAGCGGAAAAGGTGTATGTTCAACATAAGCTCAAGCAACATGCAACTGAAATTTACGAGTGGCTGGAAAGAGGCGCAGCCCTATACGTATGCGGCGATAAAAATAATATGGCAGCGGATGTTCATGCAACTTTGCTACAAATTATTGCACAACAAGGTAACCTTTCTGAAGAGCAAGCAACAGACTATATCGAAAAACTACGACAACAAAAACGTTATCAACGTGATGTGTATTAAGGAGGAAGTAAGCGTGACAAAGAAAATTGTATTACCACCTCAAGAAGGAAAACCAAGTGATGTAGAAGAAATAAAGTCTACTAGTAATTATTTGCGCGGTACACTCGTAGAAAGTATGCAAGATGAAATAAGTGCGGGTATTCCAGATTCAGATAATCGTTTAATGAAATTTCATGGGAGCTATTTACAAGATGACCGTGATCAACGTCTAGAAAGAGAACAGAAAAAACTTGAACCAGCATATCAATTTATGGTGCGTGTTCGTATGCCAGGTGGTGTCGCAACACCGGAACAATGGCTAAAACTAGATGAACTGTCAGATAAGTACGGGAATCAGTCATTTAAAATTACTACACGTCAAACAATACAATTTCATGGTATTTTAAAATGGAACATGAAAAAACATATACAAGAACTAAACAATGTATTATTTGATACGATTGCAGCCTGTGGTGATGTTAACCGAAATGTAATGTGTAATGCAAATCCATATCAATCAAAATTACATCAAGAAATTTTTGAGTATTCAACCAAAATTAGTGAACATTTATTACCACGTACTAATGCATATTATGAAATATGGTTAGACAAAGAGAAAGTAATTGATACTCAAGAAGAACAAGAACCGATTTATGGAGCTCTTTACTTACCTCGCAAATTTAAAATTGGGATAGCAATCCCTCCAGCAAATGATGTAGATGTATTTTCTCAAGATATTGGCTTAATTGCAGTTTGTGAAAATGAAGAATTAGTTGGCTTTAATGTAGCAATTGGCGGCGGTATGGGGATGACACATGGGGATACTGCGACATATCCACAACTTGCTCGTCTAATAGGCTATATATCTAAAGATAAAGTAATAGATGCTTGTGAGAAAATTATGACGGTACAGCGGGATTATGGTAACCGTTCTGTTAGAAAAAATGCACGATTTAAATATACAGTAGACCGTTTAGGTTTAAAGAATGTAAAAAGGGAGATTGAAGCACGTTTAGGATTTGAATTTGAGGAAGCGAGGTCTTTTACATTTGCACATACTGGTGATCGTTTTGGCTGGGTTAAAAGTGATGATGATCAACATCACTTCACCTTATTTATTCAAAATGGCCGAGTAAGTGATGTTGAAAATTACCCCCTTAAAACAGCATTACGCGAAATCGCGAGTATTCATGAAGGAGAGTTCCGTTTTACGGGAAATCAAAATGTAGTCATTGCTAATGTCGCTGATAGAACTAGAAAAGATATAGAACAAATAATTGAAAAATATAGGTTAACTGATAGTGATAACTATTCTGCGCTTCGTCGTAATTCAATTGCTTGTGTAGCACTACCCACTTGTGGGCTAGCAATGGCTGAAGCAGAACGATACTTGCCGTCATTAATAGATAAAATCGAACGAATATTAGATGATAGCGGTTTGCATAATCAAGATATCACAATACGTATGTCTGGCTGTCCTAACGGATGTTCACGTGCAGCAATGGCTGAAATAGGCTTCATTGGAAAAGGGCCAGGAAAATATAATATGTATTTAGGTGCAAGTCATACAGGATCTCGTTTAAATAAAATTTATAAAGAAAATATTGGAGAAGAGGAAATATTGAAAACTCTTCGACCAATTATAGAACATTATGCAAAAGAACGTAATGATGGTGAATATTTTGGGGATTTCGTGATCCGTGTTGGCTATGTTGAGGCTGTTACGGATGGTAGGGATTTTCATAAACAAAAGGCAATGGTTTAATTTACAAGAAAAAGGTTGCCACAGAGCAACCTTTATTTTTTACAAGGAGTGTGAATGGGTTGTATCCAGTCATGTTAAAATTAGAAAACAAACATATTGTCATTGTTGGTGGGGGCAAAGTGGCGACACAAAAAGTACATAAGTTAGTAAAAGAAAAAGCGAGTGTTGAGGTAATCAGTCCAACAGTAACAGATGAATTACGTAAATATGCTTTAAAGGGAGACATCCATTGGGTGGCTCGATCATTTCAACCAGAAGACGTTAATCACGCTTTTTTAGTGATAGCTGCAACGAATAGTAGAGAAGTAAATGAGGAAGTGAAAAAAAGTTGTGTAGAAGGCCAACTTATTAACATAGTTGATGCCCCAGAAGACAGCAACTTTTTTAACACTGCTACACTTGAGCGAGGCCGGCTAACGATAGCGATATCGACGGAAGGGGCAAGTCCATTACTTGCCAAAAAAATTAAAAATGATATTAATAGCTTTTTAGAAGATGGATATGAAGAGTATTTACAATTTTTACAAGAAGCACGGTTGAAAATTTTAACTGTTACAGATGAGAAAAGAAAAAATTACTTACTACATTTAGTTCTGAGTGATACATATCGATATAATGAATTTGAGCGTCAGTACTTTTTGGAGAAGACTATCTTTTAAATTAACATGTGCTGTAATAATAAAAGTGGGTAACTCATATAGTACACCCACTTCTTCAATGTTGAAATGATAACAACATTGTTAAATTACCTAATCTAAAGATCCTGCACTCATTCCAGCAATACGTCCTGTTACAAGCGCGGAAGTAATATTATATCCACCCGTGTAACCATGGATATCTAATATTTCTCCGCAGAAAAATAATCCGTATTTTTTCTTCGATGCCATAGTTTTCGGCTCAATTTCTTTTACTGAAATACCACCACCCGTTACAAATGCTTTTTCTAAAGGTTGTGTTCCGTGGACTTCCATTGTAAAGGAGACAAGCTCATGGGCAAGTAGTCGAATTTTCTCTTGTGAAATTTCAGCTACTGTTAGAGAATGGTCAATATGAACCCGATCTAATAAAAATAGTAACCATCTTTCAGGAGCAATTGATTTCCATACATTCTTCAACGTCTTCTTCGGCTCATCTTTTGCTAACTTACTTAAGTATTGAAAACAAGTTTCTTCATTATAGTCAGTTAATGTTTGAATACGAATTGTCACAGGAGCTCCACTTTTCTTCAGTTCTTTTACGACAAATTGACTGCATCGTAAAATGGCTGGTCCACTTACACCAAAATGAGTAAATAACATATCCATTTGATGAGTAATAATTGGTTTTCCTTTTTTATTTAACACGGATACTGCTACATCACGTAAAGCTAAACCTTGTAATTCTCGTGAGACAATAAATGGTTCTTTTGAGGTAACCGGAACCTCAGTAGGATATAGTTCTGTGACTGTATGACCTGCTCTTTCAGCCCATGGATAGCCATCACCTGTCGAACCCGTTTGCGGAACAGCCTTTCCACCGACAGCTACTATTACGGCCTTAGATTGAATTTCTTCACCATTTTGTAATCTAACCCCTAAAATTTTTTCATCATCCATCAACAATTTACTCACAGCTGTTTGTAGTCTAATTTCAACATCTAATCGTTTTAATTCATTGATTAATGCACTGACTACATCTTGTGCACGGTCGGATTTAGGGAACATACGGCCATGATCTTCTTCTTTAAGTGGAACACCTAGTCCTTCAAAGAATTGAATGATATCATCATTGTTATAAACAGTAAACGGACTGTATAAAAAGCGCCCATTTCCTGGAATATGTTTCACAATTTCATCAACAGATAATCGATTTGTTACATTGCATCTACCACCACCTGAAATGGCAAGTTTTTTTCCGAGTTTATTTCCTTTTTCAATTAATAATACTCGTTTCTTTTGTTCACCAGCAGCAATAGCCGCCATTAAACCAGAGGGACCCCCACCGATTACAATAACGTCATACATGTTTAGAGACTCACTTTCTTTAGATTGTTTTGTTTTAATTTAAAACTGATAAAAGTTGGGAACAACTATATAAGGATCAATATACTATTATCTTACTAAAACTACTTCTGTTAAACGTTCATTGAATGTTTAGTATTAAAGTTTTATAATCTTTTATCGTAACTACTGTATCATACAAAATAATATTCATGGTATGATATATTTGTATTGCATTTTTTAGCACGAGGTGAAAAATATGTGCGGATTTATTGGCTATATTAACGGAACAAATATTATAGATCATTCTAAAACAATTGAAAGTATGATGAATACAATTATTCATCGCGGTCCTGATAGCGGTGGTATACATACAGATGAACAAGTTACTTTAGGATTTAGACGTCTAAGTATTATTGATTTATCAGATGTTGCGAACCAGCCACTTTATAGTGCCGATGGAAGTATTGTTCTAGTTTTCAATGGTGAAATTTATAATTTTCAACAATTACGTGATGATTTAATTTCAAAAGGTCACCAATTTAAAACGAAATCAGATAGTGAAGTATTAATTTACGGATATATGGAATATGGTGTTGAATTCGTTAAAAAATTACGAGGTATGTTTGCTTTTTGTATTTGGGATAAGAACAATGACCAAATGTTTATAGCTAGAGATGGTTTTGGTATAAAACCTCTTTATTATACAAATCACACAACTGACAATACATTTATTTTCGGTTCAGAAATCAAGTCATTTTTACCACACCCATCTTTCATTAAAGAATTAAATAAGGATGCAGTTCGCCCTTACCTAACTTTCCAATACTCATCAATGGATGAAACGTTCTTTAAAGGTGTATTTAAGTTACCACCTGCGCATTACATGATTATTAAAGATGGTAAAATTGCAAAAATGGAACGTTATTGGGATAAAAAGTTCCATGAAAATGAGAATTCTTTGGAACACTATGTAAATGAAATTCGTCACACAATGAAAGATTCGGTTGAAGCGCATCAAATCAGTGATGTTAAAGTAGGAGCTTTTCTATCTGGTGGGATTGACTCGAGTTATGTAACTGCTTTAATGCAACCTAATAAAACATTTTCAGTTGGTTTTAAAGATTATGAGGCAATGTTTAATGAAACAACGCATTCTAAAGAATTGTGCGATATATTAGGTATCCAAAATGAAAGTAAATATATTACAGCTGAAGAATGTTTTGAAGCACTTCCAACAATTCAATACCACATGGACGAGCCACAATCGAACCCATCTAGTGTTCCTCTTTATTTCCTTTGTGAATTAGCAAGTAAAGATGTTACGGTTGTTTTGTCAGGTGAAGGGGCAGATGAAATTTTTGGTGGTTACGAATGGTATCAAAACTCTAAAAAAATGGAGACTTATGAAAAAGTTCCATTAGGACTTCGTAAAGTAATTCGCGGTGTTGCAGAAAAAATGCCAAAAAATAAAATTTCAAACTTCCTTATTAAAGGTGGACAAACAGTTGAGGAACGTTTCATCGGAGAAGCTGTAGTATGGGATGAAGACGATGCTTATAACGTGTTGAAGCCTGAATTCCGTAATGGACCAACTGTGAAATCTATTACTAAACGAATCTACGATGAAGTAAAAGGTCATGATGATGTTTCGAAAATGCAATATTTAGATTTAAACTTATGGATGCCAGGTGATATTTTGCTAAAAGCGGATCGAATGAGTATGGCCCATTCATTGGAATTACGTGTTCCATTCTTAGATAAAGAAGTAATGGAGTTAGCAAAAAATATTCCATCAAAATATCGCGTTAACGATATTGATACAAAATATGCTTTACGACTTGCTGCTAACGGTGAATTGCCAGAAGAATGGGCAAACCGTAAAAAGTTAGGTTTCCCAGTCCCAATTCGTCATTGGTTACGTGAAGAGAAATACTACAACATGGTTAAAGAATTATTCCAAGCAGATTTCACTCATGAATTCTTCGATGTGAATCAATTGGTAGGCTATTTAGATGAACATTATACAGGTAAGGCCAATCGCGCCCGCTATATTTGGACTGTTTACGTATTCCTTGTATGGTATAAACGTTTCTTTATTGATGAAGTAGCTGCATAAATTGAAATTAGCGTTCAATATAAGTAACTTGTAAGGGCTATATCAAAAGATTGAAAATTCTTTTGTACTAGTACTTTAATTTTTCGTGTTAATGTTGATCGGCAAAAGAAAGGACATCAGTTCGGCCTAAATGAAGGCCGAACTATGTCTTTTTAAATGAAGAAATTTATACATTTCTTTATAATGATAAATAGAACAATTTTGACTTTTTTATACATAAAACATTTCCAAGTAAAAACACAAGAAATTAAGTTAGTCTGTTTGAAATCAATATTTCACAGCCTACTATAGATAGGATGGATTACATGTCCTCTTTGATGAAGGGTACTGCGATATTAACAATAGGTATGTTTTTATCAAAAGTGCTTGGGTTAATTTACATTTTTCCTTTTTATGCAATTATTGGAGAAGAAAATATTGCATTGTATCAATACGCTTACATACCGTATTCCATAATGTTGAGTATAGCGATATCAGGTCTACCTTTAGCCGTATCAAAATTTGTTTCTAAATATAATACATTGGGAGATTATGAGTCAGGATATAAGTTAATGAAGTCTGGAATGCTCGTCATGACGATTACTGGATTCGCAGCCTTCTTTGTTCTAAATTTATTAGCTACACCAATTGCACAAGTGGTGATTAAAAGTGAAGAACAAGCATTTACAGTTGAACAAGTGGCAACGGTTATAAGATGGGTAAGTTATGCATTAATAGTGGTTCCCATCATGAGCTTAATACGAGGATTTTTCCAAGGCTATGATAAAATGCAACCTACAGCAATTTCTCAATTGATTGAACAAATTGTTCGTATTATCTTCCTTTTACTTGGATCATTTATCATTGTTGTTCTTCTAAAAGGACATCCAGAAACGGCTATTTCACTTTCAGTATTTGCTGCTTTCGTTGGTGCAATTGGTGGATTATTTGTACTAGGGTACTATTGGAAAAAATATAAACCAGAATTTCAATTGTTACGTAGTCGAAGTACAGTTACCACTTCTAATTTAGAACTATCAACAATTTACAAAGAAGTGTTAACGTTCTCTATACCAATCATTTTTGTAGGACTTGCGAATCCATTGTTCCAATTAGTCGATATGTTAACGTTTAATGGTGCAATGGCATCTATCGGAATGTCTGCAGTTTCAGACAAATATTTAATGATGATTAACTTCACAACGCATAAAGTAGTCATTATTCCAGTGATGTTGGCTACTAGTTTGTCTTTAGCTTTGATACCAACAATTACGAAGTATTTCACTCAAGGTGAGTACAAATTACTACGTAATGCTATGGATAAATCTTATCAAATACTTTTTTTCATTACGTTACCCGCAACATTAGGAATTTCAGTTTTAGCAAATGAAATCTACTTTATGTTGTATTCGGAAAGTGAAATGGGAGCTAGTGTTTTAGCACACTATGCACCAATTGCTATTCTATTTGCTTTATTCCAAGTTACTGCTGCCCTACTACAAGGAATTGATTATCAGAAATGGATCATCTTTAGTTTATTAACTGGAATATTAGTTAAATTAATGCTGAATACACCATTAGTAAAAGCAATGCAAGCTGATGGTGCAATACTTGCAACAGCAATTGGATATGGAATTTCAATTATTATTAATTTAATTGTCTTAAAAAAGGTTTTAAATTATCAATCAAAAATGGTCACACGCCGAATTATACTAATCACAATCTTATCCTTAGTCATGACAATTGCTGTATTCATTACACAAAAATTATTAATTTCAATCATGGGACCCGTTGATAGTAAATTATCAGCAGTTATTATCTCCTTAATTTGTGTAGCGGTTGGTATTGCAGTGTATGGATATTTATCATTTAGACTAGGTCTAGCACAAAAAATGTTAGGCGAACGAATAACAAGACTCGCTACAAAAGTCGGGTTAAAATAGGAGGCTTATATGCGTTTAGATAAGCTGTTAGCAAATATGGGTTACGGTTCACGAAAAGAAGTCAAACAATTACTTAAACAAAAAGCAGTTACAGTTGATGGTGAAGTTGTAAAAGATTCAAGTATGCAGGTGGATCCAGAAAAACAGAATGTGTCAGTGTTTGATGAGAGGGTTCAATATACAGAATATATTTACTTAATGATGAATAAACCTCCAGGAGTCATTTCAGCAACTGAGGATCTATTTGACGAAACAGTAATTGACTTATTAGACCCGCTTGCGCAACATTTCAAACCATTTCCTGTAGGACGGCTCGATAAGGATACAGAAGGTCTTCTATTACTAACAAATGATGGAGTTTTAGCTCATAACTTACTATCTCCGAAAAAACATGTACCCAAAACGTATTATGCTAAAATTAGTGGCATAGTAACGGAAGACGATGTTGAAGCATTTAATATGGGTGTGGAGCTAGACGACGGTTATATGACGAAACCTGGTATTTTAAATATATTAAAATCAGGTCCTAATTCTGAAATTGAGTTAACGATTCAAGAAGGTAAATTTCATCAAGTAAAAAGAATGTTTGAAGCGCGTAATAAAAAAGTAACTTATTTAAAACGAATATCTATGGGGAGTTTAACTCTTGATGAAAGTTTAGAGTTAGGGGATTATCGTGAGTTAACAGAGGAAGAACTTGAAGCTCTAAAAGTAAATAGATAAATAAAAAACTATATAAGAAAAGAAAAGAATGACCCCGACGAAAGGTCATTCTTTTTGTATGAATAGAATCTCGTAATATTTACGGAACTCTTAAATTCTAAGATGTTAACTTTACTTTTTTCTTCGTCGTTGTCCATTTGCCTCGACTTGGGCTCGTGACCAAATCATTGAAGGCTAACACATTCAAATCTCTTTGAATGGTGCGAGGAGTGATGTTGAACTCTTCGACTAAATCCTGTGTAGATACCACACCCTTATCTAGGATAAACATATACACGTCTTTAATACGATTAAGCATTCTGTCAGTAGTTGGTTTCATTAAATGAACCACTCCTTCGATCTTAATTCTCATGGCAAAGACTAGCGGACGACACTATTGTGCGAAAGGAGCACAGGCTTTTAAATTTCTGCCTTAGACATCCCCTTTTATTCAGAATTTTTTGTCAATATAATCTCTTGACATGGCCATTATATCAGTAAACTATTAAAAATTCCATAATTCTCAAATAATTAATATAAAATTTACAAATAATTCTCCATTTTATTAGATATGATTTTACAGACTATGACAAATAATGTATGTACCTCAATTGTTTTTTTAATTAGAAATAGTAAAATAGTGATAAATATGGAGGTGCCTAAATTTGGATTGGTATGAGATTGCAAAATCTAGAAAAGAAGAATTAATTACTGAGTTACAACAATTAATACAAATTGAAAGTATTCTTAGTACAGAGACTGCAACAGATAATGCACCATTTGGACAAGGACCGTTAAAAGCATTGCTTTGGATGTTAAACAAAGGCAATCACTACGGCTTCAATACAAAAAATATTGATAATGTTGCTGGTCATATTGAAATGGGGCAAGGAGATGAGATACTCGGCATTTTATGTCATGTCGATGTTGTCCCCGCGGGAAATGATTGGACTTTTCCTCCTTTTAAGGGTGAAGTGGTGGATGGAAAACTTTTTGGTCGTGGTGCAATTGACGATAAAGGACCTACGATTGCCGCTTGGCTTGCATTGAAAATGATAAAAGATGCAGGAATTATACTAAATAAGAGAGTGCGAATGATTATTGGAACCGATGAAGAAAGCGGTTTTAGATGTGTCGACAGATATTTCAAAAAAGAAGAAATGCCGACCATTGGGTTTGCACCTGATGCAGACTTTCCATTAATTAATGCTGAAAAAGGTATAGCGACACTGCAGTTCTCTTTACACCATCCTATGCTAGAAAATGAAGAAATAATATCATTTCAGTCTGGAAAACGAACGAATATGGTGCCAGATAAAGCAGAAGTAAGGTTGCGTAGTGTAAACTCTAGTGTCTTACACGATTTTCAACTATTTTTAGAGGAAAATAACACGGATGGTACTATAATAGTAGAAGGCAATCAATATAATATAACTGTTCATGGTAAGTCTGTACATGCAATGGAACCAGAAAAAGGACGTAACGCTGCTGTTTTGCTTTGCAAATTTTTGAAGGATTATGTGAAAACAGGCGCTAGCAAAGAATTTGTTGAATTTATTTTAACCGTCTTTGAAAATGATCATAATGGTTCAGCAATACAATTAAACTATGAAGATGAAATGTCAGGTCCGACAACGCTTAATCCAGGGATAATAGTATTTGATCATAAAAAGGGTGGAACGATACAAGTAAGTATGCGTTATTCAGTGACTTATCCATTTGAAGAGAAATTAACAAAAGCTCAATTAGAACTTAGAAAGACTTCCCTCACACTAGACCTAATTTCCAATTCACAACCGCACTATGTAAGTGAGGAGGATAATTTTGTGCAAACCTTATTAAGGGTATACCGAAAACATACTGGTGACTTTTCGAAGGCACTATCTACTGGTGGAGGGACATATGCTAGAACGATGAAAAAAGGTGTAGCATTTGGAATGCTATTCCCTGGAGAGCCGGATCTAGCACATCAAAAGGATGAATTTGTTGTGGTTGAAAACTTAATTAAAGCGGCTGCGATTTACGCCGATACAATTGTTGAGTTAGCCGGTAAAAATAACTAAAAGGATGAGGAAAATGGGTTATACATTATGGAATGACCAAATTGTAGATGATAGTAAAGTTGTTGTAGATAAAGAAGACCGTGGTTACCAATTTGGTGATGGTGTTTACGAAGTTATTAAAGTTTATAATGGTGAAATGTTTACTGTCGATGAGCATATCGACCGACTATATCTAAGTGCGGAAAAAATTCGAATTGCAATCCCGTACACAAAAGATAAACTGCATAAGCTTTTATACGAGTTAGTAGAAAAGAATGAATTAGGAACAGGACATATTTATTTTCAAATAACTAGAGGAGCTTCACCTAGAATTCACAATTTTCCAGCAGACACTGTTAAACCAGTCATTACTGCGTACACTAAAGAAGCAGATCGGCCGGTTGCTAATTTTAAAAATGGAGTTAAAGCTACGTTTGTTGAAGACATTCGTTGGCTACGTTGTGATATTAAATCACTAAACCTTTTAGGTGCAGTACTTGCTAAGCAAGAAGCATATGAGAAAGGCTGCTATGAAGCAATCCTACATCGCGGTGAAAGGATTACAGAAGGCTCATCAACGAATGTTTTTGGCATCAAAGATGGTATCCTTTATACACATCCCGCTGATAACTATATTCTAAAGGGCATAACTCGTAGTGTAATATTACAATGCGCTGAGGAAATAACGTTACCAGTGAAAGAAGAAGCATTTACAAAAGCGCAAGCATTAGAAATGGATGAGTTATTTGTTTCATCTACTACTTCTGAAATTACACCAGTTATTGATGTTGACGGCACCCCAATTAATGAAGGGAAAATTGGGGAATGGACTCGTAAATTACAAGCACAGTTTGAAACGAAAATTCCAAAGTCACTTCAAGTTTAAGATATATATTGAGAAGGATAGCTTATGCATTATAAGCTATCCTCTTACTTTTTCCTGACAATCATGTAAAATAATATCGATGTTAATTTTTTGACTTTTGAGGAGTGTCTGATTTGGCTCAACTATTAAAGCTTCAAGATTATATTTCACGCTACCAAATTGATTTAAATAGATACCCAGCACAATTTATTCGTATGAAAAAAAACGGTTGGGAACGTGTGAAACAGGAATGGGAAGCAGGCGAATTGGTAGATAAGTGGAATCAATTTGAAATAAAAGAGGAACTGAAACAAGAACAGAAAGAACGATTTAGTGTATTTAAAAAAATATTTAAGAAGCGTGAGAAAGAATACGAACTATTTGAAGATGAAAATAATGATACGAACGATGATCTAAACAATGATTTAGCAGATGGTACAACTTTATTCTTTGAGCCAAATATCGTCTTTAGTCCACAGTCTATTGAAGAGTTGAAACGAATCTTTTTAGATCAATTCTTCCATTTTCAAATTAAATGGGCTAGTTCAACATTAAAAGAAAGATCCTTTGTTGATCCGAAGTTCCTCAGAGATAGTTTTTTAAGAACCGTATTGCAAAAACTACCAGATAATTATTTAGTTTTTTATTATCCCGTTATAAAGGTGAAAAATGCACCTGTAGAACTAGATATTATGATTCTAACACCATTAGAATGCTTATGTATAACAATTGTTGAGCATGAAAACCACGCTGTCTATGTGGGAAACAGTGAGAGAGAACGTTTTTGGAGCATGAAAGTGGGAGACTTTGAAAGAAAGGTATTGAATCCACTAATACAATTAAATCGTATGGAATCGGTCATTACCCAACTCTTTGCACAGAATGATGTAAATATTCCAATTAAGAAAATATTACTTACAAGAAATGGTTACTTTGATTATCCAGGTGCATTATTCAATGTACAATTTATTGATAAACGGGAATATCCAACTTGGATTGATGGATTAAGGCAATCAACTTCTCCTATGAAACATATGCAAATTTTAGCTGCCAAAACAATTCTAAATTCTGTACAAACAACTTCTTTTAATCGATTATTATGATTTCGATAAGGGGCATGCTGGTGGGGATATCATAGAGAAATAAAAATGCAGTCGTCAACTATTACCTATTGTGGTTTAGGTGAAAGTGGATAAATAGCATACTTAAAATAGAAAGTTTAGGTAATAAATAGAAAGATAAGTTATAATAATGGATAACAAATGAACATCAACGAAATGAGGAAGCCGCAAGTGAGATTACGTAATAAACCATGGGCCTTAGAATTTATTAATGCTCATCCAGAGATCATCATTCCCAATCCGGAAAATTATAAAGGGAAATGGACTGAAGTTTTTGGAAATGATAACCCATTACATATTGAAGTAGGAATGGGGAAAGGTCAATTTATTACAGGTATGGCCTTAGCAAATCCAGACATGAATTATATTGGAATAGAACTGTATGATAGTGTCATTGTTAGTGCACTAGAGAATGTGCTAGAAGCAAATTCTCCATCTAATCTTCGTTTATTAAAGGTAAACGGAGCAGACTTGGAAAAATTCTTTGTGAAAAACGATATTCATCGAGTTTACTTAAATTTCTCAGATCCATGGCCTAAAACACGTCATGAAAAACGACGTTTAACGCATGAAGGATTTTTAAAACTATATGAATCCTTACTAATTGATAATGGTGAAATTCACTTTAAGACGGATAATCGAGGACTTTTCGAATATTCTTTAGTAAGTATGTCTCAATATGGTATGCGATTAAATTACGTCTCATTAGATTTACATGCTAATATGCCTGAAGACAATATTATGACTGAATATGAAGAAAAGTTTTCCAAAAAGGGGCAACCCATTTACAGAGTAGAAGCACAATTTTTAAAAATAGATAATGAATAATGTTGTTGTGCTAATTACGTTGTTTCGATACATGTATAAATCGTTTATACGTAATTGACATTTAAGTAAAGGGGAGAAATGTATGGACAAACTGCAATTTCATAACATGACGTTAACGTGGCTTAATGGGGGGATCACCAGTTTAGATGGTGGGGCGATGTTTGGGGTAGTGCCGAAACCTTTATGGTCTAGAAAATACCCATCAAATGAAATAAATCAAATTGAATGTCCTACGGAACCAATATTAATACAATATGAGGGGAAAAATTACTTAATTGATAGCGGTGTAGGCTTTAATAAATTAACAGAAAAGCAGCTTCGAAATTATGGCGTAACAGAAGAATCGACATTGCATGAAAGCTTAGAGGAAATAGGTTTAAGTGTAGAGGATATTGATTTTGTGTTAATGACACACCTTCATTTTGATCATGCAGGTGGGTTAACACGATGGGAAGGTGATCAGCTTGTATCAACATTCCCAAATGCAAAAATCTATACGACAGAAATTGAATGGAATGAAATGCGTAACCCAAATATTCGCTCTCGTAATACTTACTGGAAGGAAAATTGGGAACCAGTGCAGCAACAAGTTGTTACATTTAAAGAGTCCCTTGTGGTGGCACCAGGGATTGAAATGATTCATACAGGTGGTCATAGTGATGGGCATGCAATCATTAAACTGACTCAAAATGGTGACACAATGATTCATATGGCGGACATTATGCCAACACACGCACATCAAAATCCATTATGGGTTTTGGCATATGACGATTACCCAATGACGAGCGTTTTCGCTAAAGAAAAACTAATGCAAGAAGCTTTAGCAAATGGCTACAAATTTATTTTCTATCATGATGCATTTTATCGAATGATTCAATGGGATGAATCTGGTAAAGAAATAAAAGATTCATTGAAAAGAAGTAAGGAAGCAAATATTCAATTTGAAACGAAATGATTAGAACATACTAATATTAGTAGTACAAACCTAGAGCTGGTTTGTGCTACTTTTTTTATAGTAGTAGAAGTGAAGAGAAAGTTATTATTTTTATTTTCATCGTAACATGTAATTTTTTTTTCTAATTACATAGTATGTAAATATAGCTTTCCCCTATGCCTAGTAAATTTCAATTTAAAAGAAGTTTCCAAGCTAGAAGTAATTAATTGTATAAAATTTTTGTCATAATTCTGTTTTATAAATAAAGACCTATGCAAAGATAGTTTTATAGAATGTATATTAATATAATCTAGTTTTAACCTTTACCCTAAAATGTAAAAAAATTTAGAACTTTAACTATTGACTACATGAGAAAGTGGCGATATATTCTGTTTAATGTTATGAATTTTCTGAATTAAGAAGGTTGCTGAAATTTATTATCTACGATGACCGTAATAATGTACTTATCACATTAGAGGATTTAGCTGCTTGAAGAGTTAGTTATCAATGCAAGAAACGATTATAAAACTTTATCAATCTGGTGTTGGAGAAAAAATTTTACCTGAAATTAAAAAACTAGTACTGGTAAGCAAACGTAAGCAGAGATTAAAGGATACCAATATTATGGAATTTGGAATATTGACCCAATAATGTAGCATAAAATTAGAACAGCGTTTTATAATGTAGAACAATTTATTTCTCAATCTTAAACATGCATTGCACTATTGTGAAATTATTGTAATGGGAAAGGCATTTACAGTGTCGAAGGTGCAATATTAGTGGGTTTTAAAGTGTTCCAGTTTCTAATAGGATTACCGCTGGCAACGTTAAGTTTTAAAAGTCGTATTTTTTAGAAACTTATTAATCATCTGTGAGGGAATTGGTTATTTTGTTGGGAGGACTGGGATATGAGAATTGTAATATATGGTTTCGGTCGTATGGGGAAAAATTTGGCGCTTAATGCATTAGAAAAAGGCTACGAAGTATTCGGATATGATATCGATCAATCAATCATAGAAACATTAGAACAAGAAAATTTATTTGCTTCTTCTTCGTTTCATTGGTTTCCAACTGTTGAATATCTTATTAAAGATATCGAACGAGGAGATATCATTTTTTTATTCCTCCCCCCTGGTGAAGTTACAGATCAAGTTTTGACAAAGCTATTGGTAAATTTACCAACTGGTAGCATAGTAATTGAAGGTGGTAATTCCCATTATCAAGAATCAAAACAATGGTCACAAAAATTTGAAAATAATGGTGTTCATTTTTTGGATATGGGGACAAGTGGCGGATTAAATGGAGCTCGTAACGGATTATGTGCGATGGTAGGAGGTAGTCAAAAAGTATTTAACCTTGTGGAACCTGTATTACAAAGCTTATGTTCTCGAAATGGGTTGCTATATGCAGGTGAAGCAGGTAGCGGACACTTTTTGAAGATGGTACACAATGGAATCGAGTATGGGATGATGCAGTCAATAGCTGAGGGATTTGAAATATTAGAAAAAAGTGAGTTTCAATTTGACTATCATAAGGTTGCAGAAAATTGGAATAATGGCTCAGTAATTCGTAGTTGGTTGTTGGAGTTGCTAAAAGATGCATTTAAAAATGACCATCATCTTGAGAATATTTCCGGCAAAATGCATGCTTCTGGGGAAGTAAAGTGGCTGATGGAAGAGTCTATTAAATTACAATCACCTATGCCAGTGACCTATTTATCTTTAATGATGAGAAATCGTTCTTTAGAAGAAGAGACGTTTAGTGGAAAAATTGTTTCTGCATTAAGGAATTCCTTTGGAGGACATAACGTGAATAAAGGGTGATTAAATGTGAAAGACGTATTTTCTGTAGGTGAAACGATGGTTATTCTCCAAGCTAACCATATTGGTAAGCTTGAGGATGCTCCATATCTTAATCAAAAAATTGGCGGAGCTGAATCGAATGTATTGATTGGACTAGCTAGACTTGGACATGATGTAGCTTTTATTTCGCAGGTAGGAAATGATCCATTCGGTAAAAGAATTATTAAGTCTATTCGTGCTGAGGGAGTAGACGTTACAAATGTTAAAGTGCTTGATGATGTACCTACAGGATTATTATTTAAAGAATTGCGAACGAAAAAAGCTACCCATGTTTATTACTATAGAAGAAATTCAGCAGCTAGTAAAATGAACGTAGAATCTATACCGATAGACGCTATTATTCAATCAAAATATATTCATTTAACAGGAATTACACCAGCATTAAGTCTATCATGTCGTGAAATGATTTTTAAAGTTATAGAAATAGCTAAGAATCATCAAATTCCAATTATTTTTGATCCAAATATTCGATTTAAGTTATGGGAGGAAAAAGAAGCTAGGGAAGTCATTTTAGCAATTGCCGAGCAGGCAGATTATATTTTAATCGGAATCTCAGAAGCTGAGTTTTTAGTAGGCACTACCGATCATCAAGAAATTTGTCGTCTTTTGACAAAAAAAGATAGTCAAGTGGTTGTCATTAAGAAGGGGGCTGATGCAACGGTTTATTCTTTAAATGGCCAATTATATGAAGTTCCAACAGTATCTACATCAGAAATTTTGGATCCAGTCGGAGCTGGAGATGCATTTGCAGCAGGTTTTATCCACGGTCTATTAACAAACCAATCTCTTGATACAAGCGTTGCTTATGGAAATTTGATGGGTGCTTGTGTTATTCAGCAGTTCGGGGACATTGAAGGTCTACCAACACTAGAGGAATTTGAAAGTCTTCGTCAATCAAACGAGCAATCAGAAGTGTTACGCTAGGGGGTAACTATGTATAAATGGGATAGGCTGAAATTTATTGAGCAAAACGGGGTATTAGCAGTTGTAAGAAAAATTAACCCATCTATTGTAGAGGAAGTAGTAGAAGCTTTAGTAGAGGGTGGCATTAAAGTACTAGAAATTACAGTTGATAGTGAAGATAGCTATAAGATAATTCGTAAGTTGAAAATAAAGTATGGTGAAGATGTTTTAGTTGGGGCCGGAACAGTTTTAGATAAAGTTACTGCAAAAACAGCGATTGAGGCCAAAGCAGATTTTATTTTCTCACCAATCTTTGATTTTGAAACAATTCAGCTTACAAATCGATATGGTCGTATTTCTATACCGGGAGTGTACACCCCAACCGAAATTTCTCAAGCTTATGCATCGGGTGCAGATATTTTAAAGGTATTTCCAGCAGCTTCATTAGGACCAAACTATTTTAAAGATGTTACTAGTCCACTACCATTTGCACCACTCATGGCAACAGGAGGAGTAAATTACGAAAACATGGCCAACTTTCTGAATAATGGAGTTATTGCTGTAGGGGTTGGAAGTGCATTAATTAACAAAGAGTATGTAATGAATAAGCAGTTTGACCTAATACAATTGGTTGCAAAGCAATTTACAGAAAAGTTTCGTGAGGTGAAAAATGAAAATTGTTGATTTAGAAACTTTTATAGTGCCACCACGATGGTTGTTTTTAAAATTAACAACCGATGAAGGGATTGTTGGATGGGGAGAGCCAGTTGTCGAAGGTCGCGCAGCAACCGTGAAGGCATGCGTTCACGAACTTAAATCTTATTTAATTGGAAAAAACCCTATGAACATTGAAGATATATGGAACGAATTATATCGCGGTGGCTTTTATCGTGGTGGTCCAATTTTAATGAGTGCTATTGCAGGCATTGATCAGGCATTATGGGATATTAAAGGGAAATATTATAATGCACCAGTATCAGATTTATTAGGTGGCGTTTGTCGAGAGAAGACGCGAGTTTATTCTTGGATTGGTGGCGATCGTCCAAGTGATATTTTAGAGCAAGCTAAAAATGCACAGAAAAACGGTTTTACCGCAATTAAAATGAATGCAACAGAAGAGTTGCAGATGATTGATAACTATTCAAAAATAGATAGTGTAATAGAGCGTGTAGCAATCATCCGTGAAAACTTAGGAAAAGATTTTGGGATTGGAATTGACTTTCACGGGAGAGTTCATAAGCCAATGGCAAAAATCTTGGCTAAAGAGCTAGAGCCGTATCATCCAATGTTTATTGAAGAACCTGTTTTACCAGAAAATAATGAGGCGTTACGTGAAATTGCACGTCATACTACTATTCCGATTGCGACTGGCGAAAGAATGTACTCACGTTGGGATTTTAAACAATTATTTGCTGATGGCTATGTTGATATTATCCAGCCTGATTTATCTCATGCAGGGGGGATTACAGAATGCAAAAAAATTATATCAATGGCTGAAGCATACGATGTTGCAGTTGCGCCTCATTGTCCGTTAGGTCCTATTGCATTAGCTTCATGCTTACAAGTAGATGCAACAAGCTACAATGTATTTATTCAAGAGCAGAGCTTGGGAATTCATTATAATGATGGAAATGATATTTTAGATTACTTAGTTGACCCTAGCGTATTTCAATATAAAGATGGTTTTGTCCATAATTTGAAAAAGCCTGGTCTAGGAATTGAAATTAACGAAGATTACGTACGTGAAAAAGCGAAAATCGGGCATGAATGGAAAAATCCGGTTTGGCGACATACGGATGGAACGATTGCGGAATGGTAGGCAATTACGACAAAAGTAAAAACCTTGAACAAAAGAGAGCTGCATCAGAAAAAGCTGTTCAAATGGTTTGGGACAATATGATTGTAGGCTTAGGATCAGGGTCAACGATGCAAATTTTTGTTGAGTTAATTTCAGAGCGTATAAAAAAAGAGCATTTAACTCTCTATTTTGTACCAGCTTCAAAAAAAATTGAAAAATATAGTATATCTTATGGTTTGAAACTATTGGATATTGACTATGTTGATAGAA
This sequence comes from Lysinibacillus timonensis, assembly GCF_900291985.1. Lineage (NCBI taxonomy): Bacteria > Bacillati > Bacillota > Bacilli > Caryophanales > Bacillaceae > Lysinibacillus > Lysinibacillus timonensis. Next base: position 1,178,221 of record NZ_LT985980.1, on the reverse strand, counting down.
TCGATTTGGCCTTTGATGGTGCAGATCGTGTAGATGAGCAAAGAAATTTGATAAAAGGCGGAGGAGGTTCCTTATTTAGAGAAAGACAGATTTTAGATAAGGCTAAGAAAAGGGTGATTGTTATAGATCCTTCAAAGTTTGTATCTGACTTTGCTAAAGAGATAATACCTATTGAAATAGTTCCTTATAATTACAAGAGTACGATTCAAAAAATCAATTCAATTGGTTTTATAGGTAAACTTAGAGGTGATATAACCCCTTTTATTACTGACAATAGTAATTATATTTTTGACGCTTATAGTATAAATAAATTTAATGTGAAAGAGGCTTATAGTTCATTAAAATTAATAGCCGGGGTTGTTGATATCGGACTATTTATTGAAAATGATTATCTAATAATATACTAAAATCATTTTTCAGAATATTGTTGCAATTCGAGTCTACTCGATATAAAATTTAATTGGTTTTGAAAACGTTTTCTAAACATTTCAAAACGCCGTTTTATAATATTGAACAAAGGGGGATTTACAATGAAAAAAATAATGTATTTGGGGTTACTATTAATGCTTTCGATACTGTTAGCAGCATGTGGTGGAGGAACTGAATCTGTAAATAGTGATACGTCTGTATCCGGTGACAGTGCAGAAAAGAAAGTACTAAGAATTAGCTTAGGTTTAAACGATCAAACACCTCTCTATCAAAGTTCGGTGAAGTTTAAAGAGTTAGTTGAAGCTCAAACAGATTCCCTAGAAGTTGAAGTATACCACTCCGGTCAAATAGCTGATGATCGTTCTGCAATTGAGATGCTACAATTCGGTACTTTAGAAATTACAATTCCTTCTACAGCACCGTTTACAACTTTTGTACCCGAATATGGAATATTCGACCTACCATTCTTACTTACAGATACTGAAATTGTAGACTCAGTATTACAAGGGCCATTCGGTGATAAATTAGCAGAAAAAGCTTCAAGTCAAGGTGTTCTGCAATTAGCATGGTGGGAAAATGGTTTCCGTAATTTAACAAACAGTAAAAAACCAGTTAAATCTATTGAAGATTTAAATGGCTTAAAAATCCGAACAATGGAAAATGAAATTCATTTAGCAGCGTGGTCTGCGTTAGGTGCAAATCCAACACCAATGGCATTCACTGAGTTATTTACAGCGATGCAACAAAAAACGATTGATGGGCAAGAAAATCCATATCCAACAATTTATCTAGAGAAATATCCTGAGGTACAAAGTTATTTAACAGAAACAAATCATATTTATTCACCATTCATTTTCTTAATTAGCCAAAAAACGTGGGATGGTTTAACAGAAGAAGAACGTGAAATCGTGAAGAACGCAGCAATCGAAGCTGGCGAGCATAACCGTAAATTATCCCGTGAAACAGCAGTTTCATCCCTAGAAGAATTAAAAAGCTTAATGGAATACAACAAGATTGAAGGAGCAGAATTAGAAGCATTTAAAGCAGCGGTACAACCAGTTATTGAACAATACAAGGCTACAATTGGAGAGGATTTCGTAAATGAATTCCTAGCTGAAATTGAAAAAGCTCAGCAATAATTAGGTCTAATGAGAAATCGAGAATGTTCTCGGTTTCTCATTTCAGTAAAGTGGGGGAAGGATGCATTTATGACCATACTAAGATGGCTAGACGAAAATTTTGAAAGAATGATTTTGTTAATTTTATTAGGTGTGATGTCGGTTGTCATTATATTGCAAGTGTTCATGCGCTACGTTGCTCAAAATTCACTTAGCTGGTCAGAAGAGTTAGCGAGATTTTGTTTTGTTTGGTTAGTTTATATAGGAATTAGTTATGGCGTAAAAAAGGCAAAACACATTCGAGTAGAGGCTTTATTATCAGCTTTGGGCAGGAAAGGTAAATATATCCTAAATATGTTATCCCTTTTGTTATTCTTAGTATTTTCAGTTTATGCAGTATACTACGGGTTCACAATCTATGAAGTAATTAGTAATAGTGGTCAAAAAGCCCCATCTTTAGGCATTCCAATGTCCGTTATGTATTTAGGTATGCCAATCGGGATGCTTCTAACAACTATCCGACTAATACAACGGATGTATCTTGACACAAAAATGTTTAGAAATAATGTGGAAATTGTCGATACAGATATTCCGAAATTATAAGGGGGATATATAGATGGGCGTTACTATATTTATAGCATTTGCTATTTTACTAGTTTTAACTGTACCGATCGGAATTGCACTTGGTTTATCGGCGATCATTGCAATTTTGATTCATGGATCAATTCCGATTGAATTTATAATGAAAGAATTAACAACGTCTGTTAACTCGTTCCCGCTACTCGCGATTCCGTTCTTTATTCTTGCTGGTGAAATTATGGGTAAAGGTGGTATTTCGAAAAGATTAATTGCAGTTGCTGAGTCTTTAGTTGGTTCGATTACTGGTGGAATAGCTATGACTGCTATCGTTACATGTATGTTCTTTGCAGCCATTTCAGGTTCTGGTCCAGCCACTGTAGCGGCGGTGGGGAGTATTATGATTCCTGCAATGGTTAAAAAGGGTTATGATATTAAGTTTTCTACTGCAGTAGTCGCTTCTGCAGGATCCATTGGAGTAATTATACCTCCATCCATTCCGATGGTTATGTATGGAGTATCAGGAAGTGTTTCAATCGGTGATATGTTTATGGCAGGTATCTTTCCCGGGATTTTAGTCGGACTTGGCTTAATGGTTTATGCGTATTACTACGCGAAAAAAGCGGGATACAAAGGCACATCAGATAAAATCTCAATGTCTAATATTGCTAAACAAACATGGCATGCAAAATGGTCTTTATTAATTCCAGTAATAATATTGGGAGGGATTTATGGAGGTATCTTTACACCAACTGAGGCTGCTGCTGTAGCAGTTGCTGTAGGTTTTGTAATTGGTGTATTTGTATACCGTGAGCTGAAGTTAAAAGATTTGACTGCTGTATTTGTTGATTCGGCTTTAATGTCTGCAACAGTTTTAATTATTGTAGGAAGCGCAACTGGATTTGGTAAATTACTCACGATAGAACAAATTCCAAATAAAATAGCAAATAGTTTAATAGCATTATCTGATGACAAGACGGTCATTATCTTATTAATTATTGTTTTGCTTTTAATAGTAGGATGTTTCATGGACACAATTGCTGCCATCATTATATTAACACCTATTTTATTACCAATCGCAACGCAGGTTGGTTACGATCCAATCCACTTTGGTATTATCATGATTGTTGCACTGGCAATTGGATTTATTACTCCACCAGTTGGAGTTAATCTTTTTGTTGGGTCTAGTATATCTGGAGTAAGTCTTGAATCATTATCAAAGGCGATTATTCCATTTATCATAGCGATGGCGATAGTCTTGTTAATTATCACATTTATACCGGTTTTATCCTTAATGTTAATATCAAATAATTAGGAGGAGAACGATATGGTATTCCCATTAGTAAAAAGTAGAATTAATCCTTACAGCGAAAATGTACAAGGGAAAGCTAATGAACCAATTACAGTCGCTGGACTTTTAGATAATGCAAAAAAAATTCTAGGTCCGCTTTACGAGGGGGGAACTCCAGACTGGACATTGGAGGAAATTATCAATCGGTTAGAGAACAATGCACCAAGAATTGCAATTATTGGAGGATCTGCAGATCACCCAGCTCATATTATGGATTATATGACTTCTTCCAGAGCGGCCTTAAGAATTTGGCAAAATGGGGGTGTGCCGTTTTATTTTTCTACTCCTGTTATGTGTGACGGAACTGCCCAGTCAAACCAAGGGATGAGCTATTCTCTTCAGAGCAGAAATGCTGTAGCTCAAATGATTGTAAACCAATTAGAGGCTCACAGTTATCATGGCGCTTTTGTAATTCAAGGGTGTGACAAGCAACCTTTAGGTGTTGTAAGTGGTTTAGCTCACTTAGATACACTTCGCAAATCTCGCGGAGATGCACCATTCTTTGCAACATTTGCACCAGCTCATGTATTAGTTGGTGGAACGATTCCTGAGGACGTTATAGAAAGGCTAAATTCTATTTATGATAAAGCAGTTGCAATGGGGCATGAAGATATTGGAAACGATCTTAAGGATACAATGAGTTATATTTTACAATGTGCAGCGAATACGTCATTCCAAGGTGTATTTGAGCGTGCAGTAGAAAAGAATATTATTACAAAAGAGGAACATAAATATTTAGAAATGCGCTTAGCAGCTGCTACTTGTGATTCTAAAGGTGGAGTATGTACATTTAACGGCACAGGGAATAGCTCACGGCATTTAGTTGCTGGTTTAGGATTAGTTCACCCGGCAGTAGAGTTATTAACGAATCCTCCAAATCAACAACAGATAAACGAAGTAATTGATGCATTTGAGCATATGATTAATAAACCTGAGTTTGGTGTAGCATCGCTAGTAAGTCAAAATATTCGTAATGGTATTCGAATTCATAGTGCCTCGGGTGGATCAACAAACTTAATGATGCACATGGTATCTGCGATGATATATGCGGGGTATGATTTTAGCCTATTTGACATTGAAAGCATCTTGAAGGAGCAACCGATACCTGACTTATTTAACTATTCGTTAACGGAAGGACGAGACATTTTTGCATTAGCAATGCAATGTTGTAGTGGCGACAGCCGAGGGATGGAGTCCTTGTTCCATGAATTACTGAACAACGGTATTAATATGGATATAGATGCTTTAACAGTAACTGGTTCAAGCTGGCAAACAAGACTTGTATATACAGATAATTTACCTGCAACAAATGTTAAAGATAATCCAGTGATTTTAAGCACACCACGAAGACCATTCAGTGGCGTTGATGTTTTACGTGGGAATTTCTTCGAAAGTGCTGTAGTAAAAATTAGTGGAATGCCAACACCTCAATTAAATCAATTCGATGATAAATTATCAGTAGTCGTTTACTTCGATAATGAGGACGATGCAAATAACAAATTACTTGATGTAACACTTCTTAATCAATATAAAGAATCGAAAGTAATCGATGAGAGCACATTGCGGAAAATTACAAAATATAATGCACCTGAAAAATATGGGGAACTTCAAAACTTACCATATGATGAATTATTTGATCAAATTATTAATTTAGGTATATTGAAAATTGCTGTAATTATTGCTGGGCAAGGTCCGGTAGCATTCGGTATGCCGGAAATGTTTACACCTATGCAGCACATTAATGCGAATCGAAAATTAAAACGCATCTGTACTATTATTAGCGATGGACGTTATTCGGGTGTAACTTATGGCGCAGCAATTGGACATATGACACCAGAAGCTTTAGAAGGAGGCGGTATAGGGTATCTAAAAACAGGTGATATTTTACATTTAAGATTACGTGAACAAAGAATTGATTTAGTTAATGTTAAAAATGACGAGATTTATTATGATAATTACATTAAAGAGAAACCAGATCGAATAAAGTTATTTAATGAAAGAAAAGAAAAGATGAAAACAAGACAGAAGTTAGTTGCTGCAGCTAACCGAATGGTTGGTCATACAGATGCTTCAAGAGGAGTTGTACCAATTCAAGTTTATGAAGAGGCAACTCATAAATTTCATAAAGAATATTCATTATATTAATTTTTCGATCTCTTAAATATTTAAGAGGTGAATAAAATGCCATTAATCCAATCGGTTTCGCGTGCATTGGAAATTTTACAACTATTTGATGAAAATCATCGTTCTTTCAGTATTAAAGAAATAAGTACAAAACTAGATTTGAATAAAAGTACAGTTCATTCAATTTTAAAAACGTTAAAACACTATGGTTATATTATTCAAGATTCAGAAACAGCAGAGTACTCATTAGGTTGGAGTTTATATGAGAGAGGCAATCTCTTAATGAGTCAAATAGATATTAAACCGAAAGCTCGAAAACATTTAATGAAACTCAACCAGCAAACGAACGAAACCGTTCATTTAGTTATACGTGTTGATAGTGAACCATTGTATATCGATAAAATTAATGGCAATAACACAATCGTTATAAATTCGAGTATTGGTAGAAAGGTAAACTTACATTCTAGTGCTGTTGGAAAGATACTAATGGCTTATTTAGAGCAATCAGAGATTGACTCAATTATGAAAAACTATGATTTCAAACCAACTACGGGAAATACAATTCTAAATTATAATGATTATCTAACAGAACTTGAAAATGTCCGATCACTTGGTTATGCAGTTGACAATGAAGAAAATGAAGCGGGTATCTATTGCTTATCTATGCCTGTATATGACTATACACAAAAGGTTGTTGCTGCAATTAGTGTATCGTCTCCAACAGTCAATTTTACAGAAACAAAGAAAAAAGAAATTTTAGATTATTTAGAGCGGTGCACATTAGATTTATCTATGGAACTTGGTTATAAAAAATATTAAAAAGGGGATTCCTATGAAATTTATTAGGTTTGAAAATAAAGGTAACATTCAAAGTGCTTTAATAAATGAAGAAAACCTAGTATTTCCAATAAATTTTAACCAATATGTCGATTTTTTTTATTTCTTGAAAGACCGAGGTATTACAGCAAGAGACTATATTTCACAAAACAATCTCGCTCCAATATCTACGAATGTTGAAGATCTTTCTTATGTTTTACCTATTATTCCAGAAGAAATTTGGGCATCAGGTGTAACATATCTTAAAAGTAAGGAAGCTCGAAACTATGAAGCTAAAAATGCAAACAAGCAAATCGAAACAACATTTTATGACAAAGTATACGATGCAGAACGTCCTGAAATTTTTTTGAAATCCACTGCACGTCGTATTGTAGGACCGTTGGATGATCTGTATATTCGTAATGATTCTCATTGGCAAATTCCAGAGCCAGAATTAACTTTAATTATCGGTAAAAATGAAGATATTATTGGTTTTACGTTAGGTAATGATATGAGTTGTCGTGATATCGAAGGTGAAAATCCACTCTATTTACCACAGGCAAAAATTTGGAAAAATTCATGTTCAATTGGGCCAGCCATTTTAATGCCTGAAGGAATTGAAAATCCTTATGAATTAGATATTACTTGCAGAATTTATAGAAATAATCAACTGCAATTCGAAGGTTCTGCATTCATCTCTCAATTAAAAAGAAAATTAGAAGAGTTAGTACATTATTTAGTTTATGAAAACGATATTGAACCGGGTACTGCCTTAATGACTGGCACATGTATCGTTCCTCCTAATGAATTCACACTTGAAAAAGATGATCGTATTGAAATATCGAGTACAAAAATTGGTGTCTTAGTAAATCATATTACAAGAAATTAGGAGGTATTTTCATGAATGTAGTATTTAGCCTAACAAAGGAAGTACATTCGAATTTTATTAATGGTGAGTGGAAGCAATCAACAAGCGGAAAATTAATAGACAGTATCAATCCTGCAAATCGTCAAGTAATGGGGCAAGTACAATCCTCTACCGTTGAAGAAGCTAATGAAGCATTAGAAGCGGCACATGCAGCGACAAAAAAATGGGCAAAGCTTGGTGAATTCCATCGTGGACAATATTTATATAAAGTAGCAGAACTATTAGAAAGGGATATGGAGGAAATTGCAAAAACGTTAACAGAAGAAATGGGTAAAACATATCCAGAAGCTTTAGGTGAAACACAGCGTGGTATAGCAATACTAAAATATTATGCTGCTGAAGGTAGCCGTAGCAATGGTGATGTAATCCCTGCTTCAGATAAAGATGCTTTAATGTTTACAAAGCGTATCCCTGTAGGTGTAGTAGGTGTCATTACTCCTTGGAATTTTCCCGTAGCAATTCCAATTTGGAAAATTGCTCCTGCATTAGTATACGGAAATACAGTTGTATTTAAACCGGCTTCGGAGGCTGCTGTCACAGCTGCTAAAGTTGCGAAATGCTTTGCAAATGCTGGATTACCTTCAGGTGTATTTAACTTCATAACTGGTAACGGATCCACGGTAGGCAATGCAATCATTAATAGCAAATATATTAAGGCAATAACATTTACTGGTTCTACTAATACAGGGAAAGCGATTGCGGAAGTAGCAGCAAAAAATCAAGTTAAATATCAACTTGAAATGGGTGGGAAAAATCCAGTAATCGTTTTAGAGGATGCAAATCTTGAAAATGCAGTACAGGCAGTAGTCAGTGGAGCATTTAAATCAACAGGACAAAAATGTACTGCAACTAGTCGTGTCATTGTGCAATCTGGAATCTATGAACAGTTTAAAAAACGATTAATTGAAGTAACAAATGAAATTACAGTAGGTTGTGGTTTAGATACCACTACTTGGATGGGGCCGTGTGCTAGTGAAAGCCAATATAAAACAGTGTTAGAGTATATTGAAATCGCTAAAAATGAAGGTGCAACATTAGTTACGGGTGGAAATGCAATTCATTCTGAAGAGCAACCAGGATTCTATGTTGAACCAACCATTTTCGAGAATGTGACGACTAATATGCGAATTGCACAGGAAGAAGTATTTGGACCAGTAATCGCATTAATAAAAGCGGAGAATATTGAAGATGCAATCTCATTAGCAAATGATGCTGAGTATGGTTTAAGCGCATCAATCTTCACTACAAATATTAGTAATGCATTAACTTTTATTGATGATATGGAAGCGGGCTTAGTACGAGTGAATGCAGAAAGTGCTGGTGTAGAATATCAAGCACCATTTGGTGGTTTAAAAGATTCAAGTTCTGGTAATCGTGAGCAAGGTCAAGCTGCAAAAGAGTTCTTTACTGTGGCAAAAACAATTTATATCAAGGCGCAATAAGGAGGAATAAATATGAAAGGGATTATTCCTCCAGTTGTTACTCTGCTAGATGGAAACGGGAAAATTGACGTAGCAAAAAATAAAGAAATGTTAGATAAGATTATTGCTGCAGGGGTACACGGATTAGTTCTTCTAGGTAGTTCAGGTGAATTTCCTCATTTTACAATGGAGGAGAAAAAAAACTACTTAACTGATATTGTTCCTTATTTAAAAGGAAAATTACCTGTCTTAGTTGGAACAGGTGGTACTGTACTTGATGAAACAATTGAATTGACCCTATTTATAGAAGAATTAGGTGCAGATGGGGCCTTGGTTGTAAACCCGTATTATTGGTCTATGAGTGATGAACAAATATATGCATATTATGCTGAAATCTCCAAAGCAGTGAGCATTGATATTTATTTATATAATATTCCACAATTTACTGGTCAAGAAATCCCTATTAATGTTATTCAAAAGCTTGCTCTTGACTTTAGCAATATTAGGGGCATTAAAGAAACTGTAGGTAGTATTTCACGTATACGTAATGTAATCAATCAACTACAAAGCGTAAGAGAAGATTTTTTAGTATTTAGTGCATTTGATGAACATTTGTTAGATGCTCAAATACTCGGTGCTGCAGGTAGTATTAATGGTACCTCGGTTTTCCTACCTGAATTATCTGTTAGTTTATATGAAGCAATTCAATATAATGACTTTGACCGAGTAAAAAAACTTCACACTGAAATTTGTAACAAAATGGAGTTATATAGTTGGCACCCATCTTTTTATATTTCGATGAAAGAAGCTGTTTACGCAAGATGGTTCCCACAAGAGTCGGTTAATTTGAGAACGCCGTTTATTCATAATGAACAAAACATAAGAAAGCTAGCAGAAGAAATGGTCAGAGAAAGTTTATGTTCGGGAGGTTTTTATGAAAAGCACAATTGAGTTTTTAGAGAAGTTAGGTTATCCGGGAAAGGATTACCAGGACCTACCAACATCAACGAAGCGTTTTCCAGATGGAGCACAATATCGCATTGAATTACCAAGTGTTGAAGGACCAAAAGCGTTAATAGAAACATTCAAAGCAATAGACGAATACGGTTTGACAGTTCATCGGATATCTCAAGGCAGTGGCATTATGCTTCAAACAGATGAGGAAATTAAGGAAATGTGTGAACTTACAGCGGAGCGCGGAATCGAACTAAGTCTATTTGTAGGCCCTCGTGGTACTTGGGATATTAGTGCAGGCCCTTTAACTGCAGCAGGTAAATCACAGGCATTACGTCATGAAGGTGCAGATCAATTAGTTTATGCAATTGAGGATTTAAGACGTGGAGCAGCTCTTGGTTTACGTGGAGCCCTCGTAGCTGACGAAGGATTACTATATATTACTAAAAAAATGAAAGAGGAAGGTTTACTTCCAGCTGACTTTGTTGTAAAAGTATCAGTGCAAATGGGGGCATGCAACCCTGTTTCAGTAAAAATCATGCAAGATTTAGGGGCTGATACGTACAATGTACCATCATCTTTAACGTTAGCTAGACTTGCAGCAATTCGTCAGTCCATCGATATTCCAATTGATATCTATATTGAAGTGCCAGATAACTTTGGCGGTTTCTTACGTTATTATGAAATTCCAGAGATTATTCGTGTACTGTCTCCGGTTTATATCAAATTTGGTTTGCGTAACCATCCCGATGTTTATCCTTCTGGAAAACAGTGGGAAACTACAAACATATCTCTAGTTCGTGAGCGTGTACGCCGTGCCGCTATTGGGGTAGATATTATTAAACGTTATTGCCCTGATGCGAAGACATCAGAACCAGGTGCGGATGGATTAGGGATCGCACAAGTAGTAAAGGGGCATAGTCATGTACAAGATAGTATTAACAGATTATGAATTTAAAACATTAGAATTTGAACAACGTGTATTAGATGAAAGTGGGTTAGAAATTAATTTTGTAACGTCTCAGTGTAAATCGGAAGATGAGGTCATTGAGGTCGCAAAAGATGCGGATGCTATTATTAATCAATATGCACCCATAACAGAACGAGTGCTGAAAAGCTTAACGAAATGTAAAGTTATTTCTCGATATGGTGTAGGTGTAGATACGATTAATCTTAATGTGGCGAAGGAAATGGGTATTAAAGTCTGTAATGTTCCAGACTATGGTATTGAAGAGGTTTCGAATCATACGTTAGCTTTATTAATGGCATGGACAAGAAAAATTATTGAGCTCAATCATGCTGTGAAAAATGGTATTTGGGATTTTAATGTTGGAAAACCAATCTATCGTTTTGAAAATAGAGTTTTTGCAATTTTCGGATTTGGTCGCATACCACGTCGCGTTATAGAAAAAATTCAACCATTAGGATTTACTTTAGTAGGTTACGATCCATTTGTTAGTTCTGAAGAAATGGCTCGTTATGGTGTGAAAAAAGTAGAACTAGATGAAGCATTCAAATTAGGCGATATTCTATCTTTCCACGTACCTTTGGTTGAGCATACAAGACACTTATTAAATAAAAATCGTCTAAACCAATTAAAAGATGGTGTATTCATAATCAATACTGCACGTGGACCAATTATTGAAACGGAAGCTTTAATCGATGGGTTAAAATCGAAAAAGATAGCTGGTGCAGCATTAGATGTTGTAGAGCATGAGCCAATCGAAATCGGTCATGAACTATTATCATTCAATAACGTCTATCTCACTCCTCATAGTGCGTTTTATTCAGAAGAAGCTATTGAAGAATTAAGGACTAAGGCAACAAAAAATGTGGTGGATGTATTAGCGGGATACCAACCAATGTATATAGTTGTTTAATGTTAGTAACTGCATAGGTTAATCCTATGCAGTTGTTTATATTTATCTAAGTATGAAATCAATTGTTAGGCTGGACCAATTCCCTATAAGTGAATTATTCGGAATATAAGGCTTAAATTCTCTTTAAATCCACAATAAGACCAGAACGAGCATCAGCAGCAAATTCATATGATTCCATTTCACCATTGATGACTCGAGATATACCGCCTTTATATACAGGGATTGTCGTAACCCCATTATGGAAATCTTCAGTTTTCATATAGATCCATGAGCCGTCGATGGGTGCTTCTTTTTTAAATTCAGCTTTTACATTATTTAATACTTGATTTGCAGGAACGAACGGTGAAACTCTTTCGGCTGTTTCTTTAATGATATATGCAGCTGCTAATCCTGTTGCAACTCCTAACAAAAAGTCTCGTAATTTCAATGGCCATCCTCCTTTTTATTTCCCTTATTTTAACATCAAAATCGTAATACGTCTTGTGTGTAGATAAAATTCGAAGAAACAATAATAAGCATATCTACTAGCAAAACGTATCCATTTCTATCATTACCAAAATTTCGTATATGTAATGCTCACATTGGCATAATAAGTGCACTTATATGTTAAAATAAGTCAAGTGAAATTAATGGTAGGGAGTGTTTTTAAATTGAATGAGGAAACATTGCAATTATTTAAAACGTTAACTGAATTACCTGGCGCACCTGGAAATGAACATGCTGTCAGATCATTTATGCGTTTGGAATTAGAGAAATATTCCGAGAGAATCGTTCAAGACCATTTAGGGGGCGTATTTGGTGTTCGAATCTCTGAAGAGAATAATGCCCCAACAGTTTTGGTGGCTGGCCACATGGATGAAGTAGCGTTTATGGTAAGCAGCATAACAGATAATGGAATGATACGCTTTCAACCTTTAGGTGGCTGGTGGAATCAAGTATTACTTGCTCAAAGGGTGACGGTTTATGCAAGAGATAAGGAAATTCCAGGTGTCATCGCTAGTGTACCTCCTCATTTATTAACTGAACAAGAACGCTCAAAGCCAATGGATATAAAAAATATGCTAATTGATATAGGAGCGGACAGTAAAGAAGATGCGAAAGAAATGGGAATTCAACCCGGTCAGTCAATTATCCCAATCTGCCCATTTACACCAATGGTTAACCCGAAAAAAATTATGGCTAAAGCATGGGACAATCGATATGGCTGTGGATTAGCAATTGAATTATTAAAGGAATTAAAAGATGAACCAGTAAAGAGTAACCTTTATTCGGGTGCGAATGTAATGGAAGAAGTAGGGTTAAGAGGTGCACAAGTATCTGCCAATATGATTCAACCTGATTTATTTTTCGCTTTAGATGCTTCACCAGCGAATGATACTACGGGAGATAAATCACAATTCGGCCAGTTAGGTAAGGGTGCACTTGTCCGTATATATGATCGTACAATGGTCACGCATAGAGGCATACGTGAATTTATCCTAGATACTGCCGAATCGAATAAAATACCATATCAATTCTTTGTTTCCGCAGGTGGTGGAACGGATGCAGGTCGAGTACACACATCGAATAGTGGAATACCAAGTGCAGTAATTGGAATTTGTTCTCGTTATATTCATACTGCTGCCTCAATGATTCATGTTAATGATTATGCTGCAGCAAAAGAACTATTGGTAAAACTTGTTCGTTCCGTTGACAAGTCTACAGTTGATTCGATACGTTCAAATGTGTAAAGTTAAAGGTGCCGAATAGGCATCTTTTTTATTGAAGTTGAGAGTCTATTATTTGTATAAATATTTTTGGAGATGAACAGAATGTTAGTATCTATAGGAACGAAAAATAAAGCAAAAACCAAAGCTATTACTAATATGGTAGACCAATATTTTAAACAAGTTGAATATAAGAATCTAACTGTCCCATCCAATGTATCTGAACAACCATTATCGGATGAGGAAACAAGACAAGGAGCAATAAATCGAGCAAAGAATGCCTTAGAAGAATCCCAAGCTGATTTTAACTTTGGTCTTGAGGGTGGTGTTCGGATTATCGATGATTTAATGTATTGCTGTAACTGGGGCGCATTAGCTTTAAAGGATGGAACTGTCATTACTGCTGCAGGTGCATTATTTTTACTACCTGATGAAGTTGCTAAAGAAGTTCGTGCTGGGAAGGAACTTGGGCCAGTGATGGACGTTTATACTAATGAGAAAGGTATTCGACATAATAAAGGAGCTATTGGTGTATTTACTGCTAACCTAGTGGATCGGACAGAAATGTTTGAACATATCGTTAAATTATTAATAGGCCAGTATTTATACATGACAGAAAATCAATAAAGTTAGTTATAAGAAGTAAAATATCAGACACGGTCGTTTTTAATATTACAATAGTAAGTGCAGTACTAAACTACATATTTAAATTTTCGAATTCCAATTACAAAGATACGGGACAAGCCTTTCATTTAAATCTATAAAACAAGAAAAATAATAATAGAAAGCGAGGAAAAGGAATGATAAAGAAATGGGTATTTTCTATTATCACTGTGTTAACTGTAATGGTGTTAAGTGCTTGTGGTAAATCACTTGATGAACAGATCGAACTCGGTGTAGCGAACTCACAGGCTGTCTTTGAAGAAGCGCCACAAGAACCTAATCATACGGTAGGTGCTATTGAAGTGTTTTTACCGGCAGGGTATACAATTGAAGAAAGTGAAGATAAGGCTAACTATTTGCTTAAAAAGGATAATCAAGAATATATTTTATTCGTAAATTCTAATGAACAAAAGAATAGTGAACTACTTTATGAATTGTTTAAGCAAAATTCAGGAAAGCAAATTATCAAGGAACAAACGGTGAAAACAGACAATGAATTCGGCTTTACAGCTATCGTATTAAATGATGATGATACCTATGAGCTGATCGTAAATAGCGGTAATGTAAAAATTTCAACATTATCAAATGATCATAATATAGATCAAAAGTTAGTCGATATGACGAAAATTGCTCGTTCTGTATCTTTGTAGTCTATTTGTGTTAAGATTAAATATACAGGAATCGCCAAATGTTGGTGTACTGGAGTTGTCTCAAATAACTATGGGGCAACTCTTAATTTTTGTTGAACTTGAGGTGAAGACATAAATGAAAGCAAGTGATCTTGTTGAGCGTTTAAAAGAGCGATTAGGGATAGAAGTGTTTGAATATAAATATAATCGTGAAAAAAATGAATTACGACTTGACCATAGAACGATAAAACAAGGTATGACAATTCATCTATCTGACATTTTAGCGAAATACCATACGATAAAAGAAAAAGCTATTGATGAAGTTGTCTATACAATAGAACAAACCTTCAAAGCGATGGAAATTGAAAATGGGGAAAATGTTTATGATTTATCGAACGTGTACCCGATTATTCGGTCGACTTCTTTCCCTCTAAAATCCAATGAGGGGTCACCCTTCGTAACATCTGATCATACTGCTGAAACTCGGATATTTTATGCGCTTGATCTAGGCAAAACGTATCGTTTAATTGACGAAAATATTTTAAACAGACTAAATGTTACTGCAAACCAAATTAAAGAAGCAGCCCGTTTTGCTGTCAAAAAATTATCTACGAAAACAAAAAAAGACGAAGTTGCTGGTAATGTCTTTTATTTCTTAAACGAAAATGATGGGTACGATGCAAGTCGTATTTTAAACGAAACATTCCTTAAAGAAATGGAAGCAATGATTGAGGGAGATATGACAATATCAGTACCTCATCAAGATGTTTTAATTATAGGTGATATTCGAAATGAAGTTGGGTACGATGTATTAGCACAAATGACAATGCATTTCTTTTCTGTTGGAGCAGTGCCGATTACCTCTTTATCATTCGTCTATGAGAACGGCGAACTTGAGCCAATCTTTATATTAGCTAAAAACAGCGTGAAAAAGGAGAAGGATAAATGATGATGATTTCTTATAACAAATTGTTCGTTGGTGATGTGTTATTAGTACAATTGGCTTCTGAACCAATTGTTAAAACTGTAGTAGAAAAAGTTGGTGACTTTGCTATTTTAAAAGAGGAAGCTACAGGAGAAGTGAAAGCTTTCAATCTTTTTAATGCAAGTAAATATATGGAGTTAAACTTCCAGGGACCTGTTGAAGTAAGCCCTGAAATTGTGGAGAAACTAGAAATAGCAATGGTCGAAAACAAAGTGGATATTTCTTTAAATGTTGACTTTTCACCAAAATTTGTTGTTGGGTATGTAGAAGGAAAAGAAAAACATCCAAATGCTGATAAACTAAGTGTCTGTAAAGTGAACGTAGGAGAGGAAACATTACAAATTGTATGTGGAGCACCAAATGTTGAAGCTGGACAAAAAGTCGTTGTGGCAAAGATTGGTGCTGTTATGCCTTCAGGTTTAGTTATTAAGCATTCAGAACTAAGAGGGGTTCCTTCAGAAGGAATGATTTGTTCGGCGAAAGAATTAGCAATTCCCAATGCCCCAAGTGCCAAAGGGATATTAGTTCTTAATGATGAAGCAGAAGTCGGTTCCCCATTTGTAACACCTTCTAATTTATAAACTAGTAGTTATGTATTGCCGAATAAAAATTAAATATGTATCAAATATAAAATGCTAGAGATTATTTCTCTAGCATTTTTATTTAAAATTGTTTAATCATTGTTATCATATTGAAATATTAATATGGTATGCTTTGGCTAGTGTTGTATATTATATCAGGTGAACCAAAGTTATGATTGTTTATTTGTGTATGTTTTATAAGAATTTAGTCATAATCTCAGATGTGAAATAATACATAAAAGTAAACTATTAAAACAATAAACGATTTATTTATCATATAATATTAAATGCAATGTTTTAGAAGAGAGTGATAAATTATGAATTGGTTTAAGAAGAAATTTAATAGATTTTTTTATGAAAATATCGAAGAAGAAATAGTTGAAAATATAGATGAAATAGAAATGGATGAGCCAATTACTGAAGAAAACTCGAAAAGTTCACGTCGTTCGTTTCGATTCCCTATTATAGCTGACGATGAAATTGAGCAAATCAAGACAGACTACCAAAATAATTATAGTAATCAAATAACTGATTATTACCAATCTGAAAAAAAACATAGTCCAGTGGTATACGATGTTGAGGTATCTGGAATTAGAGAATTATTAGAACAACGAGCCAATAATAAAGGGAAGGTTGTAAGAAGATATTCTTCAAACAGAAAGGATGTTGTTGTTGATAAGCCAAAGTCTTTGGTTGAGACTGTTAAAAAGAATAAACCACAACCTGCTAAAGTCGAAGAGGCCGCTGTTGTACGTAAAAAATTTGTCCCAACTCAAGTGCCTTCACCAATTCATGGGTTTAAGAAGCCGAGTACTATTAATGAATTACTAAATAAAAAGACTATGCATCAGAGTAACACGACTGTTGAACAAGAAAATTTAAACAGTATTCAAAGTATAACGACTAAAGAGGTCATCCTAGCAACTGAAGAAATCGCAAGCACTCAAGTGAATACGTCAGTAAAAGTTCAAAATATTTATCAAAACAATCCTGCCGATAACATATTAATACATTCAGTTGAAAAAAATGCAACTGAAGATCACGACGTTTCAAACTTAGAAGTTGTCAATGATAATGGGATGGACGGAAAATTACACGACGGATCCATCTCTCTGTCTATATACGATAAATTAGATAAAAATCCAACAACATATGAACTGCAAACACAACTAGCGGAGGCCAACGAGCAACAATATGAGGGAGACTTTCAAGAGTTAGGTAATCATGGAATTCATGTTGTTGAAGTGGTACAACAAGCCGAAGTGATAGAAAAAATAGCGATCGAAGATAAATTAAGCCTTGAAGAAGATTATCAATTTGAGGATGTTACACAACTTGTAGAAGAATTAGCAAATGAATTGGAAAACCAAGAAGATAATGAATCATTGATCGAAGCAGTACCCGAAGTTGAGGATGAAACAGCGTATGAAGGTAAAGCCGAAATAGAGTATGACTTAGAGTACGATGTTATAACCGAAATTGAAGATGAGTTAAAGGACGAAGATACAACCGATTATAAGAATGAGTTAGAGTTTAAAGATGATATTCAAGTCCAGGAGAAGCCATATACTGAAGTTGAGACCTATATAGAAGAAGCTTCAATCATCCAAGATGAAGCTCAAGCTGAAGGGAAATCCGAGTTGGAAGAGGAAATCGAAGTAGAGAATGAATTTGATCTCGAAGAGGAACACGAACCAGACCAGGATAATATGATTAGTACTATAAATAGTGGGTTACATGAACATAACCAGGTACAACTTTTGGCGTCGAAATTAATTGATGAGCAAACAGGTGTGGATAGAGATAGTAATCATTCTTTAGTCAATGAAGATAATGATGAAAAACAAAATATTCATATTCAAAGTGTTCAAGATAATAAAATGAATGAGGGTAGTAAATTACCTTTTAATGTTTTAATGTTGAAATCTGATATAGAAAAATTAAAACTGAAATCCAATACTGTCAATTTGAATACAGAAACTCGCCATACAATGATTAATGAAAATCAATCTTCAGTTATGAATAGTGATGTAAACGATTCACAATCAGAATCATTAGACGTTCAAACAAGTAAACAAAATAACAATGACCATTCATTACAGTCCACAAATGAAAATTCATCTGAACAATCTTCAGATGAGTCTAGTCAACTATTCAATTACGAAAAACCGGCAATTTCATATTTAGTTCCACCAGAAGAGAAAACAGAAGATTTAGAATGGATGGAATCTCAAGGACAGGTGTTAGTAGAGGCATTATCACATTTTCAAGTGACTGCACAAATTGAGTCCATTATGCAAGGGCCAGCTGTAACCCAGTTTGAAATAACAGTAGGTCATGGAACAAAAGTAAGTAAAATCCGTAATCTAGCTGATGATTTAAAGCTTGCTCTTGCGGCAAAAGATATACGTATTCAAGCGCCTATACCAGGGAAAAGTTCCATTGGTATTGAAATTCCTAATCGAGTATCAAGAGCAGTTCGTTTATCGGAAGTAATTCGTAGTGATTCATTTATCGACTCAAGTTCACCATTGGAAGCTGCTCTAGGGCTAGATTTAACAGGTAAACCAATTACGATAGACCTTTGTAAAATGCCACATGGTTTAATTGCTGGAGCAACGGGGTCAGGAAAATCCGTTTGTATTAACTCCATTTTAGTCAGCTTATTGTATAAGGCAGATCCACACGAGCTAAAATTGATGTTAATTGATCCCAAAGTGGTAGAGTTAGCCCCATTTAATAATATTCCGCATTTAGTGAGTCCTGTTATTACGGATGTCAAAACAGCAACGGCTGCATTAAAGTGGGCAGTGGAGGAAATGGAACGTAGGTATCAATTATTTGCTCATGTGGGAGTACGAGATATTACTAGATATAATAAACAAGCAAAAAATAAGGGAAATAAAAATATTTTGCCATATATCTTAATTGTGATTGATGAATTAGCCGACCTTATGATGATGGCACCTAGTGATGTCGAAGAGTCTATTGCACGAATTGCGCAAAAAGCAAGAGCATGTGGTATCCACTTAATTGTTGCAACTCAAAGACCTTCAGTTGATGTCATTACAGGCTTGATTAAGTCAAATATACCAACGAGAATAGCCTTTGCTGTTTCTTCACAAATTGATTCGCGCACAATTTTAGATAGTCAAGGTGCTGAACGTTTACTTGGTCGAGGAGATATGCTTTATTTAGGAAATGGAATGAGTAATCCGATTCGTATACAAGGAACATTTGTTACAGATGATGAAATCGAAGAGATAATCGATCATGTTCGTAGTCAAGGCAAGCCAAGTTATATGTTTGAACATGAAGAGCTTTTGAAGAAATCTGAAATGGTAGAGGAATATGACGAACTGTTTGAAGAAGTTTGCCGTTTTGTATTTGAACAAGGAACTGCATCAACTTCATCAATCCAACGTAATTATCATATTGGGTACAACCGTGCAGCTCGACTAATGGATCTACTTGAAAAAAATGGATACATTTCTGAACAGCGCGGTAGTAAAGCAAGAGAAGTCTATATTACTGAATCTGACTTAAATTCAATGTTTGATTAAAGAGGGGGGAATTACCCTCTCATTTTTTTAGAAATCAGAAAGTGATTAATTTATCTTTTGAATTTTTATCATGAGGGGTTCGTTATGAACAGTTTTCTTAAAACGGGTAAAAACTGTTTATAAATGTGGGAAATAATAGGCAAACTAATAACAAAGCTACATTTAAAGTTTTGCCAATTTAGTGCTATAATGGTATAGGTTTTTGTAATTATTTTTTTGAAATTTCCTTATAATTACAATAGTTCATCATAGGGGTCAAGTGAAGAATCCCGGGAGGTTTACAATATGACATTTTATCATTTTACAGGTATTAAGGGTTCAGGTATGAGTTCATTAGCTCAAATATTATTTGACTCGGGTGAACAGGTACAGGGTTCAGATGTTGAAACTTTTTACTTTACTGAAAAGCCATTAAGAGATCGAAATATTACAATATTAACATTTAATCCGGATAATATAAGACAAGGAATGACAGTAATAGCAGGTAATGCTTTTCCAGATGATCACCCAGAACTTGTTCGTGCAAAAGAACTTGGTGTAGAAGTGATTAGATATCATAAATTTTTAGGAGATTATATTAAAAACTATACTTCCATTGCGATAACTGGCGCACATGGTAAAACATCTACAACTGGTCTAATGAGTCATGTGATAGGCGGTTTTATGCCTACATCTTATCTGATTGGAGATGGAACAGGTTCAGGAAAAAATGATGCATCGTTTTTCGTAATGGAAGCTTGTGAATATCGACGACATTTTTTAGCATATCAACCAGACTATGCTGTCATGACGAATATTGATTTTGATCATCCTGATTATTTTGCAAATATCGAGGATGTTTATAGTGCCTTTCAACAATTAGCACTACAAGTGAAAAAAGCAATTATTGCATGTGGTGATGATGATCATCTGCAAAAAATACAAGCTAATGTACCGGTTGTTTACTATGGAATTGGTACTCAAAATGACTTTGCAGCAAGAAACATTGTGAAAACAACAAAAGGCACTACTTTTGAGGTTTATGTACGTAATGAGTATTTTAATACATTTACTATACCGTTATACGGGGACCATAATGTGTTAAATTCTCTGTCAGTTATTGCACTCTCTCACTATGAAGGGATTCCAGCTAATTTAGTCCAAGAAAGATTAAGCACTTATTCTGGCGTGAAAAGAAGGTTTACTGAAACGAAAATTGGTAACAATGTACTTGTAGATGACTATGCCCATCACCCAACAGAAATAAGAGCAACAATTCAATCTGCACGTCAAAAATACCCTGAACGTAAGCTTGTGGCAATCTTCCAACCGCATACATTTAGTCGTACAGAAGCCTTTTTACAACAATTTGCTGACAGTTTAAACGCAGCAGATGAAATTTACTTATGTGATATTTTCAGTTCTGCAAGAGAAAAAAGCGGAAATTTGTCAATCGAAAACTTGGCTAATCTCATTGAGGGCTGTAAACTTCTTCAGCTTGAAACGGTAAATGAATTAAAGCAACATGAAAATGCAGTATTTCTATTTATGGGTGCAGGGGATGTCCATAAATTCCAAGAGGCATTCGAAGAAACTTTAAATAAGTAATTGATAGTTACAGAAATATTACTGTTTACAAAATGACTGCCTACAATTTGACAGCTTATCTTAATAGGTAGGCTGTTTTTTCAAAATTAGAAGGATTTCATACTACATTTGTCGAAATTTATATTTAACTAGCTACTGGAGGTTTAACTACATGGAGGTCATATTATATATTGCAGCTTTAATTGCAGCAATAGCCTTTCTAATATTGTGCATTAGCATTGGAATGACACTGTTTTCGTTAAAAAACATATTAAATAGTATTGCCGGAACTGCATCAGGGATTGAAAAGCAAATGGAAGGTATTACACGTGAAACGACTTCTTTACTTGAAAAAACCAATACATTGGCAGACGATATTGCTCAAAAATCTGAAAAACTAAATTCGGTAGTAGATGCTGTGAAAAATATTGGCACATCTGTAAACGGATTAAATAATTCGATTGATAAAATTGCGACAACAATTTCAACTGAGGTTGATAAAAATGAAGAAAAAATTGCTCAAGTTGTACAATGGGGGAACGTCGCAATAGAGTTAGCTGAAAAATGGAAACACCGAAAGGCACCTAAAGAGTAACTACAAGCTAAAACCATTTTTCGAATACAACCAATTGAAAAAATGGAAAGGGGATATTTATTATGACGACTGAAAAACCGAACTATAATGAAGTAAGAAACCAAGCAAATTTACCACAAGCTTATATAGGAGCAGTTGATCCAATTTATAGAGAGGAGACGCTGAATGTGAAAGATTTTGTTATAGGAGCTTTTGTAGGTGGTATTGTGGGTGCTGCAGTTGGGTTATTGCTTGCACCGAAGGCAGGGAAGGATTTAAGAAGCGATGTAGCAAGTCAAGCTGTTACACTTCGCGAGAAAGGGGTAGAACTTTCAACAACTGCTAAGGAAAAAACAGTTCAATTAGTTGACAAAGTAAAGTCAAAATCGCCAAAGGTTCCTACTGTATTTGATGATGGTACAGTATCTGCTGAAGGAGAAGAACCATTAGAATTAATAGAAAATGAACTAGAAGAAGGACTTGAGAATTCAGAAGCAGCACGCCCTTCATCGATATAATAAAAAGGTTGGAAACGAATGGTAAGTCCATTTGTTTCCAACCTTTTTTGAGTACAAAAGTAATAAAAATGAAGTTTTGTATTAATCATTAAGTAAAACGATTTCTAATCGATCACCACCGAAAATTTCTGTATCAAATGATGAAGGTGCATCATTTTTCAAAATTTGAAATTGTCCTTTGAAATTTGTTGGTAATTGCCAGTTGGAAAATCTAAAGACATCTTGAAAAATCCATTTGTTTTGTCCGTTTTCTTTTTCAATAAATTGAATGGCTGCCCCATTAAATACAGTCGCATTTGGTTGGTAGGCTACACCGTTAACGAGGACCTCATAATTGTTTCTAACTAACTCAATCTGTTCATGTTGGAATGTAACAACGATCTTATCTACTAGAGGGACTTTTAAATGATTTGCAATAGATTGAACAGTCGGTTGCTCTATCTTTTCAATCGTTAATACATCACCGATGTTTATAGGATATTGAAGCTTTCCAGGTTTACCATTAATATAAAACTTTGATGAAAAATCCGGTAAGTATGTAGGTTGACCATCAACCATAAGATAAAAAGCTTGGCATTGGTTAATAACATCATTGTTTCCGGTTGCAATTAGTACGTCTTCCACAGTGTCAAATGTTTCAATCTGAAGCACATCTCGGTCTTTTAAATCTGTTTCAAGTGTTGCAGACTGATGGTTTACATAAATTTTTGGTTTAACAGTATATAGTTTACCCTGGATAGTTACTTCTTTAATTAAAGCAGCGTCAACGATTGTCTTTACTTTTACTGTTGCATCTCTTCCGTCATGTCCTGGAATTAACTCAATCTGATCGCCATGCTGAATGATAGACTTCGCTGATGCTTTTTCTCCATTTATTAATAGAATAGCTGGACTACCATGTTCTCCCGGTATGAATATATCTTGTCCATTTACAGTAATGGAAATTCCCGCACCGGGTTTGCCATATAATTGTTTTGCTTCTATGTTTGCGGCTAAAAGAGCATCGGATACAGTCATTTCTTTCATTTCAAATAAACGAATGATTTGGTTGTTGACGGTCACTGTCATATATTGAATCGGTGCTTTTTTTGCGGCTATTGCAATCCCTATAGGTGTGACAAGGTCAGGCGTATCAGGGATGTTATCTTCCTTTGTTAAATTTTGTATTGCATCAATACCTCTTACGGCTACACGATTAGGAGGTAATTGTAATACGTTACATAATGCTTCTGGAAGGTTTGGAGTAAGACTTCCCCCTCCAACTAGCATAACGGCTTTAGGTGGCTGATGATTATTTAAACGTAGTATTTCGCTACCAATTGATTTTGCTAATGTCGTTATAGCTGGTTGTATAGCCTCTAATACTTCATCACGAGGATATTCTTGGTCAAAACCTAATATGTCTTTAATAAAAATCCTGGATTGTGAATGCATTTGGCGCTTGGTCATTTCAGCTACTGGAAAATCAAGCAAAAAAGAATCACTTAATGCCTCTGTTATCTCGTCACCTGCAATGGGTACCATACCATATGCAACAATAGTACCTTTATTTGTGATAGCAATATCGGAAGTACCTGCACCAATATCTACAAGTGCCACATTTAGTCTTCGCATGCTTGAAGGAATTAGTACATTGATTGCAGCAATCGGCTCCAATGTCATTGCTTCCATCTCTAAATTAGCTCGTTTTAATGCTGCTAACAATGATTCAACAACTACTCTTGGTAGAAATGTAGCAATTACCTCAATAGTAGCTTCATTTCCTTGTTGGTCTACTAGGCTACCTATTTCTTCTCCGTCTAGTTTATAGTAAAGAACCGAATAACCAACACAATAATAATGGTTCGATTTCGTATCATCCTTATGTTGAAGTAATTGGCCCTGTGCATGTTGGACCGCTTGTAATTCTAATCTGCTAATATCTTCTTCTGTGAAGATTGGTCGGTTTTTAATATTGACAGTAATACTAGCCTGTTCTGTTTTAAGGGCACGTCCAGCAGCTGCAACACTTACTTTAGAAAGTGGTCCGTATTTCGCTTCTAATTCTTCTTTAATTTCAGTTATTAAGTCTGCTACGTAAAGCACATTATGTATTTGACCATCTACCATTGCTCGTTCTTTATGTTCTTTTATGAGAATGTCTGCAACATGAAACTGGTTATTTTTCTCTTCTAAAATAATACCTACAACAGATCGTGTACCAATATCTAGCGCGAACAATTTTGAACACAATACAATCGCGTCCTTTCTAGGAATTCAATACCACAACACACTTCAACGAGTTGAAGCGCTAAATTAAAATGCGTGACATTCAAGTTTTATTTGATTATAATATGGTTATTATATTAAAATGTACCATAAATTTTATACTTCTGAAAGAGTTGGTACAGGGAGAGGAGAAATGGGAATGGGTGAGCATAATTTAGAGACACTTCGAATTCAGATTGACAATTTAAATTTAGAAATTTTAAGGCTAATTAATGAACGAGCTGAGATAGTAAATGAAATTGGAAAAATTAAAGAAAAACAAGGGGTAAATCGATACGACCCTCTACGTGAGCGTCATATGTTAAACCTATTAAAAGAACACAATAAAGGTCCGTTAAATCAAATGACGGTTGATTATATATTTAAACAAATCTTTAAAACTGCTTTAAAACAACTAGAAGCAGATAAAAAGAAAGAATTACTTGTATCTCGTAAGAAAAAGTCAGAAGATACTGTCATTGAAATCAATGGAGAAACGATTGGTGCTGGTTTACCATCATTCATTTTCGGACCATGTTCAGTAGAATCATATGAACAAACAGCAAAAGTTGCGGAATCAATTAAGGCTAAAGGACTGAAATTCATCCGAGGTGGAGCTTACAAACCACGTACTTCTCCTTACGACTTCCAAGGTTTGGGGTTAGAAGGGTTGAAAGTTCTTAAACGCGTGTCAGAAGAATATGGTTTAGCTGTTGTAACAGAAATTGTAACGCCAGCTCATATTGAAGAGGCTTTAGATTATGTTGATGTTATTCAAATCGGTGCACGTAATATGCAAAACTTTGAGTTATTAAAAGCAGTTGGATCTACAAATAAGCCAGTTTTATTAAAGCGTGGGTTAGCTGCAACGATTGATGAATTTATACATGCTGCAGAATATATTATGTCTAAAGGAAATGAAAACATTATGCTTTGCGAACGTGGTATCCGTACTTACGAAAAAGCAACTCGTAATACATTAGACATATCTGCAGTACCAATTTTAAAACAAGAAACACATTTACCTGTATTTGTTGACGTAACACATTCAACTGGTCGTCTCGATTTACTATTACCATGTGCTAAAGCAGCAATTGCTATTGGAGCAGATGGTGTAATGGCTGAAGTTCATCCTGATCCATCAGTAGCGTTATCAGATTCGCAACAACAAATGGACATTCCACAATTTGATGCCTTCTACGATGAAATTCAAAAATTCATGAAACAATACGAGTTGAAAGCATAATGAATTAGAAGATGACTCATAAGTTTTGAGTCATCTTTTTCATGATTGAGGCTGGGACAAAAGTTAGTTTTCAACAAACAGAGCGTTTTGAATATAGTAAAAATTTGCTTATCTGTTTATTTGGAAGTCGTTCGTTGGAGATGCAGACTGAGAGTGCATCTGCACCTGTCGCTTCGCTTTCGGTGCAAATAAATTTGTCGCTTCGCTTTCGATGCAAGGCAAAGCCTTCCTACGGGATGTAGAAGCATAGATGAACAAAGGCTAAAAGCGCCACGTCCTGTGGCAACGCCTTTGTGACCAACATCCTGTTGGCCAGAGACCCCGCAGAGCTTGAGCTCGAGGAGGCTCAAGGCTTCCCCGTGGAAAGCGAATTCTGCACCTGTCGCTTTGCTTTCGGTGCAAAAAAAATTGCACCTGTCGCTTTGCTTTCGGTGCAAAAAAAATTGCACCTGTCGCTTTGCTTTCGGTGCAAAAAAAATTGCACCTGCCGCTTTCGCTTTCGTCGCAAATAAAATTTGCATCGGAAACGAACGATCACATAGCCAAAAAGTACAATCTAAAATGAAAGATGAACTGTAATTTCCCACTTCTGTCCCAGCCTCTTTTTCATGATTAGGTTTCTAAAAAGTTCTTCTAACTTAGGGGAAATAGAAAAAATTATCCCAATTTATGACAGCCTATGTACTTTTTATTGAAAAAGTAAATGAATATGTCGTATGATGATAGCAATAAACTATAAAAGGAGGCAGATCCTTTGACTGTAACAATTTACGATGTAGCACGTGAAGCAAATGTTTCGATGGCAACAGTATCACGTGTAGTTAATGGAAATCAAAATGTTAAACCATCTACAAGAAAAAAAGTATTGGAAGTTATCGAACGATTAGAATATAGGCCAAACGCAGTTGCAAGAGGTTTAGCAAGTAAAAAAACGACAACTGTAGGAGTTATTATTCCAGATATATCGAATAATATATATGCTGAAGCTGCTCGTGGAATCGAAGATATCGCAACAATGTATAGCTATAATATTATCCTAGCTAACTCTGACCAAAATGAGGAAAAAGAGTTAACATTACTAGATACAATGTTAGGTAAACAAGTAGATGGTATTGTTATGATGAGTGATGCTGTCACAGAAAGATTACAACAGTCAATGGAACATTCTCCAGTACCTATTGTTCTTGCAGGATCTGTTGACGAATCAAATAAATTCCCTTCAGTCAATATTGATTACTTCCAAGCTTCATATGAAGCTATCCAACTTCTTATTAATAATGGACATAAAAGAATTGCCTTTTTGTCTGGACCGCTTTCATACACAATAAACTCAAAATATAAATTGGAAGCTTATAAAAAAGCATTGCAAGATGCAAATATTGAAATTGATGAGGGTTTGATTATTTCGGATGATGCCTCATATGATAGTGGAATTGAAGCGTGGGAAACCTTTAATCAATTAGAAAATCCTCCAACAGCATTTTTTGCAGGCAGCGATGAATTAGCAATCGGAATCATCCATGGAGCGCAAGATCAGGGGAAAAGTGTACCTGAGGATATTGAAGTGATTAGCTTTGAAAATTCTAAGCTTGCAAGGATGGTGCGACCTCGACTAACAAGCGTAGTGTTTCCTCTTTATGACATTGGTGCGGTGTCAATGCGATTACTAACAAAAATTATGAATAAAGAAACGATAGATGATAAGTCTGTTATTATTCCACATCGTATTGAAACACGTCAATCTGTGAAATCAGTGAAGAAGTAACTTAAATCATAGCAAATAATAAACTTAAAAAGATGACCAAGAATGGATAAAATCATTCAAGTCATCTTTTTTCGACATGTTAGATATGTTGGAAATCTATCGAAAAGACATCAGCTCTTTTGAGACTTCAAATAAGTTTTCTAATTTTTGATTTTTTCACCTCGTATAAAATGAAGTGCTTTCGCTAGCATTTGTGCGTTCTTTTCTTCAATTTCAGCTTTTCTAGGAATTGGCTCGTATAATGGATTGGGGTCTTCCCAATTAGGAAAGAGAGGCACTGGTGCGTCAATCTGCCACTTATCAATCCATTCTTTTGGCAGTGGACCAGTGGGTGCTAATAAATCATTCATTTCTGTCCATATATATGACCAAGCACGAGGAACTACTCGCCATATATCATATCCTCCTCCACCTACTGCAATCCAGCGCCCATCACAATATTCATGTGCAAGTTTATGTGCGAGTTTCGGTATTTCTCTGTAAATATTCATGGTTCCATACAAATGTGTTAATGGGTCTAGGAAATGTGCATCTGCTCCATTTTGAGTAAACAGAACATCCGGCTTGAAGAATTCGAATACCTCCCGCATTGCTTGTTCATAAATCATTAAAAAACTCTCATCTTCTGTAAAAGCATCAATCGGAAAATTAAACGTAGTCCCATATCCGAGTCCAGTTCCTCTTTCTGTAACATTGCCTGTACCAGGAAACAAATAACGTCCCGTTTCATGTATAGATAGTGTACATACATTAGGGTTATCATAAAACGTCCATTGCACACCGTCACCATGATGTGCGTCAGTATCGACATATAAAACTCTTGCATTATATTTTTTTTGCAGATAGGTAATCGCAATACTACTATCATTATATATGCAAAATCCTGAAGCTCTTCCATGAAACCCATGGTGTAATCCACCACCCAAATTGAGAGCGTGTCTACTTCTTCCTTGCATTACATAGTCAACTGCTTGTAAAGTCCCTCCAACTAGAAAGGCACTAGCTTCATGCATATTACTAAATATTGGCGTATCTTCGGTTCCAATTCCATAGCTTTCTGCTTGTTGAGTTGTAAGCAACCCTTTTCCAGCTAGTTTTATTTTTTCAATATAATTTATGTCGTGTGCTAAAGCAATTTCATCATCAGTAGCCATTCGAGCGGGCACAATTTCTTCATCGCTTAAAACATTCATTTTCCGCAACAGATCCATTGTTAACGTTAAGCGTTTATGGTTAAAGGGATGGGTGTCAGAAAATTTGTATTCAAGTTGTTCAGGTGAATAGACAAACACAGCATTTCTCATAATGTTACCCCTGGTAAGTTTGGCCATAGAACTTCAAATTGCTCTTTCTTCAAATCATCGATGATGGCAATAGGGTTCATAATTTGGGCTCGGATAGTGACAATTTTTGACTGTGGTTGCTTTGAATCAGGAAAAACTAACACACTTAAAATATTGACATTATGTTTTTTAAATATAATCATAATGTCAGATAAGATACCTGGTCGATCTGCAACACGAATATCAATTTTGGACGAAGGCTTATTGGTACCTGTTAACTCTATATAGGTATAAAGCAAATTTGACGATGTGACGATTCCGACAAGTTGGCCCTTGGACACGATCGGTAAGCAACTAATTTTCATTTCATAGAAAGTAAGTGCAATTTCTTCAACGAAATCAAGTGGATGACCAACTAACACATCTTTAACCATGATATTTTCTATCTTAATATCATAGACTGATGTGGTCGGATTTGTTTTTAAATTTGTTGGAAGTGCATTTTTTATCGTATTTGAGGTAACTAGTCCAACTAATTTATGATGATGATCTACAATCGGTATATGTCTAATCTTTTGTTCTCGCATAAGACTAATTGCTTCTCGAACAGTCGCATTCGAAGGTAATGTGACCACATTTTTGTTCATTATTTCTTCAACAATCATTTACATCCCCCCAAAGGCTAATACATAAAACGATTTTTAAAACGTAATCTGTCAAAACGTTGGATAGTCTCTTCGCTAACATTTTTACCAATACGTGCCATTAAACAATTAGCAGGGTGTGAAATAATTTCGGGATCGTCAGTAGCAAAAGGTTCAAAATCTACTACCTTCATTAACCTCTGCATCATTTTGCGATATTCCCAAACAGTTAGTCCAGATCCTTTTAGATCCCAATGCCAATAATATTCGGTAGTTATAACCAAGTAATTTTCCATTTCCTCGTCCATAAATGATACTTTTAGTAGCTTTTTTCCTATTCCACATCCTCTGTAGGAAGGAATAACCTCTATAGCACCTAATTCAATCATATTTTCAATTTTATCTTCTGACCATCTTTCAAGCGGATCCGGATATAGATAAGTGACATAGCCTAATACCATGTTTTCTTTTCGAATGACAATAATTCGTCCTTCCTCTAAATCAGCAATTTCAACTAACGCTTGTTTCTGTTTTTCAGGAGTTCTAAACGAAGTCAAATCTTCATGAAATGAATATTGGATAAGTTGTTCTGAAGATACTGGACCCTCTATAACAACTAAACCGAGACGAGTTTCCATTCTCAAACTATAAAAATTTTTTTTATGCATCATTCATCCGTACACCACCAGCACATGATACTACCATTATATCGTGAAATATGCTCAAAAAAGCATGTTTTTTCTAAAATATAAATTAAAATTTGAAAATTATAAATATTTTGCCTATATGAATCTGTTTATTGTAAAATGAATTTGAGTTTTAACTCTTTGGGGAGAGCTTTTATGTAGTTGAAACTCTTATTTTATAGGAAGGGGTAATTTTTATGGGGATGAAAATTACAGACCGCTTAATAGCAAATACTGCAGGAAATCATCATTTAACTGATTATGATGATGTTGCTAAGAATTTTGATTGGCAAGAAGCGGAAAAGTCATTTAGTTGGTATACGACGGGGAAAATCAATGCAGCATATGAAGCAATCGATCGCCACTCAGAAGGGTTTCGTAAAAATAAAGTAGCACTTTATTTTGATGATGGTATTCGTAAAGAAGCATATTCATTCAATGACATGAAGAAGATGACGAATAAAGCTGCGAATGTATTTAAACAATACTCTTCCATTAATAAAGGTGATCGTTTATTTATTTTTATGCCACGATCTCCCGAGTTGTACTTTGCGCTATTAGGAGCAATTAAGATCGGAGCTATTGTTGGTCCATTATTTGAAGCCTTTATGGAAGGGGCAGTTTATGATCGTTTAGCAGATAGTGAAGCAAAGGTTCTTGTTACCACACAGGCTTTAATGAACCGGGTACCGATTGATCGATTACCAAAGCTAGAGAAAATTTTTATTATTGGTGATGAAGTATTAGAAGATGATAAAATAGTTGACTTTAAGAGGACGTTGAAAAATGCCTCATCTCATTTTGACATTGAGTGGATGAGTAGAGAAGATGGAATGTTGTTACATTATACATCTGGTTCAACTGGGGCACCAAAGGGGGTTCTTCATGTTCATAATGCAATGATACAACAATATCAAACAGCAAAGTGGGTTCTAGATTTACAAGAAGAGGATACTTATTGGTGTACGGCTGATCCAGGTTGGGTAACTGGGACTTCATATGGCATATTTGGGCCATGGTTAAATGGTGCAACGAACGTTATTATTGGAGGACGTTTTTCGCCGCAATCTTGGTACAGTGCAATTGAACAATATCAAATAACAGTTTGGTATAGTGCACCAACTGCATTCCGCATGTTAATGGGTGCTGGAAATCATGTATTAGAGAATTATGATCTATCATCACTACGGCATGTGTTATCTGTTGGAGAACCACTTAATCCTGAAGTGATCCGTTGGGGAATGGAGAAATTAGGACATAGAATTCATGATACTTGGTGGATGACAGAAACTGGCGCTCACATGATTTGTAATTATCCAACATTGGATATTAAACCAGGCTCTATGGGGAAACCAATTCCGGGTATCAATGCGACAATTGTAGACGATGAGGGAAATGAAGTTCCACCCTATACAATGGGCAATTTAGCGATACGTAGAGGTTGGCCGTCTATGATGAGAACAATTTGGGGGAATCCAGAACGATATGAATCGTACTTTTTAAAAGGTGAATGGTATGTTTCAGGTGATTCTGCATATAAAGATGAGGATGGATATTTCTGGTTCCAAGGCCGAGTGGATGATGTTATTATGACAGCTGGTGAACGAATAGGTCCTTTTGAGGTGGAAAGCAAACTTCTAGAACATCCCGATGTCATAGAAGCGGGTGTAATCGGAAAACCAGATCCAGTACGAGGAGAAATTGTTAAAGCATTTATTGCATTGCGTGAGGGTATAGAGCCTTCTGATTTATTAGCTGAAGAGATCAGAAATTTTGTAAAATCCCAAATGGCAGCGCATGCGGCTCCACGTGAAATTGAGTTTAAAGATAAATTACCAAAAACAAGAAGTGGCAAAATTATGCGCCGTGTGTTAAAAGCATGGGAGCTAAATCTTCCTACGGGTGATTTATCGACAATGGAAGAGTAGCGTCAGAATGATATAGTAGTGGGAAAATTTCCTATTTTAAAATAACTTATATTTATGCAGTAGGTAAAAGTACTTCATCGAACTATGTTGTGAAAATCCGATGAAGTTCTTTTTTTTATGCTTATTCAGTCGAAATTTAAGTGCTACTTCAATAGAATTCAATAAGAATGTACATATGGATAAAAAATACATTTATAATAAAAATACAGTTGACTAAATAAATATACAGTTTTATACTTACTATATCTTATTTTAGGAGTGAACGAAATTGAAGGTAGGAATTATTGGAGCAACTGGATATGGTGGTTTAGAATTAATACGCTTTTTACACAATCATCCAGAAGTAGAGAAATTAGATTTATTTACTTCATCCGACGAGGGGACTATTTTTTCTTCAAGATTCGGTCATTTATTAACAATTTATGATGAGCCATTAAAAAGTATCAGTGCTGAAAAGCTTTCCTCCTACGACGTAGTTTTTACGAGCACTCCATCTGGCGTAACAAGTGAGCTGCTACCTCCATTAGTTGCAGTTGGACCAAAATTAATCGACTTGTCTGGTGATTACCGACTTAAAGATCCTAATCTATTTAAAAAATGGTATAAAAAAAATCCAGCACCTAAAGAACTGTTGACAGAAAGCGTATATGGTCTTTCGGAGTGGAATGAGGTAAATATTAAAAATGCAAGTATAATAGCAAATCCTGGGTGTTATCCTACAGCGACATTACTTTCAATCTTACCTTTAATAAAAGAGAGGTTAATTGACCCAAATTATTTAATTATAGATGCCAAAAGTGGGGTATCTGGAGCAGGTAACAAACCGTCGCAAACAACCCACTTTAGTGAAATGAATGAAAATCTTGCAATATATAAAATTAATTCTCACCAGCATATTCCTGAAATCGAACAAGCAATTGAAATGTTTACGGAAGTAAAAACAACGATTTCTTTTAATACACATCTTGTTCCAATGACTAGAGGCATATTAACGACAACTTATGCTCCTGTTGTTTCCGGGGTCTCAAATAGCCAGCTAGTTGAATGTTTGATAGAAACATATAAAAATAATCCGTTTGTTCGAGTGATTACAGACGCAACTTCAATTGGAACAAACAGAGTAAAGGGTTCCAATTATTGTGATATTTTAGTGAAGTTTGATGATAGAACGAACCGCGTAACAATTATTGCTGTAATTGACAATTTAGTAAAAGGTGCGGCTGGGCAAGCAATCCAAAACATGAATATTGCATTTGATTTTCCACAAACAAGTGGACTTAATACTATACCGTTATTTATTTAACTTCACACGGTGTTGTTTTCTACTACAAGTAGGGTAAGAAGGTTACGAGAACAAAACTTCGGACATTAATCATATGTTTTGTTCCTGGAAATGAAAGTTTATACACACATTAGCGAAGTATATTTAATCTTATAGGGGAAAGAGGAAGAAAAATGTCATTTGTAAGTTATGAGTTAAAGAGACTATCAGGAAAAAATATTGTATCTCCAAAGGGGTTTAAAGCCGCTGGTATACATTGTGGTATTAAACATAAAAAGAAAGATTTAGCATTATTAGTGAGTGAGGTTCCCGCAAGTGTTGCTGGAGTCTTTACGACAAATGCGGTGCAAGCTGCTCCTCTTAATGTGACAAAAGAGGTAGTCTATAACACTCGTAAAATGCAAGCATTAATTGTGAACTCAGGGAATGCGAATGCATGCACAGGAAAACAAGGGCTAGCAGATGCTTATGAAATGCAACAATTAGCCGCAAGTAAGTTAGGCATAAACCCTAATTTAGTTGGAGTCTCTTCTACTGGAGTAATCGGAGAAGTGATGAAAATGGATCCCGTACGAAAAGGTGTTGACCAACTAGAGATTGGCAACAGTTTAGAAAACTCAATTGATTTTTCCCAAGCAATTATGACTACGGATACAGTAATGAAAAATACAGTATATAGCACTATAATCGACGGAAAAGAAATTACGGTTGCAGGAACAGCTAA
This sequence comes from Lysinibacillus timonensis, assembly GCF_900291985.1. Lineage (NCBI taxonomy): Bacteria > Bacillati > Bacillota > Bacilli > Caryophanales > Bacillaceae > Lysinibacillus > Lysinibacillus timonensis. The sequence continues at coordinate 1,144,034 of NZ_LT985980.1, read as the reverse complement.
AGGTTCTGGAATGATTGAACCGAATATGGCGACAATGCTAGGATTCATTACTACAGATGCGAATATTGAATCAGAGCAATTACAACAAGCTCTATCCGAAATTACGAATCTTACTTTCAATGCAATTACAGTGGACGGTGACACTTCTACAAACGATACAGTAATAGTTATGGCAAACGGTTTAGCCGGAAATGAAGCGTTAACTCCGATACATCCTGAGTGGGCTAACTTTTTTGAGGCATTAAAAGCAGTTTGTGAAGATTTAGCAAAATCAATTGCTAGAGATGGAGAAGGTGCTACGAAACTAATTGAAGTAGAGGTTGACGGCGCTGTATCAGATGAAGAAGCTCGTAAAATTGCAAAAACTGTTGTTGGCTCTCCATTAGTGAAAACTGCAGTATTTGGATGCGATGCAAACTGGGGCAGAATTATTGCCGCTGTAGGATATAGTGGTGCAACAGTAGACCCAGAGAAAATTACGATTAAGATAGGTCCAGCTTTGATGGTTGAAAATGGAGAACCTGTTCCATTTTCTGAGGATGAGTTAATTCAAATCTTAAAGGCTAATGAAGTGAAAATTTACGTTTCCTTACAGCAAGGCTCTGGAAACGGGTTGGCATGGGGGTGTGATTTAACATATGACTATGTTCAAATCAATGCATCCTACCGCTCGTAAGCGAATTGTTATCAAACTAGGTGGCAGTACATTAGAAGGGTTGAATGATACCTTCTTTTCAAATTTTAAATTAATGCAAGAACAAGGTTATGAATTAATTATTACCCATGGTGGAGGCCCAGCTATTAACGCTGCTTTAGAGACACAGAACGTAAGCTCACATACTTTAAATGGTATCCGTGTAACTAGCGAAGAGGCAATTGGAATCGTGCAATCCACTTTAATTGGCAAAGTGAACCCAAAACTAGTTTATGAGTTGAACAAAGCCGGAATCCCAAGCATAGGGTTAAACGGATTCGATCAATTATTGATACAGGCTGACTATTTAGATTTAGCTACCTATGGCTATGTAGGAGAAGTAAAAAATGTAAACATACAGTTAATTGACAATTTAACATCCAGAGGGATTGTACCTGTCATTGCTTGTATTGGATCTGGAGAAGATGGATGTGCATTAAATATTAACGGTGATACATTGGCGAGTGCCGTTGCGCTTGCTGTAAATGCAGATAGTTTAATTCTTGTTACAGATGTATCGGGAATTCGCATTCAAGATGAATACCAAAAAGTGGCTACATCTACTCAAATCGAAAAATGGATAGAGGAGGGGCATATTTTTGGAGGAATGATTCCTAAAGTAAGGGGTGCCATCCAAGGGTTAAACGCCGGGATTCCTTCTATACAAATAGTGAATGATAGTTTAATAGGTACGAACATTATCGCAGAGGAGAAATTAAATGAATGCACTTTTTAATAATTATACAAGACGACCTATTAGTTTAATTGAAGGAAATGGGACAATAGTAAAAGATCAAAACGGAAAAAGCTACTTAGATTTTACGAGTGGAATTGCTGTACTTTGTTTAGGGCATTGTCATCCTGAACTTGTTCATGTAATAAAAGAACAAAGTGAGAAAATTTGGCATACGAGTAATTTATATGAAATACCTGGTCAAGTAAAATTAGCTGGATCATTAGTGAATGATACACATCTATCACATGCTTTTTTCTGTAATAGTGGTGCTGAAGCGAACGAAGCAGCCATAAAACTAGCCCGAAAACAAACTGGCAAGAATCATATTATCACTTTTAAGAATTCTTTCCATGGAAGAACTTTTGGTGCTATGTCTGCAACTGGACAAGAAAAGATTCATAAAGGGTTCGGTCCGCTTGTAGATAAGTTCACATATTTACCATTTAACGATATTGAAGCTTTAAAAAATTCAATGGATGATTCCGTAGCAGCTATTATGATTGAGATTATCCAAGGGGAAGGGGGAGTAAACCCTATTTCAGCTGAATTTGCAGAAGCAATTCATGAAATATGTTCAACAGGTGAAGTTCTATTAATTGTAGATGAAGTCCAAACAGGTATTGGCCGTACAGGAACTCGATATGCTTTCGAACAAACCGTATTAAAACCAGACCTTGTAACGCTTGCAAAAGGGCTAGGCGGAGGGTTTCCATTTGCAGCAGTACTTGGAACGTCAGATATTTATGAAACATTCAGCCCTGGTTCTCATGGAACTACTTTCGGAGGAAATCCATTAGGTGTAGCTGTATCACAAAAGGTTATAGATATTGTGTTTCAAAAAGATTTCTTAAAAGATGTAAACGAGAAATCACTCTATTTAGTAAATAAACTTAACGAAGTACTTCCATCAGAGCAATTTACTGTCAAAGGAAATGGTTTATTAATAGGGTTAGATTGTGGCGAAATGGAAGTTTCGCAACTTATTATTAAACTAGAGGAAGAAGGATTGCTTGTTTGCAGTGCAGGGTCTCATGTATTAAGATTACTACCCCCATTAAATGTTCAATATGATGAAATCGATGTTGCAGTAACAAAATTACAAAAAGTGCTACTGAATGTAGAAAATAAGCAGGTCATTTAAGAGATTACTCTTAAATGACCTGCTTTTAGCTTAATCCCATTCGTAATTTTCGCCAGGATTGATTATATCATCGATTATATCATTTTCGTTATTGCCGCCATTCCCGTTGCCATTCCCGTTGCTGTTGCCGTTGCCGTTACCATTCCCGTTGCTTGACGATCCCCCGTTACCATTTTGGTTTTTAGGAGGATTGCCTTCATTGGGAGTAGTTTCACCAGATGGTGGTGCACCTTGTGAAGATGAGACAATACTTGAATTTACGGATTCCAATCCAGTTATATCAACAGCAACAACAACATAATTTTTCCCGTTGGCAATGGTTGTTTGTCTACTACCATCTCTAAGAGTAGCAACGAGTGTACGTCCACCGTCTGTTACATCGTAAACACGATATCCAATCACATCATTTGCCTTCGATTTTGTCCAGACAATATTATTCCCATTCACTGTAACTGTTACTGCAGGTGGATTTCCGCTGTCAGGATTTAATCTTCCTGCTGACACTACACTTTGGCTTAATGATGAATTGTTTGGCAATAATTTTGTTGGATCTCCGCCTAAATTACCTAACATTCGATCAACAAAGTCAGGGTTTAGTCCGATTCCATTGTCCGTTATAAATTCTTTTGGTGTAGAATCTAACGGTAAATAGGCCTTTCCATCAATCATAACAGTTGAAGTTTCTGTAAAGCTATCATCAGGTTTTGTTGGTAAAAATACATTTTTGTTAAATAAATCAGACCTTACCAATCCAGCTTGAGAGCATATCTCGGATGGGGCTAGTCCAGAAACACCGCAGAATGAAGCATTTACTACATTTGCTGGTTGGGTAAACTGTTCAGATGTACCAACTAACTCTGGATTTACATCGTACATAGCATTCATAATATTGGCCCAAAGCATATTTACTCTAGTACTAGGTTGGTAATACGTATTGTTGAATTGATATAGTGAGCGTTGTTCATCATAACCCATCCATAATCCAAGAGAAATATTTGGATTATATCCTACAAACCATACGTCACGATATTCTTGAGATGTACCAGTTTTTGCAGCAAAGTCTGATGAAAATTTCAACATACTATTTGCTCTTGCACCTGTTCCATAATCTAGTACATCACGTAACATATCCGTAATCATATAGGCAGTCTCCGGCATGTATACATCAACACTTTCTGACTGATGCTCGTAAACAACATTACCATCTAAATCAACAATCTTATCAATCATGTATGCATCAGTAAACTTACCACCATTCGCGAAAGCAGCATAGGCATTTGTGTTCTCTTCAACAGTTGTACCGATTTCTAGTGCACCGATTGATGTGGCTAAATTTACATAATCACCATCTGTTAACTTAGAGAAGCCAAGTTTTTCTAAGTATGTTGCAGGGCGATTTTGAATAATTGAATCATACAATCGGATCGCAGTTAAATTTTGAGAATGTGCCAATGCTTCTCGTGCTGGCATTAACCCACGTTCTTCGCTAGAGATATAGTTTGATGGTGAATAGCCATCATAGCTTCTAACAAATTTCACATCGACTACAGGGCTACCCGCACCAATTACTCCATATTCGATTGCAGGTCCATATGCAAGCAATGGTTTCATTGTTGATCCGTTTGATCGATATGCTTGAGTGGCGTGGTTCAGTGCTTCTATTTCGAAGTCTCTACCACCAATGAAACTTAAAATTTTACCTGTCCGATTCTCAATTAAAATACTACCAACTTGTACAGGTATTTGAATTTCAATTTCTTCTCCTGTTTCAGGGTCAGTTGTTGTGGACGTGAACGTATGCCCATAATATTCAAAGTTTTTAGCAACCTCTTGCATTGCATCATACATTTCTTTATCAATTGTCGAATAAATTCGATAACCACTTGAGCGAATATCACGATCTGCAAGTATTAAATACTTTTCTAGTAAGTTCTCTTCTTCATTTAACCTTGCTGGATCAATACCATCTTTTTCTGCAAGGACATCTGCAATAATTCGTTTTGCCCTGTTTTCAAGTTCGTACGTAAGCCATGGATAATTATCCGTTGCTGTTTCTTCTGGTTCACGAAAATCCTTAGTAATATCATAGGTAATTGCTTGGTTATAATCTGCTTCTGTAATATAACCAACTTCTAACATACGCGATAGTACTACTTTCATACGGTCGATACCTGGCTGAAGTCCTTCTTGCTCTTTTAATTGACCGTACTGAGTAAACGGTGTGTAAGCATAAGGTGCTTGAGGTATACCGGCGATATAAGCTGCTTGAGGCAAGTTTAATTCTGATGCACTTATACCAAAAATTCCTTGTGCTGCAGTTTCAATTCCTGCAATATTACGCCCAGATGCATTCCGGCCATATGGAATAATATTAAGATAGGCTTCTAGTATTTCATCTTTATTCATAAATTTCTCAAGCCTTAAGGCAAGTAAAATTTCTCGAGCTTTTCTTTCATAGGAAACTTCATTAGTTAAAATTTGATTTTTTATAAGCTGTTGGGTTAAAGTAGATCCGCCTGTTTGGGTACTTGAATTTAAGAAATCTTGTAAGAGCCCTCGAACAACAGCTTTAGGAACAATTCCATTATGCTCGCGGAAATATTCGTCTTCTGTAGCTAATACAGCATTAACTAATAATGGTGAAACATTTTCTAGCGTAGTTTCACGACGTTCTAAGTCTGTGCGTAGTTTACCTATGTAAATATTATTCGCAAAATATATTTCACTAGTTTCTTCATAATTGTAAATTTGTGATAACATCTCTTCTTTTGATTGAAGGTGTTCATTTTTAACAAGTGATGCAAAATATCCTGCACCAATTGCACTTACAAAAACAAATCCTATTACAATAATTGATAGAAAAACTAGTGATAAATTCCATGCTACCCTCAATGCTATTCGATATGGACGTGTATGTTCAGCAGTTGATAATCGTTCGATTTTTTCATTGAGTTGTTCGATACGTTTTTTAAATTGATCCACTAAATCGACCCCCTAAAATCTTGTTTATTATAGCATACTTCTAATATTCGGTAATCTATTTATTGACATTCATTTGAAATCTCAAGTAGAATTATCCATATAGTTTTTTTTGAGTGTTGAAAAGTCTAAAGTAGTGTTCTCATTCCCTGTAGTAGAGAGCTAGCGGTTGGTGAAAGCTAGTCATAGTGAAAACATGAATTACGTTCTTGGAGCTCAAACGTCTGTGTCGCGATATGACATTGAGTGAGTGGAAGAATACATTTTTATTCTTCAAGTTGGGTGGTACCGCGTTACTATATAATTAACGTCCCTTCATACAATTGTTATTTGTATGTTGGGACTTTTTTTATTTATTTGGACTAATAAAGGTGCTCATCTAATTAAAAATGAACTTTCTTATATTAATTCGGGTGTTTCCTGTATAAAATACCCTTTTATTAACGAAAAATCGTATTAGGAGGAAATCAAAATGGCAAATGAACTAATTGAAGACTTAAAATGGCGTGGTTTGTTATACCAACAAACAGATGCTGAAGGAATGGAAAAACTATTAGATGAGGAAAAAGTTTCATTATATGTAGGTGTCGATCCAACAGCTGACTCAATGCATATTGGCCATATTGTGCCACTTTTAACATTACGTCGTTTCCAACAAGCTGGACACCGTCCGATTCTATTAGTTGGTGGAGCAACAGGAATGATTGGAGATCCATCTGGTCGTTCAGAAGAGCGTAACCTATTAACTCAAGAACAAATTGCTCGTAACGTATCAGGGTTAAAGGCTCAAATGGAGCGTATCTTCGAATTTGGTGATGACGGTAACGGTGCTCAACTAGTGAATAACTATGATTGGGTAGGTAAAATGAGCATTATTGACTTCTTGCGTGATTATGGAAAACTAATCAATGTAAATTACATGTTAGCAAAAGATACAATTGCATCTCGCCTTGATACAGGTATTTCCTTTACAGAATTTTCCTATACATTAATTCAAGGCCTTGATTTTAATCACTTATACGATCATTACGATGTACGCATTCAAGTGGGCGGTTCAGACCAGTGGGGGAACATTACAACAGGACTTGAAGTAATACGCAAAACACATGATGAAAATGCTAAAGCATTCGGAATCACAATTCCACTAGTTACAAAAGCTGACGGAACTAAATTCGGTAAAACAGCTGGTGGCGCTGTCTGGTTAGATGCTGAAAAAACAACTCCATACGAGTTTTACCAATTCTGGATAAACTCTGCGGATGCTGATGTCATCAAATACTTGAAAATATTTACATTCTTAAGCAGAGAAGAAATTGAAGCTTTAGAAGTATCTGTCCAAGAGGAACCACATTTAAGGAAAGCACAAAAAACTTTAGCAGAAGAAATGACTCGATTAATTCATGGGGAACAAGCACTTGAAACAGCGCTACGTATTACAGATGCGTTATTTTCCGGTGATTTAAAAGCATTACAACCAAGTGAAATGAAAAATGCATTTAAAGATGTACCATCATCAGAACTTCCGAAAGAAGATAAAAATATCGTCGAAGTTTTAGTCGAGGCAAAAATTTCATCTTCAAAACGTCAAGCGCGTGAGGATGTTACAAATGGTGCAATTTCAATTAACGGTGAGAAAATTACTGATTTAGAATATGTAGTTGATAGTAATGATAGACTGGATGATGAATTTGCAATTATTCGCCGAGGCAAGAAGAAATACCATATGGTTAAATTTATTTAATTTAGTTATTTGGAATTTCCCCACTAAAGGTAACGTGTTTTAAAGTAAAAAGATGACGACTCGTATATACGAGCTGTCATCTTTTTATATATTTAATCGACTTAAACTAAACTCTAAATCCTTTTTCAAATGCTCAATCATTAACTGTTCAGCTAGGTGGTCGTTATGATTTTCAATAGCAGATAAAATGGCTGCATGTTCATCAATTAAGTGTGGTCTTCTTTGTTGAACAACAGTCTTTCGAAATAAATAAATAATCGATTGCATTCTATCAATAATGTCAATAATAAGCGGATTCCTAGTCTCTTCTACAATAACCTGGTGAAACTGCTGATTTGCCTGCATAATTTCTTCAAATGTGCCAGTATTACCAATTTCTACACATCGTTTTAACTGCGATAACCCATTTTCAGTAATAAAGTTTGCGCAATATTTTGCAGCGAAGCTTTCTAATAGAATGCGAACCTGAAAAATGTTTCTCATATCTGTTGAGGTTGGTACAAAAACCCGTTTATTACGAATAAGTCCTTCTTGCTCTAGTCTTGCAATTGCAGTTCGCACAGGTGTTCGACTAGTTCCGATTTTCTCTGCTAACATTTCCTCTGTTAGTTTTATGCTCGGTTCTATTTCTCCCTGTAAAATTTGATCCCTAATGCTTTCATAAGCATATGTGTAAGCATGCATGTCCTTCTTTTTCAAATTTTATCGACTCCTATAGTAAATAACTCCCCAGTAATTAGTATATGTCCATCCTCTTGAAATGAAAAGGACTATTACTAGAAAATAGAAATAGTGTATACAATTCAATAAATAGTGTATACAATTTTTAAAAATAATGTGTACAATTTATATGAAAATGTGTACAATTTTAAAAGGCGTATGAAAGCGCTTTTTTAAAAGAAAATAAAATTTTGAGAAATTAGTTTTATAGTGCTACTGCACTCTTTTATAAAGGAGAGAAAAAAATTGGCTAAAAAAGTTGGATTTGTTGGTTTAGGTATTATGGGTAAACCAATGTCAAAAAATTTATTAAAAGCAGGATTTGAGGTATATGTATTTGATATAAATCAAGATGCGGTAAATGAATTAGTCGATGCGGGTGCGAAAGCAAGCACGGTTATAGAAATGGGTGAAACATGTGATTGTGTCATTACAATGCTTCCGGCAGCACCACATGTTAAATCAACGATACTTGGAGAAAAGGGATTATTAACGACTGCAAAAAGCGGTTTAGTTATTATCGATATGAGTTCTATTTCGCCAGTTGATTCGAAAGAAATTGCAAACGAAGCAGCAAAGAAAGGTGTCCATATGATTGATGCACCTGTAAGTGGTGGAGAACCTAAAGCGATTGACGGTACTTTATCAATTATGGCTGGTGGTAAAGAAGAAGCATTTGGATCTGTAATAGATGTACTTAAAGGTGTCGGTAAAGATATTGTTTTAGTTGGAGACAATGGTAGTGGTGTTACAGCTAAATTAGCGAATCAAATTATTGTAAATTTAAATATTGCTGCGATGTCAGAGGCACTTGTTTTAGCAGCCAAATCAGGAATCGATATCGAAAAAATGTACCAAGCAATTCGTGGCGGATTAGCTGGAAGTGCTGTATTGGATGCAAAAGTACCTCTAATTTTAGATAGAAACTTTAAACCTGGTGGCACAATTGCAATTAATATGAAGGATATTACAAACGTAATGGAAACTGCACATAGTCTTGATGTTCCCCTTCCACTTTCAAGCCATTTACTTGAAATCTTCCACGCACTAAAAGCAGATGGCAAGATAATGAATGACCATGGTGGCATTGTTCAATACTATGAAAAATTAGCAAATGTTGAAGTAAAGCGAGTGGAAAACTAAAATGACAAATTTAAAGGTTAGTGAAACATTTACTATAATCCCTCCACTTCCGAAAGCAGAAGTTGTGAATGAACTATTAGCTAATGAATTATCTTTGTTAAATAAGAAGATTGTCGTATTAGATGATGATCCAACAGGTGTCCAAACAGTTCATAATGTGTCAGTTTATACAGACTGGTCGAAAGAAAGTATTGAAGCAGGTTTTAGAGAAGAAAACCCTATGTTCTTTATCCTGACGAATTCTAGAGGCTTTACAGCAAGTGAAACTGAAAAAGCGCATAACGAAATTGCACATGTTGTTTCAGAAATAGCTAAAAAAGTAGGTAAAGAATTTATTATCATTAGTCGTGGTGATTCAACTTTACGAGGACATTATCCTTTGGAAACAGAAGTTTTAAAGAGTACGATTGAAAGTTTATCTGAAACTCGGTTCGATGGAGAAGTAATTATTCCATTTTTCCAAGAAGGTGGACGATTCACAATCAATAATATTCACTATGTACAATATGATAACGAACTTGTACCAGCAGGTGAAACTGAATTTGCGAAAGACCGTACATTCGGTTATCGGTCTTCTAACATCGGTGAATGGGCAGAAGAGAAATCAAATGGACGATATAAAGCTGAAGACGCAACATATTTAGCTATTGAAGATATACGTTCTTTAAATATTGACCGTCTCGTTGAACAACTAATGTCTGTGAATAACTTTAACAAGGTGATTGTAAATGCTGTTGATTACATAGATGTTAAAGTATTTGTTATTGCGTTAGCTAGAGCAATGCGTGCAGGAAAATCATTTATGTTCAGAAGTGCTGCTGCTTTAACAAAAATAATCGGTGGAGTTAGTGACCGTCCACTATTAACTCGTGATGAGTTAGTGAAGGAAGCTTCAAATAATGGTGGATTAATTATGATCGGTTCTCACGTGAAAAAGACAACCGAACAATTTGAAGAGTTGAAAAAATGTAATTTCATTCATTTTATCGAATTTAATGTGCATTTAGTATTAGATGATAGTGCATTCAAACAAGAAGTCGATCGAATTGTTAATGAAACAAACCAATTAATAGCAGATGGTCAGACGGTAGCTGTTTATACAAGACGCGAAAGATTAGATCTTGGAGAAAATAAAAAAGAAGAAGAACTAATGTTGTCTGTAAAGATTTCTAACGCTGTAACAAGTATCGTAAAACGCTTAACGGTACGTCCAAGCTATATTATTGCTAAAGGTGGAATCACTTCAAGCGATATTGGAACAAATGGACTTGGAGTAAAGCATGCAACTGTTGCGGGACAAGTTAAACCAGGAATCCCCGTTTGGTACACAGGTGAAGACTCTAAATTCCCAGGAATTGCCTACGTCATTTTCCCAGGTAACGTTGGATCTAAATCAACGTTAAGAGAAGTAGCAGAATTACTACAAGGGTAGGTGTGAAGCATGCTAGTAAATACAAGTGAAATGTTACTTAAAGCAAAAGAGGGTAAATATGCTGTAGCTGCTTTTAATGTTTATAGTTTAGAAACAGTTCAGGCTGCAATAAATGTATCAGAAGAATTACAACACCCAGTTATTATTGCTTTAGGGGAGAGATATTTTGATACTGTCGATGTTGAAGGGTTTGCAAGTCTTGTAAAAACGTTGGGTGCGAAGTCTTCAGTGCCGGTAGCGCTTCATTTAGATCATGCATATGAAAAAGAATCTATCATTCGTGCGATTCGCGCAGGTTTTCATTCAGTCATGTATGATGGTTCTAAATTTGACTTAGCAGAAAATACTCTTCGTACGAGAGAAATAACTGAAATTGCTCATATGGCAGGTGTTAGTGTAGAGGCGGAAATTGGTTCAGTTGCTTTAGGAGCATTTTCAGATGAGGAAGAAGGCACAGGTACGTTAACAGATCCGATGGATGCTAAAAGATTTGCTGAAGTAACTGGCATTGATTTTTTAGCAGCAGCAATTGGAACAGTTCACGGAATGTATAAAGGCGAACCAAACATTCGTTTGGATTTATTAGATGAAATTCGAGCTGCTGTTAACATTCCATTAGTTTTACATGGGGCAAGTGGAACTCCGGATGAAATTATACGAGAGTCAGTTGCTCGGGGTATTTGTAAAATTAATGTTAATACAGAAGTATCACTGGCAGCTACAAATTCTCTTTATGAAATGTTTCAGAATGAAGAACAACAAAATGCACATTTATCTAACGTCATGTCTTCTATGCAAAAAGCAATGGAACCGATAATGACAAAATTTGTTCGTCTGTTAATGCAAAAACAATCGTTATAAATAAATTAGAATAGCCTAGACAATGGATAGGCAAAAGGAAGAGGAATATCATGCCAATAGTTTCAATTATTATCGGAGTTATTCTTCTATTAATACTTATGATGGGGTTAAAGTTAAATGCGTTCATTTCTTTAATTATTGCCTCACTATTAGTAGGTATTTTAGAAGGAATGTCACCTGCTGAAGCTATGACATCTGTTCAAAATGGACTAGGTTCATCGCTCGGTAGTTTAACAATGGTTATTATTTTTGGGGCAGTACTAGGGAAATTAATGACTGACTCAGGTGGTGCCTATCGAATTGCTACAACAATGTTAAAAGCATTTGGGACTAAACGTGTCCAACTAGCTTCTGTTGTAACAGCTGCTATTGTAGGAATCGCGTTATTCTTTGAAACGGGAGTCGTAATATTAGTACCATTAGTATTCACAATTGCCGTTGCAGCAGGTGTTCCAATCTTATATATCGGAATTCCAGTAATCACAGCTTTAATTACAATGCACGGATTTGTTCCCCCTCATCCTGGGCCGACAGCTATCGCAGAAGTCTTTGGGGCAAATATTGGGGAAGTTGTAATTTGGGGTGTCCTTATTGCTATACCTGCCATTATAATTGCTGGACCATTATTTACAAAATTGTTTAAAAAGGAAGATCTCGAGGTAGATATCCCGAAAGGTTTATTTACTACAAAACAATTTGAAGAACATGAACTACCAGGATTTGGTGCAAGTATCTTCACTGCAGTTTTACCGGTAATATTAATTGCACTTAAAGCTATTGTTGAACTTGCAACGCCAGATTCACCAATTCGTCCATTCACAGATTTTATTGGAACGTCAAGTACTGCATTATTAATTTCAGTTATTGTTGCAATGTTTATATTTGGTCTAAATCGCGGAAAAACGATGAAAGAAGTAATGAACTCCTTTGCAGAAGCGACTGCAGGTATTGCGTTAATTTTATTGATTATCGCTGGTGGGGGAGCGTTCAAGCAAGTATTACTTGATAGTGGAATAGACCAATATATCGCTGGTTTAATGGAAGGAACGTCACTATCACCAATTCTTTTAGTATGGGTAATTGGTGCAGTATTACGGATCGCTCTAGGATCTGCGACGGTTGCCGGTATGACGGCAGCAGGTATTGCAGTACCTATTGTTGCAGTAACTGGTGTTAGTCCAGAACTTATGGCATTAGCTGCTGGAGCAGGTAGTGTTGGGTTCTCGCATGTTAATGATGCAGGATTTTGGATTGTTAAGGAATATTTTAATATGTCAATGGGTAAAACCTTTAAAACATGGACTGTGTTAACATCGATTATTTCGATTATTGGTTTATTCGGTGTATTAATATTAGATATGTTTATTTAACCATAAGACACAATGAAGATTGAGTATCTTCATTGTGTCTTTTTTCTTATAATATTAGTTTCATATTTTTTCCTAACTTCTAAAGAAACACGGATGTTATAAAATATTCTACTTTAATTAGATAATTTGATTTGAAATGTAATTCATAATATTCTATAAATAATTGTATACGATTGAGTGAGGAGCTCTCATTTTATTGGGAACGCTAATTAAACCTTATATATTGATATTCTAAATTATTTAATCAAAATTTTTATTTAGGAGGTGGAGTCTTACGATTAAGTAAGACGACTATTGACGGCAGTTAACTTAACTATTTTTGTAATATTAATAGCTTTAACAGCATTTTTCGTTGCAACGGAATTTGCCATCGTGAAAGTTAGGCATTCTAGAATTGATCAATTAGTAGTAGAAGGACGAAAAGGCGCGTTGGCAGCAAAGCATGTTATCTCGCATTTAGATGAGTATTTATCAGCATGTCAACTCGGTATAACCGTAACAGCATTAGGAATTGGTATGGTTGGTGAATCAACATTTGAATTCATTCTTCACCCAATGTTTGCAGCTATTGGTATAGCCCCTGACTATGTACATTATTTTACAATAGCAGGTGCATTTGCACTGGCAACATTCTTTCACGTAGTAGTTGGTGAATTAGCACCTAAATCAGTTGCAATTCAAAAAGCAGAAGCGATTACTTTGGCGTTTTCTAAACCAATTATGATTTTCTATAAAATTCTGTTTCCTTTTATTTGGTTCCTTAACGGCTCTGCCCGTGTTTTAATAGGGATTTTCGGCATGAAGCCTGCAAGTGAGCATGAACTATCCCATACAGAAGAAGAGCTTCGATTATTGCTTACGGAGAGCTTTAAAAGTGGGGAAATTAATCAAAATGAGCTGAACTATGTAAATAATGTTTTTGAATTTGATGAAAGAATATCGAGGGAAATTATGGTTCCTAGAACTAGAATGGTGGCATTTAATAAAAATGTATCATTTGAGGAAATAATGACGACCATTCAGGAGGAAAGATACACTCGTTACCCTATATATGACGAGGATATTGATCATATTATAGGATTTATTAATATTAAGGACTTTTTAACTTTAGGTATGAGTAAACGAATCACACCAGAGACATTTAAATTAGAAGATTTTATTAATCCGGTCATTAAAATTATTGAAACGACCCCCATTAACGATCTATTACTTAGAATGCAAAAAGAACGTATGCAAATAGCTATTCTGTTAGATGAGTATGGTGGTACTTCTGGTTTAGTTACTGTTGAGGATATTTTAGAAGAAATTGTAGGGGATATTCGTGATGAATTCGATGATGATGAAATCCCTGAAGTACGAAAAACGAAAGAAGGACATTATCTGTTTGATGCAAGCGTACTATTAGATGATGTAGAAGACTTTTTACACATCGAATTTAATCATCCTGAGATTGATACAATCGGTGGATGGTATTTTAATCAAGATATGGATTTAGACGAAACGAAAACAATTGAGTATGGTGGTTATAAATTTTCAATTTATGAAAAAGAAGATCATCAAATTAATTATTTAAAAGTAGAAAAAATTTTAGAAATGGATTCATAGGACGAAATTAGTCTACCGAGTTTTTCGGATTTACTCCAATTTTTATTTAGGCACTTGATACTTTTCTTTGTCCGTCGATGATAAAAGGGTGATTACGTGCTTTTCTTGTAAATTATCAATCCTAAATTAAACATAGTGCCAAAAAAAACGCCATAGAATCTTGTATGAACAAGACCTCTATGGCGTTTTAATGTTATTTTATGCAAAGCATAATGATTAACGAGAGTAGAACTCAACGATTAATGATTCGTTAATTTCAGCGGATAATTCTGAACGCTCAGGAAGACGTACAAAAGTACCTTCTTTTTTGTCAGCATCAAATGATAAGTAATCTGGTACGAAGTTGTTTACTTCGATAGCTTCAGTTACAATAGCAAGGTTTTGAGATTTTTCACGAAGAGAAATCGTTTGACCTGGTTTTACGCTGAATGAAGGGATGTCAACGCGTTTACCGTCAACTAATACGTGACCGTGGTTAACTAATTGACGAGCAGCACGACGAGTGCGAGCTAAACCTAAACGGTAAACAAGGTTGTCAAGGCGAGTTTCAAGAAGGATCATGAAGTTTTCACCAGCAACACCTTTCATATTAACAGCTTTAGTGAATAGGTTTCTGAATTGACGTTCAGTCATACCATACATATGACGAAGTTTTTGTTTTTCTTGAAGTTGTAAACCGTATTCAGATAATTTTTTACGTTGATTTGGACCGTGTTGACCTGGAGCATAAGGGCGTTTTTCTAATTCTTTACCTGTGCCACTTAAAGAAATTCCAAGGCGACGAGACACTTTCCAAGATGGACCTGTATAACGAGACATAGTTGTCTCCTCCTTTAAATTTGGTTTTTTTGTGTTCAAAGAAAACCAGTTGTACCCGAAACTAATCGGTATGTTATTTTCATGTATCTTCGCCCTTGCAGCCGGAAAGGGTTACACAATACTCCGTCTAAAAAGATTAAGCCAATACTTTAGCGTCTAATTTAGAGGAATAATATACAAACTAGCTTATACAACTGCTGCATTCATTTTACACAAAAAACATTGTATAATTTTTAAGGTATGGAGTCAAGCAAAAATCAACGTTCAGTACGTCTGATTGGCAATTTTTAATATGGAATATGATATAATATAACATATATGAGTATTTGAAATTTAAAGGGTATATATTTCTATATCTATTTACCCTGAAATAGATAGTCAATTAGACATAAAAAGTGTATAATTTTATTATTAATGGAAGAATTTGAATATTTTGTATAACCCTAAATTAGAAAAGGTGATTTTTGTGAAAGTACATCAGCAATCCATCATGAATTTTCAATCAGATATGTTAAATATTTGTGCACGTTCTGTTGATGAGCTTTCAACTGATGTTGGATGTTTTGACTTACTTCAACAATGTCTAACGCATCACTTTAATATTGATCAATGTTGTTTTCTATTAAACGAAGATCATAAGTTAATTCCGTTTAATATAAACATTACATATGAAAAGAGATATAGTGGAGTTCCAACTGAAGTATTAGAATCATACTTTTATCAGCAACCTTTAGTTGAAACGCCATATTTTTTAAAAGAAATTGATGAATTTAAAGAAATGACACATATGGTTTTATTGACACTAGATAGTAAAACTTATGGTGTACTTCTACTAAAAACAAGTGAAACATGGATTGAATTTGCCAATTCTGAATACTTTGAGAGTACAATAAGTGACTTAACCAAAATAGTACATATGTTAAGGAAAAATGTACTATCGCGATTTAATGAAAATCAGTATCGTAAACTATATAATATGACGGATTTATTCCATTCAACGATGGATATAGATAAAATAATCGAAAATATTTTGAAAACGATAGAGGAAAATTTTCCAAATTTTGATGTGGAGTTAATACTATCCAATGATCAAGATCGGCACACAAAAATTCAAATTAAGCAGTTTGATTATCAATCTGAAAGACCTTCTGCTATTGAAGCTTTTGTTTCAGGAGAAATTACTACTGAACAAGCTACAGACCTGAATTGTCGGTTGTTAAATGCCCCGATTAAGGGCCGTCAAGCTATTTACGGAATTTTACAAGTAAGCGCTTCTCTATCTTATGTATTCTCGCATACTGAAAGGGAATTTATCCGTATGCTTGCCCATGCATCAGGAAATGCACTAGAAAATGCCAAATTATATCATCAGTCCCATAGATTAATTAGTAACTTACAGTTAATCAATGAAACGTCTCATCGTTTGAATATGAATTTAGATATCAATGAAATGCTTACGTTTTTACAAACACAGTTAATGAAATCATTTAATCCGATGGAAATTTGTTTTGTATTTAAGGAAAACAATGAATGTAAATTTACTGATGCTTGTACAGAGTTGTTTAAAACTTCTGAAGGCATGGTTTATCTTAATTATGTATCTAAGCATTTTGAAAAATCACAAGAACCTTTATTTATAGCTGATTTTAGTCGACTTATCTCGAAAGAAGTGCGTTTTAATTCAGTTATGGCCATTCCCATAATAGTTGAACAGCGAATTAATGGTTTTAGTATCGTATTGCATCGTGACTCTTATTTTTTCTCTTTTGATAGTTTCAAATTAATGCAATCCTTAATGCATCATTCTTCCTTAGCGATTGCAAATTCAATTCTTAAAAGTCAATTGCAAGAAATGATTGACCATGATCATTTAACAAAGTTATTTACAAGAAGCTACTTAGATCGGTTTGTGGAGAACTCACTGAAACAGGATGATTCAGGTATGTTCTTATTAATAGATATTGATAACTTCAAACGTATCAATGATACTTTTGGGCATCATATTGGCGACGAGGTGCTCATACAAATTGGGGGATTATTAAATAATGTAGTAGGTAA
Source organism: Lysinibacillus timonensis (assembly GCF_900291985.1). Lineage (NCBI taxonomy): Bacteria > Bacillati > Bacillota > Bacilli > Caryophanales > Bacillaceae > Lysinibacillus > Lysinibacillus timonensis. The sequence goes on along the minus strand of NZ_LT985980.1, from coordinate 1,126,735 downwards.
GAGAGGTATTTGTGCTCGTTGGGGTGGAGAAGAAATGGCAATCTACATTCCAAATATTTTAGAAGACGAGTCTGTAAAAATTGTGAATGAGATTATACAGACAATACCAGAAGTTACGAAACCTGCTGTGACAATTTCTGCAGGACTTATCAATTGGAACTACTTAGATAGACCGGATTTTCAAACGATTTTTTTACATGCCGATCATGCATTGTACAGCGCGAAAAATGGAGGGAAAAATCATTATCGCATTTACGAAGGCAATAAAATAAATGAAAAAGCTGATTCGTTTTGAATCAGCTTTTTCATTCTATTTCCACAACTTATCTATAGATGTGAAATCAATACTTCAACAAATTTTTCCAATCCATTTTTATCTTCTTCAGAAAATCTATTTTTCAACGGACTATCAATATCTAAAACTCCGATAACTTTGTCATTTTTAATTAATGGAATAACAATTTCAGAGTTAGAAGCAGCATCACATGCAATATGACCAGGGAATTCGTGGACATCTTTTACTACCAAAGTTTCTCTATTCATAACTGCAGTTCCACAAACACCCTTTCCAACAGGTATTCTAACGCAGGCAGGTAAACCTTGGAATGGTCCTAACACTAATTCATCCTCTTTTAAAAGATAAAAGCCAACCCAGTTAACCTGATCTAAAAATTGGTTTAACAAAGCTGATGCGTTACTTAAATTGGCGATCCCGTCTGTTTCACCTTCTAACAATGCATCGAGTTGTTTTGATAATAATAAATATTGTTGGTCGATTGTGCCTGTATAACCTACCTTCGTAAACATAAAATACCTCCTATTTTGGGAAAACAATTTCATAATGTTGGTGTAAATCTGATACTTGATGTGCATCTGAACCAAATACTATTGGTAATTCTATAGATTTTGCATATTCAATCATCGGTTGTGGTGGGTATGGTTCTTTACAATGCTGTTTACTTAAACCAGCACTGTTTACATCGAGTTCATAGCCTTTCTCTTTCATGTATAGCAATATTTCCTTTATTTGCTTTTCATCATCTATTTTTTCATTATGTGATAATTGAAACTTATGAACAAGAGTTGGGTGTCCGATGCGATTTGGTTTGTATCGACCTAAATAAGCATCAATTGATTTCTTAACGGTATCATAATACAAATTATATATAGCTTCAACACTACCAACTTTTCTAGCAAAATCTAAAAATACTTCTTTTGAAAAATCAATACAACAATACTCTTGTTCCCATTTTAAAAAATGTACTGATAATATCGCATCATCTAGTAAGGGACCTACGATATCCAAAAAAGCTCTAGTTTCAGTTTCATATCCAACAATATAGTCTACCTCTAAACCGATATTAATTTTAATATCATTGGAATATTCAGTTTTTAGCTTGTTAATTTTTTCGAAATAAGGCGTTAATAATTTCGGATTCATTCCGCTATCCTTATCAGGTGTCGGATCTTTAAAGTTCGTAGGAAGTGGTGCATGTTCTGTAAATGTAATTTCAGAAAAGCCACAATCAATGGCTTTTTCAATATACTGTTCAAAAGTATCATTAGTACCATGGGGACAAAATGGTGTATGAATATGTCCATCTCTTTTCATAAAAAAACCTCCAATTCTTAAAGAATCGTATTACTAATATAAAAACCTTTATTTTAATAAACAAATAGATAAAAACATGATATATTATAGTTACAAACTAGCCAATTAGCGTGATTGTGGAATAGGGGGCTTACGATGAAGTATATCATCATTGTCGTCATCGTACTAATAGCATTATTTGTCGTAGGATTTGTCATGCGACGAAAACATAATGTCGAAATAGAGCGATTAGAAAAAGAAAAATTACAAATTCAACATTATCCAATTTTTGAAGAACTGACAAAAATAAAAACACTTAATATGAACGGTGAGACAGAAAACAAGTTCGATGCGTGGCGTGATATGTGGACAGAAGTAATCGATGTACATATATTAAAAATAGATTCTATGCTTTTTGACGCTGAGGACTATATTGATCGATTTAATTTTAAAAAAGCTTCAATGATTGAAAAAGAAATTGAAGAATATCTTACGAAATGTGAAAAAGTTAAAAATCAAATAATCACAGAACTAGACGAATTAATTGGCAGCGAAGAAAAAAATAGAATTGAAATGGAACAACTGAAAGATTATTATCGCTCTGCTCGCAAAACACTTTTGGCTCATCAACACTCTTTCGGACAAGCTTTACCGGAGTTAGAAAAAATACTTGAAGAGATTCCGCATAGATTTGACAGTTTTACACAATTAACAGAAGAGGGCAATTACTTACAAGCGAGAGAAGTTGTATTATCTTTAAATTCAGATGCTCAAATGCTAGATTATTTACTTAATGAGATTCCTAGTGTAATTACAGAAATTCAAACAAAGATTCCTAATGCTATACACGATTTAAAGAATGGCCAACGCGAAATGGAAGAACAATCTTATTATCTACGTCATTTAGAATTAACAGAAGCACTAGATAGGCTGGAACAAGAATTAAAAGAGCTTAATGATGAAGTCAAGAAATTAAATATTTCGAATGTCGTTTCTCGTGTTCAGGAAATTAATGATCAAATTGATAGTTACTATGATATGCTCGAAAAAGAAGTTATAGCTAAAAACTACGTAGACAAGAATTGTGACAATATGTATACAACAATATCTGAAGTGATACAAGTCACTAAAGAAGTGCATGATGAAGCTACATATGTCCAAAATACATATCGTATTTCAGAGGATGAAGCTGAAATCCCTAAAATTGGTTTGAAACAATTAGAAGTAATTCAAAAGCGATATGAAGTTTTAGCAGATAGAGTGAGCGAAGAACAATCAGCTTATACGAGCTTACAACAAGAGTTAATTGATATAAAAAATGAAATTGAGCAAATAAATGAGCAACAAGTAAATTTCTCAAATCGTTTGAAGAACTTAAGAATCGATGAAAATGAAGCCCGTGATCAATTAAACTCTTTGAAAAAGCTTTTACAAAACACAGATCGATTGTTGCATAAAGCAAATATCCCTGGTATTCCTCAAGATATGGAAGCACGCATTGAGGAAGCAGAGGAAAAATTATTTATTGTAGTCCAAAGTTTACAAGAGGTTCCTTTAAATATGAATCTAGTAAACACAAACTTAAAAAGTGCACAAAATTGTATTCAAGATGTAAATGATCGTGCGAAAGAAATGGTTGAAAATGTCATGTTAATCGAACGAATTATACAATATGGTAATCGTTACCGTGCATCCAATCCTATAGTTCATGAACGCCTACTGGAAGCTGAGGAAGCATTTCATCAATTCCGTTATATTAAGGCGTTAGAAGATGCTGTAACCGCCGTAGAAGAAGCTGAACCTGGTTCAATCAAACGTATTGAACAACTTGTTCAAGAAGAATTATATTCAAAAGTTTAAAAAAATAAGCTAAAATAAAAAATTGATTAGTAACAGTAAGCAAGGTTTAATTTTGGGAGACTGGCAAACGCTCCTTTAGAAGTAGAATAACCAAATGTTTGCAAATCGCAAAGATGACGACTCAAAATTCTTTGAGTCGTCATCTTTAATTATGATAGTTAGAAGGTAGGTACTATGATTTATTTTGACAACAGTGCAACGACAAAACCATATAAAGAAGTGCTAGACACATTTATACAAGTAAATGAACAGTATTATGCAAATCCAGCTTCAATACATGAGGCAGGTCTAACAGCTAATACATTATTAGATAGAGCTAGAAGTCAAATGGCTAATATTTTAAAGACAGATGACAAAAATGTATTATTTACAGCTGGCGGTACAGAGTCAAATAATTTTGCGATATTTGGTGTAGTGAAAGCAAATACTCATAAAGGAAAACATATTATTACAACTGAAATTGAACATCCTTCCATTTTAGAAGCGGTAAAAGCTCTTGAAAAAGATGGTTATGAAGTAGATTATTTATCGGTTGATAAAGAGGGTGTCATCTCTTTAGACGAATTACGTCAAAAAATCCGTAAAGATACGGTATTTGTAAGCATCATGCATGTGAATAACGAGATTGGTTCCATCCAACCAATAAACGAAGCTGGAGAAATCATTCATGAGAATAGTCGAGCGACGTTCCATGTTGACGCAGTTCAAAGCTTTGGCAAGTTACCAGTATTCTTCAATGGGGAATCTGGCCCCGATATCATTTCAATTTCTGGCCATAAAATTCATTCCTTAAAAGGTTCCGGAGTCATTGCATTTAGACAAAAGATGAATATCTTACCACTACTTTTAGGTGGTGGACAAGAATTTGGCTTAAGAAGTGGTACTGTTGCAGTACCGCAAGCTGTAGCTTTCGCAAAAGCAAGCAGATTAGCTGTAGAGCATTTAGAAGAAAATCAACAAAAGTATCGTAAATGGCATAAGGAATTAATTCAGTATTTAACAGAATACGGAGAATATATTCATTTGTTATCAACAGATAAAGGTGTAGGCCATATTTTGTCTTTTAGCGTAAAAGGGCTTAAAGGCGAAATCTTAATAAATGCCCTACAGGAAAGAGGAATTATTGTTTCTACATCAAGTGCATGTTCATCGAAACAAAAAAAGGCGAGTCATGTTGTAAAAGCATTAGACATAAACAAAGAATTTAAAGATGGTGTCATTCGTTTAAGTTTTGGCGCCTTTAATACAGAGGAAGAAATAGAACAATTTAAAAATGAATTTAAAAATATTATGGCAGAATTAAAAGGAGTTAATCACCAATGAAATGGAAAGAAATTTTAATTCGATATGGAGAATTATCGACTAAAGGACGAAATAAGAAGGAATTTATTAATCGCCTTCGTGATAATATTCGCTATTCTTTTAATGATATTACTCCGTTGAATATACGAACAGAACGAGATCGCATGCACATTCAAATAGAAAATAATGAACAAATGTCGATTCTTATGGAAAGACTACCAAAAGTTTTTGGAATTCAATCGTTCAGTCCAGTTGCAGTATGTGATAAAGATTTGGTAGCAATGAAAACTTTAGCAATTCAAATTATGGATGATTTTAAGGATAAGCAGGTAACATTTAAGGTAGAAGTACGACGATCTGATAAATCATTTCCACTAGAATCGCATGAAATCCAACGAGAAATTGGTGGAACTGTTTTAAGTTATTACCAAAACTTAACTGTACAAGTAAAGAAACCGGAAGTTGAACTTCGTATAGAAGTAAGAAAAGATGCTATTTATATGATGGCACAAGTAATTTCTGGTGCAGGCGGAATGCCGATAGGCTCAAACGGAAAATCACTGTTAATGCTATCTGGAGGAATTGATAGTCCTGTTGCTGGCTATATGATGATGAAAAGAGGCGTACGTTTAGAGGCAATCCACTTCTTTAGTCCACCGTATACAAGTCAAAATTCGTTAGAAAAAGTTAAAGTACTCGCGAATGAACTTTCAAGATTTGGTTACAAAATCCGTTTGCATGTTATACCATTTACAGAAATTCAAGTGCTAATTAAAGATCGTGTTCCGGAAAACATGCTTATGACAACAACAAGAAGATTAATGATGCGCATTGCTGATAAAGTTAGAGAAGAAATTGGGGCATTAGGTATTGTTACTGGAGAAAGCTTAGGCCAAGTTGCTAGTCAAACTTTAGAAAGTTTAACTGCAATTAATGATGTTACGTCAACGCCAATATTAAGACCATTAATTGGATATGACAAACTTGAAATTATCGATATTGCTGAGAAAATTGGAACATTTGAAACATCAATTTTACCGTTTGAAGATTGCTGTACCGTATTTACACCTGCAAATCCTAAGACAAAACCAAAAGTCGAGAAAGTAAATTATTATGAAAGTTTTACTGATTTTGAAGAGTTAATTGACCGTGCGGTTCGCAATAAAGAACTGCACATCTTCCCAATGAAGAAACAACAAACAGACAAGTTTGAAGGTTTACTTTAACTGTAAAAGGACATTTAATGGAAAAAATTTACCTCTCATCTCGATGTATTAAAAAATGAATCTCGAGCATTCTAAATGCACAAGGAGGTGAGAGACATGGCATCAAACAACAACGGTAATTCAAACAAACTTTTAGTTCCTGGCGCTAACCAAGCGTTAGACCAAATGAAATTTGAAATTGCACAAGAGTTTGGTGTTCAACTCGGACCGGATGCGTCTTCTCGTGCTAACGGATCAGTCGGAGGAGAAATTACTAAACGCCTAGTGCAAATGGCTGAATCGCAATTACGTGGTACTCAAGGACAATAATAATGGTTAAGGGCTAGTAGCAATGCTACTAGCTCCTTTATTTTGTCTTGAAAATACTTTGATATTCAACTTTGATGAGGAATTAGTTTAATAAATGAGATATAAGATGAAATTTTTTATAAATATAGTACCTACTCCTATAACCTTGGTATATAATTAGGTTATAGAAATTTATTTTTAAACCAAATATCATCATTTATTAATTTTAATAATACTTATTATTAATGAATATTCTTGGGGGGAATTATTGGTGAAGAGAGAAGATTTATTAGCACCAGAGGATTACAACATAGTAGATGAAATTGAGAAATTTGCTAGCGATGAGAACAAGCTTGCATTAATGATTCATCATGAAAATGGGGATATTGAAAGGATTACTTATTCAAATTTAATTAAAAAAGCAAATAAAGTAGCTAACGTTTTTGCAAATAATGGTCTTTCTAAAGGTGACGTTATTTTAGTTATGGTGCCACGTTCTCTAGAAGCATATATTACATACATAGGGGCATTAAAAGCTGGATTAACAATTATTCCTAGTTCAGAAATGTTGCGTGCGAAAGATATTGACTATCGTATTGAACATTCTCAGGCAAAAGCTTTAATTGCATTTGGGAATGAACTTTCTCAATTTGATGAAGTCAAAAACTTAAACGGTCTAAAACAATTTGTTTTTGGAAAACCACAAGCCTCTTGGATGTCAATTGATGAACAAATAAAAAATGTCACAGATGTTTTTGATGGTGTTAGAACTAAAGATAGTGATATAGCTTTCCTTTCATACACAAGTGGTACTACTGGTAATCCAAAAGGTGTAGTACATTCACACGGTTGGGGCTATGCACACTTACGTACTACAGCAGCTCAATGGTTAGGTGTAGAGGAGAATGATATTGTATGGGCAACAGCAGCACCTGGTTGGCAAAAATGGATTTGGAGTCCATTCTTGGCTGTTCTAGGTAGTGGTGCAACTGCATTTGTCCATATTGGACGTTTTGACCCTCAAAACTACTTACAAATGCTTCAAGATAACAAAGTGAACGTATTATGTTGTACACCTACGGAATATCGTTTAATGGCTAAAGTCGATCATTTAGAGTCCTATGATTTATCGTGTGTACGAAGTGCAGTATCTGCTGGTGAACCATTAAATAGTGAAGTGATTAATAAGTTTTTAGAAGTATTCTCTCTACAAGTTCGTGATGGTTATGGACAAACTGAAAATACGTTATTAGTTGGTACACTAATTAATATGACGCCAAAACCGGGTTCAATGGGGAAACCAACTCCGGGTAATGTAGTAGACATCATTAACGATTTAGGTGAACCCACAAGAGCAGGCGAAGTAGGGGATATTGCTGTTCATTCCTCAACTCCTGCATTATTTAAAGGGTATTTAAGGGACCCAGAAAGAACGAAAATTCAATATCGTGGTGAATGGTTCTTAACGGGAGACCGTGCATATAAAGATGAAGACGGCTATTTTTGGTTTGAAGGACGCGGTGATGATATTATCGTGTCATCAGGCTATACAATTGGACCGTTCGAAGTAGAAGATGCATTAGTTAAACATCCAGCAGTTAAAGAATGCGCGGTTGTTGCTAGTCCAGATGAAATTCGGGGTAACATTGTAAAGGCTTATGTTGTCTTACGAGAGCCAAAATTAAAAGAGAATGAAAAGCTTGTAAAGGAACTACAAGATCATGTGAAGTCAATTACTGCTCCTTATAAATACCCAAGAGCAATAGAGTTTATTGACGAACTACCAAAGACTTCTTCAGGCAAAATTAGAAGAGTTGAATTACGGCAAAAAGAATTTAATAAATCAGCTTTAAAATAAAATTAATATGTTAAGAATTAGTAATCGGAAGGTGTTTTTACATCTTCCGTTTTATTTTGCAAAAATTAGCCATAAGTTGAAACGTTTCTCTTTTTGAATCGTAATTACCAATTGAGGAGGAATGGTGAATGAATACAAAGAGATGGATAGCATTAATAATTGCGGCATTCTTATTTATATTTTCAATTGGTTTAAATGCTGTAATAGGATTCTTAAAATCTGATTTTTTACCGGATGTCACAACAGGTACCGATGTGCAATTAACTGAAAGCGTGATTGAAGATGGTGATATTACAAATAGAATTGCTTTATTAACTGTTGATGGTGTTATTCAAGATGTAGGTTCGAGCTCACCATGGACAACGGTCTCTTATGATCATCAACAGTTTTTAGCACAACTAGAAAACATCCTTCATGATCAATCCATTCAAGCTGTTGTTCTATCAGTAAATTCGCCTGGTGGTGGGGCTATAGAATCAGCTGAAATACATGAAAAGTTAATTGAAATTAAAGAACAAAGGAAAATACCAATTTATGTCTCAATGGGATCGATGGCTGCCTCAGGGGGCTATTATATATCCGCACCAGCTGATAAAATCTTTGCACATCGAGAAACGATTACAGGGTCGATTGGTGTCATAATGTCGAGTTATAACTTTTCCCAATTAGCCGAAAATTTAGGGATTGAGTTTGAAACGATTAAATCTGGTGAGCATAAAGATATGTTTGGTGGAACTAGACCAACAACTGAAGAAGAAAAAGCAATGATGCAAGATATGATTAATGACTCCTATGAAGTATTCGTTGATGTTATAGAACAAGGGCGTGACATGTCGGAGCAAGAAGTTAAGCAAGTCGCGGATGGTCGAATTGTCGGAGGTTCACAAGCTATTGAAGCAGGATTAGTCGATGAATTAGGTGGATTAGAAGATACTATCGATGCACTTCGAAAAGACAATGGACTTGAAGAAGCTCAACTATTTGAATATAAAAGTAATTTTGGAGGAATTGCTTCTATCATTGGTATGAAAATAGGTTCAATAATTGGACCTTCTGTTGAACAACAAATGCTTTCAAAACTAATGAACACATCAAATTCACCTAGACTTATGTATTTGTACGGCGAGCATTAGGAGGGGTTACGAATGACATTTAGAAATGACCAAGGGCGTCAAAAAAATTTACAAGAGAGTCTAGAAGTAACCACTACAGGAAAAATCAGTACTACGGAGCAGATGAAATATGTTCAAAAAACTGCAGGTTTCTGGATGAGGCTTTGGGCATTTATCATCGATTCATTAATTGTCACTGCAATTATTGGAATTGTTGTAAATCCTATTTTCCATTTAGGCAGCTGGAATTTAAATGATACAAATATGTTGGCCCCAATATCGATTATTTCGGCTATTTTTTATTATAGTTATTTTGTGTTAATGACAAAATACTTTCAACAAACATTAGGGAAAATGATATTTGGTCTAAAAATACTTAGTATCAATGATAGTAAAATAAGCTGGGGAACAGTATTTTTCAGAGAGTTCATTGGTCGCTTTATAAGTAATAAACTACCGATATTATATTTGCTCGTTATTTTTATGCCTAAAAACAATAGTATTGCTGACTATTTTTCAGATACAGTAGTTGTGCACGAGAACGCCTATATCAAGATAGAAAGTGAAGTAAATACCCCACTTATTAATGCTCAACAAACTATTACTCCAACATAAAAGAAGTGTTTATGAAAAATTAAAGTGTGAAAATTTGTAAATGTTAATAATCTGTAAGCTGTCTTATTTGCATTGGAGAATTCTATTTTAGTAATATGAAATCATAAAAGGAGGAGTTAAAATGGTTCAAGTAACATTTATTAACAAACCTGTAACATTAGTTGGAAATGAAGTAAATGTTGGTGATCAAGCACCTGATTTTACAGTGCTTGCAAATGATATGTCACCTGTTACATTAATAGATTCAGAAGGTAAAGTTCGTTTGATTGCATCTGTACCATCTCTAGACACTGGTGTATGTGATGCTGAGACTCGCCGTTTTAATGAAGAAGTAGCTAATATAGGTGGGGATGTTGCGTTCTACACTGTTTCAGTAGACTTACCGTTTGCACAAAGACGCTGGTGTGCTGCAGCTGGAATTGAAGGGGTACACACAGTATCTGATTATCGTGAACATTCATTTGGTGAAGCTTATGGTGTATTAATGCAAGAAAACAAACTGCTTGCTCGTGCAGTTTTCGTTGTTGATAGAGAGGGTACAGTAACTTATGTTGAATATGTACCGGAAGGAACTAGTCATCCAAATTATGAAGCAGCAATCGATGCTGTTAAATCAGCATTAGCAAAATAATTTGTTAATTACTCATCAATTGTAGTAATATAAATTCAGCAAATAATTACATTATCATTTTTTAATAGTTTGTATGGAAAATATACAGTAAACCCACTCGTTTTACTTCTCGAGTGGGTTGTTCATTTAAAAGGAGTATGTTATGGAAAAACTTGAACAAATCTTTTCTTTTATTAATGAAAAATCAGAAGCTTTCGAGCAAGAAAGCGAGAGTACATATTTAGAAGGTATATTAAATGTACTTGAAGATGTGTTAGACGAAAAGGAACCTTGGATTGGAAAAGAATCATCAAAGGAAGAGATAAGAAAGGCGATTCAATTAGCGATTCTAAAAGGTATGAGAAAGACGTCTCAACCAAACCATCAAATGACACCTGATTCATTGGGACTTTTAGTAGGTTATTTTGTTGAGCAATTTTTAGATGAAAAATTAAAGGATGGACCAGTATCCATTTTAGACCCTGCTATTGGGACTGGCAATTTATTATTTACTGTTATGAATATGCTGGATGGAAAAACATTTGCTACGGGTATCGAGGTAGATGAGCTATTAATTCGTTTAGCAGCAGACACTGCAGAATTAATTCAACAACCAGTAATGCTGTATCATCAGGATGCTTTACAAAAAATGCTTGTGGATCCTGTGGATGTAGTTGTTTGCGATTTACCAGTTGGATATTACCCAAATGAAGAAGTTGCGTTAGACTATGAATTATGTGCTCATGAAGGAATGAGCTATGCACATCATTTATTTATTGAGCAATCATTGAATTATACTAAAGAAGGCGGTTATTTAGTTTTCTTAATACCAGCGAATCTATTTGAATCTGAACAAGCGAGTGAGCTGCATAAATTTTTGAAGAAAAATGCTTGGATACAAGCCGTAATTCAGTTACCTGATAATTTATTTTCCTCAAAATCGTTAGAAAAAAGTGTACTTATTTTACAAAAACAAAGTAAAGAATTGAGAGCTCCACGTGAAGTCCTACTGGCGAAAGTTCCAAATATGTCAAACAAAAATGCACTCTCAGCATTTTTTGAGAAAGTTCAAACTTGGAAAGAAAATAAATAATAGTTTGTACGTAGAAGTTAAAATATAGATTTACCTATTACGATAAGATATGAAACACCCCTTTGAAGGAAAGAGCGATTCCTAATGAAGGGGTGTTTAATGTTTCTTATTCTCCTTCAGGAGTTCGTACTACTAACACATCACATTTTGCAGAACGCACAATAGCTTCAGAAACTGAACCAATTAAGAACCGTTCTATCGCATTTAAACCGGTCGCACCACAAACGATGAGATCTGCTTCAACAACGTTAGACAGCTCTTTAGTAATCATTACTTTAGGAGAACCGTATTCAATGATTGTATTTACACCTTTTACGCCTGCTTCTTCAGCTTGTTTTTTGTAACCATTTAATAACTCTTCAGAGAAACTCTTTGCTTTGTTTGAAATATCGGATACTTCAAGAGAAGCGAAAGAACGAGTGTCAATTACATTTACTAAATTTAATTTTGCATCGTTATTGCGTTTAGCAATACCAATCGCTTTTTTTAATGCGTATTCGGCTTCTTTGGAACCATCAACTGCTACTACAATGCTTTTATATTGAGTCATAATTAACTCCTCCCTTTCTTATATTTAAATTATATAGCTTAGTGAAAAAGAATGAATATATGTGAATTCAAATATATGTAAATTGTTCACAATTCATCCTTAAAAAATACAATAATTTGTAGATTACATGTTGTTTTAAACTAAAAAATTACTACTAACTTTTCCATTTTAAAAAATATAATAAAATACATAAAATTTATAATATACAAAAAATTTTGAAAGTTTGATATGATGGATGTAGAATAAAACCTTTAAAAGGAAAGAGGAATCAGCAATGAAAATTGGCGTACCTAAGGAGATAAAGAACAATGAAAATCGAGTAGCAATGACACCCGCTGGAGTTGTTACTTTAACTACTGCTGGACATGATGTGTTTATTGAAACTGGTGCGGGATTAGGTTCTTCCTTTACAGATGAGGATTATATTTTAGCTGGTGCTACAATAGTTGAAACGGCAAAAGAAGCTTGGGCACAAGAAATGGTTATGAAGGTTAAAGAGCCAATATCAAGTGAATATCAATATTTTTATGAAGGCTTAATACTATTTACTTATTTACACTTAGCTCCAGAATACGAATTAACACAAGCATTGTTAGATAAAAAAGTTATAGGAATTGCCTATGAAACTGTTCAACTACCTAATAAATCGTTACCATTATTGACTCCAATGAGTGAGGTTGCAGGCAAAATGTCTGTTCAAATAGGTGCTCAATACTTAGAAAAGATGAATGGTGGAAAAGGTATTTTATTAGGCGGAGTATCAGGTGTGGCACGCGGAAAAGTAACTGTCGTTGGAGGAGGTATGGCTGGAACGAATGCTGCACGTGTTGCAGTTGGCATGGGAGCGGATGTTACAATATTGGATGTAAATCCAGAGAGACTTCGTCAAATCGAAGATATTTTTGGGCATTCTATTCATACATTAATGTCAAATCCATTTAATATAGCAGAGTCTGTAAAAGATTCAGATTTAGTTATAGGTTCTGTATTAATTCCGGGAGCGAGAGCGCCTAAACTTGTTACAGAAGAAATGGTAAAATCCATGCGACCTGGCTCTGTTATTGTAGATATTGCAATTGACCAGGGGGGAAGCTTTGAAACAACAGATAGAGTAACAACTCATGATAACCCAACTTATATTAAACACGGAGTTGTTCATTATGCTGTTGCAAATATGCCTGGTGCAGTACCACGGACTTCAACTATTGCATTAACAAATAATACGGTTCCGTATGCATTACAAATCGCAAATAAAGGTTATAAAAAAGCTTGCATAGAAAATGACGCTTTGAAAAAGGGCCTGAATACATTAGATGGCCATGTAGTTTATCAGGCAGTAGCAATAGATCAGGGACGTGAATATACTCCTGTAAACTCCTTATTACAATAATATAAAAATATAACATTCTATTAGCTATTCGGAAAGGAAAAATTCTTTCTGAATAGCTTTTTTTCTTTCGTAAAATAGTATATAGTTAATCTAGATTTATCAGAAAATATTAAAAATTATAAAAATACCATTTACTTTTTCTCGTAAATGTAATTAAATAGAATTGTTTCATATAAAATGAAAAACTAATTTTAGAAAAGGGGGCTTTTTGAGAATGAACAGTATGAACAAGAAATTATTCTCGATATTATCAATTATTATGCTATTATTACTTGCTGCTTGTGGAGGCGGCGGTACAAGTACAGAACCAAGTACTAGTCAAAGTGATTCAGGAAGCGCTGATGCAAATGGTGTGTTAAGTGCGAAGTTTGGCGTGATTTCATATTTAACCGGTGCTGGAGCAGCTTATGGCGAAGCGATTACGAATGGGCTAAAGTTAGCGCAAGAAGAAATCAATGCAGCTGGTGAAGTAAATATTGAATTAGTTATTGAAGATTCTGCTGGAGAAGCAGAGCAAGCTCTTTCTGCAGCTCAAAAAATTATGAGTGATGACACAATTACGGCAATTATTGGTCCAACATTAAGTACAGAATTCTTTGCGGTTGCACCAGAAGTTGATTTAAACGGTATTCCAATTATAGGTACATCTACAACTGTTGATGGTATTCCAGAAATCGGTGACTATGTTTTTAGAAATGCAGTTCCAGAATCTTTAGCAATTCCTGCAGCTATTCAAAAAGCAGTTGAAAGAACAGGTGCTAAAAAGGTAGCGATGATTTATGGTAACGATGATGCGTTAACTAAAGGCGGCTTCGAAGTAATGGAAAGAACAGCAAAAGAACTGGGACTTGAAATTACAACAATTGAAACGTATCAAAAAGGTCAAAGCGATTATAATGCACAACTTACAAAAATCAAAAACACAAATCCTGATTTAGTATTAGCATCTGCTCTATATAACGAAGGTGCTGTTATTATGGACCAAGCTCGTAAAATGGGAATTGAAATACCATTCGTCGGAGGAAATGGATTTAACTCTCCTCAAGCGATTGAAATTGCTGGAGATGCAGCAAACGGTTTAATTGTTGCTACACCTTATTTTGGTGATTCAACAGATCCAAAAATCGTTGAATTCAATGAAAAATACGAAGCAGCATATGGTGAAAAACCTGACCAATTCGCAGCACAAGCCTATGATGCATTATACATTTATGCTGATGCATTAAAACGTGCTGGCAATGCTGACCGTGAAGCATTTAAAGAATCATTAGCAGCTACAAAAGACTTTGAAGGTATTCTTGGTAACTTCTCATTTAATGAAATTGGTGACGTAATTATGGAAGTCACTGTACTCGAAATTAAAGATGGTAAGTTTATTGAATTTGAATAATTTAACAAATGGTTCTCGTAATTTATTTATGAGAACCTATCTACATATCGGATCTTTTGCTAGTGTAATCAAATTAATTAAAGGATGATACAATTTGCTATTAGAACAGATAATTAACGGTATTACGTTAGGTAGTATCTATGCAATAATAGCACTCGGTTTTACCCTTGTATTTGGAGTACTAGGCATCATCAATATGGCACATGGTGAAATATTCATGATTGGTGCTTTTGTAGGGGTAACGACAACTGGGGTGCTTGGATGGCCACTATGGCTAGCTTTTATTGCAGCTATCGTAGTTACAAGTATTTTAGGATATTTATTGGAACGTATTACACTGAGACCTTTACGAGGTAAAAAGGGTGTATCACATTTAGCACCATTAATTAGTACAATTGGTGTATCAATACTATTAGAAAATCTTTCGCATCATATTTTTGGTGCAGGTAATAAACCATTTAACACGCCATTTGCTGAAATTAGTATTCAGATTGGATCAATAACGGTTTACCTTGTACAAATCGTTATTTTTGTTATTTCAATTATATTAATGATCGGGTTAACAATATGGCTTTCTAAAACAAAAGCAGGTAAGGCACTAAGAGCAACTGCAGATAATCTAGAAACAGCTAGTATTCTAGGTGTAGATACAAAGAAAATTATTATACTAACAGTTGTTGTTGCATCTGCAATCGGAGGTATCGCAGGTATTTTAGTTGGTATGGCATTTAACTCTGTAAGTCCTCAAATGGGGTTATCGATGGGGTTAAAGGGTCTTGCTATCATCATTTTAGGTGGTATGGGCAATGTAAAAGGTGCAATGGTCGGTGGTTTAATTTTAGGATTATCTGAAACGATGCTAGTAGCATATGGTAATTCAGGTTATCGAGATGCAATTGCATTTATTATGATTATTGTCATCCTGTTATTACGTCCACAAGGTATCTTTGGATCAAAGGTATCTCAAGAAAGAAGGTGATTACATGTTAGGAGAATTAATAAATACTTATTATTTACAAATCGCTTCATTTATTTTAATAAATATCATGTTAGCTATTAGCGTTTATGTTCCATTATCCTCTGGCCAATTATCATTAGGAAGTGCTGGGTTTATGGGTGTAGGTGCATACACTTCGGCGTTACTAACAATTCATTTTGATTTACCGATATTTGTAGGTGTTATTTTAGGAGCATTAGCTGCAAGTATACTAGGTGTGATTGTAGGAATACCTTCTTTAAGACTATCAGGTGTGTTCTTGGCAATTGCAACGTTAGGTTTAGGAGAGGTTATCCGTGTAATCTTCGTTAACTGGGATACTTTAACTAAGGGCTCAATCGGTTTAACAGGTATTCCACAATTGGGTAGAGAAATTCTAGAATTTTCTCGTGGGGTAGGAATCGAGCCTGCAATGCTTGGGATGAAAAATAATCAATTTGTGTTCTTATCTATCTTTTTAGTGTTATTAATTTTAGTTATCGCCATTTTATGGTTTGTTGTTCGTCAACAAAATTCGCGTGTTGGAAGAGCATTATCATCCATTAATATGGATGAAAAAGCAGCTGAATCAATGGGGATTAATATTACTTATTTTAAAGTAGTAGCTTTTACACAAGGTGCATTCTTCGCAGGTTTAGCAGGTGCATTATTCGCTCACGTTATCGGCTTTATATCCCCGGCTGACTTTTCTTACCATCGCGCTGTAGATATTTTAATATTTACTGTATTTGGAGGTAGTGAAGTTATTATCGGTTCAGTGTTCGGCGCATTCTTTTTAACCTTATTACCTGAAGTATTGCGTTTCGTTAGTGATTATCGTTATATCATATACGGAGTTCTTTTAATTATTTTAATGGCAGTACGACCACAAGGAATTCTCGATGCAAATTTACTGAACAAATTAAAATTTAAACGTTCAAAAGGAGGGGTACGTTAATGGTTTTAGAAGTTAAGAATATTACGAAAAACTTTGGCGGTATCTCTGCTTTAAAGGATGTTTCATTTTCTATTAAAAAAGGTGACATATTTGGTTTAATTGGGCCAAATGGTGCCGGAAAAACAACAATGTTTAATATGATTACAAACATTTTTGAGCCTACTTCAGGTGATATCATTTTCCAAGATAAAAATATTACCAGGTTGAAACCACATAAAATTACAGAACAAGGGATCTGTCGTACGTATCAAAACATTCGACTATTTTCTCAAATGTCTACTTTAGAAAATGTGATGGTAGGAGGGCATAGCCAATCACATTCTGGTGTGTTTAGTAGCGTTTTTCGTACAAAAGCACAACGTAATGAAGAACAGTTACTTAAAGAAAAAGCAGAAGAATTATTAGACTTAGTGGGCCTCCTACAACATAAAGAGACAATCGCTGAGAACTTGTCTTATGGACAGCAAAGGCGACTTGAAATTGCTCGAGCTCTAGCAAGTAATCCTAGTTTATTGTTGTTAGACGAACCGGCTGCAGGAATGAATGAAAATGAGACAGATAGTTTATATGATTTAATAAAATTAGTGCAATCTAGAGGTATTACAGTATTGATCATTGAGCATGACATGCCTCTCGTTATGAAATTATGTGACCGTATTGCGGTTCTAAATTTTGGAGAAAAATTAGCAGAGGGTACTCCAGAAGAAATTCAAAATAACGATGCAGTAATTGAAGCCTACCTCGGAAAAGAGGAGGATGAAGTAAATGCTTAAACTAACAAATATCGAAACATACTATGGTCAAATTCAAGCACTTAAAGGGATTGACTTAGAAGTCAATGAAGGAAAGATTATTACTTTATTAGGTGCAAATGGTGCTGGGAAAACAACTACGATGAAAACTGTGGCGGGTCTTTTAAAACCAAAAAATGGAACGGTAGAGTTTTTAGGTGAAAATGTAACAGGGTTACGCCCAGACCAATTATTGCGTAAAGGTATATCATTAGTTCCCGAAGGACGCGCTATTTTATCTTCTATGACGGTATTAGAAAATCTTGAAATGGGTGCTTATCAACGAAATGATAAAGATGTAAAAGATGATATTGAAGACGTTATGAAACGTTTCCCAATATTAAAAGAAAGACAAACACAAATGGCTGGTACCCTTTCTGGTGGTCAACAGCAAATGCTTGCCATTGCTAGGGCGATATTATCGAAACCGAAATTGTTATTATTAGATGAACCTTCAATGGGACTAGCACCATTGATTGTTGCAGATATCTTTAAGATTATAAAAGAAATTAAAGAAGCTGGAACAACCGTTCTTCTAGTTGAACAAAATGCAAAGCAAGCATTAAAAATTGCTGATTACGGTTATGTTATGGAGACTGGCAAAATCATTATTGAAGGACCAGCGCAAAGTCTGTTAGAAGACCCTCGAGTAGTTGAGGCCTACTTAGGAAGAAAATCTACATCTGTGGAGTCGTAATAACAAATCAAGGTGACGTGATTTAAATTCACGTCACCTTTTCTATACTATAAAATCATTAATTCTTTAGGAAATTGCGTTAATACCTCAACACCATTTTCAGTTACTACCACATCATCTTCTATACGAACTCCTGCTATTTCATGATAGATTCCAGGTTCAATTGTAAAGACCATTCCAGGATTCAATTCAAACTCATTAGAGCCGTGAATTGATGGGAATTCATGTATTGAAATACCTAAACCATGTCCAAGCCTATGATTGAAATATTGTCCGTAACCGGCATCATGAATTACATCGCGTGCAATTTTATCCAAATCTTTTGCAAGAACGCCAGGTTGTACAGCGGCGATGGCCTTCTCATTTGCCTGAAGCACCGTATTATAAATAAGCTTTTGTTGTTCTGAAACTTCTCCAAACGCTACTGTTCGAGTAATATCCGAACAATAACCTTCAAATTCAACACCAAGGTCAAATAATATAAGATCCCCTTTTTGAATTTTTCGATTTCCTGGCGTTCCATGGGGAGAAGCCGTTTTTGGGCCGGATAATACCATGGTTTCAAAAGACATCTTACACCCTTTTTCTTTGATGGCATTTTCAATTGCAGTTAATATATCCATTTCTGTTTTACCTTCTGCGACATTTTTACAACCCACTTCGATTGCATAATCGGCAAGGCGAGCAGCTTCACGCATTTTGTCTATCTCATTCTGATCTTTAATAACGCGTATTTGGTTTATTTTGTCATCAAGACGGACAAAATTAGCATGTGGGTATAGTTGCTGTAAAGCTTCAAGACGCTCGACTGTTAAATGGGCTTTTTCAATGGCAAAGTTATTAATAGTTATACCTCTTGAATGTATTGCATTGTTTATCAAGTTCCACGGGTTTTCAGTATCTAAATGACCAATCACCTCGAAGGACCATTCCGTGTTAAGTGCATCTGGAACTTCCATTTTAGGGCAAATTAAAAACGGCTCAGCTTCTTGAAATACAACAACGCCTAATAATCTTTCATGAGGGTTGCTTTTAAAACTGGAAAAGAAAAATACGTTTTCTGGTGTTGTTATGAAAGCAGCTTCAATATCATTTTCCTTCAGAAATGTTTGTAACTGATAAATTTTTTTTGTCATAATGATTCCTCCGTAAAATTAGGAATGTATTTATTTCTAAACTTAATATATTATAACAAATTGCAAGGAAAAATTTACTTTGAAGAGAATTAGTTAAATGAAATGAAATGAAATGAATGGAGGTATTTTCATGGAAATTACGTATCACGGTCATTCAGTTGTGAAAATTAAAACAAATGGGAAAGAAATTTTAATTGACCCATTTATTCGTGGGAATGGCCTAACTGACTTGAAGGTAGAGGAGCAAAAACCAGATGCCATTTTACTAACACATGGACATAATGACCATGTTGGAGACACAATCGAATTAGCTAAGGCTAATAATTCCCTTGTTGTTGCACCAAATGAACTAGCGAATTACCTGGCAACAAAAGGAGTGAAAGTTCACAACATGGGGATCGGTGGTGCTTATGATTTCCCATTTGGAAAAGTAAAATACACGCTTGCTTTTCATGGTTCAGTTTATGAAACAGAAAATGGCGAGGTCATTGATGCTGGAAACCCTGGAGGCATTCTCTTTTTCGCAGAAGGTTTAACTATCTACCATGCAGGAGACACAGCGTTGTTTGGAGATATGAAATTAATTGGTGAGCGTCATCCCATTGATGTAGCATTTTTACCTATAGGGGACAATTTTACTATGGGTCCAGAAGATGCAGCTTATGCTGTATCATTACTAAAACCAAAGGCTGTTGTACCAATTCATTACAATACATTCCCTGTTATCAAACAAGATCCAAACGATTTTGTACGTTTAGTAAAGGAAAGTAAAGTTCAAGTATTAGCAGCTGGTGGAAGAGTAGAATTATAAAATTTGTTTGAGAAAGTAGCTTGAGATGCGGGAATTGTAAGCAGCTGCTTTCTCATTTTTATTTGTTTTGTTATATTATTTCTGATGAATAAAACTAGAACAGCTATGTATCTATATAAATGCAAAATATGTTACACTATGGATAAGGAATTATGGGAAAACAGGTGATGATGTGTCCACTAAACATGAAAAAATATTACAATATATTGAATCTCTACCCGTTGGAGATAAAATCTCTGTCAGACAAATAGCAAAAGATATGCAAGTAAGTGAAGGTACAGCGTATCGTGCAATTAAAGAAGCAGAAAATCGCAGTTTAGTTAGCTCGATTGAACGCGTTGGTACCATTCGTATTGAGAAAAAGAAAAAAGAAAATATTGAGCGCCTTACATTCGCAGAAATCGTCAATATCGTTGAAGGCCAAGTGCTCGGTGGTATGAGTGGATTACATAAGACGTTAACTAAATTTGTGATTGGTGCTATGCAGTTAGACGATATGATGCGCTACACAGATGCAGGCTGTCTACTAATTGTTGGGAATCGATTTAAAGCTCACGAGAACGCTTTAAAAGAGGGCGCGGCTGTATTAATTACAGGAGGGTTTGACACAACAGAAGAAAATAAGCGACTTGCAGATGAACTTGAACTACCAATTATCTCAACAAGTTACGATACATTTACTGTTGCTACAATGATTAACCGTGCGATATATGACCAATTAATTAAAAAAGATATATTATTAATTGAAGATATATATGTACCAATTGAAGAAACAGCTATGTTAAAAACGCACCAGTTAATAGAAGATTTCAAAAAACTAAATGAGATAACAAGCCATGGTGCATTTCCAGTTGTGACTGACAACAGAAAACTTGTTGGAATGATTACGGTGAAAGATGTCATTGGAAAAGAACCAACAGAACATATTGATAAAGTGATGACAAAACACCCGATTTCCACTTCGATGAAAACAAGCGTTGCATCAGCAGGTCATAGGATGATTTGGGAGGGCATTGATTTGTTACCTATTGTTAATGATGAAGGGATCTTACAAGGTGTAATTAGTCGTCAAGATGTTTTAAAAGCATTGCAACATACTGGGCGTCAACCTCAACACGGTGAGACGATTGATGATATTGTCAAAAAAGAAGTAAAACTTTTAAGTGAAGATGATGTATTAGTGGAGTTTACTGTAACGCCGCAAATGACAAACCAATTTGGTGCAATCTCTTACGGAGCATTTACAACTCTTCTTTCAGAAGTAGGCTCATTAGCTTTAAAAAGAAAAAAACGTGGAGATGCTGTTGCAGAAAATATGACCATTTACTTTATTAAACCAATTCAAATGGAATCAGTATTAACAATTGTTCCACATATTTTAGATATGAGTCGTAAATTTGTCAAAATGGATTTTGATGTATTTAACGAACAAACATTAGTAGGAAAAGCAATGATGATGTTCCAACTACTTGAACGATAAACTTTTAACAAACTATAAAAAAGAGGCTGGGACAGAAGTGGAAAGAACAGTTCTTTTTTAGATAGTACTTTTTGGATATATGAACGTTCGTTTTCGACGCAAATTATACGAAAGCAAAGCGACAGGTGCAGACTTCACTTTCCACGGGGAAGCCTTGAGCCTCCTCGAGCTCAAGCTCTGCGGGGTCTCAAGACTGCTTCTACATCTCCAACGAACGACTTCCAAATGAACAGATAAGCAAATTTTTACTATATATCCAAAACGCTCTGTTTGTTGAAAACTAACTTCTGTCCCTGCCTCTTTCATTAAATTTAGCGGTTTAATTCATATTCTTCTTGAACAAATCTACCTTCGTGACGAGCCCGTTTATAATTATTAAAGGCTTCCATAAAGCCAATAATGATAAAGACTACGCAAATTATGTAACTTACTGTAGATTGGTGAACTATTACTGCGTTAATACCAAATGCAATAATAAAAATTCCCAAGGAAACACCAGCCTTCGCTTTGTACCACTTTTTTCTAATAGGTAAGTTCGTGCGAAACTGTTTTGTTTTATAGTAAAAATACACAACGAAAGCTATAACAATGATTGTAATAAATATATAATTTAACATAGCGACCTCCAATAAAGACAAGCTCTCATTATTGTAACGATTTTTATCGGAAATTGCTATTAACAATTGGTGAAATATTCTATACACCGGGAGGAAAAGGAAAATGAAGCGACAAATCATAGATACAATTGAAAAGTATGACAAAATTATCATTCATAGACACGTGCGACCTGACCCAGATGCATATGGGTCTCAGATAGGACTAAAAACATTAATCCAATCAAACTATCCGGAAAAGCAAGTGTATGCAATTGGTGAACATGAAGAGTCGTTATCATTTTTAGCAGAGCCTGACAAAATTGAGGATGATGTATTTAATGGAGCACTCGTTATTGTTACTGATACAGCAAATACCGAAAGGATAGATGATAGTCGGTATACAAAGGGAGAATTTATTATTAAGATTGACCACCATCCAAATGACGACCAGTACGGTCATTTATTGTGGGTAGATACAAAAGCAAGCTCAGTTAGTGAGATGATTTATGTATTATATGAGGAAGGTAAATCATATAAAGATTGGTCATTAACGGATGAGACTGCACGACTATTGTTTGCTGGAATTGTCGGTGACACTGGTAGATTTTTATTTCCGAGTGCATCAGAAAAAACGTTTGAAATAGCAGGTCAATTAATTCGTTACAATTTCGATCGCAGTCAATTATTTGATGGAATGTATGAAAAAGACCATAAACTGTTAAAACTACAAGGCTATATGTATCAAAACTTTACTATAGATGAAAATGGTGCAGTTTTTATTAAATTAACGAAGGATATTCTAAACCAATTCGAAGCAACTCCATCTGATACATCACTGTTAGTAGGATCTTTTGGTGATATTAAAGGTATTTGCGCTTGGGCAATTTTCGTCGAAGAAGATGATCAAATACGTGTTCGTTTACGTTCAAAAGGTCCAATTATTAATGAACTCGCAAAAAAATTCCATGGTGGTGGTCATCCTTTAGCATCAGGAGCTACAGCATATTCATGGGACGAAGTGGATCAGGTCATATCGGAGTTAAAGGAAATTTGCCAAACATACAGACAATGATCAAGAGGAGGGATGAACTTGACGTGTTATCCACAAATACGAACAAGTGCAGATTTACTAAAAAGTACAATTCGTGTTGAAGAGCTCATCCCATTTTTGCAACAACAAAGGGCGAAAGCATGTGCAATCGTAAATTCAAAATTGTACGGACTTTTGCCTTTTTGGCGTGCTGTTAAAAGTGCAGGAATACATCCGGTTGTTGGCTTAAAAGTAAATGTACTATTGCAAGAAAATATTTCATTGCCTTTACTTCTATATGCGAAAACAAATGATGGGTATCGAAATTTGTTGAAAATATCTAGTGGTGTATCGATCCGTGAAGACGACATGTTACCACTAAAATGGTTAATTGGGTATTCAAGAGGCTTGGTAGTTGTCTTACCTGTTAATGAAAAAGGTGGGAAATGGCTAGAAGAAGATAATAAGCCTTTCATGATCCGATTAGCTACCACATTTACTACAAACTTTTACCTAGGAATATCACGTGAAGGTGGATTGGTTTCACCGTTAGAAGAATCTATTATTCATTTGAGTAATCAAATGAATTTTCCAATAGTCGCTATTCACGAATGTTTATTTATGAATAAAGACGACCATTTTGCTTATACAGTAGCACAAGCAATCGAGACTGGTGTGAAATTAAGTGAACAAAAAGGGGATAATTATACGGAACATCAATATGTTCCAACAGCAATACAATGGAAACAATGGTTTAATGATCATCCCGAGTGGATTGAAACGAGTAATCAATTATTATTAAACTGTCACGTAGAACTAGATCACGGTCAGGTCTATATGCCAAAATTTCCGTTACCAGAAGGGATATCGGCAGAAGAAGTACTTTATGAAATGTCGCTTAAAGGTTTAACAGAAAGACTACAATCAACCCCTAATGAAGTTTACTTAGACCGTCTACGTTACGAGCTGAATGTAATCAATACAATGGGTTATGCCGATTACTTTTTAATTGTCTCAGATTTTATGAAATTCGCTCATCATTCAAATATTTTAACTGGTCCAGGTCGTGGATCTTCTGCAAGTTCATTAGTAGCATATTCACTTCAAATTACTCAGGTTGACCCAATTAAATATGGCTTGTTGTTTGAACGGTTTTTAAATCCTGAACGTGTGACATTGCCAGATATCGATATTGATTTCGTTGATACCCGGAGACAAGAAGTCATCGAATATGTCGCAAATAAATATGGAGAACAACATGTTGCCCAAATCATTACATATGGTACATTATCTGCGAAAGCTGTAGCAAGAGATGTTGCTAGAATGTTTAATTTCGAAAGCGAAACACTGGAGATGATTTCAAGGCTTATTCCGAATAAGTTGGGTATAACGTTAGAGGATGCATATACTTCATCTGAAAACTTTAGAAAATGGGTTGATGGTGAAGAAATTCGAAAACGATGGCTTCAAGTTGCTAAAAAGTTGGAAGGTCTTCCACGTAATGCTTCTACTCATGCAGCTGGTGTAATTTTAAGTCCTGTTCCATTAGTGGACGTGGTGCCAATTGAAAAGGGCCATGATGATATTTATTTAACGCAATGGCCAATGCAGGAAGTAGAAAACCAAGGATTACTGAAAATGGACTTCTTAGGTCTACGTAATCTAACCATCATTGAGCAAATTCGAAAATCAATCTACTATGCCACAAAACATGTTATCGATTTGAATAATATTCCATTAGACGATAAAAGAACATATGAATTACTACAGCAAGGAGATACTTCAGGCATATTCCAGCTGGAATCGGAAGGAATGCAAAATGCTCTTAGAGAAATTAATCCGACTAAATTTTTAGATATTGTGGCTGTAAATGCACTGTATCGACCAGGACCAATGGAATTTATTCCTATTTACGCTAGAAGGAAAGCTAATAAAGAGCAAGTAATAATGCCTCATTCCGTTTTAGAACCTATTTTAAAAGAAACCTATGGGATTATTGTTTATCAAGAACAAATTATGCAAATCGCCAACGTGATGGCGGGATTTTCATTAGGACAAGCTGATTTATTGAGAAGAGCAGTGAGTAAGAAAAATCGTGAGATATTAGAACAACAACGAACAGTGTTTATTCAAGGGGCAGTTACAAATGGTTATACGGAAGATGTAGCTAATAATGTATATGAACTGATCGTTCGATTTGCAAACTACGGGTTTGCAAAAAGTCATGCAGTTGCATATAGTTTAATATCTTACCAAATGGCTTATTTGAAAGCCAATTACCCAGTTCATTTCTATGCGTCATTAATGACGAATTCAATCGGAAATCCAGACAAACTATCTCAATTTATATTAGAAGCAAAAAATAAAGGAATCGAAATAAGTAAGCCATCTATCCAAAGAAGTCACCGCCATTTTAAAGTGGAGAATGGAAAAATTCTCTTTAGTTTGTCAGTTATTAAAGGTGTATCTCAAGGTTTTTTAAAGAAATTGATTGATGTTCGTTCTACAAAAGAAAAGCAATTTGATGATTTATTCGAATTAGCTGTTTCATTAAGTGCGAACTATTTTACACGTAAAGAGATTGAACCACTTATTAAAGCGGGAGCAATGGATGATTTCGGTAAAAATCGAGCTGTATTATTGGCTAGTATTGAAGCTGCAATTAGACATGCAAAAATCGTTCGCCCAACTGAAGAAGCCGACTTATTCACTTCAAACCCGAGCATTTTTGGGAAGCCAAAATACGTAGATGCAGAGCCGATCCCTTTAAAAATGAAATTGCAATTTGAGAAAGAGGTTCTTGGCTTTTATTTATCAGAACATCCAGTAACGATAGTTCGTAATAGTATGAATGATGTTAATGCTAATACGAAAGTAATCCGTCAAGCAAACGCTAATAGATATGTAAAAATGGTAGGGATTGTTGAAAGTATTCGTCAAATACGGACGAAAAAAGGCGAACGTATGGCGTTTATCAATCTTTCAGATGAATACGGTTTTATTTCTGTCACGCTATTCCCAAAAGAATATAATATGGTCGTGGGTTGGTTAAGAGAAGAAATAATCGTCTCAGTTGAAGGTACATTGGAATATAGAAATGGAAAGTACCAGCTAATAGCGAAAATGATGATTAGTACTTAAAGTATGATAATATATATATTTCTAGAAAAAACTGTGCATTTTGTACAGTTTTTTCTTTACAAATATTGTTTGATTATGTATTCTTAAAGCTGAAAGTGGTCAGACCACTTTTGGCTTTTTTATTACATTTGTAATATAAGCGTGTTGTTCAAGAAATATGAACAAGTATAAGCCTTATTAAGGGGTGCTTATGAATACTAAACAGGAAAATAAAAAAGTATTTTTAGAGATTGTTAAGAAGTTAAAAGAGTTAATTGATACAGAACATATAAGACCAGGAGATAAGTTGCCATCCGAAAGGGTATTATCTGAACGATTGAATGTTGGGCGTTCTTCTGTAAGAGAAGCACTAAGAAGTTTAGAATTACTCGGTTTAATTGAAACGAGGCACGGTGGAGGTACCTTTCTATCATCAGGGCAACATATACAATTAGTAGAAATTTTAGCTTCATTTATTTTAAAAGAAAATAAATCAATTGAGGAAGTTCATGCAACTAGAAGAATGCATGAAAAAGAAGCTATTCGAGTTATATGTTCTGATAAACATTTAATTTCTTTACCTGTTTGGGAGAGTTTATTTTTTAAAATTGAAATACAAAGTGATGTTGTTCGAGATCACATATTAAGGGAAATTATGATTGCTTCAGGAAATCGTTTATCTTTAAAGATTTGGATGCAACTTGTCGCGTACAGTGCATTGCCATTGAAGAAGAAAACGATAAAAGAAGAAAAACCTATACTTCAGATGCTTTTAAAATCTATACAATTAGGGTACAAAAAGGAAGCGCTTGAAGCTTATGAAAATTGGATGAAATTTTTAAAAAATATTCATGAAACTTAAGAATTAACATTGAATTTAAGGGGGATTATGATGGCGATAAGAAATTTAATATCGTTAAATCGTAAGAAATCGAAGGGCGGGGTAGTAATCGATCGCAACAAAGAAAATGAGTTTCCCGCAGATTTAATGACAAAATGTCCTGAATGTAAAAAAATCTACTTAACGAAAGAACTAGAAAATAATTATAAAGTATGTCCGCATTGTGATCACCATTATAAAATGACTGCATGGGAAAGAGTGCAATGCTTTTTAGATGAAGGAACTTTTGAATCGCTAGATGATCATTTACAGACATCCAATCCGTTGAACTTCCCATCGTATATTGAGAAAGTGGAAGCTGATGCAAATAAAACAGGGTTAAATGAAGCGGTCCTAACAGGTATCGGTTTACTTAAGGATGAACGTGTAGTCATTGCAATAATGGATTCTCATTTCCGCATGGGATCAATGGGTTCTGTAGTCGGGGAGAAGATTACACGAGCAATTGAAAAAGCAACAGAGCTTAAAGTGCCATTCATTATTTTTACCGCTAGTGGTGGAGCTCGAATGCAAGAAGGGGTAATTTCCCTCATGCAAATGGCTAAAACAAGCGTAGCTTTAAAGCGTCATAGTGATGAAGGATTACTATTTATTTCGATCATGACAAACCCAACAACAGGTGGGGTATCAGCTAGTTTTGCCTCATTAGGAGACATCAATATTGCTGAACCAAAGGCACTAATTGGATTCGCAGGTCGTCGGGTTATTGAACAAACAGTACGAGAAAAGCTACCTGATGATTTCCAAACTGCTGAGTTTTTACTCGCACATGGGCAATTAGATGCTATTTTCCAACGTAAAGAGATGAAAGAAAAAGTAGCAACAATTGTAAAACTTCATCGTAAAGGAGGAGTTTCGAATGACTAAAAATATGGCATTTGAAGAGCCTGTAGTAAAGTTACGTGAAAAAATACAAGAATTAAAAGAGGTTGCTTCTAAAGCGGATGTAGATATGACAGACGAAATAGAGACGCTTGAAGTAAGATTAAAACAATTAGAATTAAAAATTTATTCTAATATGGAGCCTTGGGATCGTGTGCAAGTGGCAAGACATCCAGAACGTCCAACTACATTAGATTATATAAATGAAATTTTTACGGACTTTGTTGAATTCCATGGTGACCGAGTATATGGGGACGATGAAGCCATTGTAGGTGGTATAGCTTTTTTCGACGGCGAACCAATCACAATTATAGGCCATCAACGAGGAAAAACGACAAAAGAAAATATTCGTAGAAACTTTGGTATGCCACATCCTGAAGGGTACCGGAAAGCACTTCGTCTAATGAAACAAGCGGAGAAATTTGGGCGACCAATCCTATGTTTTATCGATACAAAGGGGGCTTATCCGGGAAAGGCAGCCGAAGAGCGCGGACAAAGTGAAGCGATAGCGAAAAACCTCTTTGAAATGGCAGGATTACAAGTTCCCGTCATTAGTGTCGTTATAGGAGAAGGGGGAAGTGGTGGCGCACTAGCTCTAGGCGTTGCAAATCGAATTTTTATGCTTGAAAACTCAACTTATTCTGTTATTTCACCTGAAGGAGCAGCTTCAATTCTTTGGAAAGATGCGTCGCTAGCAAAACAAGCTGCAGAAGCAATGAAAATAACTGCGCAAGATTTAAAACAAATGGGCATTATCGATGGCATCATTCCTGAAATTTCTGGTGGAGCGCACCGAAATATTACTGCTCAAAGCTTAGCAATTAAAGAATGTTTATTAGAAGTATTAGCAAGCCTTCGATTACTTTCTGCTAATGAAATAATAGTGGATCGTTATAATAAGTTTAGAACGATTGGTCAATTTATTGAGATATAAGTAAGTGGTGTTTAAAACCAGCTTGTTTAGATAAATAATTTTAAGTAATTTCGGCAAAATCTATATAGAAGATTTTGTCGTTTTTTTATCAGGAAGTGTTCTTCATCGTGAAATATCATTTTTTTTTTGTAAAATTCAGTTTTAAGGTCAGTCAAATACTTACATTGTTTTCATTTTATGATAATGTGTTTAGTAAGAGGAATTCTTTGGGAGGGTGAGCAGTAATTGAAAAAAATTGCAGTTTTAACAAGCGGTGGCGACGCTCCAGGTATGAATGCAGCAATTCGTGCCGTCGTTCGAAAAGCAAACTTCCATGGAGTAGAAGTAATGGGAATCAATCGTGGATTTGAAGGCTTTTTTAAAGGGAACATGGAGCTATTAGATCTTGGGTCAGTTGGTGGAATTATTCAGCGTGGTGGTACAAAACTTTTTTCATCGCGTTTTCCAGAATTCAAAGAAGACCGATATCAACTCGAAGGAATTGAAAAAATGCGTCAGGCTGGGGTGGAAGGACTTGTTGTAATCGGCGGTGATGGATCTTATCGAGGGGCACTAGGTTTATCGAAAAAAGGTTTCCCTTGTATAGGCGTACCTGGAACGATAGATAATGATGTACCAGGGACAGAATATACAATTGGGTTTGATACAGCGTTAAATACGGTGGTTGAAGCTATTGATAAAATTCGAGATACTGCAACTTCTCATGAGAATACATTCATAGTAGAAGTTATGGGCCGTGATGCCGGGGATTTAGCATTGTGGGCCGGACTAGCTGCTGGTGCCGAATCGATATTGATTCCTGAAGAGCCTTATGATTTAGATGACATCATTAATCGGATGGAACATGGGGTTGCTAGAGGAAAGAAACACAGTATCATCATTGTTGCTGAAGGCGTTATGTCTGGTGGAGAACTAGCCAAGTTACTAAAAGAAAAAGCTGGTGTGCATACCCGTGTGTCGGTACTAGGTCATATTCAACGTGGAGGCTCTCCATCTGCACGAGACCGTGTTTTAGCAGGACGATTAGCAGCGAGGGCAGTTGAGGTCTTACTTGAAGGTAGAAGTGGAAGAGCTATAGGCGTAAAAAACCACGAAGTTATTGATTATGAACTAGATGAAGCCTTTCAAATGAAACATAATGCAGATGTAAGTCTTTATACTTTATCAAAAGAATTATCAATATAAATTTTAAAATAAAACGGAGCGAGAAAATATGAGAAAAACAAAGATAGTATGTACAATTGGACCTGCAAGTGAATCGCCAGAAGTTCTTGAGGAATTAATTTTATCAGGCATGAATGTTGCTAGATTAAACTTCTCACATGGAAATCATGATGAACATGCTGTTCGTATTGCAACAATACGTGATGTGGCAGCAAAGTTAAATAAAACAATTGGGATTCTTCTAGATACAAAAGGACCGGAAATTAGAACGCACAATATGAAAAATGGTGAGCTTCACCTTGTATCTGGACAAGTAATTGACATTTCGATGGAAGAAGTAGAAGGAAACGAAAGTGTATTTTCCGTAACATATAACCAATTAATCGAAGATGTCAACCAAAATGACAGAATATTATTAGATGATGGTTTAATTGAACTACGCGTTTTAGCAAAAGATTTGGAAAAAGGTTTAATTCATACGATTGTTGAAAATGCAGGAGTATTAAAAAATAAAAAAGGTGTTAACGTTCCGGGTGTTTCAGTAAAGCTTCCTGGAATAACAGAAAAAGACGCACAAGATATTTTATTTGGTATTGAGCAAGGTGTTGACTTTATTGCTGCATCATTTGTTCGTACAGCTAAAGATGTATTAGAAATCCGAGAGTTACTTGAACAAAACGGTGGAAGTCATATACAAATTATTCCTAAAATTGAAAACCAAGAAGGCGTAGATAACATTGATGAAATCATCGAAGTATCAGATGGTTTAATGGTTGCTCGTGGTGACTTAGGTGTTGAGATACCTGCTGAAGAAGTACCATTGGTTCAAAAATCATTAATTAAAAAATGCAACCAAGTTGGAAAACCGGTAATAACAGCTACTCAAATGTTAGATTCCATGCAACGAAATCCTCGTCCTACTCGAGCAGAGGCAAGTGACGTTGCGAACGCTATTTTTGATGGAACTGATGCTATTATGCTTTCAGGTGAGACAGCAGCAGGCTTATATCCAATTGAATCTGTTAAAACAATGAATAATATCGCAGAAAGTACAGAGAATTCATTAGATTATCGCTCAATTGTATCAACGAGAAGTCGTGAAAAAGGTACAACAATGACTGAAGCACTATCACAGGCAGTATCATACACATCTATTAATTTAGGTGTAAAAGCGGTTTTAGCTCCAACTGCAAGTGGTACAACGGCTAAAATGATTGCAAAATATCGTCCGGGTGTACCAATTATTGCAATTACTAACGAAGTCACAACTGCTCAAAAATTAACACTTGTTTGGGGTGTAACACCAATTGTAACACCAAGAGTAACTACTACGGATGAAATTCTAGAAATGTCTGTTGATGAATCGCTAAAACATCAATACGTTAACCACGGTGATGTTGTCGTTATTACAGCAGGAGTTCCCGTAGGTGAAGCAGGTACTACTAACTTAATGAAAGTTCATGTGATTGGCGACTTATTAGCACGTGGACAAGGGGTAGGAAAAGCTTCAGTCGTTGCAAAAGCTGCTGTAGTGAATAATGCCAATGAAGCATTAGCCTATGATACGGATGGATGTATTTTAGTTACGATTGGAACAGATCGAGAAATGATGCCAGCTATTGAAAAATGTGTTGGTATTATTACTGAAGAAGGTGGTCTAACTAGTCACGCAGCGGTTGTTGGGTTAAGCTTAGGGTTACCAGTAATAGTAGGTGTAAAAGAAGCAACCACATTAATACGCCACGGACAAGAGATTACAATGGATGCAGAAACTGGCGTAATATATAAAGGTCATGCAAGTGTCCTATAAAAATTGAACGTAGAAGTAGACAAATGGTGTAATTTGTCTACTTTTATTTTATTATTTACATATTTCATAAAACAGATGGAACTCTAAAATGGAATAGAAGAAAAATGTAATATACAATTTAATAGATATCCGGAGGTGTTGTATTGAAAAAGTTAAAGATGAGTTTATTTGCGATTGTTTTAATTGAGATTGCAATATTTATATTAATAGGAAATTGGATTGGCATATTTAATACTTTATTATTTATTATCTTGACGAGTATTATTGGAATCACAATAGCTAAAAAACTTGGTATGCATTCAATTCGAAATGTACAAAACAGTATAAACAGAGGTGAAGCACCTGGCCCAGCGATGGTTGATACTTTTATGATTTTCATAGGTAGTATCTTACTTGCATTACCAGGCTTTTTAACTGATTTTATTGGATTCACATTTGTTTTGAGCTTTACACGAAAAATCTATAAACCTTTTATCTATCAATGGTTACGCAAGAAAATAGAAAATGGACAATTCATCATTATGAAGTAGAACGTTGCTTCATTTTTAATGCTAGTAGAATAATGAAAGGACTAAATAGAATACCATAAATACCAAAAAGTAAAATGGAAGCTGCACTAATGAAAAAGGTATGTATTGCCCGTAATTGAAACGTAGATGCCCATAATAACGATTCAATAATTTGTCTTGTAATCATAATAAAAACAAACAAAGTAATTAAAGCAATACCAAGGTAACTTTGTCCAACTAGGAAGAAGTAAATAGCAATCGGTATTAAAAATAACCCAATACCAAAGAAAGGTAAGAAATCAGCAATGGAAATTAAGAATGCTTTACTTATTGGTTGATCGAACTTTAATAATGAAAAACCTAAACTTAATAAGAAGAAAGTAATGATAAAGAGTTGAAAACTAACAAATAAGAAATAACTGAATAAATCAATTGCTTTCGTAAAATATAGTTTCCATTCTGAACGATATGGTTTAGGAACGTAAAGGAAAAACCACGTTCTATTTTTTCGTGACTCAAATAGTGAAAAATAGAATGCAAAAATAAAAATGAAAAACTCTAAAATGTATCCAAACATTAGCTGAATTGAATTTATGATCGTCATAATAGCAGTATCAATTAACGACATAGATTGTTCATATACTGTTTCGAAAATCTTGAAGTTGCTTGTCTCAATGATTGGGATATTTTCAATTTGCTCAGAGATTTCTGGGTAAATGCTAATCAGACTCTGAATTGTAATATAAAACAGTGAATAAGTTAACATGAAAATCAATATAGATATAGTGATGGCACTTATGATGTATGGTAATTTTAATCGCTTATGACAAAAGTCTACAATTGGGTAGATTAAATATGCGAAAAAAATAGCAAGTGATATTGGAAGAGTGAACCAAAGTATTAATAAATAGGTAGATAATATTAAATATTTTACTATTGTTTTAAATGAAAAACGGCCTACTTTATTTACTTTCATTGTCATTCACCTCTAATTTACGTAATAGAAATCTCGTTAGCATAAAAATATTCTACTTTAAGCGTAAATTTCATTCCATTTACAGTTTTTTCTTAAAATCTATCAAATTCATTCACAAAGCCGTCAAAATTTATTATAATACCTATGTAAGCGATTTACTTATAGGTTCATATGAGCAGAATTACATGAGTGTCATTTCTTCGTAAAAGAAAGCACTTACAAAATCTTTATATGGGGAGAGATTAATATGACAGCAACACGCGGTTTAGAAGGTATCGTAGCGGCTGAGTCTAAAATTAGCTCAATCATCGACGACACACTTACATACGTAGGCTACAACATTGATGATTTAGCAGAGAATGCTTCTTTCGAAGAGGTAGTATTCTTACTATGGCATACTCGACTTCCGAAAGCAGATGAACTAGCTGAATTAAAGCAACAATTAGCAGAAAATGCAGAAATTCCACAAGCAATTATTGATCAATTCAAAGCTTATCCATTAAATACAGTACATCCAATGGCAGCATTACGTTCTGCTGTATCTTTACTAGGTGTATATGATGAAGAAGCAGATGTAATGACTCCTGAAGCGAATTATCGTAAAGCTATTCGCCTTCAAGCAAAAGTATCTACGGTCGTAACTGCGTTCTCACGTATCCGTAAAGGCTTAGAACCAGTTGCACCAAAACCTGAATTAGGTTATGCTGCAAACTTCTTATATATGCTACACGGAAAAGAACCAGAAGCAATCGAAATTGAAGCATTTAACAAAGCGTTAGTATTACATGCTGACCACGAGCTAAACGCATCTACATTTACTGCTCGTGTTTGTGTGGCGACATTGTCTGATGTATATTCTGGTATTACTTCAGCAATCGGAGCTTTAAAAGGACCACTTCATGGTGGTGCTAATGAGCAAGTAATGAAAATGCTAAGTGAAATCGGTTCAATTGAAAACGTTGAAACATATATTCAAGACAAATTAAACAATAAAGAAAAAATCATGGGCTTTGGTCACCGCGTATATCGTAAAGGTGATCCACGTGCAAAACACTTACGTGTAATGAGCGAAAAGTTAACAAAACTTACTGGTAAACCAGAACTTTATGATATGTCAGTGAAAATTCATGATATGATTGTAGGGCAAAAAAATCTTCCTGCAAACGTAGACTTCTTCTCTGCATCAGTATACGATTCTTTAGGAATTGAACATGATTTATTCACACCAATCTTTGCAGTTTCTCGTACATCAGGTTGGTTAGCACACATTTTAGAACAATATGCAAACAACCGCTTAATTCGTCCTCGTGCTGATTATGTTGGACCAGGAATGCAAAAATATGTTCCAGTAGAAGAGCGCTAATTGAAAAAATATGCTAAAATTGTCTAGGACTGTGTTTAGCACAAATGAAGTCGGCGTTTTGCGCCGATTCATTTGTGTAAACAGCCTCGTAAAATGAGCAGAATTGTAGTAATGGATATTCGCTCAAATTACCCACGGCGAACTAAATACACAGTCCTAAACTTATGAATTTAGGGAGGCAACATTCATGACTAACGGTAAAATTGTAGTAGAGAACGGTGCACTAAACGTACCAAATAATCCAGTAATTCCTTTCATTGAAGGAGATGGAATTGGTCCTGATATCTGGGCAGCAGCTTCTCGTGTCATCGATGCAGCTGTTGAAAAAGCTTATAATGGTGAAAAGAAAATTGAATGGTTAGAAGTTCTAGCTGGTGAAAAAGCATTCAACCAAACTGGTGAATGGTTACCACAAGAAACTTTAGATAAAATTAACGAGTACTTAATCGCGATTAAAGGTCCTTTAACTACACCAATCGGTGGCGGAATTCGTTCTCTTAACGTTGCATTACGTCAAGAACTTGATCTTTATGTTTGTTTACGTCCTGTACGTCACTTCGACGGTGTTCCTTCACCAGTTAAACGTCCAGAAGATGTTGATATGGTAATCTTCCGTGAAAATACAGAAGATATTTACGCTGGTATTGAGTACAAAGCTGGTTCAGACGAGCAAAAGAAATTATTAAACTTCTTACAAACAGAACTTGGTGTTAATAAAATTCGCTTCCCAGAGACTTCTGGTTTAGGTATTAAACCTGTTTCTCAAGAAGGTACTGAACGTTTAGTTCGTGCAGCAATTGAATATGCAATCAAACATAACAAACCAACTGTTACATTAGTACACAAAGGTAACATTATGAAGTTCACTGAAGGTGGATTCAAAACTTGGGGTTATGAATTAGCGGAAAAAGAATTTGCTGACAAAGTATTCACATGGAACCAATACGATGCAATTAAAGCTGAGCAAGGCGAAGCTGCTGCTAACGAAGCACAATCTAAAGCTGTTGCAGAAGGCAAAATCATCGTAAAAGATTCAATTGCTGATATCTTCTTACAACAAATTTTAACACGTCCAACTGAGTTTGATGTAGTTGCTACAATGAACCTAAATGGTGACTATATTTCTGACGCATTAGCTGCACAAGTTGGTGGTATCGGTATCGCTCCAGGTGCTAACATTAACTATGTTACTGGACATGCAATCTTCGAAGCAACTCACGGTACTGCACCTAAATACGCTGGTCAAGATAAAGTAAACCCATCATCAGTATTACTATCTGGTGTGTTAATGCTTGAACACTTAGGTTGGCAAGAAGCTGCAGATTTAATTACAAAATCTGTTGAGCAAACAATCTCTTCTAAAGTTGTAACTTACGACTTTGCTCGTTTAATGGAAGGTGCAACTGAAGTTAAATGTTCAGAGTTTGCTAATGAATTAATTAAAAATCTTTAATTAGTTAAACTTTAGGTGATTAAAACAACAAATAAATGCGAGTAGGGATGTCTCCCCTGCTCGCTTTTTTCTTAGTTAATTTTCTATCGATGGAATGGTAATCATCTAAGAGTGCTTGAACGCTTGCCACTTTTCATTGTTATTTTCTGAAAAAATTGATACTATGAAATAAACTGAGGATAAAGGAGTTGCTCGATTGTTAATGCGAAAGGGCATAAAGCTTGGTAAAAAGGTAAATGAATTATCTATCAGTGAAAGGTTATACTTAACGGAGAAAATTGAAGATAAAGACTTACTTTTATATCTTGGCTTAACAAATGATAGTAATCCTTTATACATTCAACATGATTATGCCGCAAAAACTCCGTATAAACATCCGATAGTACCTGTTATAATGCTTAACGGTATTATTTCATCTGCTATCTCTAAACATATACCTGGTCCCGGCTCAAGAATTATAGAGCAAAATTTAAAATACTTAGAACCGGTTTTTCACTATGAAACAATTAATATTGTACTAGAAGTTCAATTGATTGATGTTAAAGAAAACATTATTCACGTAGAGGTTTTTGCAACAAATCAAAACAAATTACCAGTAATAGAAGGCATGATGAAAGTTATGCCTCCTTTGTAAAACTCATGATTTGAGATGGGGGTTTCAAATCAATCTGGAGGTTCAATTATGTCAAAAGTAATTCTAGTAGTAGAAGACGAAGTATCGATTGCAACTCTATTAAAATACAATCTTGAAAAAGCAGGATACCAAGTATTATTAGCTCACGATGGTAAGGAAGGTCTTGATATAGCAATTGAAAAGTCGCCTGATTTAATTTTACTTGATTTGATGTTGCCAACAATGGACGGAATGGAAGTTTGTAAAGAATTACGTAGTCAAAAGAAAAACATTCCTATTATTATGCTAACTGCAAGAGATGATGAATTTGATAAAGTATTAGGCCTTGAATTAGGTGCGGACGACTATATGACGAAACCATTTAGTCCTCGAGAAGTAAGTGCTAGAGTAAAAGCTGTTTTAAGACGCATTACTCCAATAGTAGATACAGAAGAAGAAGATTTAGAAAACAGATTTTTGCAGTTTGAAAATCTAATTGTATACCCAGAACGATTTGAAGCATTTTTGAATAATGAGCCGCTTGAGTTTACACCTAAGGAATTTGAATTGCTAGTTTATTTACTGGGAAATAAAAATCGTGTCTTAACACGTGACCAGTTGTTAAGTGCTGTTTGGAACTATGATTTTGCTGGTGATACACGAATTGTAGATGTACATATAAGTCACCTTAGAGAAAAAATTGAGGAAAATAGCCGCAAACCAAAATTTATAAAAACAATTCGAGGTATTGGATATAAATTTGAGGAGCCGAAGAATGTATGAAATCATTTAGTAATCAACTCTTCTTATTCTTTATGTTAATAACCAGCTCGATTTTTGCTGTCCTTGGTATTATCTTAGGTCAGCTTTTTCCTTTCTTCTTGAAAAATTACTTAGAAAAGAATGATATTGAATATCATATTGAATCTTTTAAATACATTAATTCTCAATATTTTTTCGTATTATTTATTTTAATTATAATTGCGCTGCTTCTAATAGGTATTGGTGCTTATCGTTTAATTCATAACTTAATCGAACCATTAGAAAATATTACAAAAACAGCTAAAGAGTTATCAAAAGGAAATTATCGCGCAAGGGCATATGCTATGGGTCCATCTACAATTGTAGAATTAAGGAGTTCCGTTAACACCCTTGCTAGAACTCTACAAGAAATTGAAAAAACCCGAGAAGTTGAGGAAGAGCGCCTAAAAACACTCATAGAAAATATGGGAAGTGCACTAATAATGATTGGCCGTGAAGGAAATGTATCCATCGTAAATGGACAATTTCTGAAGGGATTTAATTTATCGTTTGATGAGGTTAGAGGGAAAAACTTTATAACATTAGGATTACCTGAAAAAATTGAAAAGTTTATTGATCATGTATTTCTAACCGAATCACCTTATACGAAACAAATTGAAATTGTAGTACAACAAGAAATACTTTATAAACAAGTTTATGGTGCTCCTGTAGTAGGCGAACATGGTCGGTGGTTAGGTGTTGTTATTGTTATGCATGACATTACTGAGTTAATCCGATTAGAACAAATTCGACGAGATTTTGTAGCTAATGTTTCTCACGAACTTAGAACTCCTATTACATCTATCAAAGGATTCTCTGAGACGTTGCTCGATGGAGCATTTAAAGATGAAAAAATGCTGTTATCGTTTTTAGATATCATCTATCAAGAAAGTAATCGTCTTCAGATGCTTATAAATGATCTACTAGAATTATCTAAGTTAGAGCAACATGGATTTACTGTAACGATTCACCCAACAAGTTTACAGGAAGTTTTAATTCGTGCGGTTGAATTGACTAGCCCAAGACTCGATGAAAAGCAAATGCAATTTGATGTTGATATAGTTCGTGATGTAACTGTAATGGGTGATCCTAACAGATTAATTCAAATATTTACTAATCTAATTACGAATGCTATCACTTACTCACCTGAAAATACAACCATTACATTGCGTATTAAGAAAAACAAGGATTACGGTATAGTGGAAGTGAAAGATCAGGGTATTGGTATTGAGAAAAATGAAATTGCTCGAATCTTTGAACGTTTTTATCGTGTAGATAAAGCAAGAAGTAGAAATTCAGGTGGGACGGGACTTGGACTTGCTATAGTGAAACATTTAGTAGAAGCACACCATGGCAAAATTCATGTTCAAAGTGAAGTAGGTAAAGGAACGAGTATGCAAATTATGATACCTTTAAGAAAGAACTTAACAAATCATTAACATTGTGTTTATATGTTCTTTACACTAGAACGATATATTACTAAATAGAAACCCCCCCTGTTTCAAATTTAGTAGATAGCTGAAAAAAATAGAAGTTCTCTCTAAAAAAAGTAGTGGACATTTTTCGTTCACTCCTTTTTTTGTTTTGTGAAACTTTTATGGCGGTGAATCGTAAATAAGTTGATGGCGAAATTGATTACATAAATATGAGGAGGAAATGTAAATGAGTGTTAAAAGAGCTTTATTACTTGCCGGTTCAGCACTGTTAGCAATTATAGTCATAATTGCAGCACTAACTTCTTGGTATACCGTTGACGAATCTGAACAAGCAGTAGTGATTACATTCGGTCATGCAGATGAAACGGTTAGTGAAGCAGGATTACATTTTAAATTACCTTGGCCAATACAAAATGTTGAGATTTTATCGAAAGAGACATTTAGTTTAACGTTTGGATATGATCAAAATGAAAACGGAGAAATTGTTTCACATGAGAGTGAAACAAAAATGATTACTGGAGACGAGAATATCGTTCTAACAGATTTAGTTGTTCAATGGAAGATAATAAATCCAGAAAAGTATTTATTTAATTCAGACAACCCGGAAGAAATTTTACATAATTCAACTTCAGCAGCTATTAGATCTATTATTGGGAGCTCTACAATTGATGAAGCTCTGACAGACGGTAAAGCGGAAATCGAGGCAAATACTCGAGATTTACTATCATCATTAATTGAAAAATATGACATTGGTATTAGTATTTTAGCTGTAAAATTACAGGATGTTGAATTACCTAATGAAAATGTTCGTGCTGCCTTTACGGCTGTAACGGATGCCCGTGAAACGAAAGCTACAAAAATTAATGAAGCGCAAAAATACAAAAATCAAAAACTTAATGAAGCTCAAGGGGAAATTGCTGCAATTATATCAGAAGCTGAAGGTGAAAAGACATCTCGTATACAAAAAGCTGAAGGTGATGTAGCGGTATTTAATAGTCTATATGAGCAATATTCTCAAAATAAGGAAATTACAAGATCACGTCTAATATTGGAAACATTAGAGCAAGTGTTACCTAATGCACAAATTTACATTATGAATGATAATGGTGATACATTAAAATATTTACCGTTGCAACCAAATGTAAATAACACGCCATCTAATAACTCTACTAATAACTCTTCTACAAACCCACCTGTTACAGAAGGGAGCAATAATTAATGAGTAATAAAGATAAATTTGAAAGCGATTTAGACAAATTTGTGAATTCGTTATTTGGGAACAATAGAAATAAAAAAAATCCAGAACAGTCACCTGAGTCTGAACAGGTGAAAGATGCGAAGGTTATTGATATAAATAAGAAGCCATTTAACTTTAAACAGTTTAGTAAGATTGCAGCAGTATTCGTTATTTTCTTTGCAATTGCAATTATCTTATTAGCAAATGTCTATGTTGTAAAAGAAAATGAATATAAAGTTGTCCGTCAATTTGGTGAAGTGGTTGCCTATAAAGATGAACCAGGGTTAAACATTAAAATTCCATTTATTCAAAGTGTTTCAACATTACCTAAAAATGTAATGATTCACGATATGACTAGAGCAGAAGAAATTACGACTTTCGATAAGAAGCGAATTATCGTTGATAACTATGCTGTATGGAAAGTCACAGATCCAAAAGCGTTAATTTCAAACGCAAGAACGATTACCAATGCTGAAGCGAGAATGGAGGAATTCATTTACTCTGTTCTACGTACAGAACTTGGTCGACTAAATTATGGCGATATTATTAGTGATGAAGATTCGTCTCGCGGAAGCTTAAATGACCTTATCACAGAGAAAGTAAATGAATTATTGAAAAATGATAATTATGGGATTGAAGTTGTCGATGTTCGAATTCGACGAACGGATTTACCAGCGGAAAATGAACAATCTGTATTTACTCGAATGATTTCTGAACGTGAGTCGATTGCTCAAACTTACTTATCTGAAGGGGACGCTGAGAAACGTACTACAGAAGCAGATACAGATAAGCAAGTTGTCGAATTAATATCTGGTGCAGAAAAAGAAGCAGCATTAATAAAAGCCGAAGGGGAAGCAGAAGCTGCTAAAATTTACAACAATGCATTCTCAAAAGATCCTGAGTTTTATGAGCTCTACCGTACATTAGAAACATATAAACAAACGATTGGTAAAGATACAATGATTATCATCCCGTCAGATTCACCGTATGCAAGAATATTATCTGGATACCTAGAATAGATAGTATAAGTAATTGAGGATGGGACAAAAGTTAGTTTTCAACAAATAGAGCGTTTTGAATATAGTAAAAATTTGCTTATCTGTTTATTTGGAAGTCGTTCGTTGGAGATGCAGACTGAGAGTGCATCTGCACCTGTCGCTTCGCTTTCGGTGCAAATAAATTTGTCGCTTCGCTTTCGATGCAAGGCAAAGCCTTCCTACGGGATGTAGAAGCAATCTTGAGACCCCGCAGAGCTTGAGCTCGAGGAGGCTCAAGGCTTCCCCGTGGAAAGCGAAGTCTACATCGAAAACGAACGTTCATATATCCAAAAAGTACTATTGAAAGAAGAACTAATCTTTTCCTCTTCTGTCCCAGCCTCAATTTTTTTACGCTTAAGACTCTGAGGTAAACGAATTACAATATTTACTACTATATAATAGTATAATTCTCTTTTATAATTTAATAGTTAATAAAAGTCTATTAGATTTGAGGGGATTATGTTGAAAACAAAAGCAATGAATAAATACTTTCAAAATTGTTTAATTGCAATCATGATGGCATGTTCAGTAACAGCATTATTTAGTTCAACATCCTTTTCTTGGGCTAAGGTCGAAATATTACAAATCCCTGTTCTTTTTATTATTACTTTAGTAGTTTCACTATTCATATCTGAGGATGTTCGAAATAGCTTTAAAAAAGTATGTAAGTTTGAAAAAAGAGACGATAAACGGCCAATTTGGGAAGTTGGAATTGGAATGATTTTTTTCTTTGTCCAAGTGGGCTTGGTGGAAGTATTTTTCCGTTCATTCATGG
This sequence comes from Lysinibacillus timonensis, assembly GCF_900291985.1. Taxonomy (NCBI): domain Bacteria; kingdom Bacillati; phylum Bacillota; class Bacilli; order Caryophanales; family Bacillaceae; genus Lysinibacillus; species Lysinibacillus timonensis. Next base: position 1,084,364 of record NZ_LT985980.1, on the reverse strand, counting down.
AACTTAATCTAGGTGGTATGCCACTATATATCATTTTCTCATTTATGAATGCATTTTTAGCAACAGTAATTTATGAGGAATTCGTCTACCATTCACTTTTTAATAAGCAAAATAATCGTAAACGAATATCATAAGTAAATATTTATCTTATAAACACACGTATTTATCGTTATTGATGAATACGTGTTTTATAATGGATTAAAATGGACTTTCAAGTTAAAGTTAATAAGAGCAAAAGACTAATAAAATGATACATAGGTTTACAAAGGAGCTGCAAATGAATGGGGAAAGATAAATTACTTTTACTAGACGGAAATAGCTTAGCGTATAGAGCTTTTTTTGCATTGCCACTGTTAACTAATGATAGTGGGATTCATACAAACGCTGTATACGGATTTACTACAATGCTTCAAAAAATATTAGATGAAGAAAAGCCGACAAAAATGCTTGTTGCCTTTGATGCTGGTAAGACAACATTTAGACACGAATCCTATGATGAGTACAAAGGAGGGCGTCAAAAAACCCCACCTGAATTATCAGAACAGTTTCCTTATCTACGTAAATTAATTGATGCTTATCAAATAAAACGATACGAATTAGAAATGTACGAAGCCGATGATATTATCGGCACATTAGCTAGCCAAGCTGAAAAAGAGAATATGGAAGTAATCGTTGTTTCAGGTGATAAGGACTTGACACAACTTGCTACAGAGAATGTTACTGTCTATATTACGAAAAAAGGGATGACGGATATAGAGCAATATACACCTGCTCATATTGAAGAGAAGTATGGTTTAACACCTGAACAAATTATCGACATGAAAGGTTTAATGGGGGATACATCTGATAATATACCTGGTGTACCAGGAGTCGGGGAAAAGACTGCCATTAAACTGTTAAAAGAGTATGGAACTATTGAAAATTTATATGAAAATATTGAGAGCATGAAAAAATCAAAAATGAAAGAAAAGCTCGTCGAAAATGAAGAACAAGCAAAAATGTCAAAAAAACTTGCAACGATTTTCACAGAGGCACCAATTGAAATTTCATTGAGTGATTTAGCTTATCCTGGTCCAAACGAGGAAGAAGTCATTTCGGTTTTCCAAGAGCTTTCTTTTAAATCTCTAATAGAAAAAAGTCATTTTACAATTGAAGAAAAAGAGACTGCTGAAATTAAATTTGAAATCGTAGAGAATGTTATACCCGAAATGTTAAAAGACACGATGGCTGTTCATTTAGAATTAGAAAATGAACATTATCATACTTGCCAAATATTCGGAGCAGCATTTACAGATGGACTGAGTACGTTCTATGTCCCATTCAAAACAATGAATGAAAGTGAAACAATTAAAAATTGGCTAGAAGATGAAAGTAAGAAAAAGTATATGTCGGATAGTAAAGCTGCACAAGCAATTTTAAATCGCCTTGACATTGATTTACGTGGGGTTGAATTTGATTTACTATTAGCTTCTTACATCGTTAACCCTTCCATTTCTGGTGATGAAGTGGCCATTCTTGCGAGAGAATTTAACTTCACAGATGTTCAAGCAAATGAGACGATTTACGGTAAGGGTGCGAAATGGACAATCCCAGAAGAAAAGGTTCTTGCTGAACATGTTAGCCGTAAAGCATTTGCTATTTGGTCACTACAACCTATTGTTGAGGAAAAGTTAAAAGATAATGAACAATTCGATTTATATTATAATTTAGAATTACCTCTTGCAGGCATTTTAGGAAGAATGGAAAGCGAAGGAATTAAGATCGATAAGTCGACGCTAGAAAATATGGGTGAAGAGTTAACAGAAAAAATTACTCAACTTGAGCAAAAAATCTATGAACTAGCTGGAGAGAGATTTAATATTAACTCCCCAAAACAATTAGGAGTCATTCTATTTGAAAAATTAGAGCTACCCGCAGTGAAGAAAACAAAAACAGGATATTCTACTGCTGCAGATGTATTAGAAAAATTAAAATCAAAACATAAAATTGTTGCTTCTATATTGGATTATCGTACACTAGCAAAACTTCAATCAACCTATATCGAAGGGTTAATGAAGGAAGTCCATAGTGAGGATAGTAAAGTCCACACACGCTACCAACAAGCACTTACAGCTACAGGTAGACTAAGTTCAACAGATCCAAACCTACAAAATATCCCAATTCGTTTAGAAGAAGGGCGTCGGATAAGACAAGCCTTTACTCCTTCCCAAGAGGATTGGATATTATTTGCAGCTGACTATTCGCAAATTGAACTACGTGTACTAGCCCATTTTTCAAAAGATGAGAGCTTAATCGATGCGTTTAAAAAAGGTATGGACATTCATACTCGTACCGCAATGGATGTTTTCCACGTTTCAGCAGATGAAGTAACATCAAACATGCGTCGAACTGCAAAAGCGGTTAACTTTGGTATTGTTTATGGAATTAGTGACTATGGCCTTTCTCAAAGCTTAGATATTACCCGTAAAGAAGCTGGTGAATTTATTGAGAAATATTTAACGAGCTTCCCAGGTGTAAAAGAATATATGGACTCGATTGTACAAGAGGCAAAATTAAATGGTTTCGTTACAACGATCCTAAATCGCCGCCGTTATTTACCTGACATCACAAGCTCAAACTTTAACTTACGTAGTTTTGCAGAACGTACAGCTATGAATACGCCAATTCAAGGTAGTGCAGCAGATATCATAAAAAAAGCAATGATTGATATGGATGCGCGTTTAAAAGCGGAAGGCTTAAAAACAAAGATGTTACTCCAAGTACACGATGAATTAATCTTTGAAGCACCTAAGGATGAAATTGAAATTCTAGAACGAATTGTTCCGGAAGTGATGGAAAACGCAATTGAGCTATTAGTACCGCTAAAAGTGGAATATTCATATGGTGGTACATGGTATGATGCGAAGTAAAGTGAAACTTCAATTAGTGGGGGATTCTCATCCCCACTGATTGTTAGTTGAACCAATCGGGGTGTTAGCGTCCGTTATCTCCCACCAAAATATCTTAGTTCCATCTTCGTGTTTGAGGTGAAGTGTTACGAACGCTTGCACCGGGATAAGGAAGTGAAAGGATGCCTGAATTACCAGAAGTAGAAGGTGTTGTCCGGGAGTTGGCACCAGCTGTTGAAGGAAAGACCATAAGAAAAGTAGAATTTTCAAAAACGGTTTATGATTCCTGTGCAGCTGGTAAGCAGTGTATTGTAAAAAATTTAGAACCATCCTATTTTGAAGAAGCAATGCAGGACATGCTCATTAAAAAAGTCACGAGAAGATCGAAATATATTTATATAGATGTTGAAAAAAATCATCAATCCTTTAAATTTATTAATCACTTGGGCATGACAGGTGCATGGTTTGTAGTTCATCATTTGAATGAAATTCATGAAGAGAAATTCAGAAAACATGTACATGCCGTATTTACATTAGATTCAGGTGAATTACTTGTATTTTCGGATATAAGACGTTTCGGTGAGATGAGATTGCTTACTACTCTTGAAGAACATCCACCATTAATGGAAATGGCACCAGAACCTTTTGATGAAGATGCATGTCACTATTTTTTACAAAAATGTACCTTGCCAAAATATCAACATAAGCCGATTAAAGAAGTAATAATGGATGGCCATGTACTATCAGGATGTGGCAATATTTATGCAACCGAAGCTTTATTTAAAATGGGAATCCATCCAGCGCGGAAAGTAAGTCGAATTAGTAAAGAACGTAAAGTGAAACTATTTGAAACGATTCGAGACATTTTACATGAAAGTATCGAAAATGGTGGTTCCACAATTTCAGATTATCGAAATATTAACGGTGAAGCAGGAGGCATGCAACATCGTTTGAAAATGTATGGAAAAAAACATTGCTCTACATGTGGTTCAAATACGAAATCGATGACAATTGGTGGGCGGACTTCTGTATACTGCCCTCATTGTCAACATTAAAAGGTGAGTTCAATATGATTATTGGGTTAACAGGTAGTATCGCAAGTGGAAAAAGCACTGTGGCGAATATGTTAAAAGAATATAATTTACCGATCGTTGATGCAGATTTAGTTGCTCGTGTTGTAGTGGAGCCAGGAAATCCAACACTCACAAAAATCGTAGAAGCGTTTGGTCAAGAAGTCATAACTGAAAAAGGTGAAATGGACCGAGCAAAGGTTGGTTCTATTATCTTCCATGATGAATCAAAACGTAAGGTATTAAATGACATTATACATCCGGCAATCCGAGCTGAAATGTTACGTCAACGGGATGAGCATATAGCAAAAGGTGCAAAAACTGTCATTATGGATATTCCATTATTGTTTGAAAGCAAACTTCAACATTATGTAGAGAAAATTCTAGTCGTTACAGTTTCAGAAGAGACACAATTGAAACGTTTAGTAGAGAGGAATCATCTAAGTAAAGAAGATGCGCTTGCTCGAATAAGCTCGCAACTCCCTTTATCTGAAAAAGAAAAAGGTGCCGATGCAGTCATAAACAATAATGGGACGATAGAACAAACGCGTGCGCAATTAGAAGCGATACTACGAAATTGGAATATAATTAAATAATATTGAAGTTGAATTGAGGCTGGGAAAAACTAATAGGAGCTTGTATAATGATGAAATTTTGACACTGAAAAAAACGTTCTCTTTGTAATGGTTCTCTAATGAGAAATTCCTGTTTTTTTACTGGCCATTTTACTATACATGAAATATTTAAACGGAAATAATCCGCTTAAAATAAGAAATCTAAATATTTTTTCAAAAATAAAGGGAGTTTTTCCGGTTATCCTATCCAAAACTTTCAATTTTACCAAAATTAGAGCATTTAATCGGAATTTCTCCGCTTATATCCGATTCTTTTGCCCCCACTATCTACATTAGACGGAGTTTCTCCGCTTATTTTATCCAAAGATAGAAAGGATTAGATCCAAAACCCACCACTTAATGAAAAAACCGGTGGCATTTTACAAAGGTAAAAGTCATCGGCTAATTTTTTTGATTATTAATTTGACCAAAAGGTTGATAGCGCATTCGGCATTGCATTAATGGCCACAAACTTAAGAGAATATGCGGCAAGATTGCATGATCTTAACTCTAAATATGTGAATTTAAAAAGAAACGTGAAATCGACGTAACGGTTTCACGTTTTTTTAAATTATTGAAGCTAGTTTTGTCCTAGCCTCTTTCTTACGATTAGTCAAGTGTATTTCTTTATTTTCTTTTATGTTTTTGATTTAGGTTTAGTGGGGAGTTCTTCCCTGCCCCTAGACCTAAATTTACGTATGCCAAAAAGACCTTACGATTTTTATTTTTTTCGAAAGGTCTATATGTTATAGTTTGAGGTAGGTGATTACGATTTCTGAACCTGTATTGCGGACTCATAATCGTAAAGAATGTTCTGCTTCAATAACTGAAACGTCACTTTCAGAAATTTATTGATGCAGGCGACGATTGCAACCTTATGAGGCTTCTTCTGAGGTTGCTTTTTTAATTTGTAATAATAGTCCACAAAATGATTCGGTTTTCCTTTTGCCATAAGCATTGCACATACCATAAAATATAAAATCTTTCGTAAATGCTTGTTACCTCTTTTATTAATTCGATCTCTATATTGAGTAGTTCCCGACTGGTAGCGCATAATATCTATTCCTGCATAAGCGTTCAATTGTTTTGCATTTTTAAAGCGGCGAATATCACCAATTTCTCCAATCAATCTGCAAGCTGTTGAATCGCCAATACCTGGTATCGAACGATATATAAGATATTCTTTTCGTCCTTCGGACAATACCACCATTTGTCTTACAAGAGAATTCTTCATCTCTAGTAAATCCGCAATGCGGGCTGCATAATCACGTACTTGATCGCAACGAATATCATTCACTTTAATTGCTGGATAGCTATTTTGTGCTGCTTCCAATAAAACTGCTGCTTTTGCTTCAGCCCGTGCTAATGAGAGGTTTTTGCGCGTATTAGTCTTTAAGCGATTTTTAATAATTGTTTTTGAATGGACCAATAAAAGTTCGGGATGAGGATAGAGCTGCACAATATTTAAAAACAGGGCAGAACTTGGTGTAATTAACTGTTCTAATTCAGGAAAACTTAGATGTAAAATAGCATGCATACGGCTTTTTAAAAGAATGATTTCTTCCTCTATTTCATCGTAATAACGCGTCATGGCGCGCATCTGTTCATAATAGTCGTCTTGTATGTACGTTGTTTCTCTTTCCATTTTAAAATGAGTTTTCGCAAGCTCATGAGCATCACTAAGATCCGTTTTATTTCGACGCATCTTCGCCATCTGTAAATTCGCTTCAAGTGGATTCATTCGGCAGTATGCATAACCGTAATCTTTGAAGAACGCCTCGACAGGCTTTGAATAGACGCCAGTTGCTTCAAATACGATGTCTGGCACTTGTCCATCAAGTAATTTAATGTCTTCAATTTTCTTATGTAATCGCTCAAAATCAACACGTGTATGATTTAACTCGCCTTCAAATTCACATTGGCGATAGCCATTATAAATCGCAACTGTACTTTTTCCTTTACTTACATCTAACGCAATGACATGTTTCATTTAATTCTTCTCCTTTGACCAATCATAGAAGCCTTCACAGTACCTTATCGATTCCACTTTCTTTTACACGATCTCTTTGGACCCAACATACTAAACTGATTCACATAAGGGCGTGAAGTTAGCCGGTTTATAATACGGACTCATGGTCCCAGAGGCTAGTCGGCTTTTCTTCACTTCTACTATAAAAAAATAGTAGCACAAACCATGGCCTTGGTTTGTACTACTAATGTTAGTATGTTTCTAATTTTCTAATTAATAATAAAGTGACAAGCTCACGACTTTTTCTTGCGTGAATTTGGGTATACTTTTTTTAAATGATAGTCGTCGGAGGTAAACAAATTGGATTTCAATTCATATAATGCAAATTCGAGTGGAGTCGTTGAGTACATTAAAAGATACTCACTAAATAAAAATGTGAAAAAGATTTTAAAACAGATTAATCCACTCTTGGCGAAAAATGAAACGAATATTCGTATCCATTTGGAGGCATTAAGAGACTCAATCATAACAGAAGAAGAATTTCAAACGATAGTAGCAAAAATAGATTTAGGTAAACTATGCTTAAGTATACAAGAAATTATACCTGATGGTTATGTAACGTTGCTTTTTTATGATGAGAGGGAGAATAATATTTACCATGCTGCAGCACCAAATTTTCCAGTACAATTTTTTGATTTTTTCCAAGACATTAACGAAGCGAATATGTTTAATGCAAATTGTGGGTCTTGTGGGGCTGCAGTCTACCTTAGAAAAGTGATTGTCACAGATATTAAAACTTCACCGCTATGGAAACCATTTCGCGAATATATGTTTAAATGGGGTTTTCAAACATGCTGGTCTATCCCCTTTTTTAAAGATGATTATGTCATAGGTACCTTTGCTATTTATCATAAGTCTAGACGTCAGGTACAAAGTAAAGAAATACAATTGGTAAAAGAAAAAGTGAAATATTATCAAGAGACTATATTTTATATGTTTAATCATTTACTGGAAAAAGAGGCATAAAAGGAGGGAATATCATGCACGCTAAGCGACTAAAAGAATTAAGATTAGAACATGGATATACTATGGAGGAAATTGGAAAAAAACTAGGGATAAAAAAGTCGAGTTACGCTTCTTATGAATCTAAATATAGAAGACCGCCCCTTGAACGCCTCCGCCAATTGTCTCAAGTCTATGATGTAAGTGTGGACTACATATTGGGAATCACTGATATAAGAAAAGAACAACATAATTTTCGTACTCTTTTAGAGCAAAAAGACCTACACTGGGATGGTCTACCACTGGATGAAGAAATACTGTTACAGATTAATCAGATTCTAGAGGATGCTAAGCATCGAAAACTACATTTAGATAAGCAAGGATAACGACATCCATTTAGGGTGTCTTTTTTTATAGTCAAAAAAGGATTTAATACGTATTTATAAGTACACTATCGGCATACTAAACATGTCTGGTCGCTTATAGTGAACGATAGTGGAGGTGGTTTTTTGCTATTTAAAAAAAGGAACGAAAAAAACGAGAACTCTCAACCTGATAATCACATTCCATCTAGCAATTTAATGGAAAAGACTAAAACAATCCAAATGACTGTGAACTTAGAAGAGAATCTTCAAGCAATTGAAAGTATATTTGGGAAGGATAACGATTTCGCTCAGAGAGAATTTGTCATTTTCGGTAGCATACCATCAATCATTTTATATCTAAATAGTATTTCAGATAAAGAGTCAATTAGTAAAGAAATTATAAAACCTTTAACACAACGGATTAGGCAAACAAATGAAAAAGAATCACTTCTACAACAAGATATAAAAACTACGTTATTAATGGAAACACTTTATCATGCGGATGTGAAAACTGAAAATAGGCTTGCAGAAGTCATCAATGCGCTCCTGCGCGGGAAAGCCATTTTGTTTGTTGAGGGGCTGAGCGATGCATTTCTAATAGATACTTTTAAAACAGATAAACGTAGTATAACCCAACCAGAAACAGAACAGGTTATACGTGGTCCTAGAGACGGGTTTATCGAAAATATACAAACGAATACAGCACTTATTCGCTCTCGTTTGCCTATCCCCGAATTCCGTGTAAAAGCAATGGAAATTGGAACATTAACAAAGTCTAATGTAGCTATTTGTTACATAGATGGAATTACAAATGAAGCATTAGTTAAGGAAGTGAAGAAGAGATTATTAACCATTGACGTTGATCGAATTTTAGATGCAGGCTATTTAGAACAATTTATACAAGATAATCCTCGTTCCCCATTTCCGCAAATTAAAAGTACAGAAAGACCTGATGTTGTAGTTGGGAATTTAGTAGAAGGCAGAGTTGCTATTTTAGTGGATGGTTCACCTTTTGTATTGATTGCACCTGCAACTTTTAATCAATTTTATCAAACAAGTGAAGATTACAATGAACGTTTTATTATGGCTAGTATTATACGTTTTGTTCGGATAGTAGCATTATTCTTTTCTTTAATAATGCCATCTCTATATGTGGCGATTATTTCATATCATCCTGAACTTATTCCAACCGCATTTGCCGTTGCGGTAACAAGCGGAAGAGCAGGAGTTCCATTTCCAGCAGTAGTCGAAGTATTTTTAATGGAAGCAGCAATGGAAATTCTTCGTGAAGCTACCGTACGAATGCCAAAACAAGTAGGTGGAGCCCTATCTATAGTTGGTGTTCTTGTTGTAGGACAAGCTGCCGTAGAGGCAGGTTTTGTTTCACCTATTACCGTTGTCGTCATTGCATTAACATCTATTGGCTCCTTTGCAACTCCAGCTTATAATATGGCAATTGGTTTTCGTATGATGAGATTTCCACTTTTAGTGTTAACAGGCATATTCGGGTTCTACGGACTTATGTTAGGGTTACTATTTGTAGGTAATCACATCATTTCATTAAAATCTTTTGGTGTCCCATATTTAAGTCCAATTGCTCCAGGGAATTTCGGAGGACTTAAAGATACAATTTTTAGAGCTCCTTTAAACTGGTTATTAGATCGTCCAGAGGAACTTCAAACAAGAAACAAGCGACGTATTAAGCCGTATGATTCTTATCCTAGCAACCCTCTATTACCGCAAAAGAAAGAGGGGGAGGATATGAACTGATGGAACCTAAACAAATAACAACATTTCAATGTATTGCAATTGTAATGAATAGTACGATAGGGATAAGTGTGTTAGCCTTACCACGGGTTGCAAGTGAAAAAGTTGGATCTGGTGCTTTTTTAGTTACTTGTATTGCGATGATTATTAGCATTACAAGTGTATTTCTAATTGCACAATTATCGAAACGGTTTCCAAGGGTATCTATTATTCAATATGGTCAAAAGTTAATAAGTAAGCCATTAGGGAAATTATTTGGACTTTTTCTAATTGTTTACTTTTTAATGCTAACTGGACTTGTTATTAGAGAGTTTGGGGAAGTAATGAATGCCTCTCTCTTACAAGAAACACCAATGAGTGCAACTATTCTATCAATGCTAATTTTAGTAGCAGTTGCGACGAGAAACAATCATACAACGATTGCTTATATGCACTCATTTTATTTAATGCTTATTGTGATTCCCATTCTTTTAATGGTGATATTTGCATTTCAAGATATTGACCCACGGCATTTGAAACCTTTCCTTGGGAATGATACAACCTTTTTGGATTTTCTAGACGGTGGATTATCCGTGGCGGGACTTCCATTTATTCACATTGGTGTTTTTATTATTTTAATCATTGCACCATATATGATTGATACGAAAAAGGTAATGAGAGGAAGTATGTGGGGTATTGGCTTTTCGGCTTGTATACTGTTAATTGCAACTGGTGTTACGGTTGCGGTCTTTGGTTCAGAAGAAATCGATAATTCTCTTTGGCCAATGCTAGTTTTGACACGAATGACAGAATTACCTGTCGCTATTTTAGAGAGGTTAGATATTCTGTTTTTAGTCGTATGGATTGTTTCAGCTTTTACTACTATCTTATCAGGATATTTAATTGCCCTTGAACTATCGAGTCAATTATTTAAATTGCGTAGTCACAGTGTTTTATCTTATTTATTTTTACCCTTAGTATTTGTTTTGTCCCTTTATCCTCAAAATGTACTTCATACTTATGAGTTAATCGACATTATTGGGAAATGGGGAATTCTCTTAACGGTCGGTTATCCTATACTTCTTTTACTTATTTCGTATGCAAGAAAGAAAGGAGGGGAACCATTGTGACGAAATTCCCCCTATACATGCTAGTAGGGTTTTGTTTACTTCTACTACTTTCGGGGTGTTGGGATAGAAAGGAGATTGAAGAAAGAGCAACAATTGTTGGGTTAGCTATAGATCTCGCCAAATCAACTGAAAAACCTATTCCTTTAACACATCCTGAAGGGGTTAAAATACCAACTAGTGAAGTAGGTAAAATTAAAGTCACTGCCCAATTGGCGGTACCTGGACAAATTCCTTTAGGACCTTCACAAGGAGGTAGCGGAAGTTCTTCAAAAGATAAAGTATGGGTCGTAGAGGCAGTAGGCAATACGATTGATGATGCGATTCAAGGATTGCAACAACAGTTAGCCCATAAAATTTTTTTCGGACAATTACAAGTCATCATTTTATCAGAAGAAATCGCGAAAAAGGGCATTGATCATATAAATGATTATTTGAAAAGAAGACCCGAGATTAGAAGATCAGCTTGGATGGCTGTTAATGAAGATGATGCTGCTAAAGCGATGCAAGTTGCCCCAAAGCTTGAGCAAGTTCCAGCAGTATATTTATCAACAATGTTTGAAGAAGCAGTCAAAATGGGGAAGTTCCCCGAGAATGATTTAGGAATGTTCTGGATACACACTTCTAATAAGGGATACGATGGATATCTGCCTTATATCACGATTGAGGAAGTAGATAATATTGAAATTAGTGGAATCGCTTATTTTAGTGGAGATAAACTCGTAGGTAAGACAAAGCCGTATCAAATTGCTTACTTTAATGGTTTAACCGAACAAAACCCAGGTGGAGCAGCTGCTGTAATTGTCTTATCGGACAAAGAATCGGTGATGTTTCAATCTACAAAACGCAAAACAGATTATGAAGTGAGCTTACAGGAAGGGAAACCTCATTTTAAAATTACAGTTGACGTCTGGGGAATCATTCGCGAAAAAAATTCGGAGAAAATCCGATTAGATGATGGTGAAATTATAAAGCAAATCGAAGAAAAGGCAAGTAAACTACTGCAGGTCGAGATGGAAAAACTAATTAAAGAAACACAAGAAAAAAAATCAGACATTTTTGGATTTGGTGAGTATGTGCGTGGGCGATTATCTAAATATTGGGATGAAGAAATAGAAACCACTGAGAAGTGGAAAGAAATATATAAGGATTTAAGTGTAGAAGTACAAGCGAAAGTACAAATTGAACGAGTTGGCATGAAAGCTTCCTAATTCCTTCAGGAGGCTTTTTCACTTCATTAATGTTAATTCGAGTAAAAAACGATTTTTAATAATAGAAAATGTTTAAGTACTATTAATTATAATACATTTAACTTTCAGAATATAATAATTATTAAATTACGAAATAAATGTGTTCACCTTTATTTATAATGTGTTATACTATTTAAGAATAAAAGCAAAACATAATGATTTACCAAATATAGGAGGCTTTAAAAGTAATGACAGTTTCGATTGCTATTAATGGGTTTGGTCGTATCGGACGTATGGTTTTCCGTCAAGCTATTGTACAGAACGATTTAAATATAATTGCGATAAATGCTAGCTATCCTGCTGAAACTTTAGCACATTTAATAAAGTATGACACAAATCATGGCAGATTTGAAGGTACTATTGATATTGAAGAAAACGCTTTAATTGTAAATGGAAAACGTGTTGAACTTATTAGTGAACGTGACCCATTAAAATTACCATGGAGAGAAATGGGCGTTGATATCGTCATTGAAGCAACTGGTAAATTTAATGAGCGATCTAAGGCGGCTATGCATTTAGAAGCTGGTGCGAAAAAAGTGATTTTAACTGCCCCAGGTAAAAATGAAGATGTAACAATCGTTATGGGTGTAAATGATGAGTTATTAGATGTTAGTCAACATGATGTTATTTCTAACGCTTCATGTACAACAAACTGTTTAGCCCCTGTAGCAAAAGTATTAAATGATACATTCGGTATTGAAAACGGATTAATGACAACTGTTCATGCTTATACAAATGACCAAAAAAATATCGACAATCCACATAAAGATTTACGACGTGCACGTGCTTGTGCAGAGTCAATCATTCCAACATCAACTGGTGCTGCAAAAGCATTAGCGCTTGTATTACCAGAACTTCAAGGTAAACTACATGGTATGGCTCTACGAGTTCCAACACCTAACGTTTCTTTAGTGGACCTTGTTGTAGATGTTCAAAAAGATGTGACAGTTGAAGAAGTGAATGAAGCGTTTATCAAAGCATCAAAAGGCGCAATGAAAGGTATTTTACACTTCTCCACTGAACCGTTAGTATCTACTGATTACAATACAACGACTTATTCATCAACAGTTGATGGATTATTAACGATGGTAATGGGTACTAGAAAAGTAAAAGTATTAGCTTGGTACGATAACGAGTGGGGTTACTCTGCACGAGTTGTCGATTTAACTAAAAAGGTTGTCAACGCTTTAGAAGCACTAGTAACAAATTAATTTTAAGTTTCAAGTCGATTATTAACGCTGTTAGAGAGTAGTTTTTTATTCATCATTCAGGCATGTATTAAATAAAACTAAAAGTAGAGACACACCGCGTCTAAAAAAGAGTCGCGGTGTGTCTTTCTAATTTCCATGAAATTTACCTATATAAATCTAGTGAAATCATTTATAATGAACTCTCGCAAAACAATTGAAAGTTAGTTTTTTTATATGATATATATTTGCTATAATAAGTATACGATATTAGAGAAATAGGAGATTTATGATTATGAGATGTCCAGCTTGTCAATTTAACGGTACACGTGTTGTGGATTCTAGACCAGTTGATGACAATAAAGAAATTCGGAGACGTCGTGAATGTGAGTCATGTGGATATCGGTTTACTACGTTTGAAAAAATTGAAGAGACGCCATTGATTGTCGTGAAAAAGGATGGCTCTAGAGAAGAATTTAGCAGGGAAAAGATATTGCGTGGTCTTATTCGAGCGTGTGAAAAAAGACCAGTTCCATTAAATACATTAGATGAAATTGTCATGAAGATAGAAAAAGATTTAAGACGAATAGGCAATCCTGAAGTACGCTCAGAAGATGTAGGAGAAATGGTTATGGACGAACTAGCAACTGTGGATGAGGTTGCCTATGTACGTTTTGCTTCAGTTTATCGCCAATTTAAAGATATTAATGTCTTTATCAATGAATTAAAAGATTTACTACATCGTCAAACAGATGTAAATAAATAAAAACATGTTGGAGGGGATATTGTAAATGGTTCATCTGTACAAAGAATTACAACCTGCAGATCATTTTGAAATTAGTCTCCCTCATCATTTATCAACAAATGAACGTCAGCTTTTAACATTATTTTATCAACCTTTAACAGGTCCAGAACCAGTTAGCCTTTATTTAACACTTTGGGCAGAGGGAGAAGATGTTACAAACTCGATCTTTAATCATTATCATTTAATGAATGTACTAGATATGCCTATTGGAAAAGTTTTTGAAGCAAGAATTGCACTTGAAGCAATTGGACTTTTAAGGACATATCGTAAGGATGAGGAAGACGGTCGTTATTTTCTATATGAACTAGAAAGACCGTTAGACGCACAAAGCTTTTTTCAAGACCCATTACTTTCTATGTTTCTATTTAGCAAAATAGGAGAACAAGCGTATCGTAACTTGAGAAAGCGATTTGTTAAACCGAGGAAGCAAGATCTGTTTACAGAAGTGTCTCGCACATTTGTTGATGTGTACAAGCCTGTACATACAAATGTTCCAAAAGATATTATTGAAAACACAAGTGCGGATAAGCAGGATTATCCTTTTTATTATGCTCAATTTGATTTTAATTTATTAATGTCTGGACTATCCGAACAATTAGTACCATCAAGTGCAATCACTTTTGAAGTAAAGGAATCTATCGCTAAGCTTGCTTTTTTATATCACCTATCACCGCTTGATATGCAAAAGGTTGTCATTTTGGCACTAGATGAAAACTTGAAAATTACAGATGAGCGACTGAAACAAGCAGCCCTTGAATACTATCAACTTACGATTTCTAAAGATTTACCAAAAGTTATAAAAACTTTTGAAGAACAGCAATCTGTTCAAGAAAATAAAAATTCGAAAGAACAAGAACTAATTCGTTACTACGAAACGACAAGTCCAATTGAACATTTAAAACATTTGAACAATGGTAAGGAACCGACATCTTATATTAGGGAGCTTGTAGAAAATCTATTTATTAAACATGGAATGAACCCTGGTGTTGTCAATGTACTAATAGATTATGTAATGCTACAAACAGACAAAAAACTACCTAAAAACTTTGTTGAGACGATTGCTGACCATTGGAATAGAAAAAATATCCGTACTGCTCAGGAAGCGATGGAGTTTGCTCGGTTAGAGCATGACAAATATAATAAAAAATCATCTACTTCTTCAGAAGTTATTATTCCAGAGAAAACACCTTACGATTCCTTAAATGTCTACGAGTTTTTAAGATTTTTAAATGATGGGAAAGAACCTTTCGATTATATTGTGAAAATTGCAGAGTCTTTAGTAAAATATCAAGGTATGCCAATGCCAGTTGTAAATGTATTAATGGAGTATGTCATTAAACAAACGGAAGGTAAAGTTAGTAAAAAGTTTGTTGAGACAATTGCTAGTAACTGGGTGGCTTTAAACATTAGTAGTTCAGAAGAGGCAATAACTCAAATACAAAAAACAATTGATGAAAAACAAACAAAAAGAGAGTTAAGATTCAATGCTCGAATTACGAAAGATAATATTCAACAATACATTACTAATTCTGAAGAACTAGATGATGAATATAATTACTACGAACTCACACCGCCATACGAGTTTTTAAAGAATTATTATAATGGTAATGAACCATTTCCAATGACTATTAGAACAGCTGAAGATTTGGTTATTGTTTATGGGTTACCAATTGGTGTAGTCAATGTGTTAACTGAATATGTTCTTACAACGCATAATGGACAATTTCCAAAACGTTTAGTGGATACGATTGCAAGCAGTTGGAGACAATTAGGTATTCAAACTGCTCATGCAGCAATTGATTATGTTCTTCAGCAAAAAGAAGCTAAAGAAATGCACAAGAAGCTTGGATATGTGCCGAAAATTACTTCTAAGTCCATTGTTAAAGTAGAAACAGTACGTCCTGAATGGCAAGGTTATGCGAGCCTTACACCATATGAATTCCTTAAATATTTAAATAAAGGAATGGAGCCACTTTCTTCACATATTCGCTTAGCAGAAAGTTTAGTCTTGAAATTCGGCTTAACTGTTGGGGTAGCAAATGTTTTAATTGAATACGTCTATCATTTAAAATCAGGTCAACTACCGAAAAAATATGTTGAAGTGATTGCGATTGATTGGCGAAATAAACAAATTCAAACAGTTGAACAAGCGAAAAATAATATAGAGAATCAGGAAAAAGATGCTCAAATGCGTGAAAAAGTTGGTTATATCCCTACGATTACTGAGCATGAACTTAACCGATTGAACAAAGATCAAGTGATGGATTCTGTACTTTCAAAATATGAATCGTGTACACCTTACCAATTTTTAAAGAACTTATATGGTGGAGTAGAACCATATGGACAACATGTGCGATTAGCAGAATCGCTCGTTCATCGTTTTGAATTGTCAATTGGTGTAGCAAATGTATTAATAGAATACGTGTTGCATGCAAATGAAGGTAAATTACCAACAAAATTTACTGAAACTATTGCAGCTGATTGGCGTTATAGAGGAATTGTAAGTACTAGTCAGGCACTTGAAATTGTAAAAGAGTCAATTGAGAGTCGTAAACAAAGACAGATAGAAAAAGAACAGAATCCTTATGGTACAAAACAAGTGATGCCTATACCAAAATGGTTCAATGACATCAATAAGACGCCAGAACAGTATTATGAAGATCATAAAGAAGAACTCGATGAACAAATAGATTTTGAGAAAGAACGTAAGCGTATTTTAGCAAAGCTAGGGAATAAGAATTAAGTAGGTGAGTAAAATCGAACCCATAAGTGATGCAATGAAAAGAATAGGAGTGAGTATCCCTTCATTCCAAGAACGATTAGAAAAGATGAAACAGGATACTTTAAATCACCCTGACATTCAAAAGCTACTAAGTGAATATAACCTAGAAGTAACTGATGAATTTATCAATCAAAACTTGTCAACTTTTTACGAATACATCAATCAATCACATACTTGCTGTGGGGCACAGGGTACAGGACAATGTACAAATTATTTAAATGGGTTTGTCCCAACGATTTCCGTTAGAAATCAGGGGGTTGAATTGAATTATATTCCATGTCAGGAAAAGATAATTGAAGACGAGCAACGTGAAGTTCAGCGTATGTTAAAAAGCTTCCATATGTCACCAGATATTCTTAATGCTAGTCTAGAGAATATGGATATGAATACAAAATCTCGTTTACAGATTGCAGAATTTGCTTCAGACTTCATTAGCATATATACAGCAACAAACGAATTACCTAGAAAAGGTCTTTATTTGCATGGTCTTTATGGCACAGGTAAAACCTATATTCTAGGTGCTTTAGCAAATGAGTTTATTAAGCTTAAGATTCAAACAGCTATTGTGTTTGTGCCTGAATTTTTTAGAGAATTAAAATCCAGTTTTGAAGATGGTACTTATGAAGAGAAAGTTGACTTTATTAAGAAAGTACCAATCTTGATGCTAGATGATCTAGGTGCTGAAGCAAACACTGAGTGGACCCGAGATGAAGTACTAAGTTCAATTCTAAATTATCGGATGAATAATCACTTGCCGTTATTTGTATCCTCGAATTTAAATTATGAGGAATTAGGAAGATTCTATAGTCGCATAACAAAAGGTGATATTGATCCATTAAAAGCTAATCGAATTGTTCAAAGAGTAATTGCCATGACACATGAATTTGAATTAGTTGGACCTAGTAAACGTCAATAATGATTTGATAGTTGCATTTTTCATTATACGAGCGTATACTACTTTCATAGTAAAAGTATCTTAATATTTATGCTTTGATAAGGACAATAAGTTTGTGAAACGACTTAAAGAGAGGGAGGCCTAGGCTGTAAGCTTCCTAGTACGGCTCAAACTTTACTACCTTGGAGCATTAGCGGGGGAAAATCCGCTAACGTTAATCGGTACGTTAACCGACCTAGAGCTTCGTCTGAAACTTGATTGTTTCGGAAGGAAGAAGGGTGGAACCACGAGCTAACGCGTCGTCCCTTTACCAGGGATGGCGCTTTTTTGCATTAAAAGCGAAGTGCGTTCGTTTAAGCCGCGAAAAGCGCTGGAGACTTCCGACAAACGTGCTCGCACGAGTAGGAGGGAGACGAAGCGACCTCGAGCGGCTAACGCACGAAGCTAGATATCATTAAAAGCGAAGTGCGTTCGTTTAGCCGCGCGTCGCCCGAAAACACCGCGGCCCCTTTTTTTATTTGGCATTAGCACTTTATGTACGTCGAATTGTATTTACAATCATTTTTCATTCATCAAATTAAATTAATAAAAGGAGAACACGAACATGTCAGATATTATTAAACTTACATTCCCAGATGGCGCAGTAAAGGAATTTCCGCGTGGAACATCAACTGAAGAAGTGGCAGCATCCATTAGCCCAGGACTTCGTAAAAAAGCATTAGCTGGTAAAATTAACAATACGCTTATCGACTTAAAAACACCAATAGAAGTAGACGGTTCAATTGCCATCATTACACAAGAGTCAGAAGAAGCACTTGAAATTTTACGCCACTCAACAGCGCATTTAACTGCCCAAGCACTAAAACGCTTATATCCAGGAATCAAATTAGGGATCGGTCCAGTAATCGAAGGTGGTTTCTACTACGATGTAGATGCTCCAGAACCAATTTCTACGGATGATTTTCCGAAAATCGAAAAAGAAATGAAAAAAATCATTTCAGAAAACATCGAAATTGAGCGTAAAAATGTATCTCGCGCGGATGCACAAAAAATTTACGAAGAAGTTGATGATGAATATAAATTAGAACTACTAGAAGCAATTCCTGCTGATGAGCAAGTTTCGATTTATTATCAAGGTGATTTCTTTGATCTATGCCGTGGTATCCATGTTCCATCAACAGGTAAACTAAAAGAATTTAAATTATTATCTATAGCAGGTGCATACTGGCGTGGTAATTCTGACAATAAAATGCTTCAACGTATTTATGGTACTGCATTCTTCAATAAAGAGGACTTAAAGCATCACCTTCAAATGCTTGAAGAAGCAAAAGAACGTGACCATCGTAAAATTGGGAAAGAATTAGAATTATTTACTTTATCACAAACGGTTGGGCAAGGTTTACCACTTTGGTTACCGAACGGTGCAACAATTCGCCGAATTATTGAACGTTACATTGTAGATAAAGAAGTGAAATTAGGATATCAACACGTTTACACACCAGTATTAGGTTCTAAAAAATTATATGAAACGTCAGGTCACTGGGGTCATTACCAAGATGACATGTTCCCACCAATGGAGATGGATAATGAAACATTAGTATTACGACCAATGAACTGTCCGCATCACATGATGGTATACAAGTCATCAATGCACTCTTATAGACAATTACCAATCCGAATTGCTGAGCTAGGTACGATGCACCGTTATGAAGCGTCGGGCGGATTATCTGGTTTACAACGTGTACGTGGGATGACTTTAAATGATTCACATATTTTTGTTCGTCCTGACCAGATTAAAGAAGAATTTAAAAAGGTTGTCGAATTAATTTTAGATGTATATAAAGATTTCAACCTTAATGATTACAAATTCCGTTTATCATACCGCGATCCTCAAGATACTGAAAAATATTATGATGACGATGAAATGTGGGAAAAAGCACAAAGTATGTTAAAAGAAGCAATGGATGATATGGGACTTGAGTATTATGAAGCTGAAGGTGAAGCAGCATTCTATGGTCCTAAATTAGACGTTCAAGTAAAAACAGCGATTGGTAAAGATGAAACGTTATCAACTGTTCAACTTGATTTCTTACAACCAGAACGTTTTGATTTAACTTATATTGGTGAAGATGGCAAACACCATCGCCCAGTTGTTATCCACCGTGGTGTAGTATCTACAATGGAACGCTTTGTTGCCTTCTTAGTTGAGGAATACAAAGGCGCATTCCCAACATGGTTAGCACCGATTCAAGTGGAAGTTATTCCTGTATCAAATGAGGTACATTATGACTATGCTCGAAATGTTGTTGAAAAATTACAAGCTGCTGGTCTTCGAGTTGAAATGGATGACCGTGAAGAAAAACTTGGTTATAAAATTCGTGAAGCTCAAATGAAGAAAATTCCATACATGCTAGTGTTAGGCGATAAAGAATTAGAATCAGGAAATGTAAACGTTCGTCGTTATGGCTCTCAAGATTCTGAAACTGTGTCATTTGAAAATTTCTTAGATGCTGTAACTAAGGAAGCGAATAAATAATAATATAAAAGAGGATGGTTCAATAGATGTTGAACCATCCTCTTCTTTACATAAGAGGTGAATATTATTTTAGAATTTCATATAAGAAAACGGCAAATTGTTGACGAGTTACATGTTGATAAGGATTAAACTTACCATTTGAGCCTTTTGTAATATTATTTGATGCTAAAATTTTAACACTTTCAAAGTACCAATCACCTTCAATTACATCGGTAAATGGTTTGCTCGAACCCGATTGCTGTTTTAGGTCGAATGCTTTTACAAGAATGACAGCAAGTTGTGAACGTGTTAAAGATTGATCCGGATTGAAATATCCGTTACTTCCATCTACAATACCTGCACGATATAAAGCTTGGATACTATCATAATAAGGATGAGACTTAGGAACGTCTTTAAAAGTCGTAGCAGGTCGTATTGGAGTTAATTCAACCCCTGCATTTTTTAATATAGTTGCAACGTGCATACGCGCAATAGAATTTCCCGGTTTGAATGTATTATCTTCATATCCTGAAATGATACTGCGTTGTTTCATAAATGAAATTTGTTCATAATAAGGATGAGACGGAGGAACATCTTTAAAAGCCTCTACAGGATTAAATTTGTTCGTAGGGAATTTAGCTTCAATAGAATATTCTCTAACATTATAACCGCTAGTGTTATCTTCGATTTTTAAATAGTAAACACCTTTTTCAAGGTTTAAACGAATATTGACTGGTTCCGTCCAATTATTGGCATTAGAATTTGGATGATGAATTTCCCCGCCATTTGCTTTTTCAATGACAAAATGGTTAGCAATTCGAGTGCTTGGTGTATACTCTAATTCAAAGAGTCCATCTTCTGACATTTCAAATTTATAGTAGTCTACATCTTGAAAAGTGTTGTCATAACCGCCGTCATTAAGTGTTCCCGTATACTTTGAATTAGGAATTAATGGTTTAGCTGTAGCTTGAGTATTATTAGATTCGTTTTCATAAGAATCTCCGCTTACAAATGATGTTGCTAATGAATATTTCATTGGCTGATCATTAGAAAAGACACGTAAATAATAAGTACCTTTCGCTAAGTAAAATGGGAATGTATCTGAACCAGATTCTAATTCATAAAGAGTAATTCCATCTCCCGAAGAAGCAAATAATTGAAGTTGCAATGCTTCGTGACCTGTATGATCCTTTAAGTGTTGAAGCATGGATGCTTTAATAGTAAGTTTTCCATCCTGTGGAACATTAATCATATAAAAGTCTTCATCGATATCTGATTCTAATTTTGTTAATTCTCCTGTAATGGTATCACCTATTTTAATAGAATTTGCCATTGCAAATGAGTCGTTAAGTTCCTCTTCTGAAACTGTCGCAGCAGATGCTCCTGTGGCGATACTTAGTCCTACTACACATACAAACGAGGCAAGTATTTTTTTATACATAATGCATGTTCCTTTCTGAGAGTTAATTTAAAAAATCCCATATTTAATTTAAAAGCATTTTTTGGCAATTTACATCATACTTCTTTACTACAAATGGAAAAGTGTACCAAAGTAACATATTTCCGCTAAATTTTGCGTTTTTAGCAATTAAAAAAGCCCATAAAACAAAACTCGTTTTATAGGCAAATATTAATATTGAAATATTGAATACGTATGTTAAAAGAAAAAATTACGTAATCTTATTGCTTTTGAAAACAAGGCTGCGTCTCTTCCCATTTTGGTACGAGTTTGAGCATAGGGGGCTAAACAGTAATGGAATAGTTCATCACAGTAATAGGAGCGGCCATAAATTCTATAGCATTCGTCATGTTGCTTACAACAAGCATCAACGGGATTCGTAGGAGCACCTGGTCCAGAGCAACCAGGACCACAATAACGATAACCTGGATAGCAAAAACCTAGTATAGGTCTTTTTCTATGTCTGTTCATTTATTTTCCCTCTATTCTGAAAATATACTATTACACTTAGAATATGTTATTATTTATTACAGAAGAGGGATAATTGATTATATAAACATTTATGTTGACATCTTCTTTAATGAATGTTATTATTATTTAGGTTATGAATACAGTTTGTGGTTGAAGTAGAGGCTGCCCGCTTCTCACCTGGAATGACGCATTTGCTGTTAGCAGGTATTGACACGTTGAATTTTTTACGCACTGAAAAGCGTATGGATATATAGCGGGCGGACATCTTCTAATATGTCCGTCCTTTTTTTATGGACATACATAGGAAGTGTACCGTTCAACCAGGCATATTTGCTGTAAACACATGTATTCCCGACACAACCTTGGAGGTGGATTCGTATTAGCAAAGACATGTATGTAAACGAAGGTATTCGTGCGCGTGAACTTCGTCTAATCGATCATAATGGTGATCAGCTAGGAGTTAAATCTCGAAACGAAGCGTTAGAAATTGCCGCTCGTGTAAACTTGGATCTTGTCCTTGTGGCCCCTCAAGCTAAGCCACCAGTCGCACGTATTATGGACTATGGTAAGTTTAAGTTTGAACAGCAAAAGAAAGATCGTGAAGTTCGTAAAAATCAAAAAATCATTAATATTAAGGAAGTTCGTTTAAGTCCAACAATTGATGAACATGATTTTCAAACGAAACTACGTAATGCAATCAAATTCCTAGAAAAAGGCGATAAAGTGAAATGTTCGCTTCGTTTCAAAGGACGTGCCATTACACATAAAGAGATTGGTCAACGTGTACTAGATCGCTTTGCTGAAGCTTGTGCCGAAGTTGCAACGGTTGAACAAAAACCGAAGATGGAAGGCCGCAGCATGTTCTTAGTTCTTCAACCAAAGAACGAGAAAAAGTAATATTGACGAATAGTTTAGGAGGAAATTCGAAATGCCAAAAATGAAAACTCACCGTGGCGCTGCGAAGCGTTTCAAAAAAACGGGCAAAGGAAAATTAAAATTTGACCGTGCTTACGGAAGCCACTTATTCGCTAACAAATCTACAAAACAAAAACGTCACCTACGTAAAGGAAAAGTAATGACTTCTGGTGACTTCAAACGTATTAGATCTTTATTAACTTACATGAAATAATTCGTTTTGTGTAATAACACATGTTCGTGAATTAAATTAAACATTCGGAAGAATTGCAGGAGGTAATTAGTATGCCACGCGTAAAAGGCGGAACAGTAACGCGCAAGCGTCGTAAAAAAGTATTAAAATTAGCTAAAGGTTATTTTGGTTCAAAACATACATTATACAAAGTTGCTAACCAAGCAGTAATGAAGTCAGGTCAATATGCTTACCGTGACCGTCGTCAAAAGAAACGTGATTTCCGTAAATTATGGATCACTCGTATCAATGCGGCTGCTCGCATCAACGGTCTTTCTTACAGCCGTTTAATGCACGGTTTAAAAGTTGCTGGTATCGAAGTTAACCGTAAAATGTTAGCTGATTTAGCAGTAAACGATGCTGCTGCATTCGCACAATTAGCAGACGCTGCTAAACAAGCGGTTGCGAAATAATATTACGGCCTCTAGACGTAATATTATTTCTGCGCCGAGAAGCGAAGCTGACAGGTGCAAAATAAATCAAATTAACAAAGACTGATAGGATATTCCCTATCAGTCTTTTTCAATATGGGAGGCATTACATATGTGGTATGCATTATTAGCCTTTATTATTTTAGAATCAATGATTTTATTAGTTCTAATGGGAATAGATAAATCGAAGGCAAAAAAGAGAGAATGGCGTATATCTGAAAGAACGCTCTTTACTATTGCTATATTTGGCGGTGCGTGTGGTGGTGTGTTAGGGATGTATTTATTCCGTCACAAGACAAAACATAATTCATTTGCTTTTGGATTTCCATTACTTGCAGCCATTCAACTATTTCTAGTAGTTAACATGTACTCTACAATCTAACGAATAGAACTGTTCGACACAATTCCCGTTTCCATTTAAAGATGCATTTGTTAATATATAACTATCAATGTTAGAAAATGAGGGATTGATAGTGGAAGAGGTAATATATGAAACGAGTCTTAAGTCAAATCAACTCTTAAATCAATCATACAAAATTGTATCAACAATCTCTGCTAGTGATCTATCAATTGTCTACTTAGCACAAAAAATAGAAAATGAAAAAACAGTAGTCATTAAGGAGTTTTATCCGAAAGCATTAGTCGTTCGAGATTTAGATGAAAAAACGCTAATATGTAGTTATTCTATGAACAAAAAAAAGCTAAATGAATGGAAGCATACCTTTTTGCAAGAGGCTCTTTTTCTAAAAAAACTTGTGCATCCGAACATTGTTCAATATATTGAACATTTCGAAGAGAATGGAACAATGTATATTGTCATGGAGTATTGCGAAGGTCAAACACTTGAAACATATATACAACGAGAATCCTTTCAACTAGCCACATTTCTTAAGGAGGTATATTTGCCTCTAATTCATACACTTGATTATGTACATCAACAAGAAATTATTCACCGTGATATTAAACCGAAAAATATATTAATTGATAAGAACGGAAATGTAAAAATGATTGATTTTGGTTCGGCTACCTATTTAGAACCAACAATGGAACGAGAAATTTTCACTACAAAGGGCTATTCCCCTTTAGAGTTGTATTCCAAACAATCGAAACAAGGGACGTTTTCTGATGTATATAGTATGGCGGCGATTTTCTATTTTATTTTAAAGGGCAAGCCTCCAGCTGATGCCCCATCAAGAGTAATAGAAGATACGTTGGAACCGCTGAATAGTAAGGATCGGATGATCTCACCTTGGCTATTGAAAAAAATAATGAAAAGTTTGTCAGTACATTATAATGAAAGACCTCATTCAATTGTTTCCTTTATTCCTTACATTAAGCTGGAATATCATCTACTTCGTATAATAAACAAATTTCAAAAAGTAGAAAAAAGGCCCGATTACAGTAAGTAAACACTTAAGCTGTATCGAGCTTTTTTCTTTTTTAGTTCGAGTAAGAGTAGGACTCAATGACTTCATGTCTTTTTGTTGCTTTGTATAGGAGCTCTACTTCAGTTTCTCCATTTTCAAATGTAATCAATAATTTCTCATTATTATTTATAACTACTTTCTGTTTTCTAGGTACGATAGAACTGCCTTTTAAAATGATACATTTGGAGTCATGTTTCATAGTTAGAACATTTCTACCTGCAGATAAAATTATTTGGTCTGCCCCTGGTAAATTTTCTGTAATATCTAAACTAGAAAATAACTCGGCCAAGGAAATACGTTTCCGATTGTTAAAGGCTGTTAGCGGCCAGTACATTTTTGATGGAAGTGCTTGTTGATCTGTTTGGTAAAAGATCCCTTCAATACGTCCTACAAATGAATAATTTTTACGAACAAACCATAAGAAAATGAGTACAATACTTACTGTTAGCACACTTATTCCTGCCAACATAAGGGTTGAATACCCTGAGCTTTCAACAGAAATATGGAATGTTGAAACCATATTTCTACCAACTTGATCTGTAAATTGAACATCAATAGTTGTCTCGCCAATTTCAACAGGAGTTAAAGTTAAAATATTTTCCTTTATGGTTGCATTTACTGTGTTATCGTTACCCACTTTGACAATTTCAAATGTAAGGTTGTCTTCCTTAAGATTTGAAAAATAGTCGTTTAGGTTAATGTTAGTATTTTTATTCCCCATATTTATCGTAATCGATTCGGAATTCAATAAAAATGGCTGTGTCTGAATTAATTCAAAAGTCTTAGGATCAGTTTCGACTTGAATGCCCTCCCCATTAATTAGAACTTTCGCCTCATATGTTCCTAAGGCTGAAAAAGATTCTTCAAGTTCAAAAGACGTCCCCATATTCACCATTGGTAACCGTAGTTCTGTTCCGTTTTCTTGCTTTACGATCAATTCAGCATGAAGATCCTCTCGAAGTTCTAAAGGTTCATTACCGGTATGATTTACAAGCGTAGACCGTATCATAACAGGTTTATCCTTCTCTATTTCTTCGCTTGGAAGTTCAAGAGTTGCGAGAAGCTCTTGATTACCAAAGAAGCTCACAGTTACCAGATCTCCTAATATACCTTTGAATCTAAGTTGCAACGAGCTTTCACTGATTTCTTTAAGATTGATTATTGTGTAATGATTTGATTGATGCTGTTCGATGATGGTCGCTTTGCCGTTAAGGCTCGTCTCATTAATTGAATGTGGAGAGAGAAGTACAATAGTACCTTCTGATATTCCATATGGGATATCAACGTTAACTGCCTGAGCCTTTCCAGTAGCATTGACTGAGTCTATAGGGTAGTGAGTTGTTGGACCTAGTTCCTTAAAAATAGTTTGAAATATATCTAAAAGAGCGTGAGCGTTTTTTGCATTAAAGAAAGTTGCTCCAGTCTCTTCAGCAATATGTTCTAAATGTTTATTATTTAACTTCCCGCCATTATTAAGGCCTACAGTGTAAATTGGATATTGTTCTTCTTTTGCTTTATTAATAGCTTCGTTAATATCACTCTCCGCTTCTTCCATTGTTCGTGCTGATCCGTTCGGTAAATCCACTTCACCATCTGTTAATAAAATAACTGCTCGTTTTGTTCCATCACTTCTATTATGTTGAAATAATTCCTGTGCCTTATGTAATCCGAGACCTGGGTCAGTAAAACCATTTCGAGGAATGGAGTTCAAATGATCCTTCAAAATTGATGTATTTTTTACGTCCTTAAGAGCTATTAAAGGCTGTGTATCAACAATCTTGTCATTATAAAAGACAAATCCTACTTGAGTTGTTGAGTTTTCGTTTAAATCGATAAACAAATTCAAAACTTCTGCTGAAATCCTATGAGGATCAGTGGTGTTCATTGAATAGCTTGCATCAATTACAAAGACAACTTCTAAATCGTTAGGTTCACTCGCGTAGATGGTTGAGGAGCTTTTTGGACTAATTATTAGACCAAACAGTATGAGAAGCATTAAAAACCATTTTACTTTTTTCATGTAAAACACACCTTTTTATTATTTTTATATAAGAAATTGAATGCAGAAGGTTAATTCTCACTTCATGCTTTAAAGTTAATAGAAATTCGATACAAAATGTAAAACTCCTTGATAGTTTATTAAAATGGTAATTTAGTATCAAAATTGGAAAAAAACAGTACTTTATATTCAATTTTTACCAATTGACAGTTGAAATTCAAAATATTTTTGTATAATACAATTACGGTTTATTACTAGAATTACAATTTATTACACTATTGGAAAATTGTAATATGCAAATGCTCTAGTACTTTTCTTGGTAATAGTAAATTGAGAGGAGGAAGCCATTCCAAATTTGCAAGCAGCTTCAAAGATTACTTACATAATGCAAGTTTTATGGCGAAAAGAGAATATGGATATCATCTATCAAACGAACAGAACAATGCTTTTCGAAGAAATGAATCCAGAAAAGCTAGATTTACTGACATTGATAGGAGACGTAAAGGGAATTGAAAGTTTAAGTGATGAAAAAATTAAAGAGATCAATGAATATCTCCTAGTAAAAAACTTTGATGAGTTTTTAACTAAATTTTCACCGACCGTTTACTCATTCTACAATGCAGCAAATCAAAAAGTAGTTTATACATTAAGAAAGCCTGAAGGGATATCAGAGGAGTTAATCTCAGAGATTAAAATCGACCAAAAT
The DNA here is from genome assembly GCF_900291985.1 of Lysinibacillus timonensis. Classification (NCBI taxonomy): domain Bacteria; kingdom Bacillati; phylum Bacillota; class Bacilli; order Caryophanales; family Bacillaceae; genus Lysinibacillus; species Lysinibacillus timonensis. Next base: position 1,056,509 of record NZ_LT985980.1, on the reverse strand, counting down.
AATGACTTTTTGAAAATGTTATTTACACTGATTGATACGAAAAGAAGTCAAGGAATTGCGAATGTAGATTTTAAATTTGAAAATTTGCTGGATATGATTTCCCCGAAAAAGGTGATGGAAGATATTCGTCAAGTTCGTAAGGAAATTCATTACTTGCACGATGAATACGAAAAATTAGATGAAGGCGATCCAAAGAGACTAGATATTGGTGATAAATTAAACATGAAATTTGAAGAGGCTAGTCAAAATTACAACAATGTGATGGCGATGCTCCCTCTAGCAATAGAAGATATAAAAACAAGATTATTACTTGGAGCTTCTCAAAATAATGATGAATCTGAACCGTTACAAATTGGTATTTTATCTATCGGTGATGAAGGTGAGCTAAAAATCATTGAAGCGCCTAAGGAAGAAAACAATGAATTACTTGTACTGGATGAAAATAGCCAAAAAAGACTAGAAACGATCTTTGAAGAAGACTATGAGGCGATAACAGAAACACCTTCTTCATATGTTAAAGATCTAGTTGTAAGAACATTTTCTCCGCTTCCAGCTGTAAGAAATGAAGTGAATACTGAGCTTGAAGTACAAAACTATAATACGTATCTAGAATTCTATAAAAACGCAAAAGATGATTTTGTTAAAACAGTAAAGCCGCTAGTTGAGAAGATACTAGGCGTGAAGCTTTTCTTTGATCAGTATGAATCAAAAAATCGTGGGATGCAGCCGAGCTTATTAGTACTCAACACTCGCTTGGACATGCTAGTTAAAAATATCAATCGTCTAGAGGCATATTTAAATACCGTTAATACTAAGAACGACTTTACTGACACTGTTTGGTTTGGGATTGTTCCTAATATTGAATGGGAAACAAATGGGAAAGCACCAATTAGAAGACTTCGTTTCCAAGGGAATGAAGCGGCAGTTAAAAGAGAAAGCAATCGAATGGAATCTTTATCGGCACTACTTGACGTTGTGAAAAATTACCGCGTGCAGTTGTTCTTTAGTTTTGAAACTGGAGAGGAAACGACATTTAATAGTGTTGCAACGACAGGTATTGATCGATTTATTGAAAAATGTACAGTGCTACAAAGAAAAGATTTTAGTGAATTTGCCATTCCTTGTTTGCCGAACTTCACGATAATTCCGAAAGATAAGTCTGGTGTCATTATCGATAGCAGAATGAAACAAACAGAAAATGGTGTTCAACTATCGAAAGATAAAGAAGACATCCTCAAATTATGGATAGAAGGTGTCTATGTAGAAGCATCGTATATAGCAGGAGGAATCGTTGCGGCATATCAATGTCCGGAGTACTTGAAAAACAAATTCCGAAATGTCACTAGAGAGTATCCAGGTGTACGTTTTGACATCGAAGCAGTAGATCATAATTTACATGCGACAACGACAATGGCGAAGGAAATTTCCGGATTTACGAATTCTATAAAAGATGCTATCAATCAGAAAAACTTTGGCTTTATCTTCTCGTCTGACAATGCGCAAGTAAATCAAAAAGATGTTAAGAGAATTACAGTTTATAAGGCGAGAAGCTTAGCTACATCCATAGATGATGGAAGTGGATTTGATTCAATTTATAAGACACTTGTGAGTACATATATTGAACGTGTCCTCAGATTCCAAACAGGTGATTTTAAATACGATAATATCGTGAAATTCTTTAGCAATAATCCAAGTAGTCAAAAAAGTAAGTGGCTTAAATCGAAGGAATATGTAAACTCTGTTCTTCAAGATGGAGATGACATTAGTTATACAATTGATGAACGGAATAATCTATGCCAAATCGACATTGCCTTCAATGGAAATGTTAAAAATCTGGAAGTTACCATTACAAAAGGGACAACGGCTGTTAAGGCGTAACATATTGATCCGAATTAACCAAAGGAAGTAAAACATGATGTTTGTATGTTAAGGAATGGTGATAAAACCAGTACCTTTAACATAAATATGCAAGCTATATGCTTGCGAAAAGATTTATAACTTAAGGAGGAATTTAGAATGGGATTCAGACTACGAGTAGAAGGCGCAGGAGAAACAATCGAACTAGGCATTCGAAATATTGAAGAGGCAGTGTTTGGCACTGATACTCCGGATGATACGAATGCTCGATCAACAGATGTTGGTGCAACACTTAAAGTGAAAGGGAAAATCCTTACTGCAACAACAGAAGACGGAGCTGACGACACTATTAAACTAGCAGAATGGTCTACAGTTCCAGCAGAAAAACTAGAAGCTTATCGTGAAGTGACACTAGAAGTTGAAGCAGCAGGACAAATTGTTCGTAAATTTACTTTACCACATGCATTCGTTGTAGATTATAGTGAGATTTTTGGGGATTCTCAAGGTGTTGGTCGCTTTGAATTATTAATTAAGCAGAAAAAAGACAAAACAGACGAAGTAACAATTGATGGAAACTTCCAATAATGGGGAGTGACAATAAGAGGCTATATGCCTCTTATTGTTATCAAATTGCATCACTACAAACTATAAGGATTTGAGATGATGAATAATTTTTACGACCGATTAGGTATTGGGCTACATGCTTCGAGGGATGAAGTGAAAATGGCTTACAGAAAGCTAGCTAAACAATATCATCCCGATGTAAATCATGGAAATCCTAATGCAGCAAAACGTTTTAAAGAAATTAAAGAAGCGTATGAAACATTATATTCACCCGAACTAAGGAAAAAGTATGATGCAAAACTTGGCATTCAAAACAAAGGTGAAGAAAGGGAAAGTCATCAGTCAGCGAAAGCTAGTAGAGAATCGTATCAGCAAGACTTTGACCCTTCTAAAGTACATCAAACTTTCGAACAGTTTTTTGGCTTTAACCCAAAAACGAAGGAACGAACTCAAGATTATAAAAGCGAACAACAGAGGAAAAACCCTTTGGATACATCTGAACTATTTAACAAGTACTTTGGCAGAGGGTAAATGGAGGGGTGAGTAATGAATTTAGATAATTCTTCTCATGAAAAAAAGACCAAACCAGGAGTTATTATTGTCATTGATTGCCTTATTGGAGTAACAATCATCTTTGCACTTATTTTTACATATTTCATAAATTCTCAATTGTTATTAAAGATTGTTATTTCCATTTTGCTAGTCATCTTGTTAGCCTGGCTTTTCTTTATGAAAATAAAAAAGCGTCCATATGAAGAAATAAATGATACAAAAATCAATCGGCTCGTGTTGTTAGATTATGACGGAGAAAGCTTGAAAGAATGGTATATCCACGGTATTCCATCCATGTTGATTGGAAAAAGTGCTCCTGGGGCAGAAGTGGATATTGACCTATCAGATGTGGAATATGCCTCGCTTATAAGTAAAGAGCATGCCGTATTAAATTATTCTTCAGGAAGTTGGTTCATTGAGGACTTAGATTCTGAAAATGGGGTTGGCATTAAAAAGCTTAGTGATCGTACACCGCAAAAATTACCGAGTGACAAGCCAACGGAAATTCACTTTGGTGACATGATCTATCTTGCAAATACACGGATTTTAGTGAAATGACATTTAGAAAAAGGGTGATGAAAGATGAGTTTAACTCGTTGTAAAAATGGTCATATGTTTAGTTCAAGAAGGCATGGAAGTATGTGTCCTTACTGTAATGTAGCGGTTGAAACAAATCTTAGTAGTAGCAAAAGTAGGCCAGTAGTCGCAACAGTAAATGAAGATGATAAAACAATGCCTTACTTAGGCGAAACAGAGGGTGTTGAGCCGGTAACAGGCTGGTTAGTTTGTATTGAGGGACCACCACTTGGCCAAGATTTTAAAATTTATGCAGAGAAGAATTTCATAGGTCGATCTGACGAAATGCATATTCGTATTCTTGGTGACAATACAATTTCAAGGCGCAATCACGCAGTTATTGTGTATGACCCGAAACAACGGAATTTTTATCTATTACCTGGAGACGCTTCCGGCCTTGCTTATCACAATAATGAGGCGGTTTATTCCCCTGTTGAATTACAAGGCTATGATGTAATTCAGCTCGGGCGAAGCAAATTTATCTTCATGCCGCTTTGCGGTGTTCATTTTGAATGGGAACATCACCAGCAGCATCAACATCAGGAGGCGTAACTGTTATGTTTGCTGAACAAACTTATACTCCTTATATCGTAGTACTAGGCCTTATTTGTATTATTTTTGTATTACTTTATGTTCGACGTACAGTTCAAACCCCTCAATTGCAGGAAGAAATGGTCATTGGGAATGGTCAAACAATTGGAAGAAGAGAAGAACAAGACGATTATTTTTCTACCGTTATTTCTGAGGGACATACATTAGCAGTTGTTGCCGATGGTATTAGTGGTTTAGCAAACGGAAGATTGGCTAGTACATTAGCAGTAACGACCTTCGTCAGAGAATTTATGAAGATGGAACGTTATATCAAACTCCAAGAATTTTTTACACGTGCTGCCAAACTAAGTAATGAAGTAATCTTAAAAAAACTTAGCGGGCAAAGTGGGGGAACTACTTTAGCATGTGCCATTATTTCATATAACCATTTGTATTGGGGAGCGGTGGGTGATAGTATCATCGCTTTATATCGTAATGGGCATTTAGTAAATGTAAATGAAAAGCATACACTCAGTTCGTTATTAGAAGAACAATATTTAGCAGGTCAAATATCAAAACAAGAGGCAATGGAAAATCCAATGGGAAAAAGGCTGATCAATTATTTAGGATTTGAAGGCTTTAAGAATATCGAAATTGGAGAACCCATTACTTTAAAAAAGGGAGATAAAATTATCCTCTGTACAGATGGTGTATATAACAGTTTAACAGAGCTTGAGCTTTGTGAAATACTTGAAAAACCATTGTCACCAAATGATGCAGCAGAAGAAATTATTCATACCATTGAAGGGAAAGGGTTCAAGCATCAAGATAATGCAACAATCATTATTTTAGAAAAATCCTGGTAAGCTTGCTGTGCTTAAACAGGGAAAAAGGAACGAAAGGAGTGAGCATAGCCTTGAGAAAGGAAAACAGCAAATTTGAAACAGCGTTTCTATCTGAAGCAGGAAGTTCCATCCACAATAAGGATTACTTTGCCTATGTAGAACTTGATGATTTTGCGTGCTGGGTAATGGCTGATGGACTTGATATGGATCAGGAAATTGAAAGTGCAGAGCTAGTAGTGAAAAGTATTATGGGTCAATTTCTCCAAAAGCCAACGATGTCGAGACGTAGGCTAAAAAAGTATATGCGTAAAGCCCATAAACAGCTTCAAAACGAAAGCAAACGTTTCCGATTGAAAGCTAGTGTAACCGTTGTCGTTACTAATTATTCGAAAATGATTTGGGCTGTTGCTGGTCATACACGTTTATATGTTTATCGTAATGATGTTCTTCACCTACGAAGCGATGATTCAAGCTTAGCACAATCGTTTGCCAATGATGAGAAAATACCGCTAGATCGAGTAGACACACACGATGAAAGATATAATTTGCTCACCTATATGGGCATGCCCAATGAATTCAATCCTTTTGTATCAAAGAAAATGCGTTTAAATGATGGTGACGTTCTGTTATTATGCACGGCAGGTCTTTGGGAAAATGTCGAAAGTACTGAAATATTAGACGCCGTCAACGAAGCAAGTGATGGACAAAAGCTTGTAGATACTTTGGAAGAAGTTGCACTTAGTAAGCAGAAACAAAGGGTTCCCAACTATACAGCTGCCGCCATTATGGTTAATAAAATATTTCAAGAAGATCCAAAAAAACGCTCTAAAATTTTCAAAAGAATTGCTTTGGCTCTTATCCCCATCATTATATTGGGTGGTATTGGATCGTTTTTCATAATAAGAGATATACAGCAAAAAGCAGAATGGGCTGCTGATATGGTTGAATTTAGTAACAATGCTGATACATATGTCGAAGATGGTGACTATGCAGCAGCATCTAAAGAATATAGTGAGGCAAAAAATGCCGCAAAACGGATAAAGGATCCTGTTCACCGTGAACTCTATGCTAAAAAGCAAAGAATTACTCATTTAATAGCGCAAGGGGACACGATGCTCGCTGAGGGAGACTATGTAGGGGCAATTGAATTTTATGAAAAGGCAAAAGAGGAATCAAAGGGTTTCGAACAATTTGATGAAGAAGAATTGGATGTAAAAATCACACAGGCATCATCTGTCCAAGGTGTGTTAGAGGCTATGAAGGAAGCAGAGCTAAAACTAGCTTCAAAGGACTATGTAGCTGCACTTGATATTTTTGAAGAGGCAAAGAAAGATGCCATCGAAGTCTCTTATACAAATGGACAGCTATTAATTGAGGAAAAAATGACAGAAGCAGAAGAAAGAATAGCTGAAATCGAACGAGAACTTAGAATTCTCGATGCTGAAAAGTTTGAAAAAGACGGAGATAAGAACGAAAAGCTAAACAATCTTGCAGCAGCCTTAACTGCTTATGCGGAAGCTCAAGAAATATATCAGGAAATTGACATGCTTGAAAAAGTATTGGCAATGGAACGAAAAATAACAAAAATCCAAGATTCCATGAAAACTGAAGAGTCAGAGAATGAGCTTGAGACGAAAGTGTCTGATGCAGATCGTCTAGAAAAAAAAGGCGATGAATTGTTAGCCTCCCAAAACTATGGACAAGCCATTGCTTCTTTTTCTATGGCACAAGCTCTTTATCAAGATGCTGATTTAATCGATAAGGCAATGGCAGTCGGTGAAAAGAAAGTGTTAGCTGAGCAAGAGCAATTACTTCAACAAGTTGGAAATGAAATTTAACTTCATTCAGAAGAAGTCTCCTCTTCTATAATTGGTGAGATGTATGCAAAAGTATTCCGATTCATTGGGAATCCGGACTGAATGAAGTTATAGCCTCCGGCGGATGCCACAGATTTTTAAAGGGTTAATGATGAATGATGATGAACTTAGACTAAGAACGCTACTTATCGCTGAAAACGCAACGTCCTGTTGCATCAGCGATATGACCAACTTACTGTTGGCCTAAGCACGATAAAATATGGGCGCACGTGTTTGTAGCTGTGACGAAAGCGCAGCACACAGTCACAAATACGCCAAGGCGAATTTGATAGAAAGGGGGCCAAAAAGTGTCATTAAAGGACATTGTACAGGATCGACTAAATCGGATGGAGGATTTGGAGCAACGTAGAGAACTGAAAAGTATGATGACAGGATTGTTTACAAGTCTTGCAAACTATCAAGAAGACATGAATGAGAAACTAAAGAATCGGGTTTTTAGTGAAATTCAAATATCAGAGGAAATGCGAGATATTTATGTAACCGTTTGTTCGCGTGAGGAAATTGACCCACTTCACGAGTTTCTCTACCCAATGATTGAAGAAGATTTAGTAAACCCAATCATCGATGTTAAGAGCACCATAATGGCATTATGTGAGGAGCAAAATGTTTTTTTATGCACCCTCTTCCTTACTTGTGACTTTCCAATGATACAAAAATTGAAGGCACTTAATCCGACATTTCAAGGGAAGATGAAGACAAATAAAGGCGTTTATAACATTGAAGTTACGCTAAAGCAAAGTCAAAAGTATATAGCAGAAATTGAGAAATTATATCATTCATTTTTGAAAAATGATCTTCCTTGGAAAACTGTTCATCATCCATATGCCAATAAGTTTTTTGATGTTTATTTAAACCAAATCGATGGAGAGCTACAAGAAGATGAAGTCATTCAAGAAATTTCAGTTCATCTACAAGAATGGAATCTTTACAAACGAACGAATATTATTCCGCTGTGGAATGTACAACATCTTGAAATTTCAACTACTGGATTTCCGTTTCCTGCTCTTGATCGCATCAATTTTGAGCATACGATATCACTCCAAAAATATGGTAGTGAGAATGGCTTTTTAATAGACGGGGAAGAAACAAATATAAGGTATGTAAAGCGGTTGCCGGACTCGCTTGTTGTCGTCTCACCGATTGAGGAGTCAAAAAAATGGAAGGTTCTTAAAATTGTCCAACCGAAGGAAGTAAACGAAGAATCATACCCTTTCAAACTAGTTTCTAATAAGAAAAAAGGTAGTTTTGTGAATCGTTATGCCAATTTGCAATTGAGGAGTATTAGAACGAAAGGAGAAATGTTCCGATTAGTCGATTCATTCGATGCTTCAAAAGGGTTTAAACTGGTCGATTTTAACTTTTTGGATGGAAAAAATGAATCTCTTACATATGACATGAATCCTTTTATTATTGAGAACATTCGAATGAATGAGTATAAGAAGATCCTCCAATTGGTATTCAAATGTGAAATAGGTGACGATTTTTTAATGTATGATTTGATGAGTTTTATCGTCTCCGAAGTTCAACGGGCATTTCCCGATTATCGTTGTGAGGGTGTTTTCATATGAATTACATTTGGGATTTGGTCATCAAAGCGGAGAATGATGGATTTGACAAGAAGGATTTATATTTTAAACCCGCAACAGTCTATTCACCATATTTGGAACTAAGCTATGAAAATTTAAATACCCAACTAATTGAATTTGATGTAGAAATCAATCCATATTATCGATTTCATTCGATATTTCACCAATTACTGGATATCAATACAACGGGTAACGAAGAGTTAAAATCAACTTTATTTGATATCGTCACCCATTTACTAGCAGAAATAGACGTCATGCAAGGAATGAATAAAAGAGAATTCTATATTCGGTTTCTAATAGAGGATATTGAGTCAGGTGCATTTGGAGATGAAGTGCAGAACCAATTTTTCTATTTCACACGATTAGAAAAAGAACAAATTGCTATTAACCTTCTTCGTCTTTATGAAACTGGGGAGGCGGTCTATTTATTAAAGGATACAGTCAGTAAAATGTTTCCGAAATCAATATGTTACGCTAATTGCAATGAAAGCGATGAATTGCTAATTTATATTGGCCAAAAGGAAACAGAAAAGGCATGGGCAAAAATACAATTAATATTGAATTTGTTTTTACCGGTGTTTTTTCAAGTCGATATTTATTGGGAAGCTCATTTTGGAATTATTGATGTTGAAGAAACAATGCGAATTGATCATATTGCGCTTTATTGAGGGGGGATTTAAAGATGGGGAGCTATTCATACAAGCTATATCAAGGTTCAGAAAAGAAAAGCAATCGACCAACCTATACTAGAGAAGAACTCGAGGAAATGACAACCTTTCATCTTCGAAATATTTGTCATAAAGAAAAACTTGTCGTTGGGATGATTTACAAATTAGAACGAAACGAGTTAATCGAGACGATTCTCAAATATTTAGGTGCGGAGAAAAATCTTCTCATTCAAGACTATAAAGAAGGTGGATTTCAGCAACTAGAACAGGCAATAAAAAACTATCTACGAACACCACTTACAAATCATCCTCACATACAGGTCCCTGCTAAGCTGACATTATATAAGGGGTTAAAAATAGATAAACGTGATCAATTTTGCGTGAAGACAGACAGTGGAATGGACGAGTCAAATGTATTAGTCATTAATGAAAAGATGGAGTTATGTGGAATTTTAAACGTAATTCAAGACGGAGAAAAAGGTAACTACGTACTGGTGACTTCAGGCCAATTAGAGATGAAAGAAACTAACAACCATCAATATAGTTTGCTTTTCTTCCGTAAAGAAGATTCGGATTACTTATACAAAGCATATTACCAAGAACGTGTATTACCACCTGTAAATTTAAGGTATATTCAAATTCCTGTTGAGGAGCTTGTCATTCGAACATTAGAACCAACAAAAGCGGTTCTGGCAATTGATTTTGGTACTTCCAATACAACAGCGGGTGCGTACTTAGATGATGATTATATTACTTCTCCAAATGAACATGACGTTCTGATGAGAAGAGTACGTCTCAATGCCATCAACTACATTTCATTCCCACAAAATGTAGAGAAAGGAACGGAGTGGATTGAGCTTTTACCAACAGTCATTGCCGTAACGAACTGTGAGGATCGTAACAACATTCAATATAGCTTTGGGTTTGAAGCTTTAAAAGCAATGAAGAAAAATGGCTTCAGTAGCCATGCAACAGTATTCCATGGCATCAAACGCTGGGTAAATGATTTCTCTAGAGAAGAAGAAATCATGGATAGCCAAGGAAATACAGCAAAAGTAACAAGGAAAGAGCTACTTCGCGCTTATTTAAAGTACATTATTGAAACAGCCGAACATCAATTGAAATGCAGATTTGAACATTTGCATATTTCAAGTCCGGTGAAATTGAAATCACAATTTCTCGACATGTTTCAGACAATACTACCAGAATATACGATTGAATCAGACCATGCATTAGATGAAGGAATGGCTGTACTTTACAATACCATTGCCAACCAAATCGAAAAAAACCAATTTATTGAGCAGGAAGAATATCACGCCCTAGTCATTGATTGTGGAGGTGGAACAACGGACTTATCTTCCTGTCGCTTCCAAATTCGGGATAATCGTATATCGTATAAACTTGATATTCAAACAACCTATGAAAATGGGGAAACGAACTTTGGTGGAAATAATGTTACCTATCGTATCTTCCAATATTTAAAAATCGTCTTTGCCCACTACTATACGAACAACAAAAAGTTGTTAGATATTGATGAACTAATTGAAATTCCAGGTGCGGACATATTCCGTCATGTAGACGATTTTGGTGTACAGGCTGTTTATGAGAAGCTTGAAGAACATTATCAACAAGTAGAGGAAATCTTACCTACAAAATTTAAACCATATGAAAATCGAAGTCGAGAAGATTATCAGCGCGTTCGTCATAATTTTTATTTTTTATGGGAACTTGCGGATTCCATGAAGAAAGAGTTCTTTCGCAAAACAGGCGTTGTACGAAACCGATTTGACTCAAATTCCGGCCAGTTACATGAAAATGATTTATTTGTAACAGCTGTTGATCGGTGGTTCCTATCAATTTATGAGAATGGCCAGTTTAAAGATGTATACGATTACCCTGACATGATTTTTAATATTCAAGAAATCAATCACCTAATTAAAGCAGATATTTATGAAATTATTCGTATGTTTCTTGATGAGTTTTTCCAGGAAGGTCGCTTACAGCAATATTCTATTATAAAGCTGACAGGGCAATCTTGCAGAATCGATGTATTTCATGAGGCATTGAAAGAATTTGTTCCCGGAAAAATCATTGAATTTAGACAAAAATCTGAAGAACCAGGGCAAGTACCAGAGTTAAAATTAGCCTGCTTACGTGGGGCAATTCGATATATAAGCGATCGGAAATTAGGGAAAATTGAGGCGAGTATTACAAATAATGCGCCAATTACCCCTTATTCAGTCTATGCATACACACATACACAAAACGAAAAAGTACTCATTAGCTCACTAAAACAAATGAACTTAGTAAGGGGAACCATTTCAAGACCACTGACGGTAAAAGAAGTGGAGTTTTTCCTGCGCGGTAACGAGGGAGATATTCGACGTAAATTTATTTATTGGAATGACGCAAACAGCTATACACAAGTTCTATATGAAGAGATTAAACAGATTTACGGTGAAAAGGTCCCTCAAGATGAGACAGACACAATTGCAAATGGAGAAGTAAAGTTCTTTGTTTTTGCGGATGAAAACAATTGGGGGTTCCATATATTACCGATTGCCCGAAAAAATGAACAACTCTATTGGACGAGGAAACATTATTTTGCCTTTGAAAATGAATTATCTGAAATTGATTTCTTTAATGGGATGAAATAAGGCACTAGGAAGGGGGAAAAGTGTGTCAATGAATAGTTATCCAACCTTTCAAAAAGGACGGATCTTAAAACTAGAAATGCTTGAAAACTTGCGAGACTATCCCCGACATTTAATGGATATTTATTATCAAAACTATTCAGATGGAATTATTACAGGAGCTAATATAATTGTTCATCAGAACAGTCTTACGATTACGAAAGGAATTATTAAGCTCAATGGTCACCTCTTTTATATAGAGCAGGATCATGTAATGTCTTATGAAGAGACAGGCAATGAAACAATTGTCAAAATACGTTGTCATCCTGAAGAAAGAGATCAAGACTTTCTTAAATATAACGTGGAATTATTACTCGATGAACATACAGAAATACTCCCAAATGAACTTGAGCTCGCCCGTTTTAAATTAAAAAAAGGTTCTCGTCTACGTTCGGATTACCAAGATTTAGAGGACTTTTCTACGGAGTTTAATACGTTAAATATCGTTCACGTACTATATGCAGGTTTCAGTCAAAGCACTTTACATCCAGCCATTTTACGTTACTTTGCAAAAGAAGTGCTGAAGGTTGGAAGTACAGGCAGTGAGGATACGATGTTTGCCATGCTTTGTTTAAATAATGGAGTTGTAGAACGGGAGCTGTTGCATCTTTATCTTGCAAATCGCTTTGGTCATGACTATGAGGAATACACAAATGGGCAAATCCATCGTTATTTAGTTCGTATTTTACAAGAACTAAAGGCAGGTCGTTCTACGAGGTCTGATATGCGTGGAATTGGAAGAAAGAGAATACTCGTTGACTGAATATTGTTCTATGAATCTTTGAAATCATAACAGTGAAGGGTTAGTCACACACGTTTGGTCTCAAATATACAAGACAAAATTGCACCTGAAACAATATAGGATTCTTGCGAGCTAGAACGTGATGTACGATCCGCATTTCAACGAGAGGTAATAAATTATATATAAATATATAAATATACTTAAATTTTAATAATCAACCTACAATAAGATGACTTCGTTGTTTAACTGGAGTCATTTTATTTAAATATTATTTTCCCTCTTTTAGGTATGAATAGTAGATTATTCAACTCGAATTTTTTACTTATATTTCTTTGTTGCAAGATTAAAAGGGAAACATTTCATCAGAAAGGAGTAATGGTGTTGGCCATAACTAATGTGCATTAAGTAAAGGTGAAAAATTATAAAAATAAATTAGTTAGGATAAGTAGTATGGAAAAAGAGACATAATGTTCTCTACGTTGAGGATGATATACATACGGGTGAACATATCTTTTATATAGATTTGAATAAAACGGTACCTTTTAATGGAGTAATAGTAGATTATAATAAAGGGATACTTGTTTGGGAATTTGAGGTGCAAGATGGATTTAAGACCGGTATGTAGAGAGTATATTATCCCACAGGCGAATTGCAGGAACTAAATCAGACAGACCATAATACGACAGATGGATTAGCTAAAGAGTTCTATAAATCCGGCCAGTTAAAATCGCAAAGTATTGTGATAAGAAATGTTCATATATTCTCTGTAATGTATGACGAAGCAGGAAATATAATAAGGACATGGGAAGTAAGTGAGAAAGATTCAGGCTATATTGTTGTAAGCGAAAAAGTACCAGAATATAAGCGCCGTTATAAGCTAGAATAGTAATTTAATAAGGTTTTTTGGAGTAAGCCGTAATAGAAGTAAATTGTTATCATACAGTATAGTTACCTGAATTTAGTGTGCTGAGAATTGGTAGATTTTATTTTGGTTTTTTGTGATTTGAATTAAAAGATAATAGTAATAATCCTCGATATTGGATTCGAAGTTATAGGTTAAGTAGTTTAATGTATAGGGAGGATGCAATGGTAAATCAGAAAAAGTTAGAAATGGCTTTTAAAAGATATAGTCAAAATTTTTTGGATGGAATTAAATTTGAAGATATAAAAGAAGAGTATAATGAATGTAAGTGTGAAGTAATTGATATTGTTGAAAGAAGTAAAGTTGATAAGGATCATATTTTATTAATTAATTTATCCTCAATATTCTCTTACTCCTTATCACAATGGAAACGTGATGTCTTAATTGGTGGAGGAAGGACTTCGGAAGGTTTAAAGAACATGCAAAAGGTCGTATTTTACAAATGCATGGGGCAGGCTCTTTATACAACACGATATCCCCATATGGCATTAGAATATACATTTAGAGAAGTCGTCCTCACATTAGTTCACTTTACAATGTATGGATGGGAGAAAGAAGAAACTATTTTATATGACTTTATGATTCATCACTTCGGTGGACATTTGATAGATGCGAATGAAGGCAACAGACATGTTTGGTTTTTGCTTGAGCTGTACTTGCAGTATAGAAATAAAACCATTATGGGAACTGATAAAAAATTATATTTAACCGTGAAAAATAAGTTGAAGGAAGCTGACCAGCGATACGGCTCAATTCCTGAAGATCTAAACATTTATGATGAAGTGCTAGAAAATTGGTCAACGAATGACTTAGAGGACATTGAACAAATAATATCACTCATGTCACAGTATCATTCCATATTAGCCTCTGAAATCGGACAGCTAGGCGAATTTGGAGATTTCAGATACGGATTTTATCCTGTTGAAATCTTATTCTTGACCCATATAAGGAAACAATTAGGGTTGGTGGTACCTACACAATTTGCTGATTTTCTAATGAATACTCCGGAGGCAAAAATGGTATTTGGTGAACGTGAGCCATATCCAAAATGGGATCCCGTACTTCAGATGATTGATCAATTTTATCGTCATAACTACCCCGAATATATTCCAAACAAATATGGTGAAATGTTTCAATAAGGGAGGTAACTAAAATGCTTAATAAAGGTATAGCGCAGATGATATTTCCTAATAACAATGATGTAGACACGTTTTTGAAGGAACAAGGAAGTTACGATTTACATGAAGACCTATTAAGATATGGATTGACGACAAAACAGTTTTTGTACGTTGACTATAAAGGTGAACAATTCCAAGAGATTGTGAATTTTATTCTAGATTACGAATATGCCCATCAAATAGAATTAGTAACAAAAGAAGAACTTGAGAGATTAGAAGCATTTACTTATGAATTTTTACCTGAAAAGATCAAAGAAGCCAATAAACTCCTATCACCAAAGGGATATGGAATATTTTCATATCCGAACTCTGGTGACTTCTACGCACTATTCATTGGAAAAGTAAAATCAATAGCAGCATTGTTGAAAGAGGAAGTCCTGCTCGATGATAGACTCCCTGTCCACGAAAGGTGTATTAAGTATTACAGATACCCCTGATAAAGTATATATTCAACTATGACTTGGCTTGTTCATTCGGGGTTTTTTCCTCCTTTTAGAAGTCCCCCAAATAGTGAATTCAAATATTATAATGGTTATCAATGAAAGTATGAGTATTCCAACAATATTGAAATATGCACTTAAGTACTTTACAGCAATCAAGTGCTTATGTTTCTTTACAGCTTTGAGGTAAGGTTAGCCTCCTCAATTGTTATCCATCTAGATAATCCCATCTTCCAGAGCTTTACATTTGATGCGTTGAGCTGATTAGTTTCTAATGTCCATTGAAGTTCTATCGTTGAATAAATTCCTTGTAACATTCCTTCAATAGCTATAACCCAAAGCTCTGTGTCCATACTCTGAACGGGTAGGTTTAATTTTATTGCATAAGTTGGATCATAAGGATATTCAACAGGTAGGTCGTCTGCTTTGAGAGACTCTACATAAAGGGCAATATTACGAATCAATGCCAATAATTCTATAGAATGATCGCCTTGATAAATTTCCTGATTATCATCATAGAGCATGTCACCAGTTATGGACAGTTCAGCTGTACGGATATTATCAAATGGAATGTTGACACGAGGAATTAATCCGGAATCAACTGAATTCGCTATATGGATCGCTTTGGAAGTTAGTAAAATACCTAATTCGCCTTTTGCTTTAGTGTCCCCTCGATGATAGGCAATCAAATGTTCTGTTTCCTTTAGTCGATAAGAAAGACGCGCGCGTTCTTCCGTATTCTCACTAAATGAGTAGTCTGTTAACTTATTGAAGAAACCGTTATTCCAAGCAATTGATTGGATGAAAATCTTATCAAATTGCTCATCCTCAAAAACATAGTTTTTATCTTCTAACCTATTAATCTGTTGGGTATATAATTCTTCGATTTTGGGGTGCTTTTGTATACTAGTCAGTAATTGCACCCAATCTCCCTTCTGAATCGGACTCGATACGGTTGAAAAGTTCATATCATCGGATAGGAACAGTTTGTCCTTTACTTGATCAAAGCTGATCTTTAATTCGGGTAAACGATACCAGGGGATAAATATATTTTGCCAATTTGCCCAGTACATACCTATTTCTGTAAATAGTACACCATCCTTGCCTCTTTTGGAATGTGAGAAGTCAAAATAAGCCCAAATGGTCAAGTCCAGTGGTAGTCTGAAATGCGAGCAAAGACGTTTTTTTATGTCGCTAGGAAGTGGTTCTTTATATATCCGGTCACTATTATAAGACTGCAAAAGGCTACTAATCGTTTTTCTAAGTGTAATGAAGGGATCATCACCTAATTCTACGTTCATTTTCTCTGCAGCTTCCTCTCGGTACGCTGCAAGTTGCGGTAGCTGATAAATGCTTTTTAGCAACTCAATCCATTCCGAAGGGGTAAGTGGACTACCGGGTAGAGCCAGTTCTTTCCCTGGAAGTGGGTACAAATACAAATCACTGGCTGTGATGGATTCGGGAGAGTTCAGTGAGAGCCAAGAAATATAGTCATTTGTAAAGGCTTTCCAATATATCCCCTCAGTTGTTAGGACAGCGCCTTCTCGACCATTCCCGAAAATAGTGGAATCTAGATAAGCAATGATATTGGCATTGTTTGGCATTTTAAATCGGTTGTATAGATGTTTAAGGATGCCTTCAGGTATTGTCTTTATATAGACCTTTTTCCGCTTATAACGTCCGCATACTTTCTCTATTGCTTCTTCTAGCGTGAGTCCATCATAATGATGGATGGTGTCTGTACCTACATAGCCTTTCACGTCCTGATGACCAGAGTTTATATCAATTAAATCTTCAGTGAATGTTTGTTCAGTTTTGGTTTCCAGCGTTGCAAATTTGTCGTTTGAAACGCTGGAGTTGAGCCATTTTCGCGCACAGTCTCTTAAATTTGTCATAAGCTGTACTAAACTTTCACGAGATATTGGGAATGAGACGATTAAAAAGCTGTACTCATCGTTAAATGTAATCGACATTTTGTTTGCATTGATATCGTGTATTTCCATGAGTTCAGACCAAGAGATAAAAGTAGTTGACCCAGATTCTCTCCAATACAAGCCGTTTTTCCCAATTGCAACCCCTTCTCTTCCATATCCAAAAGTCGTGTAGTCATAGAATGCAAGAAGGTGCTCGTCTGGTGCGATGTCGAATTTCTTTTGAATCTTATTAAGGACTTTGTCTGGGATTGACCCCGCATAACACTTTTCTGCTAGATGATTCGAGCAAATAGCAATTAACTCCTCTGAGAAAGTTAAAACAGATTGAGTCACGATATCTTCCTCTTTCTAATTGGTTTTAATAAGTCATTTATTATTAGCCCAATGTAAACGATGGCATAAAAAGCATATATCAGAACTAAGTAAACATTACGCTTCATAATAGAAAGGTATTGGTGGACGTATTTTTTTAACCAAGGGACTCGGGATAGTGTGTTAATCCATTCTCTGACAAACGGATTAACTGGATTCGCCTGATTAAGCATTTGGAAATGTTGAGTTGCTGACAAATACCGTTTATCATCATATAACACCTTCCCGTATGTAATTTGCATATCCCAATCATCCGGGCTTAACTTAAGGTATTTTTTTAGCTCTTTTATTGGTTTGTGCTTACCATATTCTAGCTTAATACGGATTACTTGTAACCAATTCGCGGCATGTGTTGGATAGGCCTTACATATGCGTAACCAATATTGAACTCGGTGGAGATAATATTGTTTAACATCCGTTTCAAAGGAGTTAATTTCATCTTGGAGTTCGATTGCATAATTATTATTTGGTTCTTGCATTAAAGCTTGCTTGCAATGTGATGAGGCAGTATTAAGATCTCCATTATTTAAATGATAGGAAGCTAGAAGTAAATGCGCATTTGTTGATGTGGGATCTAAATTAATGGTTTTACTAATGAATTCATACGCTTCCTCAGGTTTGCGTAGCATATCGTAACAGTGTGCAAGACATAAATAAAAATCAGGATCGTCTGGAATATATTGAATTGCAATAGTTACATTATCGATTGCCTTCATTATACGAGGGGAATCAGATTGACTTGATTTGAGGTAAGAAAATCTCCGTCGGGACCTACTACTTTCCACTTCCCATATAATAGTTTTGGCTAAATAGTAATAGTAATAACCATCTTCCGGATCCATAGAAATGCACTGCTCAAAATTCGAGATAGCTTCATTATACTGTCCTGTTTCACTACAAAGTTCACCCATTAACATAAATCCTTCAGGCACATCGGGATAGGCTGTAAGAAACTGTCGGATACTTTGATTTGCTTCATCATAGCGTTCAAGAGCAAGGTACGAACGGGATATGTAAAAGAGGCCGTCCCAATCTTCGAAATCATCTTTAAGTAAATCTAACGAACAGTCTATAACCTCTTCATACTTACCCGTTTCATAATATGCAAGAATCTGGTTGATAATTTTCTCTCGCCATTCAGAAACTTCTACCTCATTATTAATCACCATTCTATCAGTCTCCTAAAATTATATTATTAGATTCGACGACTATGTTTACGAAGGTACTGTTCAACATCATTATAGTGACCACCATGGTTTGAATATTTCACATAGTTTTTTGCAGTACGAAGCCACTCCAATGTGGAAGGTTGATGTTTTTTTAGAGCTTGAAGTAAATCATTTGTGTTTAAAGGTCTCTCAATACCTGTCGTTAAAATTTCTTCTATTAAACTTTCGGATGCAAGCTCCACCACATTTTCAATATCTGCCCCAGAAAAAAATTCTGTTTGGGAAGCAAGTTTTGCCGTATCAATATCTTCTACGAATCTTCCTTCTAACTTCAATTTGAAAATTTGTTCCCTTGCTTGTTGGTCTGGTGGTGCAACAAAAATTAATCGATCAAATCGACCTGGGCGCTTTAAAGCGTTATCTACATCCCAAGGTGTATTAGTAGCAGCCATAACAAGGATTTCATCAGTACTCGAATCAATACCTTCCATTTCCGTCAAAAATGTATCGATTAACCCTCGTGTGTTAGAAGAGGACTTAGAACGGCTAAATCCAATAGTATCAACCTCATCAAAAAAGAGGATACTCGGTTTTTGAAATCGAGCTTTGTCAAAAATATCCTTCAAATTTCTCTCACTAACACCAATATACGGGTCTAATATATCAGTAATTTTCACTGGATAGAAATGTGCGTTACACTCACCGGCAGTTGCTCTTGCCATAAATGTTTTCCCGCATCCTGGTGGTCCATAAAACAAAATGCCACCACCAACTTTCTTTTTAAATTTAGCAAACAAACCTTTGTTAAAAAAGGGACTAATAATTCGAAGGTGTATCGTCTTTTTTAAATCGTCAAGACCTGCTACATCAGAAAATGTGACTTCATCATTAGTTTTTTTAACGTTCATTTTTTTGCCATTGCCATCAATTACTTTTAACATGGGTTGAAATTCTTGTAATTTAGAATGACTGTCAGTTTCAGGAGAGGGAGGAATATTAAAGTTTTCATCTTCTTCAGTCATACTTGGCAGAGTGATTTCAGGTTCGACCCTTTCTTCTTGCTTCATATTAGCACTTATTTTTGACAGTTCATTAATCATTTCCATTTTTAATTCATTGACAGTACAATTAGAAATAGCAGTTGATAGTGATTGAATAGCCTCAATATATTGACCATTTTCAGCAAGTTCTTTTCCAAGCCAATAGTGAACTTGCGGATCATTGGGACTTTGCCCTGCCATTTGTTGTAACCAATTTAGTTTGTCCATCATTTTCACCTACTTATTTTTCATATGATACTTACCAGTGGTGGGCAATCCAAGGATAAGTGACAAAAAATAGAACTATTAACGCCCAAATGAAAGCTAGGTATAAATCTCCGACTAAGATTTAACAAACCTAAAAACCATCTAATTGTATAGTAATAGTATAGATGATGGCTTCCAATATTTGTTTATTTTTAAAGTGATTAACTTAAAAATGAGATTTTGGATGTAGTGTTGTTTAGAAAAAATAGGAAAAAGTTCATAATCGAATTTGTGACGAAAGTGCATTTGAAAGTATGAGATAGTAGTAAAAAAGGTTGGATAACGGTTTTGATTAAATTTTATGATTTTTATAAGAAAAACCAAAGGGGAAGTTTTTATTTTAATGTGTATTATAATGAAACGAAAATATTATTTGAAAACCTGAAAAAGGATAATCTAACACGTCTAGTATTCGACATGTTAAATTACCCTTATTTTCTTTATACGTTTTTTTCATTTGTTTCGTTCATTAACTTCTCAATCGGGTTTTTCCAATTCACTTTAGCATTCGGATAGTTTAATAAAATCTCCTTTTCAAGATACAAAAAGTCTTCTTTTGTTAACCCTTGAAGAGTATTTGGATCATGAACCCACACAAAAATAGAGACAACTTCAAAGGCATTCTCCGTCGTACCTAAATATTTTTCACCCTCAAATAGAGCTCCTTTATAGGAAATAAAGAAGTTCTTTCTCACGTTTTTTACTTCATCATATAAATAATATTGTCCTCTTTCATATGCCTCGTCTAGTTTGCGTTTAGGATCAGTTAAATAGCGAACGATTTTATAAAATATATAAAGGATAACGAGAATTACGATTGCACGAATCAGAAGAGCCATGAAAGTTCCCCCTTGTAAATACATTGTCATTTCATTTACGATTAGAGAAAGTAATAAGTTTCATTTTTATATGAAAATGAGGGAAAATTTATGGAATTAAAAGATCTTTTTTCGATGCAACGAGAGCTTGACGAATTTATAGAAAGTAACCGTGAAATTCATAAGGATGTGTTTGTAGAAAAAGGCTTGGCACTAACCATTGAGTTAGCCGAACTAGCAAATGAAACAAGATGTTTTAAATTTTGGAGTACAAAGGGACCTTCTGAACGAGAAGTCATTTTAGAAGAATTCGTTGATTCAATTCATTTCTTGCTTTCATTAGGAAATGAAAAAGGTTATTCACTTAATGAGTGGCCTAAAATACAGCTAGAAGTTGACTTAACTGTCTATTTTTTAAATGCGCAAAACGCTATATTAACATTTATTCAAAATCCAAATGAGGACAACTATATTGCAATTTGGCAATTTTACGGTGTCATAGCACATAATTTAGGCTTTTCGCTAGAAGATATTATTAGTGCATACATTTTGAAAAACGAAAAAAATTATGAACGGCAACGTTCTGGGTATTAACTAAAAGATTTGCAGTATACTTAATTATCTATGGATTTTCTTTTAAATGGGAGGACAATAAATGGCAAAGTTAGATGAAACGTTAACGATGTTTAAAGAGTTAACAGATGCAAATGGGATTGCAGGCAATGAACGCTCACCACGAGAAGTGATGAAAAAATATATTGGGCCTTATGCAGACGAAATTGAAACAGATGGACTAGGAAGTTTAATTGCTAAAAAAATTGGTGATGAAAACGGTCCTAAAATTATGATTGCAGGCCACTTGGATGAAATTGGCTTTATGGTAACGCAAATTGATGAGAAGGGTTTTATTAAATTCCAGACTGTTGGTGGTTGGTGGAGTCACGTCATGCTTTCCCAACGAGTGACGATTACAACTCGCAAAGGCGACGAAATCATCGGAGTTTTTGGTTCCAAACCTCCTCATGTATTACCAGCTGAAGCACGAAAAAAAGTAATGGAAATGAAAGATATCTTTATTGATATCGGTGCCTCTTCTAAAGATGAAGCAGAGGAATGGGGAATTCGACCAGGTGATATGATTACTCCTTACTTCGAATTCAATGTGATGAAAAACGAAAAAATGTTACTTGCAAAAGCTTGGGATAATCGTATTGGATGTGCGATTGCAATTGATGTTTTAAAAGCTTTGAAAAAAGAAAAGCATCCAAATGTAGTCTATGGAGTAGGGAACGTACAAGAAGAAGTTGGCTTGCGTGGTGCTAAAACGTCTACATTTAAAATAAAGCCGGATATAGGGTTTGCAGTAGACGTTGGTGTTGCTGGTGATACACCAGGCATGACTGCCAAAGAGTCTTCATCCAAAATTGGTGGAGGACCACAAATTGTAATTTATGATGCATCTATGGTTTCTCATAAAGGTCTACGTGAATTAGTAATCGACGTAGCAGAGGAAAACAATATTCCATATCAATTTGAGGCGATGGCTGGAGGTGGAACAGATGCAGGCTCCATGCATTTAACAGGTAGCGGAGTGCCGACATTATCAATTGGCATAGCAACGCGGTATATTCACTCTCATGCCGGTATTCTACATCGTGACGATTATGAGAATACAGTTAAATTAATTGTAGAAGTTGTAAAACGACTAGATCGTGAAACTGTTAATAAAGTGATTTTTGAATAAGATTGGATTAGTAATTTGAATCCATAGTTCAGAAGCAGGCTCTACATTGGTAGGGCCTTTTGGCATTTCTTTAATTTTTGGCTAGGGGCTTTTTTGTAGAGATCTTTTAAACGATTTTCTTCTAAAAAACTGGTTAATATTTCATTATATTACATAAGAGTAGTCATTAACTACGCCAAATCATATGCAGTATTTAGCTTTTTTTATTTTGATCCAAAAGACATTAAATCTAAATCATAAATATGATATATTTAAAACAAATTGATGTTCGAAAGGAGACGGTATCTATGAATAACAAATTACACAAGGAGATTGTAGCGACAAGGGAGGTATGTGCAAAATAATATGCAAATAGCCTCCCATAGGATAGTTACAATACCTTAGGAGGAAATACAATTGGAAAAAATAAATATGAAACATTTAGGACTGACTGAAAGATTTATTCAGGAGTCTCTTCAATATAAGAATTTTTTTGTAGGCCGAATTTCATCACAATATAAAAACATATATAAAGTCATTACAGAAAAAGGCGAAATGACAGCACAGATTTCTGGAAAGTTTCGTCACGATGTTAGCGATATGGTTGAATATCCAGCTGTCGGTGATTTTGTAATGGTAGATCGAATTGATAATGCTGAAGGTGATGGTATCATTCATCATGTCCTTACACGCAAAAGTGTTTTTGCACGAAAAGTAGCAGGAAGAAAAACAGATACACAAATCGTCGCAACGAATATAGATACGTTATTTATTTGTATGTCGTTAAATAATGATTTTAACCTTCGACGATTAGAACGCTATATATCGATTGCTTGGGATAGTGGTGGAGTCCCGGTTATCGTCCTTACGAAATCAGATTTATGTTTGGATATAGAGGCAATGCTTAATGAGGTTGCATCTATTGCATTCGGTATCGATGTGCTGGTTACAACAAGTTCTTCAGATGAGAGTATTGAGGCATTGAAAAAATACTTGGCAAATGGAAAAACGGTTGCTTTTATCGGTTCTTCTGGGGTTGGGAAATCGACGTTAATTAATCTTCTTATAGGAAAAAGCATAATGGCCACGAGCGGAATTCGAGATGATGATAAAGGAAGACACACCACGACTAGACGCGAACTATTCTTGATTCCAGATTTAGGCGTTGTCATTGATACACCGGGAATGAGAGAGCTGGGGATTATTCATGCAGATTTATCCAAATCCTTTTCTGATATTGAAGAACTATCATCACAATGTCGTTTTAACGACTGTACTCATGAAAAAGAGCCAAAATGCGCGGTTCAACTAGCTATACAGGAAGGGATACTTTCACCTGAACGATTGGAAAGCTATCTGAAACTGAAGAAAGAAATGAAGTATGATGGCTTAAATTCAAGATTGATTGAAAAAGAAAAACTTAATGATATGTTTAATGAAATGGGTGGCATTAAAAACGCTCGGAAAATCATAAAGGAAAAAAATAAAAAGAAATATCGATAAATCATGCCTTAATGAAAATGCGTAAATCCTGTAGAAGGATTTACGCATTTTTACATTTGATCTAGATATTATTATATTTAGAGTAGCGATAGTTCAAAATTCCCAATGCACGAAAATTGAAATTTCCTATCATTAATTTAATGGTAATATAAAAATAGAATGGGAGGGGATATAGTGAAAGTTGTCATACTGTCGTTATTATGTTCTATAGCTATACATTTAATTTATCTTATTGTAACTATAGGTTGGGCATACGTGGAGACACTTTTTTTTGAAATAGAACTATCCCATCGATATGAGAATGCCTATGCGCTTCAAAATGAAGTAGCAATCGGGTACGTGATTTCTCCTATTAATTTAATAATTCAGCTTGTTGTTGTTGCTATAATAGTTGCACTAATAACCGTGTTGAGAAGTAAATACCTTAAAATGCGGGCGCGATTTAAATAGATAAATTAAAAAATAGGAAAGTATATAGGTGTATTATGGAAAGTAATCAACTAATAGAGTTCTGTTTATTTAGATCGACTTACTTGAATAAAAAGAAGCTTAAGCAAAACCTTGAAGGTAAGACTATACTAATTACAGGTGCGAGCTCAGGAATTGGTGCGCAAGTAGCGTCTGAACTAGCTGATACAAACTGTCAGTTGATATTAGTTGCACGAAGAGAGGACATACTAAAAGAGTTAAAGAATGAAATCGAACAGAAATGTGCGAAAGTAAGTATCTTTAAGGCAGATCTTAGAAATCAAAATGAGATGGAAGATTTACTGGCTTTCCTTCATAGCTTTCCGCATGGTTTAGATATCGTCGTTAGCAATGCGGGCATATCAATTAATCGATCAATCTACGATTCTTTAGATCGCTTTCATGATTTTACTAGAACGATGGCTATTAATTATTTCGCACCAGTACAGATTCTTTTATCAACTATTCCCCTTCTTCAAAAAAATGAAGGACACATCATCAATGTTTCAACAATCAATGCATTATTAGCACCTGTACCTTATTTTGCTGCATACCAAGCATCGAAATCTTCATTTGATGTATGGCTTAGATCAGTTGCCCCAGAACTGAAACGTAATGGGGTTACTACTACAAGTATCTATTTACCGTTAGTAACAACACCAATGATAGAACCGACACCATCATACCGAAGTATGCCTGCTTTATCAGCAAGTAGTGCAGCCAGAGTGATTTGTAAATCAATGTATAATAAAAAGAAAAAGGTTCAACCATGGTGGCTACTATTTGGCCAAATTCTATCGTTATTTATAAGGAATTTTGGGGACGTAACGAATTTAGGTAGAAAGAAGAGTTCATCATGAGAGTTATAAAGCTGATGTATGTGTTATATAAAATCAAGCTACTTTCGCCTATCACTGTTTTACAACTGATCCAATCTATTTATAAGCACGGCCTTAATTTAATGGCATTGTTATCATTCGCAGCCAAAAAATATGGAGATAAAGTAGCACTAGTCGATGATGATGAAACAGTTAGTTATAAAAGATTGCTTGATGATTCAAGTAAACTAGCAGTAGCATTGCATCAAAATGTACAACTTCAAAGTGATATGAAGGTTGCTTTTATATGTAAAAACCATTCATCTCTAGTCAAATCAATTTTTGCTTCTTCAAGATTAGGGGCAGAATTACTTTTTCTCAACACGCAGATTAGTAAGTCACAATTTGTAGCAATCATTGAAAGTCAGCAATTAGATATGATTATATACGACGAGGAATACATGGCTTTAATAGAAGAAACGAAATTCCAGGGTATAAAACTACTTACTTATCATCATACATTACCAGCTATTAACAACTTTCTTCAATCACCAAATATCGATGAAAATGACCGTATCCCTAGAACATCAAGCAGTAAATTAACGTTATTTACAAGTGGGACAACAGGTGTGCCTAAAAAAGCGGTACATAAGCCAACGTTATTTCATTATTTAAATCCTTTTCTTTCATTTATTACAAGATTAAAAATGTTGAACTACGGTACAGGCTATATTGCTACACCAATTTATCATGGTTATGGTATTGCCATTTTACTATTATTTATCCCATTGGGGAAAAAGGTCATCATTCGGCGTACATTTATAGCGAAAGAAGCATGTAACGTAATATGTGAGCACCAAGTCGAAATGGTGACGCTTGTTCCAACAATGCTTCAGAGAATGTTAGAACATAATAAAAATCAATTAACATCACTAAATTGTATTGTATCAGGTGGAGCAAAATTAAGTTCAAAGCTTGTAAAGGAGACATTTCATTCATTAGGTCCTGTTTTGTATAATTTGTATGGTACATCAGAAGTTGGGCTGAATTTTATTGCGACACCGGAGGACTTGGCTTATTCGCATACTACAATTGGCAAGAAGATATGTGGTATGGATGTAAAGGTATTAGATCGTGATATGAATGAAGTGGAAGTTGGAAAGGTAGGACAGCTTTGTATTCAAAATGACTGGTCTATGCGCAATAAAAAGAATCAATGGATAGAAACCGGTGATTTAGGCTATCGTGACGCCAACGGTTATTATTTTTTATGCGGTAGGACGGACGAGATGATCATTTCTGGTGGGATCAATACTTATCCAATTGAAGTTGAAAATATATTGGTAAACCACCCACTTATCCTCGATGTAGCGGTAATCGGTATTGATGATGATGAATTTGGTCAAAGGCTAAAGGCCTTTGTGTTGCCCTTAAAAGATACAACCATTTCAGAAAAAGAAGTACTTGAATGGTTACGATTGAGAGTTCCCAAATTCCAACTACCGAAGGAGATTGAGTTAGTGACCCAATTGCCATACACTCAACTTGGAAAATTGGATCGAAAACAGCTATATGCAAGGAGTTCAGAGTATTAAACTAAACAAATTTGAATAAGTATCAGAGCATTTACCATCGTTTAAAGTCAACAACAAAAAAAATAGTAAGTAACTAGTGATAACAGCAATGAAACCCCTTATACAGAACTTCGAACAACATATAGTTTGATACCTAAATCCCCTGGATAAATCCACTCCTAGGGGATATTCTTCTTTATATGTTTTATCTTCAATTTTGTAACTAATTTCATTCTATTGCATTTAATAATATAGTGAATATATCATTGGTTTTTATGAATAATTTAACAGTTCGATTGGGTTCTTTTATGCTAATGAACTCATATTTATAAGAAAGTACTAATTAATATTCCGTTATATTATGTGCGGATCAAATACAATTTGATTAACATATGAATACTTTGCTTAATTCCACGAATTGTATAATATCATAAAAATACACTTGATTTAATAAATATACATATGTATAATGAAATACATCATCACCAATAAGGAGCGGGACGCTATATGAAATTGTTAGAAGAGGTGCAACTGAAGTTAGTCACTAGTTTAAAAGGAAAAGACTTATTGACGTTGCTTGATTATACAAGTGAAGAAGTTCAAGATCTAGTGAAACTGGCTACTCAATTAAAAACGATTACGAAAGCAGGAAAATGCCCTAAATTACTAGAGGGTAAAATGCTAGGAATGATTTTCGAGAAACATTCAACACGTACTCGTATTTCATTTGAAGTAGGAATGAATCAATTAGGTGGGAAAGCAATGTTCTTACATTCGCGTGATTTGCAAATTGGACGTGGAGAACCGATTTCTGACACAGGAAAAGTGTTGTCGGGTTATCTAGATGCCATCATGATTCGTGCAAACTCCCACGTTATGGTTAAAGAACTAGCAGAAAATGCATCAATCCCGGTTATAAACGGATTAACTGATTTATATCATCCTTGCCAGGCACTAGCGGATCTTGAAACAATCTCTGAAAATAAAGGAAACTTAAAAGGGTTAAAGATTGCTTACGTAGGAGATGGCAATAACGTTGCACATTCTTTAGTCGTAGCCTCCGCACACGTAGGAATGGATATAGCAGTTGCAACACCACCAGGATATGAATGTGATACAGAAGTTATTGCAAAAGCACAAGAAATTGCTAAGGCAAACGGTAGCACAATCACCGTAACAAATGATCCAGTTGAAGCGGTAAAAGATGCAGATGCGGTTTATGCAGATGTTTGGACTTCAATGGGTCAAGAGGAAGAATCTGCCAAACGTTTACAAGACTTTAAAGACTATCAAATAAACGACGAGTTAGTCAAACATGCAAAACCTGATTATATGTTTTTACACTGTTTACCAGCACATCGTGAAGAAGAGGTAACAACATCCGTAATTGATGGACCCAATTCATATATCTACGAGCAAGCAGAGAATAGATTGCATGCACAAAAAGCAGTTCTTGCATCCGTTCTTGCATAATACAAAACTATTGTACCAACTTGTAAAAATATGCGGGTTGTTATATTTTTGCAAGAATCATAAATGCTTTCAATTAACCTGTGGGGGGCTCGCTACAGTTAATGAAAGAAGTATTATAAATGCGGTGTTGATTTCTAGAAGGAATGACACATCGCTACATAGGAAAGGACAATCTGGGAGACGCTGGATTGTCCTTTTATTTTGTGATTATTAAAATGAAAAAGCTGACTCTTTGTAGTCTTGGGCAAACTTAAGAGCCAGCATTCGTATTAATTTTGAAACGATTGTGATAGTTTTTCTGTAAATGCTTCTTGTTCAGTAGCACTTGCATTTTGCCACCATTTTTCAAGAAACACACCAAGCCCAGGTAGTAAATGTTCATCACCACGGGAGATGGCATCTTCTACTGTGTTACGAAATTCAGTTGCAGTATCGCCTTTAACATTTTGTGTGATTGCTTGTCTTATTTGAAAATCCATACCTTTCGCCTCCTCGAAAAGTAGTCTGTTACTAAAAAGAAAAACTATACATAAATTTTAAGTATTTTGTAATTATTTATGTTTTTTAATATTAATTAGAGGTGAATATGACAAATTTTGTTTTATTATGTCATATCTTTGCCATGATTGTACGCCTTCTATATAATTTTAAAAAGCAAGAAAAAATTTGAATCGAGGTATTTTTCATGGTCGCAAGTTCTAAACACAAAGCAGGCAGTAAAACATTCTTAATAGTCCGGGCATTGATGGTCATAATTGGTGGAATGATTGCTGCATACGGATTAGAGTCCGTACTGATTCCGAATAATGTTTCAGACGGTGGTGTAACAGGGCTAAGTATTGTTGGCTCACAATTATTTGGTCTCCCGTTAGGAGTTCTAATAGCTGTACTGAATATACCATTTGTCTTTTTAGGATATAAACAGATTGGTAAAACATTTGCTATGTTTTCTGTATTAGGTATAGTGTCATTGGCAATAGGTACTGTTCTAATGCATCATATTCCAGTAATTATTGAAGGTGATACGCTGTTAGTAACAGTGGTAGGAGGGATTATTATTGGTTTTGGTATGGGTCTAGCACTTCGTAATGGTGGTGCATTAGACGGTATCGATATGTTAGCAGTACTACTATCGAAGAAATTACCCTTTGGTACGAGTGATTTAATTTTATTTTTAAACTTATTTGTGTTCATTGTGGTTTCTACAGTATTTGGACTACAAGGGGCAATTCTTTCTGGTATTGCATATTTCATTGCATCAAAAGTAATCCATATCGTAGAAGAAGGTTTGAGTGGTTCGAAAACATTTAAAATAATTACTAGCGAACCTGAACAGATGGTTGAAACGATTCGTGATCGATTAGGACGCAGTGCAACTTATAATATCGTTCGCGGTGCTTATTCAAATGAAGAATTTAAAGAAATCACATGTGTTATTAACCGTTTAGAAGAAAGTAAAATAAAAGAAATTATTCGCGAAATTGACCCTAAATCTTTTGTGACTGTATATGATGTAGCTGAAGTACGGGGAGGAAATTTCAAAAAGAATGATATCCATTAATACTCTAGTTTTTCTAAAAATGTTCAAGCCATATGTATGAAATGATGTAATATGGACAGTTTAACAATAGTATAGTTTTTTAGTAGGAAACATCCATAAAGGGATTAGTTCAAAGAAAACATTTTTTATAAATATATTGCTAAATATATAGTACTATTGGTCGATATACCTTCATGAGGTGAAAAACATGACAAATTGGGCACTATCTAAAAAAGTAGTTCTAGTATCTTTACTAATCGCAATTATATCATTATTTTTTACATGGGTTGATGCTGGATTTTTTAGTGTAAATGGATTCCAACAGCAAGGTTGGATTTTCTTAGTATTATTTATTTATCCTGCAATGTGTGCATTCAAAGGTAAGCAGATTAACAAAATAGGTGGTTTTGTTTTATCACTTATAGGAATTATTGGAATGATTGCTTACATCATGTCTAAAACTGCAGACGTCTTTGGTGAAAGCATTAACTTAGCTTCAACAGGTATGTACGTAATGTTAATTTCATTTGTAGTACTTGCGGTTGGAGTGTACATGGATAACAAATAAATAATAAGTTTCTGTAAAAAAGCTCCCTTAATGGGGAGTTTTTTTATTTAATAGTTAAAAACTAACAAAATCTAAATACTGCTTTTTGCTTTCAAGGTTCGCTGTGATAGGAATATTTACTTACTTATATAGAATGTTATGGTGCCCTTAAAAATAGGGTAAATACATTTTTTATATGATATAAGTGTTTACTTTATATGGAAAGTTAGATTATCAGTAAAATTCTATTATTTTTTAAGAGTAATAAATAGATAAAAATAACTGTTTAAATCTAGTTATTCTACTACTAAACTTTTATTTTAATAGTGAAGACGTTGAACCTATTGATGTATTGCCCCTTAAATCTGCTTTTTATTAAGATAGACATGGAAAATTGAAATGCTTTACTAAAAAGGTTTATTTTGTAATTAGAGAAAGGGGATTTATTAGATTGAAGAAAAAGTTTGGAGCTACTATACTATTTTTTGCATTACTCATTACATTGGCAGGATGTTCAAGTGGTAGTGCAGTTTCTAAGATAGAGGTAACACTAGATAGCGCATCGTTTGTTCTGCTAGGTGATTACGGCGAAGCTACTGGAGGAGAAGAAAAAAATACACTAGCAGTAACGCTTAACGTGAAAAACGTGTCTGATATACCTGTCAATGTTGCATCATATTCAGATATTAAGGTTTATGATGGTGACAAACAACTACCTGTTGAAACTCCTTATGCCACAGAATTAGGATTTAATGCTGGTGGGAATGATGAAATCGGTGCAGGCAAATCGAAGGATATCACATTTATATTTGCTGCTGAGAAAGAAAAAAAATACGAAATTAGTGTGACACCGTTTGTCATAACGTCTGATAAACCAGAGAAAGAAGTTATTGTACCAATAGATACAACTGAGTACGCAGAAAGCTATGAAAAATTAGATAATCCAGCAAAAGCTTTAGTAGCGTATATAGAAACAATTTATATGGGAAAAGAAAATAAAGATTACAATGAATTAGTATCAGCAGATGAACGTGAACGACACGAAGATGCCATAAAAACATTTGAGGATCAAATAAATAGTGCTTTCTATGCAATTACAATACCGAGCACAGAGCTTAAGGAACAATACGCTAATTATCAAAAAGAATTGGCTAAAAAAGGTGAAATTAGTGCTAAAACGTTGGCTAACGCAAATGGTAAAGCAGTTGTCCAACTTGAGTATACTGCACTTCCATTAAATAACTTACATGAAAGTGTGAGTGATTACAGACAGGAGTACTTTGATAATACAGGAGATTATGATGCGGAAAAACGTGACAAATATGCATTAACTAAATTAGGATCGATTATTAATTCTATTGAACCTAAAGATGGTGAGCGTGCGCTAGAGATTGAAATGTTCGAAAAAGATGGGAAATGGGAACTTAGTTCTAGTTACTATACTAGTGATGAGCTTGATCGAATTTTTGCAGGTAGGATAACGTACTAATTGTTATCCCTTGAGAGATCCCTAAACCTTGAAGAGCCTTATTACATAAATGTAAAAGGGCTCTTTTTTATTATAATTGTATTTATGCTTCAACAGAAAAATTATTCTACACTAGTTTTGAAAGTATGTTAGTCTTTTTTTACATACCATCAAGTATCGTGTAAAATATAGCAAAAGAAACGTAGTAAAAGGCGGAGCATAATATGAAACGAATTGAATCCACACAAAATGCATTAGTAAAGCATTGGAAAAAACTTACGACATTGCGTAAAGAACGTGAAAAAACGGGAGAATTCATTGTTGAAGGTTTCCACTTAGTTGAAGAAGCATTAAAAAATAAAGACCAAATTGTCCAAATTATCATACGTGAAGGAGTCAATTTACCTCTTTTATGGGATATAGATAACGTGATGATCGTTGAAATAACTGATTCAGTTGCAAAAGAAATCGCTGAAACCGAAACGTCACAAGGAGTATTTGCACATTGCAAACAAATAAAAATATCA
Organism: Lysinibacillus timonensis; assembly: GCF_900291985.1. NCBI lineage: Bacteria > Bacillati > Bacillota > Bacilli > Caryophanales > Bacillaceae > Lysinibacillus > Lysinibacillus timonensis. The sequence continues at coordinate 1,024,237 of NZ_LT985980.1, read as the reverse complement.
GAGGATCGTATGAAAAGCTGGAGAAAATTGTTACTCGTAGATGCTGTTCAAGATCCTGGAAATATTGGAACAATGATTAGAACTGCAGATGCAGCTGGGATAGATGCTGTAATTTTAGGTAAGGGAAGTGTGGATGCATTCAACCCTAAAACGCTACGTTCAGCACAGGGCTCACATTTCCATATTCCTATCGTTAAGGGTGATTTGCTAGAGTGGGTAGAAAAACTACAAGATAAGGATATTCCGGTATATGGCACTGCATTAGAAAACGCCATCCCGTATACAGAAGTAAATAGTTCAGAGGAATTTGCAATCATTGTGGGCAATGAAGGTAGCGGAATACATCCTACTCTTTTAGATAAAACAAATCAAAACGTCATTATCCCCATTATTGGACAAGCAGAATCATTAAATGTAGCTGTTGCAACGGGCATTCTATTGTATCAGTTTGTAAAAAAGTAATACGACTTACTTAAGTGGACCAATCCTAAAAGGTTTGGTCTTATTTTTTTGGAATTCATAAGTTTTAGCCAGCCACTAAACTTATTGAATTCAGTGAAAGATAATAATGTAGCAATTTGTCGAATAAGATGAAATTGAAATGAGAATAAGGGAGATGAGACGAATTGGATGAATATTTAAATAGCGCCAGATTTGAACATCAATTTTGGCTCCAAATACTTGGAGACCACTCACGCTTTATTCATGACTCACTTTACCCCTCAGAAAAAAGCGATATTGCAAAAGCAGCATCGTTTATACAACAATTTGATAGATTACTATCTCAAGTTAACGCACTAAACGGATCAAATATCATTTATTTTACAACAAGGTCGGAAGATGCTGCTAAACAATTAAGAGCATTTAAATTATCTCTGATAGAACGTCACTTAATAGGCCAAATGAAAATACATCTTTCTCCAACTTTTATAAATCATATGGTCAACGAATTGGAAGAGTACCTCCATGTACTAAGTTACCTTAAACAAGGGAAAGCACCTCCTATTTTTCACGAATTGCATCATCATTTGATTTGGTTGATTGATGCTTCGGGTCATGCTGGAGCAATCAATGACCGTTTAGATGGTGTTGAAAAAAGACTAAAAGAGAAGAGTGGTGCATTTACGAAGCATTTTGATCAATTTTATTTAAAAGCTGTCGAATTAACAGGCTATTTACGAACGAATATAAAGAAATTCCCTGCTTTAAAAAAATTTAATCATGATGTAGAAGTTGAGATGAGCTTATTTAAAGCCTTTTTAAATGAATTAGAGGAAATGGAATTAAGTGCGGAAGTGTTAGGTACATTTACTGCTTCAATGGCTGACCATATGGCTAGAGAAGAACAATACTATTTAACGAAACTTGCGGAGTCTACGAGGGGGAGATAGAAATTCAAAAAGACCCGCTTTGATAATTAATTGAAGCGGGACCTTTTGTGTGGAATCGATCGATTATAATTGAATTAGTTAATGGATATATCTGTCCCTAATACACAGATTATCAAATTTCCTTCGTAAATTGGAAATGATAATGTTATACAAAGCTTTTTCGTTACGGCAGAAATATAAGGCTCGGATATATATTCGCTTCCTTGGGATGCTTGAAGAAACCAAGGACGCATTTTAGCATTAATAAGTCCTGCTGGTGGGTTTGAATAAACAAATGTACCATCTAAGCGATTCGTCCAGATTGCTTCTAACTGTTCATTCTCAGACAAAATAAAATTTAATATCTTCTCATGCGATGTTTGTTCCATAGAAATTAGTTGATTCGAGTTCAAATGTTTCGATAAATTTGTTTTTATATTATAAATGGAAAGTTGATCAATTAGTACGTGTTCATCATTTTGCTTAACGAGGCTTTGCAGCTCTTTTGAAGTAGTTGTTAAAGAAGTACCGATAATACGCATTTCCTCAACATTTATATGCTGCTTATTCAAATCAAAGTTAACTCGTTCTACATACTCCTTATTATCTGTTGCCAATTGTGAAATTTCCTGAAGTAAGTTCGAAATTTCTTGAACATTACTACTTTGTTCATCGACTGATTCGCTAGAGACTTGTACCATCTTTGTTATATGGTTTAACCTTTCTTTAAAAGATTCTAACGACGACATAATTTTATTCATTTCAATGGAACCCGCTTCAACTTGTGTTGTTTCTGTTTGTACCATCTCTGTTGAAGTTTTTATTTCGCTTTGGATGATATTAATAGTCTCCCTCGTTTCTTCTACCGCTAGTGATGTTTGATTGGCTAAATTACCAACTTCATTAGCGACAACTGAAAAACCTTTCCCATGTTCTCCTGCTCTTGCTGCTTCGATAGAGGCATTAAGCGCCAAAATTTTTGTTTTTTGAGAAATAGCCCCAATTGAATGAACTATAGTATGAATCCGTTTTGAATGATTTACTAATTGGTTCATTTGTTCAAGAAGTGTATAATGACTTTCACTTAATTCAACAAACCTTTTCTGAAGAAATTGAAAAGATTCAAATGAGTATTGTAGTTCTTCTATTGAGGTCTGACTATTAGATAAAATTTCTTGTGAAAAAGCAGAAATGTGTAAAGCAGAAGATTCTATATTTTTCATTTTCTCTGCAGCTTGAAATGAATTACTGGCAGTTTTTTCACTATGCATAAGTAATCTATTTGTATTTTCTTTGCTTGAAGCGGATGATTCGTTAAGTGCGATGGAAGTCAAATTCATTTGTTCTACAACACTATTTAATTGATCAACAGCTACTTGAATTTGTTGATTTATATTTGTTGATAAAGCTGTTTGAATGTTACTTTCGCTTTCTTGTGCTTTTCTTTTCATCTTAAACAATAGACTACACCTTCCTCATGTTACAATTATTAACATCATTATAATATAAAATATTACATAATATTTAGATTTTTCAATATTTTTTTAAAAGGGTTGTTAAATAGCTAATAATTTGTGAACTTTGTTGCAAGATAAAATTGGTAAAGAAATAAAGGATAGGTATCATTTGCTTGAAACGGGGAATAATATATCGTAAAATAAATTCAGATTGTTTACATTTTTATATGAATTAGAAATGCGTTTGAGCGAGAAGAGTAAATATTCTAACTGCTTTAGGGAGTGTAGGCCAATGACTGAAAGCTTACATAGTATCGTGGAATATTGAAGTTCACCTCGCAAGCAGCTTCCGGGACCAGCAGCTATTGCTAGAAAGGAATGCCGGCTACATTGTCGTTAAGTTAATGAAGTGATTGCAATATGCAATAACTAGGGTGGTACCGCGAATAATCCTCGTCCCTTTTTTGGGGCGGGGTTTTTTATTTTGTTTTAGTTTAAGGTGATATTGACTCGAAATGGGGCGAATTCGTCACAGAGAAGGGCGATTGCGACACAAAATAGAGCGATTTCCCCAGAGTAGGGCAATATCGTCACAAAGTAGAGCGATTACGAAACAAAACGGATCGATTCCGCAAATCTAACTACGATCCACAACGAAAACTTCAATGGAAATCACAGTTTCAAAAATTAAGGAGGTTAAATGAAACATGGAACAACAATTAAAGCAGTTAGAGCAAGAAGCTTTAACAAAAATAGAAGCAGCTTCAAACTTAAAAGAACTAAACGAAGTGCGCGTTGCTTACTTAGGTAAAAAAGGTCCAATTACAGATTTATTAAAAGGGATGGGGAAATTATCTCCTGAAGAACGTCCGAAAATGGGGGCTCTTGTAAACGCCGTACGTGAACATGTGACAGAGCAATTAGAAGCAAAGGTTGCCCAATTAGAAGAACAAGCAGTTTTAGAGCAATTAGAAAAAGAATCGATTGACGTAACATTACCAGGGCGACCTGTACGCGCAGGTAACCGTCATCCATTAACTCGTGTAATCGAAGAACTTGAAGATTTATTCATCTCTATGGGTTACGAAGTCGCAGAAGGTCCTGAAGTTGAAAAAGATTACTTTAACTTTGAAGCACTAAACCTACCAAAAGGACACCCAGCACGAGATATGCAGGATACGTTCTACATTACAGAAGAAACATTACTGCGTACGCATACTTCACCAGTTCAAGCTCGTACAATGCTTGAGAAAAAAGGTGAACCATTCCGTATTATTTGTCCTGGAAAGGTATTCCGTCGTGACAATGACGATGCAACACACTCTCACCAATTCATGCAAGTAGAAGGATTAGTAGTTGGTGAAAATATCCGCATGAGTGATCTAAAAGGAACACTTGATACAATGGCTAAAAAAATGTTTGGTGCTGACCGTGAAATTCGTTTACGTCCAAGTTTCTTCCCATTCACAGAGCCATCAGTAGAAATGGACATTTCATGTTTTAAATGTGGTGGATCAGGATGTAATGTATGTAAACATACGGGCTGGATTGAAATTTTAGGTGCAGGTATGGTGCATCCAAATGTCCTTGAAATGGGCGGCTATGATCCGAAGAAATATTCAGGATTTGCATTTGGTATCGGTGCAGAACGTATTGCAATGTTGAAATACGGTGTTGAAGATATTCGTCATTTCTATACAAATGACAGTCGTTTCATATCTCAATTCCAGAGAACAGAAGGGTAAGGGGGTACAAATAAAATGTTAGTTTCATTAAATTGGCTAAAACAATATGTAAATATAGATAGTTTATCACCAGAAGAATTAGCAGAAAAAATTACACGTTCTGGTATCGAAGTAGATGCAGTGATTGATCGTTCAAAAGGGATGACAAATGTCGTTGTAGGATATGTTATTTCAAAAGAAAAACATCCAGATGCTGATAAATTAAACGTTTGCCAAGTTGAAGTAGGCGAAGGTGACGTACGTCAAATTATTTGTGGTGCACCAAACGTTGCGGCAGGTCAAAAAGTAATCGTAGCATTACCAGGGGCACGTTTACCAGGCGGCGTTAAAATTAAAAAAGCAAAAATGCGTGGTGTGGAATCCAACGGAATGATCTGTTCACTTCAAGAATTAGGTGTTGAAGGTCGAACTGTACCTAAAGCGTATGCTGATGGTATTTATGTGTTACCTGAAGATGCAGTTCCAGGTAGTGACGCATTAGAACTAGTAGGGTTAAGAGATATCGTGCTAGAACTTGGTTTAACACCGAACCGTTCTGATGCATTATCCATGCTTGGTGTTGCTTATGAAGTGGCAGCAATTCTATCTGAAGAAGTGAAACTGCCAGAAATTAACTATGCAACTGCTGCTGAAAGTGCAGAAAACTACATTAAAGTAAGTACTGAGGCTCCAGAGCTGAATCCATTATATGCAGCAAAAGTCATTAGAAATGTAAAAATCGCTGAATCACCATTATGGTTACAACATTATTTAATGGCAGCTGGAATTCGTCCTCACAATAATGTAGTTGATATTACGAACTACATTCTAATGGAATACGGCCAACCATTACATGCATTTGACTATGATGCATTAAAAACGAATGAAATTGTTGTACGCTTAGCTAAAGAAGGAGAAAAAATAGTTACACTTGATGATCAAGAACGAACATTAAATGCACATAATCTTGTCATTACAAATGGTGTAGAACCGGTTGCCGTCGCTGGTGTAATGGGTGGTGCAAACTCAGAGGTAACAAATGATACAACAACTGTTGTCATTGAAGCAGCTTATTTCGATGGCTTCTCCGTTCGCCGTACTTCGAAAGAATTAGGATTACGTTCTGATTCATCTGCCCGTTTTGAGAAAGGTGTAGATCCAAACCGTGTTCTTGCTGCAGCTGAAAGAGCGGCACAATTACTTTCTGAGTTAGCAGGTGGAGAAGTTCTTCAAGGTACAGTTACGGTCGACCAATTAGATAAAACGCCGACACGTGTAGTTGTATCTCCTGATTTCATCAATGCTCGTCTTGGAATGAAAATTTCATTAGAAGATATGCTTGCCATCCTACATCGTTTGCAATTCGATGTGGAAGCGGCAAATGGTTTATTAATCATTGACGCGCCAACAAGACGTCAAGATATTAAAATTGAAGAAGATATCGTCGAAGAGATTGCTCGTCTTTACGGATATGATGAAATTCCGATGACGCTTCCAGAAGGAACTGTAACTGTTGGTGGGTTAACATCATACCAAGAGAAACGTCGTGTTGTACGTAACGTTATGGAAGGTTCTGGGCTACTACAAGCCGTAACTTATTCATTAACATCTGAGGAATTATCGCAAAAGTTTGCATTAAAAGTAGAAGAAACAACGAAATTATTAATGCCGATGAGCGAAGAACGTACGACTTTACGTCAAAGTTTAATTCCTCATTTAATTGAAGCAGCTAGTTATAATGTTGCACGTAAAGCAGATTCAGTCGCATTATATGAAGTAGGTTCAGTTTTCCTTGGTCAAACAGAGGAAGAACTACCTTATGAAGAAGAGCATTTAGCAATTGTTTTAACGGGTAAATGGGTAGACAACCAATGGCAAGGAGAGAAACGTAGTGTTGACTTCTTCGTTGCGAAAGGGATTGTTCAAGCATTATTCGGTAAATTAGGTTTAACTGAACGAGTAACTTACGAAAAAGGTGCTGTAGATGGTTTACATCCAGGTCAAACAGCAATTGTTCTTTTAGATGGTGAAAAAGTAGGAATTATTGGTGGTCTACATCCTGCTGAACGCAAAAAAGTAGACTTAAAAGAAACTTTTGTAGCCGAATTAAACTTATATGCGATACTAAAAACAGCGACAGAGGCTTTAGTTTATACACCTGTACCACGCTTCCCGGAAATTTCGCGCGACATCGCATTAGTATTAGATCGCTCAAAACCAGCAGGGGAAATTGAAAATATTATTCGTAATGCTGGAACGAAGTTATTAAAAGATGTGCAAGTATTCGACGTATATGAAGGCGAGAAAATGGAAGCAGATAAAAAATCTGTTGCCTTCTCATTAACTTACTTCGATGCAGAACGTACTTTAACAGATGAAGAAGTGACAAATGCGCATAATAAAATTTTAAAAGCATTAGCTGAGACTGGTGTAGAAGTAAGATAAATTAGACTTTCAAGAAACGGTGAAATTCGTGAATACTAACCATGAATTTGCCGAGTATATTTTTTCGAAATTGAAAGTAATTTTAGTAAGTGTTTCAACACTTGATCCAAACGAAAGGAAGAGTCACTCGATTACTCGGGTAACTCTTCTTTTTTTGGTTTCAATAAACCAACGAAACAACCAATCACTACACTTATTGAATGTACAATGCCAAATGTATAAAAATTAAAGAAAATACGATTCGTATATTGGTTTAAGAGTGGATATTGATATATTTTCGAATTGGGATCTGATGTTGGTCCACCTAAAGAGAAAAGAACATCATTTTTATAACCATTTGCAAAGTAAGTAAAAATGATAAACAAACCAACACCACTAAGTAAAAATAAGCAACGAATGAATGGATGTTTTGCCTGTTGTGTAATTGTAGAAAAATAACGATATGTTATAAATAAACTAAGTATCAAGAAGGGGAAGACAAGTGCAATCCCAACGGCTCCTAAATTGCCACTTCCTGATATCCCATCTGGTTGTATTGTAAAAAAGTGTTCGATGATCATAAATCCAATTAGAGAAATACCTAAACTGATAAGCCAACTTAACTTTAACAAGAAATTCACCCTTTCCCTCTATTCACTATACAGGGCGAAAATGGTGTAATCAATCTACATATTAACTTATAGGTGATTTTCAAATTATAGACTTATATAATTAAGAGGAAATAATCACATCTAAATATAAAGGGGAAATGAATGATGTTACACAAAGAGGATACAGTACTTGTATTAATTGATATTCAAGGGAAACTTGCTCGAATCGTCGATCAAAGTGAATTTGTTATTCAAAACATAGTGAATGCCGTTCAAGGGGCAAAAATCTTAGGTTTACCCATATTGTGGTTAGAACAATATCCAAAGGGTTTAGGAACGACTGTGGAAGAAATAGCACAACATTTAGATAACGAACAACCAATAGAGAAAATTACATTTAGTGCATATGATACCCCGGAGTTTGTTGAGCGATTAGAGGCAACTGGTCGAAAAAAAGTACTAATTGCTGGCATCGAAACTCATATATGTGTTTATCAAACAGCTGCACATCTACTTTCAAACGGCTATGAAGTAGAAGTATTAGCAGATTGTGTATCATCACGTACTGCATTTAGTAGTCAAATCGGTCTTCAAAAGATGGCACAGCTTGGAGCGAAATTATCAACAGTAGAAATGGCGCTCTTTGAAATGCAACAAATTGCTAAGGGTGATGAGTTTAAAGCGATTAGTAAAATCATTAAGTAATATGGATGTAATATTTTAAGAGATTTGTTATGAGGGAAAGCAGAGGTTAAATGCTTTCTCTTTTTTTAGTGTGCCCGGCATGGGCTACAACTTGGTGGTGAAAGTCCACTACAGGCTTGGCAGTAGGAACTGTTAGCTGATGGCAAGGGTGTCCACCGTGAGGTGGAATCTGAAGGAAGCCGGAGGCAAAATCCCGAACTGACGGACAGAAACTATATATAAGGCTGAATTGGAATGGACGAGTTTGCTAAACAAAACGAAGTCCAATACTGCACGAGTTCCATACAGTAAATATAGCAGTTACATGGGAGGAAGGTTGTAGCTCTTACCCGGGGAGGTCTTACAAGGGTTCCCGACAAAGAGAGATGGAATATCTCACAGGAACAAGCTTACCAGTGATGGCAAGCTGAATTGTAAGAAGTCAGCAGAGGTCATAGTAGTTTCTCTGAAATGAAGGACTGAACAATAGCAATCTTGAAGAATTACGGAGGTGATGGCAGTGCAAAGACCACAGAAAACATCGCAAGATGGCTGTTTGCAAAGGGATAAGTTGGAAACTGAAGAGTATGCAAGAGTGTGTAGTCCTGCCGTTAAAGAAGTAGGTCAACAAGATGGTATCGATTTAATTGATAAAGTAATTGATAGTAATAATCTTTTCAGAGCATGTAAGAAGGTTAAAGCCAACAAAGGTGCGCCTGGAATAGATGGAATGACAGTAGATGAACTTTTTGGTCATGTCAGTAAATACCTACCCCATCTTAAGAGAAAACTGAAAGATGGCTCATATAAGCCTCTTCCAGTCAAACGGGTTGAAATCCCGAAGGCGGATGGTACAAAACGAAAATTAGGCATTCCATGTGTTAGAGACCGTATGGTCCAACAAGCAATATATCAAGTAATAGGTGGAATAATAGACCCGAAATTTTCCGATTCAAGTTTTGGTTTTCGACCAAATAGAAACCAACACCAAGCCATAAAGAAATCTATCAAATACTATGAACAAGGCTATAAAGTGGTAGTGGATTGTGATCTCAAAAGTTACTTTGACACCATTAACCATCAAAAGCTAATGGAATACCTCAAGGAATTCATTAAAGATAAAATTATATTAAAGCTAATTTGGAAATTTCTTAAAAGCGGAATATTAGAGAATGGCTTTACCAAACCAACTGAATTCGGTGCGCCTCAAGGCGGTGTACTTTCACCAATTCTTAGTAATGTTTATTTAAATCAGTTAGATATAGAACTGGAGGAAAGAGGACATAAATTCGATCGCTTTGCGGTTGCTTTTTGCATCCACGATAAAAGTAAACGACCTGGTGAACGTGCACTTGATAGCAATACAAAGCTTTTGGAGAAGGAACAGCTGCTGACAGTTAATAAAACTAAAAGTAAGGTGGGGTCTCCGACCAAACTAAAATTTTTAGGTTTCTGTATCCACAGTACATCTAAAAGTACAGGATGTAGACCACACCACTCCGCGAAGAAAAGATTCAGAGATAAACTAAAATATAAAACTAGACGAAATCGTACTGGTAAATTTGAGGATATCGTTAAAGAAATTAATCAAGTTACGGTTGGATGGATAAATTACTATGGCATTGGTTTGATGAAAATGTTCATTCAAGATATGAGAAAGTGGCTAAACCATCGGTTAAGGCAACTTATTTGGAAAAGGTGGAAGAAAGTCAAGACAAGGTACTATCAACTTAGGAGATTAGGTATCCAACACAATGAAGCCTGGAAAGTAGCGAATACCCGTAAGGGTTATTGGAGGATTTCAGGAAGTGAAACTCTACATAAAGCTATTAGAACAAAAACGCTCATCAAATGGGGAATAAAGGACCTTAATTATTTGTATGAGCGTCGATACTTAAGTTATTGAACCGCCGTATACGGAACCGTACGTACGGTGGTGTGAGAGGTCGACTAGCCAATTAATGGCTAGTTTCCTACTCGATTTGTTCAGGTTAATAGATCTCATTTTGAACAATTTTTGAATAAATAATAGCATAGCGGATAATAAATTTTTAAAAATAATCAAATTTCTCCATTTGACTCTGTATATGTATGATAATATACTTCTAGAGTAGTGAACTATCGAGTTCAAAATGACTGATTGGTACATTTAGTTGTAATCGTTTGCTATAAACGCGTTTTGGCTATTTTGCCGATTCTATCGTAATAAGCTCAAACTAGAAATCACTAGTTTAATAGAAAACGGGACTAGGAGAGGGATAAAGTGAAAAAACGTTGGTCTTTGTTATCGACTCTACTTATTTTAAGCCTTATTATTTCAGCATGTTCTTCATCAAATGCAACGGGAGATGAATCAGAAGATCAGCAAGATGTAAAAAATGTTGAAGTGACAACTGCTACCCAAGAATCACTAGATTCATTGTCAAGTCTCTCCGGAACACTTTTACCAAGTGAAGAAGTAAACCTGGCTTTTCAATTAGGTGGGGTTATTGACAGTTTAAATGTTGAAGTAGGGGACGTTGTTGAAGAAGGAGATATATTAGGGAATTTAGCTGATGCAGATTATGAATTACAATTACAACAAGCTGACAGCTCAATTGACCAAGCGCTTGCATCATTAAACTCTTCAGATGTTGCAATTGAAGCTGCAAATGCGACAGTGTCTTCTTCGGCTGCATCGATTAAATCAGCACAAGCGAGTCTTGAAGCCGTAAAAAAAGGTGCACGAGAACAAGAGAAAACACGAGCAAAATTAACGATGGATAATTCAGAAGTAGCGTACGAAAATGCAAAAATAAATGCGGATCGTATGAAAACGTTGTATGATGCAGGACTCATTTCAAAACAAGAATATGAGAATGTTCAATTATCATTATCAAATGCACAAACAGCCTATGAGTCTGCAAAGGCTGCATACTCTCTTCTTACAGAGGGTGCAACAGACGAACAAATAAAACAGGCAGAGGCTGCTCTAGCATCAGCAAAAGCAAATCAATCACAGGCAAAATCAAGTGTTAGTCAAGCAAACGCATCAAAAGTGCAAGCACAATCTGTTTATGATCAAGCTCTTATAGGTAAAACACAAGCAGAACTAACATTAGAAAAAGCGAAATTAAAATCACCAATATCAGGTGTCGTTTTAAGTAAATTAGTACCAAAAGGGAATTTTGTAAGTGCAGGTACAACGATCCTTACAATTGGTAATACAAACGAATTGAAAGTTTTACTTCCAGTTGCGGATAGTGAAGTACACGAATGGAAGGTAGGAGACAAAGTAAATATTTCCTTATATGACGATGTTCAAGTTGGTACAGTAAGAACAATTTACCCATTAACAAATGATGGTACAGGAACAGTAAGTGTTGAAGTAGTCATTTCTAATTCAGAAGGAAAATGGTTACCAGGACAAGTTGTAAAAGCTAATCATGTTTCACAAGATAATGTGGGGATTCTTATACCAATTGAAGCAGTCATTAATAATGGTATTGAATCTTATGTATTTAAAGTCGTTGATGGTATAGCTGTAAAAACAGTAGTTGAAACAGGAGATATGGTAAATAACAAAATACATATTACATCTGGTCTCGAAAGTGGAGAACAAGTCGTGGTTAGAGGTGCAGCATTAATACTTGATGGAGATCCGTTGAATACAAGCGGGGGTAGTGAAGAATGATTAATTACATCGTCAAAAAACGTAAAATCACTCTATTACTCTTCATTGCTGTATCTTTATTTGGGATAGTCAGTTTTTTTGGTTTACCAAAACAAGAGATTCCTGACTTAGTTATTAGTCAAGCAATTGTTTCGACGACATATGGTGGAGCAACACCGGAAACGATTGAACAAAATGTTACAAGTATTTTGGAACAAAAAGTGAAAGAAATTGAAGGTGTAGATACAATTACATCTACTTCTTCAGAAGGCTATTCGTCGATTGTTGTGACGCTTGATAGCGGGGTAGACCCTGAAAAAGCATGGGCTGAATTGCGAACAAAGGTGCAAGATGCAGAAGCAAGTCTTCCGGCTGGTGCAGACAAACCAGTTGTCAATGATGACTTGATTAGTACTTTTATTAGTTCATATGCAATTACTGCTGAGAACCCAGAACAGTTAAAACTATTGAATGATTTAATGCGCAATTGGAAAGATCAACTTCAATCGCTCGATGGTATTTCAGAGGTAACAATTGATGGACTCCCAGATCAAGAAGTTCGTATCAATTTAGATACACAAAAAATGCAACAATATAATGTTACATGGAATCAAATCTCTTCTGCCATTACATCGGAAACTGAAAGAACGCCGATTGGTGATATCGATTATGGAAGTCGAAACTATCAACTTCGAATAGAAGATAATACAAGTGTAGACGGTTTAAAGGATATCGTTATCACGAGAACGGCAGATGGTTTTCCAATTTATTTAGACCAAGTAGCAACTGTAAGTCTATCCCATGCTGATGATACTTACTATGCATATGTGAACGGAAAGCCTTCAATTTCATTTAGTGTGAGCGCTAATACTGGTAGTGACGTACCTACCATTCATCAAGCAGTTGTAGAACAAATAGACAAACTAAAGGAAACACTACCAGAAGGTTATCAACTTGACTTGCTCTACGCTCAAAATGACACAATTGACCATATGTTTAAAGATCTATCAAAAGAATTAATTATTGCAATGGTTGCGGTTATTATTGTTTGTATGATGGGGTTAAACTTAGTCACTTCAGCAATTGTTATGTTAGCGATTCCATTATCACTTGCAGTTGGATTATTGTTCTTACCAATTTTTGATGTGACATTAAACCAAATGACTGTCATCGGGGTAATCATTGTACTGTCTCTCTTAGTAGATGACGCAATCGTTGTAAATGAAAATATAGAAAGAAGATTATCTGCTTTAAAAGAGTCACCGTTTAATGCGGCAGTAAACGGTACGAAAGAAGTTATTATCTCAATCATAACGGCAACATTAGCAACAATCTCTGCCTTTTTACCGTTAATGTTTTTACCTGGGGATATGGGGAAATTTATTAAACCAATTCCTTTAGTAATTACAGTAGCACTCTTAGCTTCGATGATTATGTCATTGACGATTGTTCCAATTTTCCGTCATTGGAATGAAAGTAGAAAAAAGAAAGCGGAAAAGTCAGAAAAACCTTCAGGATTTTTGGGAGTTCAAATTGAGAAAATCAACCATTTATATTCTGGTAAGTTAATGAAAAAAGTGGTTGAACAACCATTAAAAATCGCAATAATAGGATTATTAATTGGAACAGCAGGTTTTGCTTTAACACCATTCGTTCCCGTCGAGTTATTTCCAAAGGCAGAAGATGCTCAATTTACGATTGATATCGAAATGCCAACTGGCACTTCATTGGATGAGACAAATCGTGTTGTCAATGAGGTGGCTATGTGGGCGCAAGAACAACCGAATGTTGAAAAAATTACATCTGCTGCTGGTGGTAGTGCTCCTCAATTATTTTCTTCTTTGGGAACAGGGTCAGGAAAAAATAATGGGCAAGTAGCTGTTCTAGGTGAGAATGGGAAATTTAATATTGATGAAACTATCAATGAATGGAATAATTACTTTAAAGAGGCATATCCTGGAATTTCAATTATTGCTTCATCCATGTCTGCTGGTATAAGTTCTGGAGCACCTGTATCCATTCGACTCACTGGGCTTGATTCAGAGCAACTTCGAATGATTTCAGAACAAGTGAAAAATATGATTGCAGAAACAGACGGTACAATGAATATTACCGACTCAGCTGGAAATTCTCGTTATTCTCTTGAATTCCAAGTAAATCAGCAAGCAATGGATCAAAATTTAGTTAGCTATACAAACTTAACTACAACTCTTCGACTCATTACTCAAGGTTTAGGTGTTACCCAGTATGATACGGGTAATGATTTAATCGATATTAAATTATTTGTAGAAAAAGCGGAGGAAGACCCAACTGAATTATTCCAAAAATTAAGTGTAACTAGTGCAACAGGTCAACAAGTTCCACTCGCTCAACTTGCTGAGTTGAAGCCGACTTTTACTATACAACAAATTTCACACTATAATTTAGAACGGTCAATAACAGTAGAAGCAGATCTTCAAGAAGGAGTTACAGCAACAGAGGTAATGGAAGAGGTTCTGCCTAAGCTTGAAAATATGAGCCTACCTGATGGATATAGCTGGGAAATTGGTGGGGAAACAGAACAAATGCAAGAGACGTTTACAGATTTAGGTAAGCTATTTGTCGCTTGTATTATCATGATTATTTTGTTAATTACTCTTCAATTCTATTCATTATCCATTCCAGCAATCATTTTAACAACAGTTTACTTAGCCGCGAGTGGTGGAATTATCGGAATGTTTATTACTCGAACACCGATTGGATTTATGTCGGTTATCGGTATAACTGCATTAGCTGGTATCGTTGTTCGTAATGGAATTGTGTTAATAGAATTTATTGAAGATGCAAGAAAAGAAGGAATGGAACTGAAAGAAGCAGTCATTAAAGCAACTGAAGCTCGATTCCGTCCAATTCTACTGACTGCAGCAGCGGCAATTTTAGGACTAATTCCTGTTGCAACAATCGGTGATATATTATTTAGACCAATGGCCATCACAATTATTTCCGGTGTATTATTCTCGACTGTACTGACTTTGTTTGTTGTACCTTCCTTATACTTAGTTATTGCAAGGTGGAAAGAAAGACGGCAACAAAAAAGGTTGGAAAAGAATAGGAATATAGAAGGAATCTAGGGTTAGGTGTAAATTTGTATTAATCAAACCATCGAAATTAAAGGGGATTATGATGTCAAAAAAAGAAATGATATTAACGGTCGCTTCATCACTTATTTTAGAAAAAGGCTTTGAAAATATTTCTGTTGATGAAATCGCTAAAAAAAGTGGAATGGCAAAAGGATCGTTTTATAAATATTTCCAATCAAAGGAAGATCTAATTCAAGACATATTATTACAAATGCCAAAGGAATTAGAAACAATTCTAAAAAAAACATATAGTACATCATATGACTCTTCTTTTGAGAAATTAACGGTATTTCTCGAGATGGTTATTGATACAATTTGTGATGAAAATAGAAGGTTTATTTTCTTTGATTTTGCTACTTTTGCTCCAATATTAGCAAAATACGATTTGTCTAATTGTTTTGATCAAATAGCAGTACAAAGCAATGAATATTATAAAGAATTTTTCTTTGATCTTTATGGGGAAAAAGTAGAAAAATACTACAATGATCTCTTTTTCTTATTGAATGGAATTATTGTGCAATATGCACGAGTGTGGCGCTACCAACCAAATGCCAATTCATATAAAAGTGCTTCTTTTATTGCAAATGTTTTTGAATCAATTGTCGAAGGAATTGTTAACAAAAAACTAGATCCTTTAGTTGGTAATGAGTGGTTCCAAGGGCAGACTAATTTAGAAAGTCCCATTGAAAAAGGTGCAAAATTACAAAAAATATTTGAGAATATGGAAGATGTAATTCAATTACTCAATATAAACTCAACTAAGAAAAGAGAATTTTTGGATGCTGTTTCTATGCTTTCAAAGGAGTGTAGACAATTAGATTCAAAGGAATTTTTAATAAATGCACTCCTTAATTATTTAGAATTATTACCAGAACTAAAGAAACATTGTGAAGAAATAAAAGAGTTACTATAAAATAATTAAAAGTCGGAAACTGCTTTCTTTGCGGTTCCGACTTTTTTTGCTTTTAAAAACCTTACATAGCAAAAGGGTTTAAGGAAAAACTACTTATTAGAAATGACGAAAGGAGTGTTTTGAATGAAGGGGAAACAACCACATGAACAATTGACAACGAAAGACAATGGTTTAACATCAATGCAAGAAGTCATTTACCGTAAAGAATTTAAACAAATGGATAATGCTGCAAACCAAAATAAACAAAATCAAAATGAAAACCAAAATAAAAAGTATAATATGTAAAATGTTCCCCGAATTTATTCGGGGTTTCTTTATTTTCCTTTTTTGTTTACAAGGTTTCTTGCTTTTTCAGTATTAGCAAAATGCCATTTTGAAATTGAACGTAAAAAATCTTCTCCATGTTTTAGCCAAATTCGTGCAGCCATTTCATCCACAATCCTGCTTGCTCCTTTTTGTAAAGGAAAGCCGACTACTTGACTCATTCGATCCATTTCTGTTAAAAATGCATACCTTGCTAATATAGAAGCTGCGGCAACGGAAACATGTAACTGTTCAGCTTTGGTTGAAAATAATACGTTTTCTCGGACAATCTCATTTTGGTTTTGTATATGTTTGTAGTATGTGTCTCGTTCAGCAAATTGATCGATTAATATATAATCTGGTTTTACTGGAGCAATTTTATTTAGTACATGCTTTAAAGCTTGGTTGTGAAGCATTGCTTTTATTTTTCCTTGGGAATATCCCTTGCCTTGGATTTCATTATATTTATCATTTCGTAATGTCAAAATGCTATTTGTGCAAGCTGCCTTTATATCTGGAGCTATTTCCAACATTTTAGAGTCAGTTAGCATCTTAGAATCTTTTACACCAAGTTCATACATTAGTTTGATTTTATCTTTCGGTACATATACTGCCGCAACGGTTACTGGACCGAAGTAATCTCCAGTACCAGTTTCATCAGAACCAATTACCGACATCTGTACGAAATTGTCAGGTAATTTGTCTCCCTTTGATTTATCTTTGATAGTTGTACCTTTATTAGAAGGGGTAGTACTGGATGCGCCCCCGAAATGACTAGCCTCTCTTTGAGCCCCACTCCCTTGGAACATTACTTTTCCAGATTTATAAACCGTAATCGCTACATCTTGTAATTTTGCAGCAAAGACAACACCAGGTGCATTTCTATCCACTTGGTTTGATTTGTAAGTAGATTTTACTTTATTTAATTCTTCAGGTGAAAGCAGTAATACAATATTCGTCATATTTTTTCCCTTCTTTGTTAAAGGTTCATACGAGTTAAAATAATTCGTTTTGCTGAACAAAAAGATCCGGTCACTAATGATGCCTCAGATTAGTTGAACTTCTACCCATGTTCGAACACTATTGATCAACCAACATTTTGTAGACTTTTTGAGATCTGAAATGGTTAGGATTCTTTCGTGAATTTTTCCTTCCTTTATTAAAAATTCTCGGTATGTCCCGGCCAATAAACCGCTACTGATAGGTGGTGTCCATAACATACCGTCTATTTCTAATACAACATTACCATTTGTAAATTCAGTTAATTCACCATCTTCATTCCAAAGTAACACATCAGTAGCTTGAGGATATTTGTTTTTAAATTGAGTGTATACTGATCGATTCGTTGTTTTATGGTATAAAAAACGATTGTCCTTATTTAGTGGCTCATCACTTAGTATTACCTTTAACGGCATTTGAAGTTTCGTTATAGGCTGTGCCTCTATAGTATTTTGTCCATCTTTGTGTAATAGAAAACGAATTTTAAATTCTCCATCCTGATATTGCTCAGCATAATGTTGTAAAGTTTCTTTGATTTTTTCTAGCTCAAATGGGAACTTAAAATATTTTGCAGAATTTTTTAGTCGTTCTAGATGCTCCTGAAGTAAAAAATATTGACCATCTTTTAATAGAAGACTTTCTAACAATTCGAATACTGGTGTATTCTCTTTAAGCACGCTAGCCTTCGTTAGAATCTCATGGTACTCTCCATTAGTTGTTGAATCCCAAGTTATTCCACCACCGACCCCATAAGTTGCAATGTTTGTTGTATGATCAATTACAACAGTTCGTATAGGTACATTAAAGATTGCT
The DNA here is from genome assembly GCF_900291985.1 of Lysinibacillus timonensis. Lineage (NCBI taxonomy): Bacteria > Bacillati > Bacillota > Bacilli > Caryophanales > Bacillaceae > Lysinibacillus > Lysinibacillus timonensis. Next base: position 1,006,168 of record NZ_LT985980.1, on the reverse strand, counting down.
TCATTATTTGGTGTGATGTAACCGATAGCTCCGCAGTATACTTCACGAGGTGTTTTTTCTAAGTCCGTAATGATATTCATCGTACTGATTTTTGGTGCACCTGTAATCGACCCACAAGGAAAGAGTGCTTTAAATATATCTAAAATAGATGTGTTAGCTGGAATTGTTGCTGTAATTGTTGAAGTCATTTGATGAACCGTAGGATATTGTTCAATTTCAAACAGCTTCGGAACTTGTACACTGCCAGGACGCGCAATCATATTTAGGTCGTTTCTCAGCAAATCGACGATCATGACATTTTCAGCACGATTCTTTTCAGAATGATAAAGCCATCTAGCGTTTTCTTCGTCTTCTATAAATGAATTCCCCCTTTTCATTGTACCTTTCATCGGTCGTGTCGTGATTTTATTTTCCTCTAAATGGAAAAATAATTCTGGCGAAGCTGATAGTATACTGTAATCTCCCGTATTGATATAAGCACAATAACTAGATGCTTGTGCGTTTTTTAAATCCTCAAAGTAAGCGATATCATCACCCTGGAACTCCGAATTGAGACGAATTGTATAGTTTGTCTGATAAGTATCTCCATTTTTTATATGTTGTTTGATAGAGCTGATGGATGATTCATATTCATCCATACTGACTGAAGGTGTCCATTCCGATATAGTATAGTTGCTAGTTCTTACTAGAGACCTTTGATGTGGTTCTGAAAAAATACCAAACCATAACAAGGGCATAGATGGATTAGGATGCACTTTAAAGTTCGGTTCAAATGCAGGTGCGCTTTCGTACGAAACAAAACCTGCTGCATAGTAACCTTCATTAATAGCACTTTGTACTTGTTGGAAGCATGTTAATACTTCATCAATTTTATAGGCTACAATCACTTGAACGGGAGCTTGAAATGTTAAAGGTTTAATTTCGCCTGTTGAAGAGGCAAATTCAAATGATAAAAGTGGTTCGGTTATTGTTTTCATAATAAATTATTTCCTTTTATTCATATCATCATTATATTTTTGGAGGTATTTGTTACTTAATTAAATTAGTAGAGTGACTTATATTAAAGTCCATTCTTTATTGATTATGCCATATCGACATTAGAATTACAGCGCTTTAACATTAAATGTACACCTATTAAATTTAAGGAAAATATCTTATTACTTTTATTTGCATACATTGATTTACATTCTTAATCATATAGAAAAATCGAATAAAATGTTGATGTTATTGGTTTTCTAACCTCTTAGTAGTTGTATTATGTAATCCAAAGATGGTAAGATATATATTATAATTTTTTCTATAATATTCTAATAATATAAAAATAGTGCCAAACAAATTGAAGTAGAACTTTAACTTAGTCAATCTCAGAAGTATATTAAACGGCTTTGTTCCTTTAGATTACTGTAGTTGCTTACGTATTGTAGGAGGTATCTTTTTTGGCTGAACAAGAAAAAAATCGAATATCAGTGGAAATATATGGTCATACTTATAAAATGGTAGGGACTGAATCTACTGGACATATGCGATTAGTAGCTGCGATAGTAGATGATAAAATGAGAGAAATTAGTGCGCTTAATCCAGCACTTGATAGTGGTAAACTTGCCGTCCTAACAGCAGTCAACACGGTAAATGAGATGCTAAAATTAAAAGAAGAAGTTGAGAGGCTAGAAGACGAATTAAGAAAACTAAAGGATTGAAATGAATGCTAGATTTAATTTTAATAATTATATTTATTGCTAGTTTATTGGTTGGTATCAAACGTGGTTTCATAGTAGAAGCTATTCATCTTGTAAGCTTTTTTATTGCACTTTTGGTTGCGTATATTTTTTATAAACCGCTTGCAGACAGTTTTGTGTTATGGATCCCATATCCGGGAATAAGCGCTGATACAACGACAACGCTTATGCTAGAATCAATTGATGTTGACCATACATTTTATCGAATAATTGCATTTGCAGTAATTTTCTTTACGACTAAAATTGTATTACAGATTGTCGCAAATATCTTTAATTTTTTAACGTATTTGCCAATTTTAAAATCAGTTAACAGATTACTTGGTGCAGCATTATGTTTTGTTGAGTTTTATGTAATTACGTTTATTGTTTTATACGTGTTAGCCTTATTGCCTATTGGAACATTACAGGGGTTACTTAATAGCTCGCTTATTACCAATTTAATGCTTGAACATACTCCAATTATAACAAGCGTGTTCCAAAATTGGTGGTACATATATAACGGTTGATATAAGAATAGATACTTCTCTCAAGAAAATTGGGAGAAGTTTTTTCAATGGAAAAGTAAAGTCTTATCCCATAATATTTGTATAGTCGTTTAGAAAACTAAAGAGACAATCTTTTATTATCTAGTATTGTTTTAATTGATAGTACTATATTTGGAGGTAGTTAGTTATGAATAAAAAAATTATCATAAAAACGCTAGAAAAAATTGCACTTTATTTAGAATTACAAGGGGAGAACCCATTTAAAGTTTCTGCATTTCGTAAAGCGGCGCAAAGTTTAGAGCAAGATCAACGAAGCCTAAGTGAAATCGATGATATAACAAAAATAAAAGGAATAGGAAAAGGGACTGCGGCTGTTATCGATGAGTTGATAGAAACAGGGGAATCTTCTCAGCTAAGAGAGCTTGAGGAGAAAACGCCGAAAGGTCTCATTCCATTAATGAAGTTACCAGGTCTTGGTGGCAAGAAACTAGCAAAGTTATACCAGGAACTTGGGATTGATAGTGTTGAAAAACTTCATGAAGCTTGTATTGCAAAAAAAGTTCAAAAGCTTGCTGGTTTTGGTGCGAAAACCGAAGAAAAAATCTTGAAAGAGCTCGAACATATGGGAGAGCGTAGTGAAAGGCATCCAATTTGGCAATTAGAAATGATTGTCATAGAAATAAATGAACTACTAAGTTCTATTAAAGAAGTTCAAAAATATTCAGTTGGAGGTAGCTTTCGACGAGTAAATGAAACAAGTAAAGATTTAGATTTTGTCATTGCTACTGAACAACGTGAACATGTAAAAGAACAATTATTAAAGGAACTTGCAATACAGGAAGTAGTTGCTAGTGGTGATACTAAACTATCCGTTGTTCTTGATATAGACGATCCAGTAAATGTGGATTTTCGACTTGTAAGTTTAGATGAATTTGCAACTGCACTACATCATTTCACAGGTTCTAAAGATCATAATGTTAAAATGAGACAGCGTGCGAAACAACAGGGGAAAAAGATTAGTGAATATGGTGTTGAACAACCAGATGGAACAATTAAAACGTTTCAGTCAGAAGAAGAGTTTTTTGCTCACTTTGATTTACCCTATATTCCGCCAACAATTCGTGAGAGTGGCCAAGAATTAGAACGTGTTGATGAAATTCCTCATTTAGTTACACTAGACGATATTGTATCGGATTTGCATATGCATACTACTTGGTCTGACGGTGCACACTCAATTCAAGAGATGGGAAGAGCGTTAATATCGCGCGGATATACACACGGTGTCATTACAGACCATTCACAGTTTTTAAAAGTAGCAAATGGCTTAACACCCGAGCGCCTTTTAAGACAAAGGCAAGAAATTTATATCTTTAATGACGAACACCCGAATTTTAAGTTGTTTGCTGGAACAGAAATGGACATTTTACCAAATGGTTCGTTAGATTTTGATGATGAAGTATTAAGAAGCTTAGATTTTGTGATTGCTTCCATTCATTCTAGTTTTACTCAATCACAAGATAAAATAATGGAACGCATTTTTACAGCAATGACAAATCCTTATGTCCATATGATTGCACATCCAACTGGTAGGGTCATTGGTGAACGTGATGGTTATCATCCTGATGTGGAGCAATTAATTAAATGGGCTTCGAAGTATGGTAAAATTCTTGAGTTGAATGCCAGTCCTTATCGACTTGATTTATGTATTGAACATTTGGCATTAGCAATGGAATATAACGTACCAATTGCCATCAATACGGATGCTCATGCCATTGAGCAATTGCGTTTTATGGAAGTTGGAACAAAGTATGCACAAAAAGCATGGGTGAAAAAAGAACTTGTAGTAAATACTTGGTCGACTAAAGATTTTGAATCTTTTATACGTAAAAACAAGTAAAGAAAGTATGTGGAATTTAATTTAGACAGGAGAGTGTTCGGAAATGATCGATGGGCGAGCATTGAAAACACTAGAGTACAATAAAATCATCGAACAAGTTGCCAATCATTGTACATCTTCAGTTGGGAGATCACAAATTGAACAACTTATTCCTGAAACTGACTTTGAAAAAGTAGTTGAGTTGCTTGATGAAATGGATGAGGGACTTGCAATCCTTCGTGTAAAAGAAAACGTGCCTATGGGTGGCATCTTTGATGTGCGTCCTGCTGCAAAACGGGCGCAAATTGGCGGAATGTTAAGTCCTACTGAACTAATGGAAATTGCAAGTACAATTCGTGCTAGTAGAATTCTTCGTAATTTCATTGACTCAATAGAGGAAGAAGAAACAATCGAAATTCCACATTTCATTGAAAGAAAAGAACAAATGCCGATTTTGACTTCACTCCAACATGAAATCAATCATTGTATTGATGATAATGGAGTTGTCTTAGATTCTGCGAGTCAAACGTTACGTTCTATTCGACAATCATTAAGATCTGAAGAGTCAAAAGTTCGTTCAAAATTAGAAAGTCTTACGCGCGGTTCTAATGCTGCGAAAATGCTCTCGGATTCTATTGTTACTATACGTAATGAGCGATTTGTAATTCCGGTAAAACAGGAATACCGTGCACATTACGGTGGAATTGTGCATGACCAATCCTCATCAGGCCAAACACTTTTTATTGAACCAGAAGCAATCGTTCAAATGAATAATGCAATACAAAACATGCGCGTAAAAGAGCAAGCTGAAATTGAACGTATTTTATTGGAATTATCTGCAAAAGTACAAGAAGTAAGTCATGAATTATTTGTTCTAGTACATTTACTTGGCGAGATAGATGTTATATTAGCTAAAGCGAAATATGGGCAGGCAAATAAATGTACAAAGCCGAAAATGAATAGTGAAGGCTACATTCGATTAGTACGCGCAAGGCATCCACTAATCTCAATCGATAATGCAGTACCGAATACAATCGAGTTTGGACGTGATATTACGGCTATCGTTATTACAGGTCCGAATACAGGTGGTAAAACGGTTACGTTAAAGACGGTTGGACTTTGTACATTAATGGCACAAGCTGGTCTACCAGTTCCAGCACTGGATGGATCTGAATTAGCTGTATTTGATCAGTTGTTCGCCGATATTGGCGATGAACAATCGATCGAGCAGTCACTATCTACGTTTTCATCACATATGGTTAACATTGTGGATATTTTAAGCAAATTTGATTCGAGTTCACTCGTATTATTCGATGAACTTGGCGCTGGAACGGATCCTCAAGAAGGTGCAGCTCTAGCCATCTCGATATTAGATGAAGTAGTGGACCGTGGGGCACGTGTGATGGCCACAACACATTATCCAGAGCTAAAGGCGTATGGCTATAATAGACCTGGCGTTGTGAACGCAAGTGTTGAATTTGATGTGGAAACACTTAGTCCTACATATCGATTATTAATTGGTGTTCCTGGTCGTTCAAATGCTTTTGAAATTTCGAAACGACTAGGCTTAAAAGAAAAAATCATTCAACAAGCGCGTTCATTTACCGGTTCAGACCGACACGAAGTTGAATCGATGATTGCATCTTTAGAAGAATCTAGAAGACGTTCCGAACGTGAAGCAGATGAAGCACATGCATTGTTAGAAGATGCCCGTAAATTACATGAAGAACTAAATGAGAGACTTAAAACATACGAAGATAAAAAAGAAAACCTCGAGAAAAAAGCAAAAGACAAAGCACGAAAGATTGTAGATGAAGCGAAAAAGGAAGCGGAAGAAGTCATTACTGAGCTTCGTAAAATGAGAGAAAATGCAAGTAGAGCTGTTAAAGAACATGAAATTATTGAAGCAAAAAAACGGCTTGATGAAGCTGCTCCAGTCGAAAATAAAGTATTGAAAAAGCAAGCCCAAATAAGAGAGCGTTCGCAAAACTTAAAAGTTGGCGATGAAGTCAAAGTCATTAGTTATGGTCAAAAAGGAACCCTATTAGAAAAAGTGAGTGATCATGAATGGATCGTTCAAATTGGTATATTAAAAATGAAGCTTGATGAATCTGACTTACAGTATGTGAAGCCAGAGAAACAGCAACAAACTGTTGTGATGACGAATGTAAAAAATCGTAACTCCTATGTCAAATTGGAACTAGATTTACGTGGTGAACGATATGAGGACGCTATTGTTAAAACAGAGAAGTATATTGACGATGCAATCCTTGCTAATTACCACCGTGTTTCAATTATCCATGGGAAAGGTACAGGTGCGTTACGTCAAGGTATTCAAACCTTTTTAAAAGGACATAAACGAGTGAAATCATTCCGTTTTGGTGAGGCAGGAGAAGGTGGATTTGGCGTTACAGTGGTAGAATTAAAATAAATTGGCCAAATTACATCATCTCCTCCTCTATTTAAATTTAACATGTACAAAGCAACTCAAAAAGGGGATGACGACTTGGAAGGTTCTAGCTTTTGGAATCACCCTGTAGTAGAAACGGCGGGATATTTTAGTGTTGTAATATTATGTTTGATCGTTTCAATGTTATTATTCGAAATTGTAACAAAATATAAAAATTGGGATGAAATTAAAAAAGGAAATGTTGCTGTTGCACTTGCTACTGGCGGTAAAATACTAGGTGTTTGTAATATTTTCAGATATTCCATTGAGCGCCACTCATCGCTATTTGAAATGTTAGGTTGGGGCTTGTTTGGATTTATTTTGCTTATATTTGCATACTTATTATTCGAATTTTTAACTCCACGCATTAATGTAGATGAAGAAATTGCAAAGGATAATCGATCAGTAGGTTTTATCTCTTTCACTATTTCTCTTGGATTATCTTTTGTAATTGGGGCAAGTATTATTTAGGAGCGTAATTATGGAAAAATTATCAAAAGTATTAGTCGTTATATGTATTCTTTTTTTACTTGTCGGTATCTATTATCTTGTCACTGCATAATATTTAATTTAAAACAAATAAAAACATAGGCAAAAGCTAGTATATAGAAAAAACTCTATATATTAGCTTTTTTATTTTTACGACCCAAACAAATTATTACTTTAGAAAAATAAATTCTTCAAATAATCTCTTCACTTATTATATTTCGAATATCATTAATCCACGTAATAAGTAAGAAAAAATAAACATTTTATAGCTAAAAAGTGAATATTCGATAAAAATGGGTTGATTGGTAAATCCTTTTCAATTATAATAAAATTAGGAAAATTGAATTTTCTGAATAAAGGGGAGATGTTCGTGTCGGAGAAAGTATGGCTATCGCAGTATCCGGAAGAAATTCCATCTAATTTAACTTATGATGATAGGCCTGTACAAGACTTGCTGACTAGAGCTTACACCAACAACAATGGCAAAACTGCAGTTCACTTTATGGGGAAAAATGTTTCTTACAAAGAGTTATATGAATCAGCATTGAGGTTTGCTAATTATTTACGACATCTTGGAGTGGAAAAAGGGGATCGAGTAGCCATTATGCTACCAAATTGTCCACAGGCAGTTATCGCCTACTTTGGAGTGCTTTACGCAGGGGGGGTAGTAGTTCAAACAAATCCGCTGTATACTGAACGCGAACTTCAGTACCAAATGGCGGATTCTGGTGCCAAAGTTATTCTAGCAATGGATATTCTATACCCAAGAGTAATGAAAGTGTTAAAAGAGACTAAAATTGAAAACGTTATCATTACAGCTATAAAAGATTACTTACCATTTCCAAAAAATTTAATTTATCCGTTTATTCAGAAGAAACAGTACGGTTTTAGTGTGAAGTTAGAGCATAAAGGGTTAACTCATTTATTCACAGAAATTATGCGTATTTCAGAAGCAAAACCTATTGAACAATCGGTAGATATTAATGAGGATTTAGCTTTGCTACAATACACAGGAGGAACAACAGGATATCCAAAAGGTGTCATGCTAACACACAAAAACCTTATTGCCAATACAAAAATGTGCGATGTGTGGATGTTTAAATGCATTGATGGAGAGGAGATTATACTTGGGATGTTACCGTTTTTCCATGTATATGGGATGACAACGGTATTATTACTATCCATTATGAAGGGTAGTAAAATGGTCCTTATTCCGAAGTTTGATGTTGAAACGGCTTTGAAAACAATTGATAAACAAAAACCAACACTTTTCCCAGGTGCTCCAACGATGTATATCGGACTATTAAATCATCCAGATATCGGAAAGTACGACTTGTCTTCGATTAAGGCTTGTATTAGTGGTTCTTCTCCTTTACCTGTTGAAGTACAGGACAAATTCGAAGCAATTACAGGTGGAAAACTTGTGGAAGGGTACGGTTTAACGGAAACTTCACCAGTAACACATGCGAATTTTATTTGGGGAAAAAGAGTAAAGGGTTCAATTGGAGTGCCATGGCCTGATACAGATGCGGTTATTATCCAAACATCTGATGGAAGGATTTTGCCGCCTAGAGAAATTGGAGAAATTGCTATAAAGGGACCTCAAGTTATGAAAGGTTACTGGAATCGACCTGAAGAAACAGCCATGACATTTTATGATGGATGGTTTTTAACTGGTGATTTAGGATATATGGATGAAGAAGGCTATTTCTATGTCGTTGATCGTAAAAAGGATATGATTATTGCTGGTGGGTTTAATATCTATCCTCGAGAGGTGGAAGAGGTATTATATGAACACGAAGCAGTACAAGAGTGCGTAGTAGCAGGTATTCCGGATCCATACCGTGGAGAAACGGTCAAAGCATATATTGTCTTGCGTGAAGGAAAAAATGTCTCAGAAGAAGAGTTAAATAAACATTGCAGGCAAAATCTTGCCGCTTACAAAGTGCCTCGAATATATGAATATAGAACTGAATTGCCCAAAACAGCAGTAGGTAAGATTTTACGGCGCAGTTTAATTGATGAAGAAAAAAAGAAAATCGAGCAATTACAAGTAAACTAGGTTGTCCTCTATTGACAGAAAATTAAATAAATAATAATATGAAAACATGAATGAATAATCATTCATTTTGTTTTCATATTTTTTTGCCTAGAAAAAAGGGAGATTTTTAGTCATTAGCATAACACAGAATATTAGCTCAATCCAAACTAGGGGAGAACTAATATCTTAAACAGATTTTATTGGTGGTGTAGGAATGAATCGTGATAAACCGAAATATAAACAAATAATAGATGCAGCCGTTATAGCTATTGCAGAAAATGGCTATCATCAAGCACAAGTATCTAAAATTGCAAAACAAGCAGGAGTTGCAGACGGAACAATCTATTTATATTTCAAAAATAAAGAAGATATATTAATTTCAGTTTTTCGAGAAAAAATGGGAGTTTTCGTAGAAAATTTAAAAGAAATCATTGAGCAGGGTGAAAGTCCCATCGAAAAACTATCGCAAATGATAGATAACCATTTTCAAGTTTTGGCTAAAGATCGCCATCTTGCAACGGTCACACAATTAGAATTGAGACAATCTAATAAGGAAATACGTCTAAAAATAAACGAAATTTTAAAGGAATATTTAAAGCTACTAGATGATATTTTAATAGAAGGTATGACAAAGGGTATTTTTGATTCATCAATGGACGTGCGCGTTGCACGTCAAATGGTATTCGGTACAATTGATGAAAATATTACAACTTGGGTTATGAATGAATTTCGTTATGATTTACTAGAAAGTGCACCAAAGGTAAAAAAACTATTATTAAATGGTTTGAATGGATAGATTTTTTGAGAGGGGAATCGGGAGATGGAATATTTAAGTTGGAAGGTAGATGATAGGGTAGCTGTTGTTACTATTAATCGCCCCCCTGCAAATGCTCTTTCAAGACAGCTCATTTTGGAAGTTGATGAATTGTTAACTAGTATGGAAGAGGATCCTTCAATACGTGTGGTTGTCATCCATGGTGAAGGACGATTTTTCTCAGCAGGTGCTGATATTAAAGAATTTACAGAAGTGGCATCTGGTGAAGAGTTTTCGAAACTAGCAGCCAGTGGACAAAAAGTATTTGAACGAATGGAATCATTTTCAAAACCAATCATAGCCGCTATTCATGGAGCTGCCCTAGGTGGCGGTTTAGAACTAGCGATGGGATGTCATTTACGGTATGTTGCGGAGGATGCGAAGCTTGGATTACCTGAGTTAAGTTTAGGGTTAATTCCAGGATTTGCTGGAACACAAAGACTTCCTAGATATGTGGGAATGGCAAAAGCTGCCGAAATGCTCTTCACAAGTGAAGCAATCACGGGTCTTGAAGCAGTGGAATGGGGGTTAGCTACTAGAGCATTTCCAGTAGAACAGCTTTTACCACAAACTTTAGAGTTAGCAAAAAAAATGGCAGAGAAAAGTCCAGTTGCGTTGAAAGCTGTAATTCATATGCTTCAATATCATAAACACTCATCCTTCTATGATGGAGTAAAGGCAGAAGCGGAAAGCTTTGGGACAGTATTTGAGTCGGAAGATGCCAAAGAAGGAATTCAAGCATTTATTGAAAAAAGGCAACCAAATTTTATAGGTAAATAACTTAAAAATAGGGGGTATGGAGAAATGAATATTTTTGTATTAGTAAAACGAACATTTGATACAGAAGAAAAAATCACGGTTTCAAATGGCAAAATTCAAGAGGATGGTGCAGAATTCATTATTAATCCATATGATGAGTATGCAATTGAGGAAGCAATTCAAGTTCGTGATGCTAAAGGTGGAAAAGTAACTGTAGTAACAATTGGTAATGAAGATGCCGAGAAACAACTTCGTACAGCATTAGCAATGGGGGCTGATGAAGCGGTACTAATTAATACAGAAGATGATTTAGATGAATTAGATCAGTTCACTACTGCTCAAATTCTAGCACAATATTTAAAAGATAAAGATGCTGATTTAATCTTAGCAGGTAACGTCGCAATTGATGGTGGAACTGGACAAGTAGGCCCTCGGGTTGCTGACCTATTAGGTATTAACTATGTAACAACCATTACAGATTTAGAAATCGACGGCTCAACTGTAAAGATTGTCCGTGATATTGAAGGAGATTCAGAAGTAATTGAAACTATTTTGCCTTTACTAGTGACTGCTCAACAAGGGTTAAATGAACCTCGTTATCCATCTCTTCCAGGCATTATGAAGGCGAAGAAAAAACCATTAACTGAGTTAGAACTTGATGATTTAGATCTTGATGCTGATGATGTGGAAGTAAAGATTCAAACGGTTGAAGTATTTCTTCCACCTCAAAAATCTGCAGGTCGTATTTTAGAAGGGGAAATTGGAGAGCAAGTAAAAGAATTAGTGGATTTACTTCATACGGAAGCAAAAGTAATTTAGTAGATAAGCAGGGGAAATGGAGGGATACACATGACTAAAAAAGTTTTAGTTCTTGGAGAAACACGAGAAGGGGTAATTCGTAACGTATCTTATGAAGCGATTTCGGCGGCCAAACAAATTGCTGATGGAGGTGAAGTTGTTGGTGTTTTACTAGGTGATACTATAGCAAACTTAGCTCCAAATTTATTCGCGTATGGTGCTGATCGTGTTATAACGGTGGAACATCCTCACTTAAAATCTTATACATCCGATGGCTATAGCCAAGCGCTTCTTGAAGTAATAAATCAAGAAAAGCCACAATCAATTGTATTTGGCCACACATCGTTAGGGAAAGATTTATCACCAAAAATTTCATCTCGCTTACAATCAGGTTTAATTTCAGATGTAACCGAAATTGAAGGTACTGGTGATAATGCATTATTTATTCGGCCAATTTATTCAGGAAAAGCTTTTGAAAAGGTAAAAATAAAAGATGGAATTGTCTTTGTGACAATCCGACCTAATAACATTGCACCATTAGTAAAGGATGAGAGCCGAACTGGGAGCGTAACTTCCCTTACGGTAGATATACAAAACTTACGCACAATTATAAAGGAAGTTGTACGTAAATCAACAGAAGGTGTAGATTTGTCTGAAGCAAAAGTAGTTGTTGCAGGAGGACGCGGTGTCAAATCAGACGAAGGGTTTGAGCCATTAAAAGAGTTAGCCCATATATTAGGTGGAGCTGTAGGTGCTTCCAGAGGAGCTTGTGATGCCGGTTATTGTGACTATTCATTACAAATTGGTCAGACAGGTAAAGTAGTAACGCCAGATCTATATATTGCGGCTGGAATCTCCGGTGCAATTCAACACTTAGCGGGGATGTCGAATTCAAAAATAATTGTTGCCATTAATAAGGATCCTGAAGCAAATATTTTCAAAGTTGCTGATTACGGTATTGTTGGTGATTTATTTGAAGTAATTCCACTCATGATTGAAGAATTGAAAGCATTAAAAGTTGGTTCTTAATGTATATTTACCGCCGACCTCGCCATTATAAATGGTGAGGTTTTCTTTGTATTTAAGTCTGTTGACTAAATGCTAAACTATTTTTTAAATGATATTGATTACAAATTTGTAAAGATTATTGACCATCTCAGTTCACTTTACTACCCCACATTTTTTGAACGTGCTATACTACACTAAGATGTTAGATTTAAGGGAGGCTATCCATAATGGCAATTGTACATGTAACAGATCAAAACTTTTCAGAAGAAGTCGCTTCAGGCGTTGTATTAGTAGATTTTTGGGCTACTTGGTGTGGACCTTGTAAAATGATCGCACCAGTATTAGAAGAAATCGATGCTGAAATGAGCGACCAAGTAAAAATCGCAAAACTAGACGTTGATAACAATCAAGCGACAGCTGCAGAATATCAAGTTATGTCTATCCCGACTTTAATTTTATTTAAAGATGGGGAGCCAGTTGCGAAAACTGTTGGTTTCCAACCAAAAGAAGCTTTAGTTGAATTTATTAACAACAATAAATAATAACTGAAATCTACTCGAGCACTTCTAATAGTGCTCGTTTTTTATATTTGGGTAAGATTAAATTTGTGATTTATTAAGAATACGTTTTCTAACTATCCTCATTTATATGAAGCGGTAATAGTATAATAGTAGAAACAATTCTTAAAGTTCACATTGGAGTAAAAAATAGATAGGATTTTTTCTCGCATTAAGACTTGAGAAACAATTATAATATGAAAAAAACAATCGTTAGGTGATTATTTAATGAATGATAACATTCAAAATAAATTAGCTATCCTTCCTGATGAGCCAGGCTGTTATTTGATGAAGGATCGTCAAGGGACCATCATATATGTAGGAAAAGCTAAAATATTAAAAAATCGTGTCCGTTCCTATTTCACCGGTAGTCATGATGGTAAAACTCAAAGGCTTGTTAGTGAAATCGAGGACTTCGAATATATCGTAACCTCAAGTGATTTAGAAGCGCTTATATTAGAGTTAAATCTCATTAAGCTGCATGATCCAAAATACAATATTATGCTAACGGATGATAAAACGTATCCTTACATAAAAATTACGAACGAAAAATATCCGCGCATACTGATTACAAGAAAAGTTAAGAAAGATAAAGCGAAATATTTTGGACCATATCCTAACGCGGGTGCGGCAAGTGAAACGAGGAGACTTTTAAATCGACTTTATCCGTATCGAAAATGTGGTCGTTTGCCAGACAGGGTTTGTTTATACTACCATCTCGGACAATGTTTAGCACCTTGTGTAAAGGATATTGAACCAAAGGTGTTTCAAGATATGACAGAAGAAATATCTAAATTTCTACAAGGTGGCTACGAGGAAGTTAAAATAGAACTTGAAAAGAAAATGATGGATGCAGCTGAAAAACTTGAGTTCGAGCGTGCGAAAGAGTTTCGTGACCAAATTCAACATATCGAGACGGTTATGCAAAAACAAAAAATTGTAACTGGTGATATGTCAAATCGAGATGTCTTTGGATATGCTGTTGAAAAAGGTTGGATGTGCGTTCAAGTATTTTTTGTTCGCCAAGGGAAGTTAATTGAACGAGACGTCTCAATCTTTCCAATCTATCGTGATCCTGAGGAGGAATTCCTAACTTTTATAGGGAGATTTTACGATATTCCAGAACATATTAAACCAAAAGAAATCTTTATTCCCAATGAGATCGACCAATCATTAATTGAAAAATTACTTGATGTAAAAGTCGTTATACCAAAACGAGGGTCAAAAAAGGAACTTGTTGATTTAGCTACGAAGAATGCGAAAATAGCAATTCGTGAAAAGTTTCAGCTGATTGAACGCCAAGAAGAAAGAACGGTTGGTGCATGTGAGGAATTAGGGGATGCCATGGACATCGAGACACCTCTTCGAATCGAAGCTTTTGACAATAGCCATATGCATGGGACTGATGCAGTTTCAGCGATGGTTGTGTTTATAGATGGTAAACCAGCGAAAAAAGAGTATAGAAAATATAAACTACGTGAATCAGCTGCCCATGATGATTATGGAGCAATGCAAGAAGTGATACGTCGTAGATACACTAGAGTGTTAAAAGAAGATCTCCCACTTCCGGATTTAATCATCATAGATGGGGGAAAAGGTCAAATGGAAGTAGCTCGGGAGGTTATTGAGGATGAACTCGGGTTATATATACCTATTGCTGGGTTGGCAAAAGATGACAAGCATAATACATCCCAACTATTATTTGGTGAACCACCCGTTCCAGTAGAGATGAAGAGAACAAGTGATGGATTTTACCTACTTCAACGCATACAAGATGAAGTGCATCGCTTTGCCATTACATTTTTACGTCAACAGCATCAAACACACGCTCTACATTCTATTTTAGATGAAATTGAAGGCGTTGGTCCAAAACGAAAACAACAGTTGCTCAAACATTTTGGCTCAATTAAAAAGATAAAAGAAGCTTCTGTTGAAGAATTACAGCAAGCTGGAATACCAAGTAAGCTGTCCCAATCTATTCATAGTTATTTTCATAAAGATACATTGCCACAGGAATAATTGTATGATAATGTAAAACATATTATCGATATCGAATTAAGATAGAGGTTGCAAGTTTCAATAGTATCTAACAGGAGGAGAACAATTCCTACGATTGTTAGCGAAAGGGTCACTTGCCGAAGCAGTAGATTGATTGTTCTAATCTACCTGCTGGTGGTACATTTAAGAGATGTAACACTGTCAGAGTCTATAACAAAGATTCTGGTGAGCTATCTCACATGAAACGTTCTATTTAATTAGACTATGTTGAGGCAGCTTTTCACAATTTTTGAAAAGCTGCTTTCATTATGTTTTAGAGTGTTTTTTTGAATGGAAAAGGGGGATTGTCATGTCCAGTAAAGTAATTAAATTAGACGAGCAAACGCTTTTAACACCTGACAAAATTGAGCAAATAGCAAAAAGAATTATTGATGAAAAAAAGAAAGGTTTTAATATCGTAGTTGTTGTTCCTTACTTAGATTTTATGGATGAAAAATTAGTCAAATTCGTATATGCACTTTCTGATAATCCTCCTAAGAGAGAGTTAGATGTCATTCGTTCAACAAATATACAAATTGCTAGCAGCCTTCTTGCAATTGCCATTAATCAAAGAGGCTTTAAAGCTGTTTCATTAATGGGATGGCAAGCAGGAATTAAGACAGTAGCATCAAAGAAAACGACATTAATTAATGAAATAGATGCAAATTGTATTATCAATCATCTAAAAAATGGTGAGATTCTAATCGTTACTGGTGGACAAGGCATCGACCATCAAAACAATTTATCGTTGTTAGGTGAAGGGGGGGCTGAAACAACAGCTGTAGCGGTTGCAGTTGCAATTGAAGCTATGCAAGTAGACATTTATACAGATTCTATTGGTGTTTTCACAGCTGATCCATCTGTTGTTGACAAAGCGAGAAAACTAAAACAAATATCATATGATGAAATGCTTGAGCTCGCACATTTAGGCTCCAAAATAATTCATCCACGAGCAGTGGAATTAGCTAAAAAATACGAAATGCCTTTAGTCATTGGTTCTAGTACTGAGAATGTTCCAGGTACATTAATAAAGGAAGATGTTGAAATGGAAAGAAACTTAATTGTTCGTGGTGTGGCATATGAAACAGATATTATTCGTTTAACAGTTGGATATGAGTCATATGAGCAATCTTCCTTAGCAGATTTATTTACAACCCTGGCTGAGCACAAAATTAATGTAGATATCATTGTACAAGCAGTCATTGATGGCATGAAGCCAACCGTTTCGTTCTCAATCGATAAAGAACAGTTTGCCGAAGCAATAAAAGTATTAGAAGCAACGAAAGCTACTCTAGGTTTTAGTTTTGCAGATTTTGAAGTAGGACTAGCGAAAGTGTCTATTGTTGGTTCGGGAATGGTCTCCAATCCTGGTGTTGCAGCGCGCATGTTTGACCGTTTACGTAAAGAAAATATTCAAGTGAAAATGATAAGTACATCAGAAATTAAAGTATCTGTCGTTGTACCTCAAGATGATATGGTTAGATCGGCGAATGCATTACATGACGAATTTAATTTAGTTGAGGAATTAGTATAAGTTGATTGAAGTGGAATGAAGTTTGAGGGACTAGGCATATGAATAATTTGAGTATTTCTTAAAATAAGAAGGGGGAGGACTAGAAGTATTACTGTTAGTCTCCCCCTGTTTTTTTATCTCAATTTCTCTTTTAAATCTGATTTTACAGTAAAGGTAATTTCATGTTGTTTTATATTTTTCTCATCATAACATTCTGTTAAATAACCATTAAAAGACTGGATTTGTTCTGCGATAAAACCTGCTTCTAAACGAAATGTCCGTTTTTCGATATTTAATAGGTCAGGGTCATTAGTTAATTTAAGTATATAGCCATCTTTTGCTTCTTTTACTAAAGTAAGCTTTCCCCACCCTGCATCTTCAAAAAATGAAATAATTAAATGCATATCACTACATGGAAATTTTCTAGCTAAATCTTTCCCAGCCCAATATAAAACATCCTCTTCATGTTTACCTAGTATAGAGGAGACAATATAATCTCTTAAAATCTCATAACCGAAGGCAGGGATTGTTTTATTTTCAATAGTCATTGTTCATTACCTCTTTCTATAAAATGAAAATTTTAAGATAAGTAAAAATTATTGGAAAAAAGTTATTTATTCAGCCATTTTTCGAATGAAAATATGGCGATAGTATGTATAAAAATATTGGAAGTTGCCTTGACCAACTTTCGCTATGAGAGTACAATGGACATGTCATAATATTGTACCATGCTGAAATATGCAGTCAATGTTTAGAACGTTTACAATATCGTGACGAATATTGATGCATTATCTTAAAGTACTTAAGGGGGGTAACAATCTTGTCGAAGAATCATGAGTTTTATTGGCGCCGCTTACATTCTCTACTTGGGATTATTCCTGTAGGATTGTTTTTACTGGTGCACTTTTCCATCAACTTTACTGCAACTCAAGGAGAACAGGCATACAATAATGCTGCTGGTATGATGGAGTTAGTACCACATTGGCTACTACTGATTGTTGAATGGGTAGTTATTTACATACCGCTTTTATTCCACGGTTTGTACGGTGTGTATATTGCATTTACAGCAACTAATAACGTGAAACGCTTTGGCACATTCCGTAACTGGATGTTTGTAATTCAACGTTTTACAGGTATATTCCTTGTTGTGTTTATCGCATGGCATATTTTCCAAACTCGTATTCAAAAAGCGCTAGGTGCAGAAGTTAACTATGACATGATGGCTGATATTGTTGCAAATCCTTGGATGTTAGCATTCTACATCATTGGTATTCTTGCTGCAACTTTCCACTTATCAAATGGTATTTGGTCATTCCTAGTTAGCTGGGGTATTACTCAATCACCAAAGTCACAAAAAGTTGCTACTTATATTACTATGGCATTCTTTGTAGTGTTCAGCGTTGCTTTCGTAGCTGCAATTCTAGCATTCGTGTAACTAGTTTGATAGAACATCCAATAGTAAATTATTAGGAGTGAGGAATAATCATGGCGAAAAGCAAAATAATCGTCGTTGGTGGCGGATTAGCCGGATTAATGGCTACAGTTAAAGCTGCCGAGGAAGGTACTGAAGTAGAATTATTCTCATTAGTTCCCGTTAAACGTTCACACTCTGTTTGTGCTCAAGGCGGAATTAATGGAGCAGTTAATACAAAAGGTGAAGGAGATTCTCCTTGGATTCACTTTGATGATACAGTTTACGGTGGAGACTTCCTAGCAAACCAACCACCTGTTAAAGCAATGTGTGATGCTGCACCTGGTATCATTCACTTATTTGACCGTATGGGGGTTATGTTCAACCGTACACCGGAAGGATTATTAGACTTCCGTCGTTTTGGTGGTACACTACATCACCGTACTGCATTCTCTGGTGCAACAACAGGTCAACAATTACTTTATGCATTAGATGAGCAAGTTCGTCGTCATGAAGTTGCTGGTTTAGTAACAAAATACGAACACTGGGAATTCCTAGGCGCTGTTCTTGACGATGAAGGAATTTGCCGCGGTATCGTAGCCCAAGATATGCGTTCTGAAGAAATCCGTTCATTCCGCTCAGATGCTGTTATTATGGCAACTGGTGGACCTGGTATTATCTTCGGTAAAACAACGAACTCAGTTATTAACACTGGTTCTGCTGCATCAATCGTTTATCAACAAGGTGCTACTTACTCGAATGGGGAATTCATTCAAATTCACCCAACTGCAATCCCTGGAGATGACAAAAACCGTTTAATGTCAGAGTCAGCTCGTGGTGAAGGTGGACGTATTTGGACTTATAAAGACGGTAAGCCTTGGTACTTCTTAGAAGAAAAATATCCTGCTTATGGTAACTTAGTACCTCGTGATATCGCTACACGTGAAATCTTCGATGTTTGTGTTAACCAAAAGTTAGGTATCAATGGTGAAAACGTTGTATATCTTGATCTTTCACACAAAGACCCACATGAGTTAGACATAAAACTTGGTGGTATCATTGAAATCTACGAAAAATTCGTAGGCGATGACCCTCGTAAACTACCAATGAAAATCTTCCCAGCGGTTCACTACTCAATGGGTGGTTTATGGGTAGATTACGATCAAATGACAGAAATTCCAGGTCTATTTGCTGCTGGTGAGTGTGATTACTCTCAACACGGTGCAAACCGTCTTGGTGCAAACTCATTATTATCAGCTATCTACGGTGGATCTGTAGCAGGGCCAAATGCAGTTAAATATGTTAAAGGATTGAAAAAACATGCGGAAGACCTTCCACAATCTCTATATGATGCTCGCGTGAAAGAAGAGCAAGAGAAGTGGGACAAAATCCTAAAAATGGACGGCAATGAAAACGCATACTTAATCCATAAAGAACTTGGCGAGATGATGACAGATAACGTTACGGTTGTTCGTTATAACGATAAATTAGAACAAACTTATAACAAACTAGGTGAAATGTTAGAACGTTGGGAAAACATCAATATCAATGATACTCAAGCATGGAGTAACCAAGGTGCTCACTTTACTCGTCAATTGAAAAACATGTTATATCTTGCTCGTGTTATTACAAAAGGAGCACTTTTACGTAATGAATCTCGTGGAGCGCACTACAAACCAGAGTTTCCAGAACGTGATGATGAAAACTTCTTAAAAACAACGATGGCTAAGTTTAACCCTCAAACAGGTGAACCAGAAATTAGCTATCAAGAAGTAGACGTTTCATTGATTCCACCACGTAAACGTGACTATTCTTCATAATATAAAGGAGGTCATTAATCATGACTACTCAACAAGCAAATGCTGTTAGAACGGTTAAACTTGAAATCCTTCGTCAAGACACTGAGAATGGCCCTACACGTTGGGAGAAATTCGAGGTTCCTTACCGCCCAGGGATGAACGTCATCACTGCTTTAATGTTCATTCAACAAAAGCCGGTTACAGCTGACGGTCAAAAAACATCTCCTGTAACTTGGGAAATGAACTGTCTTGAAGAAGTATGTGGCGCTTGTTCCATGGTAATTAATGGTCGTCCTCGTCAATCTTGTTCTACATTGATTGACCAATTAGAACAACCAATTCGTTTAGAACCAATGAAAACTTTCCCAGTTATTCGTGACTTACAAGTTGACCGTAGCCGTATGTTCAACGCACTGAAAAAAGTGAAAGCATGGGTTCCAATCGATGGTACGTATGATTTAGGCGAAGGACCTCGTATGCCAGAACGTAAACGTCAATGGGCGTATGAATTATCTAAATGTATGACTTGTGGTGTATGTATGGAAGCATGTCCAAACGTATCTGAATCATCTTCATTTATCGGACCAGCTCCACTATCTCAAGTCCGTTTATTTAACACACACCCAACAGGTTCTATGATTAAAGACGAACGTTTAAATACAATTATGGGTGATGGTGGCCTTGCAAACTGCGGTAACTCTCAAAACTGTGTTGCAGCATGTCCAAAAGGTATTCCATTAACAACGTCAATTGCTGCTCTTAACCGTGCTACTACTGTTCAAATGTTCCGTAACTTCTTCGGTTCTGACCACATGGTAGACTAATATTTAAAGACAAACGTTATAAATATCAACTCTAATGAAGGGCATCTTTAGTCAAACTTTTGACTAAAGATGTCCTTCTTGTCGTTTCGTGCATACTATGAATATAGTATTCTCACAAATGGATTCAACACTGTAATTTCGTTATAATTTAAAGACATTCATGTATCGTACAATGTTAACAATACGATGTGACACACTTTTTACGATTTTAAACTTCAGTAATGTTTAAAAGGATCATTCACGTTAAAGTCAAAGCAAAGATATGTAGTCACTTTTGCTTCAATAATGGCATTTTACAACTAAGTAATGAACTTCTAATAATTTATCTTTTGTTAAAGGGAATTTCCACTCTAGGGAAGATAGCGATACAAAAAGGAATGTACTGAAAAATTTCAAAGGGGTTGTGGGTTATATGAAAGCAAATTACATTGAAAATCCAATTTTGTGGGAAGAAGAATTTTCGTTTCATGTCGAGGTTAAGGTACGCTTTTCCGAGACGGATATGTATGGTCATTTAAATAATACTGTTCCATTTGTTTATTTTGAGGAAGCACGCATTGAGTATTTTAAGTATATAGGCTATTACAATTGGTCTTCGTCTGACTCTGACAAAATTATTGTTGTAGCTGATCTTCAATGCGACTTTTTGAAACAAGTCTATTTTGATGAACTCCTCAAAATCTATGTAAAAGCTGCAAGTGTTGGGACTTCTTCGTTAGACATTCACTATTTAGCTAAAAATGAAAGTAATAAAACAGTTTTCACAGGAAGAGGGTCTGTAGTACAAATAAATAAATTAACAGGAAAGGGAACCCCTTGGACGGAAAAAGAAAAATTATTATTGCTTGGGAAATAGTTAAAATGCCCTCACGCACCTTTCACTCTCAACATACTTTACATAGAAGAGGAGATAGGAGGGTGTTGCCTTATGAATAGCCCGCAGCATCGTTCGCTTTTGACGAAAAGAGAACGTGAAATTTTCCAATTATTAATTTTAGACTATTCTACGAAGGAAATTTCGCAAAAGCTGAATATTAGCGAGAAAACGGTGCGTAATCATATTTCAAACACGATTCAGAAACTAGGTGTATCAAGCAGATCACAGGCATTGATTGAATTGCTGAGGCTAGATGAATTATCATTACACTGATTGATACTTGCTATTTCCAATAAAACACTTCAAAATAGAGTTAGCTTCACTAAGCTGTCATCTTTATAGGAACAAGTATTTACCCTTGTAAGGTGTTAATCTATAATGTTATAAAGTTAATATTAGTGAAGTAAGTTCTCTTGGCGGTTGTTTCAATAATAGAGTGATTTGTTTCGTATTGAACAAAGAAAATACTTATTGAAATATAGCATGTTTTTAAAGAAGTGTCGCAATGGTGCAAGTTGAATGAAAAGAATGAGTTATTAGCTTTTTTTAAAATACGTCGCTTATACAGGATATATCGAGGACATTTTGTTAAATGATAGTGAAAGTTAAAACAATATCTCAGCAATTAGTCACTCATTTATGGTTACATGAATCGGGCGATATGACAATTAGAAAGTTTTCGAATATAGTGTTTTGTTGTATGAATAAAACAACAATTACAAATTCATGAATTAAAAATTTAAAAGTAGTGCTTATTCGTTTTTTGAAACCGCCTAATTTGCACATATTTAATAACAATGAGACGTAAAAATAAATAAAGCAATATGGAGATTTTGAATTACTGAAGACATAGTATAGTATTTGTAAAAATTTTTGTGTTTTTTCAACTCTTACTATGTGCTGTAATATGAAAGAATGAGGCGGTAATATGAATGCCCCTATTGGCGTAATAGATTCAGGTGTTGGCGGTTTAACTGTTGCAAAAGAAATAATGAAAGTTTTACCCCAAGAAACAATTTATTATATTGGTGATACTGCAAGATGCCCCTATGGGCCAAGAAATAAGCAGGAAGTACGAACTTTCACCTGGCAAATGGCAAATGCATTACAACGAATGAACATAAAAATGCTAGTCATCGCTTGTAATACGGCTACTGCCGTGGCATTAGATAGTTTGCAACAAAACTTGTCAATCCCTGTCATAGGAGTCATTAATCCAGGAGCAAGAGCCGCTGAGAAGAAAACGAAGCGAAATGAAATTGTTGTATTAGCTACAGAAGGAACAATAAAAAGTGGCGCATACGAAAAGGCACTACTTTCTTTAAGTTCGAAGGCGAAAATAATTCCTCTTGCTTGCCCGACTTTTGTTCCACTTGTTGAAAGCGGAGAATACGAAGGGCAATTTGCATTCGACTTAGTAGCAAATGGATTAAAACCTATTGAAAATAAAAAATTTGACACAGTCATTTTAGGCTGTACACATTACCCAATTTTGCAGCATCATATCGAAAAAGTGGTTGGACCTGAAGTTACTGTGCTGTCTTCAGCAGAAGAAACAGCAAATGAAGTGGAAGAATTATTAGAGTACCATCAAATTCAACATTCTTCTAATGAGAAACCACATAATATATTTTTCACTACAGGATCCGTACCGATTTTTCGGATGATTGCGGAGAAATGGTTAGAAAAAAGTAATTTAGACATTCGTCGAATAATACTTTGAAGTAAAGTAGTACTTAGTTAAAGCATTTAAATGTTAACTATTATTGTGCCTGGATACACTTATTAAAGTGCCTGGCATCATTTGAATTGTGCCTAGTACGCTTAATAGTACTAGGCATAATTTTATTCTGCTGCACCATTTAGGTCCCCTTTAAAACGAAGGAAAAACAATAATGTTTAGGTGATTAACGGACCGAACAACTTGATTTGTTGTAGACTTAAAACGTGACATACAGTCACAATGTCTGCATGACCACGTCCTGTGGGCCTCAACTAACAACCAGTGAAAAAAGACCACTGATTTAAGCTACATACTAGGAGGAGACAACGAATGTCGCGACATGATGGAAGAGTAATTGATGAATTAAGGTCAGTAAAGATTGAGTCCAATTATTTAATGCATCCAGAAGGATCAGTACTAATACAAGTAGGAAATACAAAAGTCATATGTACTGCAACTATTGAAGAAAAAGTACCAGGTTTTTTACGTGGGCAAGGTAAAGGTTGGATTACAGCGGAGTATTCAATGCTACCGAGAGCGACAGCTGAAAGAACACAACGAGATGCATCTCGTGGAAAAATTAATGGTCGAACAATGGAAATCCAACGTTTAATTGGACGAGCGCTACGATCTATTGTTAATTTAGAGGCACTAGGAGAAAAAACGATCTGGATTGATTGTGATGTCATACAAGCAGATGGTGGAACACGAACTGCCTCAATTACAGGTGCATTTGTAGCATTAACACAGGCGATTCATAAAATTCATACTAATAAACCTTTTGCTAAGTTTCCGGTCATTGATTTCTTAGCTGCTACTAGTGTTGGTTTCATAGAAGAAGTAGGACCAGTGTTAGACTTAGATTACATTGAAGACTCAAGTGCAATGGTTGATATGAACTTAGTGATGACTGGAAATGGTCGTTTCGTAGAAATTCAAGGCACAGGTGAAGAGTCCACGTTTTCACGTGAGGATTTAAACACGTTACTATCTTTAGGCGAAAAGGGAATTACTGAGCTAATCAATATTCAAAAACAAGTACTCGGTGAAGCTGCGATATTAGTGGGAAATACGAAGGGAGAATCATAGGATGGAACAAGTAGTCATTGCTACAAAAAATAAAGGAAAAGCGAAAGACTTTGAAGCATTATTCAATCCAATTGGTTTTGAAGTTGTTACTATGTTTGATGTCGCGCCTGATATGGAAATTGAAGAGACAGGAACGACATTTGAAGAAAATGCAGTATTAAAGGCTGAAACATTAGCAAAAACATTAAATAAAATAGTAATTGCGGATGATAGCGGCTTAACAGTTGATGCATTGGGTGGCGAACCTGGTGTGTATTCAGCACGTTACGCAGGTGATCATGACGATGAAGCAAATATCATGAAGGTTCTAAAAAAATTAGAAGGGGTCCCAGAAGAGAAACGTACAGCGCGCTTTGTTTGTGCACTAGCAATCGCAGGCCCTGATATTGAAACATTCACTGTATTCGGCCAATGTGAAGGGGTTATTTTAGAAGAAAAACGTGGTAGCAATGGCTTTGGGTATGACCCGATTTTCTTTGTTCCTGAATTAAACCGCTCGATGGCAGAATTATCTCCAGAAGAAAAAGGGGCAATCTCACATCGAGGGAATGCGATTCGTAAATTAGCTGGAGAATTACCAAATTTATTAAAATAGAGAATGTGTAATGTTTTTGATAGGAGGGAGTTCTTTTGCGGCTATTGGTAATGAGCGATACCCATGGAGATCAAGATGTTATAAATAGAGTGAGTAACCGACATATGGATGTTGATGCAGTCATACATTGTGGTGATAGTGAATTGTCATTCGATCATGAATTTTTAGAAGGTGCGAAACGTGTGCGTGGCAATTGTGATCGAGATACAAAATTCCCAGAGGAAGAACTGTTTACGATTGCTGATAAAAGAATCTTCGTAACACACGGGCACTTATTTAATGTGAAATCAACTACAATGAATTTATTTTACCGTGCAAAAGAATTAGAAGCGGATGCAGTTTTCTTTGGTCATTCACATGTTCTAGGCTGTGAGGTATCGGATAATATATTATTTGTAAACCCGGGAAGCCTATTGAAACCACGTGGACTAGACGATAAAAGTTATGTCATCGTAGAATCATCTGAAGACATATGGGTTGTAACAGCATATACTGATGAAGGGAAAGTAATCTTTTCGAAAAAATATGCTCTGTAGATTGAAGTGAAAATGATCTTTAATAAAACGAAAAAATATTTTAGAAAATCTGTTGACATTACTTTGTAATCTATATATAATAATAAATGTCTCTGATGGATATTTATCCATTAAAGCCATGTCTCAGTAGCTCAGCCGGATAGAGCATACGCCTTCTAAGCGTACGGTCGGGGGTTCGAATCCCTCCTGGGACGTATAGTTTTACAACGTTATTCTTAGAGAAATTAGCACTTTCGCTTATGATTCAATTTTACAGTACTCGGTCAATCGAGTTTTTGTACAAATGAATTGTTAGTGGAGGTGCTTTTTTCGTTTGACTAAAAAGAAGGGGATTTTTGATATACAAATTGAACAACCGTTAAT
Organism: Lysinibacillus timonensis; assembly: GCF_900291985.1. NCBI lineage: Bacteria > Bacillati > Bacillota > Bacilli > Caryophanales > Bacillaceae > Lysinibacillus > Lysinibacillus timonensis. The sequence goes on along the minus strand of NZ_LT985980.1, from coordinate 980,389 downwards.
TCAAGTTAATAAGCGTCAAAGAAAACGTAGTGATATGACGATTGAACATTCATTGTCAGTTATATTGAAGCAACTTGAAGTCAGTGGGTGTCGTGAAAAAACATTATATGATTATGATACAATCGTTCATTACTTTATCAGAGACACTAAAGTTGAGTACTTGATAGACATTACGAGTGATGTGATTTATTCATGGCTAGAACAAATGAAAGTTAAGAATACAACTAAATTAACACGATTAAAGTGTTTTAAAGCGTTTCTAGGATGTTGTTTTGATAATGGATGGTTTGCTAATAAATTTTGGCGGTCAGTAAAGTAAAAGTTGATTTAGAAAATTAAAGAGGGGGCAACAGATGAAAAAGTGAATTTACTCTTGTCTGTTCTCGACTATATAAAATTTCTTGACTTAAGAAATGCTGGTGGCTATTTTACTAATGTATCTGAACCTAATATTCATAGCCATCTCGAATTAACAGAAATTCATTAGCTTTATTAACCATAATGAATCACCTCATAAAACAGTCCTCACGTTATTTGTCCTTTAATTTAAGGGCATTAACCCTTTCTTGGATTAACGTCCCATTGTTTGAAGAATATAGGTTTCATTTATAAATTACTTATCCTGAAAATCTCTCCAATATTATAGCCTACCCACGCCCCGATAAATGGGAAAGCAACGATAGGAAAATCCAAGCTTACAGAGTTAAAATCATTAACAAACATAAAAAATGTTATAAATACGCATATAATACTGCCGAATATAACTTCAATCAAATTTCTTCGCTTCCAACGCTTCTGTCCTAAATGATTTCTATCAAATTCTTGTACCATTCTACTTGTCTTTGTACCAATAGGTTTTACTGCAATTAGGTTATACAGCGTGATGGCTACTGATATCCATAAAAGCACACAAATTCCACCCATGAGTAGGTAGGGATTTCCGTTCGTGGCAAAATAACCAAACAGCACGAATAATAAAAGCGATACGAGATTGTATTGGACTAATAGCTTCATTTTCAAACGCTTAACAACTTTTATATCCCATTGTGTTTCATTCATTTTATCCTCCCCTTCTCTCTAACTCTACTGCCTTGTTAGTTTAAGTACATTACTTCACAATCTTACCTAAATATTAACATATTATTTCCAATTTCCATACATTCTTATGTCTTAAAAAAGCCAGTAGGCATTATTAACCTACTAGCCATAACTATTATTCAAATAGTATCTTAACCTTTTTCGGGCGCCTTTCTTGATAATCTATGAAACCAAAGTGGAAGTGGGAAGATACACCATTAGGGAAAAGTGTTCTTATATTTATTAAAGGGGGATATACCATGGAGACAATTAAACTTAAACACATAGCAGAAGATATGTATTCAAAGACAATGACAACTATTATAATTGCTGTTCTTCCCGACCCTACTACCGAGGCACAAGTGACAGTATTCAAGCATCAACATATGATAAATCAAAGGGTGATGAATAATGATTAAAGTCGGATATGATGCTGGTCATGGTGGCTTTGGTGTAACGCCAGGGAAACGCACACCTGATGGAGAATATGAATGGGACTTTAACAACGTAGTTGCTCGAGCTTTTGCAAATGAACTAGCCCTGTATAAGGGGGGAGTTTCAAAACGCTTTGATGATCCAACAGGTAGAAGCGACGTACCCTTAGAAGAGCGTACTAACAATGCGATAGCGTGGAATGCAGATTATTATTTTTCATTCCATCATAATGCTAATACTGGAAATTGGGGCAACTGGACAGGTGTAGAGACACATATTTATCAATCGCCTAATTCTAAAAGCATTGCACTAGCTAATGCTATTCATCAAGCTTTAGTTGAAGCTTATGGCCTACGCGATCGTGGAATTAAACGGACAAACTTACACATTACAAGAGAGATGCAAAAGAATGATGTTGGGGTGGTTTTACTCGAGGGTGGCTTCATGGATAGTACGATAGATATTGTAAAACTTCGTGATAAAAGTGTACTTGGAAACGCAGGGAAAATGATAGCCCAAGCATTTGCGGATCATGTTGGTTTGCAGAAAATTACTTTCGTACAGCAGGAGGAAGAAGAATTGAACTTTAGTAGTCCGACGTTAAAGGAATGGACCGAATATACAATGATTAGTCCAGCTCGTAGAGATATCATTGTTAATGCGGTAGTAAATTCTGGGGTAGTGGATAACTCATGGCTTGAAAAACATAAAAATGGGGAAATGACTGAAGCTGATTATTTAGGATTAGCTGCAATGTATACGGTATATACAAATAAACAATAATTTTTACCCGTTAATTCTAAATAATAACTATGGAAATAACATAATAACAATTTTTCATTTAAAAACATTTCTAATTGAATCTCCCATTAAAAACCGTATTCATCTATTATGGATACGGTTTTATTAATTAAGACTACGGTGTAAAAGCCATTGTTTTTTTAGAGTCCGCTATTGTACATTGTACCCGTAATAAAAAATCATAGGATAGTATTAAAGGAGGTGAACTATATGTCATCAAATTATGGAGGCGGAAGCTACGATAACAACAACTTTGTGTTAATTGTAGTTTTGTTTATCCTATTAATTATTGTTGGAGCATCATTCATGAATAACTCCTATTAATTTTGAAGGCCGCCGCAAAGATAAAAACATCACGATCCCTTCCTTTAGACCTGAGCAAAATGTTCGGGTCTTTTCAATTGAGTAAAATAATTCTTATAAAACTCCTATATACCTTACTACCGTATACTTTTCATTCAATACGGATAACACTATGTGAAAGGTGAGGTGAGAAGTGATGTATATTGTTGGAGGTATAATGATTGGGGCGTTGTATGTTTTTACAATGGACATCCTATTAGCAATACTTTAATAATAAAATTACGCTCAAAGCCATCGAACTCTGAGCGTATTAAATTATTCTTCGTACTATCTCTGTATATTTATTACCACTTAATTAGCAATAATTATATACGGAACAAATGTAATGATATAAGCTAAAAATAATATTCCTGCTATTTTTGTGTACTTATTTTTAAATGCATTATTTAATCCATCATAAAGGATCCCTGTTATGAAAAGACATAAACTTAAACCAAGAGCTAACATAGAAACGATAATTAAAAGTTGTTCCATTCGGTATGATTCCTTTCTGGTAGTTGTTGTGTTTATTTTAACAACTACCAGAATTTGAAAACATCGAATCGTCTAACATAATGCTCCTGATTGATGACAATTTTGTCACCTTTAGCTAATGCTTTAAATGGAATTCTTACGAACACAATAACATGCTCCGAATTTATCAAGCAAAATATAATTGGATAAAATCATAAAAAAAGAGCACATTTGTGCCCTTCTTTTTACTAACGACGATGTTCTACTAGGTCAATAGCTCCTAACACAATGTGGGCTAAACCAAAGCCTAAAACTGTGTTTGCTACCGATTTATTTGTATTCGGATTTCTCATCATGACATAACCAGCAGCCGTTACTGCAGACCCTAATATAGTTGGGATTAAACCTTCACGAACGTTCATTAATGATCCCTCCATCATCCATTAGTTAGTGTAATCACACAAACTTATTATTCTCAAATGAACGTTACTTATGAATGGAAACCGAACAATTCAAAAAAGTGGTAACAAAGTGTAAATAAGCTCTATATCCCCATAAACTGCATATACTCTTCCAACAACTTACTGATATAGTTTTTTTACGTAGCCAATTAAATTCCTTTCCTTTCTTTCCACTCATTCATACATAAATCCAAAAAGAAAAGACAGAATAACTTTGGAGACTGCTAAGTAAAGGAAGGGAATCAATGGTTAAACTAAATAAATTTCTAGCTTCTGCTTCAATATTGGCATTAACATTTTCAATGATGACGCCATACACAAATGCCCAAAGTGAACAGCCTGAGCTTGACAATCGCGTGAAAAAAACGTTAACAATTGATGGGAATACGTTTAAAGATTTAAATGCAAATGGTGAGCTGGATCCTTATGAAGATTGGCGGCTTTCAGCTGATGAACGTGCCCGGGACTTAGTATCCCAAATGACGATAGAAGAAAAAGTAGCATTATTAATGATACCTGAGTTTCCAACATTTGAGGATGGAAAGCTCGTATTGCCCAATGTCCATTTAGAACAGGGTACTCGTTATTTTATCTTTAGGGCAGCACCAAGTGCAGAAGTGATAGCAGATTATAATAACCAACTTCAACAAGCAGCAGAAGGTTCTAGGTTAGGTATACCTGTTTTGATGATTTCAAATCCACGAAATCATGCAACATCGATTCCAGCTGCCGATACATCTGCTATAGGTATGCCCGGGCAATTTTCTTATTGGCCTAATACGCTGGGACTCGCTGCTACACGTGATTTAAATTTGATAAAGGATTTTGCAAAAATATCAGCACGAGAGTTTAGGGCGGTTGGGATACGTAAAATTTATGGATACTCTGCAGATGTTGCAACTGACCCATTATGGTCTAGAATAGATGAAACGTTCGGTGAGCATCCAGCTCTTATTTCAGATATCATTTTTCGAATCGTGAAAGGATACCAAGGAGATGTACTAAATTCAAATAGTGTGACAACTACTGTGAGACATTATCCTGGTGGCGGAGCTCGCGATAAAGGAAAAGATCCACATTTCGAAGAAGGTAGATATAACCTTTACCCTACAGAAGGTAGTCTTTTAAGATACCACCTGCCACCTTTTAAAGCAGCTATTGCAGCACATACAACTTCGATAATGCCTTATTATGCTTCTCCGAGTAATGAAAGTGCAAAGCAAGGGTTATATCCATATAGTTCTAGTCAACAGTTCGAAGAGGTCGGTTTTGCGCTAAATGATTCATTTATTAATCGTTATTTGCGAGACGAGTTAGGTTTTTTAGGATACGTAAACTCTGATACAAGTGCTGTCATTGACAAAGCCTGGGGTGCTTTAGATTTACCAATTGAACAACGATTTGCAAAAGCATTAAATGCAGGAACAAATATCTTTTCAGGTGCTTCGGATCCATCACCTATCATTACCGCAATAAATGAAGGTTTGGTAGAAGAAGCAGTTGTAGATCGTTCTGTACGATATCTAATTACGGAAATGATGATGCTAGGATTATTTGAAAATCCTTACGTCGATCCAGAGTTAGCCCTTGAAATAGTGAACAATCCAGATGCTCAAGAACTAGCAGATGAAGCGCACCGGAAGTCAATCGTTTTATTAAAGAATAATGAAAATTTACTTCCTCTTACTGATGAAAAGCTTCAAAACATGAAATTATATGTTGAAATGTTCCCAGCAGGTGAAAATGGGGAGGCTACAATTAAGCTTAAAGAATTGATAAGTAATTATGCTCCTAACATAACGATTACGGATCAACTCGAATCAGCAACACATGCTTTTATTTGGATTATGCCTAGAATGGATTTATTTGCTCAAAGTAAAATCACATTAGAGATTGGTACTGATACGGGTATCTATAATGCCGATAAAATTTTGGAGATTCAAAAGAAGGTTCCAACAATTACAGCGATAGATTTTAAAAATCCGTGGTTGATTGAAGGAATCGAGTCAAACTCAGAAAGTTTAATTGCCACTTTTGGGGTAAAACCGGAAAGCTTAGTCGATGTTCTTCGTGGTAAATATAACCCGACAGGAAGACTTCCTTTTACGCTACCTGCAAACCAAGAGGCATTAAATAATGAAGCTGGTGATGTACCTGGTTTTAGAGAGGATTCCTCCTACATCTTCCAAGATGAACATGGGGCTAAATATCAATATGGTTTTGGGTTGTCATATTAAATACATTCTGGAATGTTAAATCTTTAAATAAGCTACGAACTTGAATAGAAATAGAAAATCCCAAGTGCAAAGGTGTATGCATTTGGGATTTATGTTTTTGTTAAATTAAATTTTTCTCTTTTGCTATAAGGACCGCTTCTGTACGTGACGACACATTTAGTAAATGGAAAATTTGTGTTATGTTTCTTTCAATGGTGCGTTGAGTAACTTGTAGCTCAAATGCTATAGCGTTATTCGAGTATCCTTTTGAAATAAACTCCAGAATCTTTCTTTCTCGATCATTCAGTTTTAGTGACTCCTCGATTTTACTTTTATCATAATAAGCAGCAACATAATCAATGAAATTAGAAGGAAGTAAGATGTCACCATCCACAGTTGCTCGGATTGTCCGGATTATTTGCTCTTTAGTTGTCGTTTTAGATAAAATACCATGAACCATTTTCTCGAGCACTAATGAATAATAATTTTCAATATTATCTCCTGTATAAAGAATGACAAAAGCTGTAGGTTGAGAAGTGCGAACCTTACTACATAAAACGATACCATTTTGTTCTGGCATATTTATATCGATTAAATAAACATCAAAGGCGTCTTTTTTGTCCTCTAACAACTGATGAACAGCGTGTGCATCATCACATGTTTCAACTATTATATCGCTAATATCCTTAAATAGATTTTTTGTTCCCTCTAAAACGTTTGGATGATCGTCCACAATTAAAATTTTAATCATATATTAACCTTCCTTAACTTGAATATGAATTTGCATTCCTTCATTCGGATAAGTATCGATTTCAATTTGTCCGTTATAAGCAAGTACCCTTTCCTTAATTCCCCTTAACCCCATGGATTCGAGTTGGTCAATTTTGGTTGTGTCAAATCCAACACCATTGTCCATATAAAATATCTTAAATCCATCATTTAATGGCTTTAAATCAATTTTCACATATGTAGCCTGAGAGTGTTTCATTGCGTTACTGAGCATTTCTTGAATAATTCGATAAATAACTAAAGGTATTTGACTATTGTTCGTTTCAATTTCTTCAATGGAGTGGATTAGAGTAAAATCAGCTCGTTTTTGTGTTTGCATAAATAACTTCTTTAATGCTGCTTTTAATCCCAACGTATCAATTAAGGGCGGTTTTAATTGCTCGCAAAAAGTTCTTAGTTGATTATTGATGGAGACGAGCTGTTCTTTTATATTTAGTATTTTCGCTTTAGGCTGCAACTGTTCACTCGTTAGTTCTGAACTTAATATATCTAATTCACGAATAAGAAATATTTGTTCTTGAAGGATTGTATCATGTAACTCTTGGGATAAACTACATTTTACATCATCAATTTGTAGCCAAAGCAGTTTTTTAAGCCATGTTGGCTGATGATTTTCTTTTTGCTGTGCAACTTTTAATTCTGAAAGTAAGTCTTCTACCAACTTCGTGTTATCTATAAAACTATTAATGAATAAAATTAAAAGCTCTAACCAAAGTAATTCTTCGTGTTTCAATTGCGTATTATTCTTACTACCTAATAGTAATAAGTCCTTTTTGCACATATCTTGATGTAAACAAGCAATATAAACAGAGCCAATCTTTTTAATCTCTCTAAGTTGTAAATGCTCAATAATATCTAAATCTATTGCGTGATGTAAATGTTTCGTCTCATCTTGAAAAGGGCGAAACAATTTGTTTTGGACATCGTACTTTACGATGTAGACGATATCTAGTTCAAGTTGATTTACTAAGATTGAAGTCAATTGCTCATATATTTCATTTTGTTTAACGGACTTCCCAATTTTCTCAATAGTAGAATATAAAAGGTGATTATAGTCACCGTCTGATGAAAATAACACTTTTCTGTTAACATAATCTAACTTTTCTTTTATGTAGAAACCAACTAACAGTAATATAAAGATAAACATTGTAAGACCGAGTATACTTTCAATACTAATGGTAGAAATGGATACGAATAATAAAATTCCTACCATTAATAATAAAGTTAAAAACAAAGAGTAGAATACATAATAACGAAAGCGGGAAATATGATACTTCATATCAAAAAGACGTTCAGAAAATTGAGCAAATATAAATCCTAAAGGAATAAATAATAAAAATAACGCACTTATGGATGCATCCACTATATAACGTTCGAAAAGGATTAACGGTATGACGTATAAAAGTAAAAATGGTAAGAAGGGTAAAATGATTCCCCAAAATAGTAGTTTAATTTGTGTTTTTGGGTATTTATAATATGAGATTCCAAATATGATGAGTAAAAGTATTGATAAAAATAAAAAAACTGTAAGAATAATTAGTGTATTCGTACCGTAGATAGTAGGAAATGGTCCTTCTAATATAGTTAAAAGTAATATTAAAACTGGTAAACTATATAACCAGATTACTTTATTAAGTATTTTCCACTTAATACCTAAAAACAAAAAGTAATTTTTTATAAAATGGAGTAATAAAACCGGACTTAAAATCATCAAAGTACTATTTACGATAACTCCTATTCTCTCCATACGAGTAGCAACAGCGATACTACTATAAGCCAACGAAAGAGATAAAATAAATAGTATTAAGAGGTTCAGTGATGATGTATTTCCTTTCTTATGATTATATAAATATATTGCTAAAAATAATGCTATTAAGAAATAACAAATAGGTAAGATTAATAAATTAAGATAGAGGAATATAAGATCTTCATGTGCTACTTTAACCTCACGTATCTCTCCATCGGTAGTCTTAATCTTTAGACTTTGTGCAGAACGTATTTCATGATCAGTTTTTAATTTGTATGAGGAGTAATTACGATCACCATTTACTTCTAAGAGAATATCACCTTTGTTGATGTGGTGTTTTTCAGCTAATTCAGAAAAGGTAAAATCCGTAATCACCCAATCTTCATCTTGTTTCTCAACGATTATACCCGCAAAAGGAGAAGGAATAGTTATATAAAATAGATATACACCTAGTACTATATAGAAAGTAATAGTACTCCAAAATACTTTTTTTGACATCATATATTTTTCACCCATTTTTGATTATATCGTTCAATCGAACGTGTTAAAGAAAGTACTATTTGAATATACGATCTGATTTATTATCTTATAGTTTGGTGGATTTTGAAATAGTTAATAACCTAGTTAATTGACCTAGTTAAATTTAAATTGTTTAAACTAGGAAAGGAAATTGAGTTTTAAAGTTAAAAAGTATAACATGTAGATATGATTTAACTTATGAGGTGGTTATATGGAGGAAATTTCATTTCGTATTGCAAAATTAGAAGATTTACCGATTATTGTTGAAATATACAATTCTACTGTTGATAGTAGAATGGTTACTGCTGATACTGAACCCGTCACTGTAGAAGGGCGAATGAACTGGTTTAAGGAACACGACCCATCTAAAAGACCATTATGGATTGTTGAGCTAGGTGGAGAAACTTGTGGTTGGGTAAGTCTACAATCTTTCTACGGTAGACCAGCATACGATGCAACGGCAGAGTTTAGCATATATCTTCATGAGGATTATCGAGGAAAACGTATCGGCAAAAGTATTATGGCAAAGGTCATTTCTGAAAGTCCAAAATATAATATTGATACATTACTTGGATTTGTATTTGCGCACAATGAACCAAGTCTTCGTCTAATCAAAAGTTTTGGTTTTGAACAATGGGCATACTTACCCGAGGTCGCTACATTAGATGGGGTAAAGCGTGATTTAGTGATTCTTGGAAAAAAGGTTAACTAGAATTATAACTGTTCATCAAATCGTGTTAACATAAAAATAACTGTTGAAGAATGTTCCTAAAGTTAAAATAGGAACTTTTTTTTGTATTATTAAATAGTCCGAATATTAGTGAAATAGAACGTAATAAAGAATGTTAGAGGTGGAGAGATGGGCAAGAAAATACGAGAGTTGGGTATCAAAATAGGGAAATTACCAGTAGGAGTAAAAAACTGTATAACGGATGTAACCGGAGTGAAGGTTGGGCATGTAACATTGGATTATCCGCTTCATGAAGAGGGGGAACATGCATGCACTGGTGTAACCGCAATCCTTCCACATGGGGGGAATCTCTTTCAGGAAAAGGTGACAGCTGCAAGTTATGTCATTAATGGTTTTGGTAAAACTACAGGCCTTGTTCAAATAAATGAATTAGGCGTTATAGAATCACCTATCATGTTAACGAACACATTCGGTGTACCAGCTGTAACCCAAGGTACTTTAAAATATATGCTTGAAGAAAACCCGGATATCGGAATTGTAACAGGTACAATTAATATAGTGGTAGGAGAATGTAATGATAGCTATTTAAATTCAATTAGAAAATTACCAGTAACACCCGAACACGCAATTCATGCAATCCGTAATGCGACTTCAGAGATTTCAAAAGAAGGTGCTATTGGTGCGGGAAAAGGTATGATGTGTTTTGGATATAAAGGAGGAATCGGTACTTCTTCGAGAATAATTAAAGTGGAAGATGAAAACCTCTCATACACAGTGGGCTGTTTAGTATTAAGTAATTTTGGTGATAGCAAAGAATTTCAGTATGGACGGTACATCCATGAGCATCGAAAAACAAATCCAACTGTACCACCAAATGATGGATCAATTATTATCATTTTTGCTACAGATGCTCCATTAAGTAGTAGACAATTAAAAAGAGTTATTAAGCGGTGTGGTATTGGTCTAGGACGAATTGGCAGTCATTATTCCCATGGAAGTGGTGACATCGTAATCGGTTTTACAACTGCACATACAATATCTCATTCTCCGTACAAAATAGTAGAATCGAGGACGCAGTTGCGAGAGGACCATTTAATCATGAATGAGCTATTTATTGCTGCAGCTGAAACGACAGAAGAGGCAATCTTAAATTCATTATCTCAAGCTGAAACGACAATCGGACGAGCTGGTCATATCGTTCAAGCTTTTGAATTTTAAACTTAAAAATTGATTAAGTTATTTAGGTTCATTTTTTGACCTAAATAACTTTTTGTTTTTTTCGAGGAATTACTAAAAATGATTATTCTATTCGCAATAAAGACGTCTTGAATAACATATATTAATATAAATAAGATTAGATAAATATTACTTAAAGATAACATAATATAAGTAAGAAAAAGATATTTTTCATCTAGTAATTAAAATAAAAATATGATAGATTTTATTTTAAATATTAAATTGTCTAAAAATTCTATAATTTGAAGTTATCTTACGATAGGGGTGATATTCATTAAAGATGAGTTATTAAAACCAATCGTTTCCATTCAACCATTCAATCAAGTGGACCTTGAATTCTTTGAAAGTAAAGAACCCCTTATACGAGTACAAGAAATACCCAATCGATTATTCCTAAAACCAATTTACTACATGCAAAGCATACCAGAGAGTTTAAAATTTATTTATTTGCGTAAGGGAGTTTATGAGCGCTTGAAAAGAGCGTTGGAATTGTTACCTCAACGTTATAGCCTTATCTTGTTTGACGGATACCGACCGTATCAAGTGCAGGCATCATTGTTTCAATTATTTTTTGAAAATATAAAAAATAGAAATGAAAATTTGTCAGACGAAGAAGTAGTTAAAGAAACATTGAAATATGTTGCTTATCCAAGTTTAATGCCTGAACAAACTTCACCACATATTTCAGGTGGTGCTATTGATTTGACAATTGGTAATTCAAATGGGGAAGAACTAGATTTAGGAACAATGTTTGATGAAATTAGCGATAAGTCTGCAACACAGTATTTTGAACTGAACAGTAAGGAAAATGAAGTTGCTTTAATTAATAGAAGAATTTTATTTAACTGTATGACGACTGCAGGGTTTCAAAATTATCATGAAGAATGGTGGCATTTCGACTATGGAAATCGGGCTTGGGCAATACGTTCCGGTTCCACTATAGTCCATTACGGTCCTATCCTTGCAGAAGTTAAAAACAACGACATAAAGGAGTATCAATTCAAATGAAAGTATATATAAGTGCTGATCTTGAAGGTGTAACAGGATCTACAACATGGATTGAAACAGAGAAAAATGCACCAGATTATGAGCCGTTCCAAAAACAAATGACAAAAGAAGTTGAGGCCGCAATTGAAGGTGCAATCGCAGGTGGAGCAACAGAAATATTATTGAAAGATGCTCATGATTCTGCAAGAAATCTAGATATATCTAATTTACCAGTTAACGTCAAAGTAATTCGTGGGTGGACTGGTGATCCAATGTGTATGGTTGCAGGTTTAGAAGAAAGCTTTGATCGTGTTATTTTTATTGGCTACCATAGTAAAGGTGGTAGCCATCGTAATCCTCTTGCACATACGTTAGTCACGAATGCGGATGTTAAAATTAACGGCGAATATGCGAGTGAATTTTTAATTAATACGTATGCAGCAGCTCTTCACGATGTACCAGTCGCTTTTGTAAGTGGAGATGTCGGATTAACGGAAGAGATTTGTACAGTCAATGAAAATATCGTGACGTTTGCAACAAAAGAGGGTATTGGTCATGCAACAATTAACGTTAGTCCTCAACTTGCCATTTCAGAGATACGTAGATTAGTAGAACAAGCAATGAAAATTGAACGTAAAGATTTACAAGTGAAATTACCAGCAACATTTCACGTTGAAATTATTTACCGAGATCATACTAGGGCATTCCGCAATTCATTCTACCCAGGTGCTAAATTTAAGCCACATAATACGGTTGAATTTGAAACAGATAATTATTACGAAGTATTACGTATACTACAGTTTTTAACTTAATAGATTGGGTGATGCCATGAAAATTATCGACATTAAACTTTTTGAGGTCGAAGCACCATTAATTAGTCCATTTAAAACAGCCCTTCGAACAGTAAATCGTATTCAAAATATTGGGGTGCAGGTGATAACTGATGAAGATGTAATTGGATTAGGTGAAGCTACACCAACAGCCGCCATTACTGGGGAAACAAAATCATCGATTGAAAATGCCATAATAGACTATATTAAGCCTGCCATTATGGGTATGAATATCGATGAACTGTCCCCAATTATGGAAAAAATAAATGCATCTATTTATAAAAATACAAGTGCAAAAGCAGCAGTTGATATGGCGATTTATGATCTGTTTGCTAAAAAGCTAAACGCACCATTGTATAAAGTGTTAGGAGGCTTTCGTCAAGAACTACAAACGGATCTTACCATTAGTGTTAATGACACTCCTGAGATGATAAATGATTGTCTAAACGCAGTAAAGCGCGGATTCCAAATTCTTAAGGTTAAGGTGGGAAAAGACCCCAACGGTGATGCAGAGCGCATTATTCAGATAAGACACGCTGTTGGTCGGAATATAACGTTACGTGTTGATGCTAATCAAGGTTGGACACCAAAACAAGCAGTAAAAATCATCGGTAAAATGGAAGATGCAGGTGTTGATATCGAATTAGTTGAGCAACCCGTCCATTATGCAGATTTAAAAGGATTACAATATGTGACGGCAAATACTCAAACGAATATTTTAGCCGACGAAAGTGTATTTTCAGCTCAGGATGCTATCAAAATTATTGAAATGCGTGCAGCTGATTTAATCAATATCAAGCTAATGAAAACAGGTGGGATTTACCAGGCTCAAAAACTATGTCATGTTGCTGAAGCAAATGGAATCGAATGCATGATTGGTTGCATGTTAGAAACAAAAATTGGCGTTAGCGCGGCTGCTCACTTTGCTGCATCCCAGAAAAACATCACGATGGTCGATTTAGATGGGCCGCTACTTTGTTTGAAAGATCCAGTTGTAGGAGGTCCACATTTTAATAATCAACTAATTAAAATGTCAGACGGTCCTGGGATCGGATTTTCATAATAAAAACGATTGTTAATGGGAGGGGTTCTATGAAGAAGTATTTACTTATTTTAATTGCGTGCATTGCTACTGTCCTTGCAGCATGTAGTGGTGGGGAATCGTCAAATGATGAATCAGTTTATCGAATTCTATATTCGGGTGAAGTAAAAACATTAAATTACTTAAAAACTTCAGATACAAATGAGTTTGGTGTTGCTGCAAATTTAGTCGATGGCCTAATCGAATACGATAAGTATGGTGTTGTTCAGCCTGGCTTAGCGGAATCTTGGACTCCGAATGAAGATGCTACAGTTTGGACGTTCAAACTTCGCGAAGGAGTCAAATGGGTTACTCATGAAGGTGAAGAATATGCAGATGTTAAAGCACAAGACTTTGTTGATGGTTTACATTATGTACTTGATGCGAAAAACGAATCTTCAACAGCTTGGATTGCAACTGTCGTAAAAAATGGTAATGCGTTTTATGAAGGAGAAATTACAGACTTTTCACAGGTGGGTATAAAAGCACTCGATGAATACACGGTTGAGTATACTTTAGAAACACCAACACCTTACTTCCTTTCTATGCTGAATTATGTATGTTTCTTCCCTGTGAATGGAGACTTCTTAGCTGAAAAAGGAGAAAGCTTTGGTACATCTGGGGAAAACCTTCTTTATAACGGAGCGTATGTGTTAGAAACATTTGAACCGCAAAACGAACGGATCCTTGCGAAAAACGAATCTTACTGGGATAAGGATAATGTATTAATCGATAAAATTCATTACAAATATAATGCAGAAGCGAATACTGTAGCGCCTGAACTATTTGTACGTGGTGAAACAGACCAAGCGCTTATTCCGACAGCTATATTAGATGATTGGTTTAACGATCCAGAGAAAAAAGAACTAGTCCGTGAAGGTACAACAAGCTTCTATACGTATTTCTATGCATTAAATTTTGATCCACAATTTGATGCTGAATATGAGCCGGAAAACTGGAAAGTAGTTGTGAATAACAAAAACTTCCGTAAATCATTATTCCATGGATTAGACCGCGTGTCCGCAATGATGACATTGGAGCCATATAATCCGGAGTCCTTATTAAACAATACAATTACGCCTAAAAACTTTGTAGATATTGATGGCGTAGATTACACGCAATTAGAACCACTCGCACCATTTACAAATAAAGACTCGTTTAACAAAGAATTAGCACTTGAATTTAAAGAAAAAGCATTAGCGGAACTTGAAGGTAAGGCAACATTTCCAGTAAAAGTGCTGATGCCATATAACTCAGGTATGCCAGACTGGGCAAACCGTGCACAAGTAATTGAACAACAAATGGAAAACTTATTGGGTAAAGATTACATTGACATTATTGTTGAAGCAGGACCATCTACAGGATTCTTATCAGAAGTTCGTCGTCCAGGTAAGTTTGCTTTTATGGAAGTAAACTGGGGTCCTGACTTTGCTGACCCATCAACTTATACAGATCCGTTTACAACGGGTGGTACTTATAACAAACCTGAACTTGCAGAGGGATATGTTGAATCGAATGGTAAAACAAAATATGACAATATGGTTGAGGCTGCAAAAGCGACAATTGAAACTCAAGAACGGTATCAGTTATTTGCAGAAGCGGAAAGCTTTTTAATTGAGGAGGCATTTGTTATTCCTTATTCAGTTCAAGGGGACGGATACATTGCATCTAAATTAAATCCATTTGACGCACAGTTCTCACCATTTGGTGTAACTTCAGAGAAATTTAAAGGTCAAAGTGTTTTAGAGAAGCCAATGAGTAATGAAGAATATCAGGAAGCAAAAGCACAATGGGAAAAAGAACGTGCTGAAGCATTAGCAGAAGTAAATCAATAAGAAATACAAGCAACGGTTTACTCTATTAATAGAAAAATAGGTTTGTATGAAAAAACAAAATGAAGGAGATGGCAGAAATATTCCCATCTCCTTCCTTCATATTTAAATTATTTCAGTAGCAGTGATGAGCATCCTGTTCTTACGGTTACGGGTTATATAACGATTTTGTTGGCCAGTTTTTAAAATATTTGGATGCGCACATTTTGACTTCGATAAAAGCGTAGTACATCTGCTGATACGCCAAGGGGCATTTGATTTAGTAAGGAGGTTTCTTTATGTGGGGGTATATCGGAAAACGGTTATTACAATCGGTTATAACGCTTTTCATTATCATTACAATTGTTTTCTTATTACTACGTTTATTACCTGAAGAGGGTTATTTAGGGGCAGCAGCTGAGAAAATGACACCTGAGCAACAAGAGGTTTTTCTAACAAATTTAGGATTGCGTGATCCAATACTTGTGCAATTAGGTAATTTTTATGCAGACTTATTTCGTGGGGATTTAGGAACATCTATTACATATCGTACTGATGTACCTGTTGTTGAAATTATTGCTGATAAAATTATGTACTCATTATCTTTAGGATTAGGTGCTGTAGCATTAGCACTTTTAATAGGAGTACCGCTTGGTATTTTGATGGCACAAATGAAGGGACGTTGGCTCGATCGATTAGGGACAGGATATATTGTTTTCGTTGTTGCTGTCCCCGCAATGGTTTATTACCTGTTAATTCAGGTTTATATTACGGACCTCTTTAAATTACCAATGTTGTTTGATGAGGACAAGCCGCTAAGTTGGATTTTACCTCTGGTATCGCTTGCGTTAGGTCCAATTGCATCCTATGCAATGTGGATGCGCCGTTACATGGTAGATGAATTAAACAAAGATTACATTAAACTTGCACGAGCGAAAGGTGTGAAAGAAGGTACTTTAATGTTTAGCCATGTAATGCGAAATGCATTTATACCATTAGCTCAATATTTACCAGCAACGATTCTTTTTACCATAACAGGTTCGATTTATATTGAATCCTTATATTCTGTCCCTGGTATGGGTGGGTTACTCGTAGATGCTATTCAACGTCAAGATAATGCAGTCGTACAAGGTCTTGTTTTAATTTTCTCTTCATTGGGAATTATTGGTTTATTTTTAGGTGATATAGCGATGGCAATAGTAGACCCCCGCATTAAGTTGGGTAGAGGGGAGAGTGTACGATAATGGGCTTTTTTTCAGAAGAAATACGTCATATTTCGGATAAGTCTAGTGAACAGTTATTTGAATTTGCTAGTACAGATGAAAATAAAGCAGAAGAAACAGGGTTCTCCAATTATTCTTATTGGCGTTCTACTTGGCAGTCTTTTTTGAAAAATAGACTTGCGGTATTTCTATTATGTTTAGTTGTAGCTATTGTGTTCTTTGTGTTTATCCAGCCGTATCTACCTTATCAAAAATCTCCGACTGAAATAAATTTGGATCCTGAGACAGGTTATCAAGCTAGGAATATCGAGCCTAATGCGGAGTATTGGTTCGGAACAAATGCGATTGGACAGGACTTATGGTCACGTATATGGGCGGGGACGCGAACATCATTACAAATAGGTGTTGTTGTTGCACTTGTCGAAGTGATTGTTGGGATGACGATTGGTGCGTTATGGGGCTTTTCCAGACGGCTTGAAACCCCTATTTCACATATGTATAACATTGTTGAAAATATACCAACAACAATTGTATTAATCTTAATGTCTTTAATATTAAGACCTAGTATTTCCACGATTATCATTGCAATGTGTATAACTGGTTGGGTTGAAATGGCACGGTTTATTCGAAATCAGATTGTCATCTTGCGCGACAGAGAATACAATTTAGCCTCCAAATGTTTAGGTACACCAGGTTACAAAATTATTATAAAAAATCTTCTACCTTATTTAATATCCATTATTATGCTGCGAATGAGTTTAGCCATTCCATTTGCCATTGGTGCTGAAGTATTTCTAACTTATATTGGTCTAGGATTACCGGTAAGTGACCCATCATTAGGAAACTTAATTAATGAAGGTCGTGTCCTTATGATGTCACCAGATTTACGTTATCAGCTAATTTTCCCAAGTGTTGTACTAAGTGTTATTACAATTGCTTTTTATATCATTGGAAATTCATTTGCCGATGCAGCTGATCCGAAAAACCACGTATAGGGAAGGGGATTACAATGGAAGTAAAACAATCTAAGTCTAAAATATTATCCGTTGAAAATTTAGTTATTAAGTTTAAATTGCGCGGGAAGGTTTTAACTGCGATACGAGATATTTCTTTTGATTTATATAAAGGTGAGTGTCTTGCTATTGTAGGTGAGTCAGGTTCAGGGAAATCGGTACTAACTAAAGCTATTATCGGTTTACTCGATAAGAATGGTTATATAGACCAAGGAAAAATACTATATAAAAATGATGATATTGCAACATATGAAACAGAAAAAGATTGGTTAAAAATTCGTGGAAAAGAAATAGCAATGATTACGCAGGATCCCATGACATCCTTGAACCCTCTTAAAACGATAGGTAAGCAAATCGAGGAGGCTGTTGTCTTACATCAAGGGCTAAAAGGAAATGCTGCATATGAAAAAACATTACAATTATTAAAAGACGTAGGTATTTATGATGTAGAAAAACGCTATAAACAATATCCACATGAATTTTCTGGCGGAATGCGCCAACGAATTGTTATTGCAATTGCTATTGCATGCAACCCCAGAGTACTAATTTGTGATGAACCTACAACAGCACTTGATGTGACGATTCAAGCACAGATTTTGCAACTATTAAAAAGTTTAAAAGAAAAATACTTATTAACAATCATTTTTATTACCCATGATTTAGGTGTCGTTGCAAATGTAGCTGATCGGATTGCGGTCATGTATGCAGGCGAAATTATTGAGATTGGTAAAACAGACGAAATCTTTTTTAATGGGAAACATCCATATACTTGGGCACTATTATCCTCTCTTCCACAACTCGGGGTAAAGGGGGAAGAGCTATATTCTATTAAGGGAACACCACCTAATTTATTTAAAGAAATTAAAGGAGATGCCTTTGCGTCTCGTAATCCATTTGCATTAAAAATTGATTTTGAAGAACGTCCACCTTTTTTCAAAGTTAGTGAAACACATTATGCAAAAACGTGGTTGTTACATCCAAAGGCACCGAGAGTAGAGCCCCCTCAGAATCTAAAAGCATTCTTCGAAGAAGGGAGTCAGTACGCAAATGGATAAAAAAGAAATATTTCTAGAAGTGAAAAATTTAAATGTGACATTTGGCAAAGGAAAAAGTAAATTTGTCGCAATAGATGATGTTAGCTTTCATATTTATAAAGGTGAAACATTCGGTCTAGTTGGTGAATCTGGCTCTGGTAAGACAACAATTGGTCGATCAATCATGCGCATTAATGAGGTAACGAGTGGTCAAATTCTTTTTAAAGGAAAACAAATTAATGGCAAAATTCCAAAAGAATGGGACCGTGAAATTACACAAAAAATTCAAATGATTTTTCAAGATCCAATGGCCTCACTAAATGAACGGGCAAAAGTTGACTATATTATTTCAGAAGGATTATTAAATACAAACAAATATGCTAGTGAAACAGACCGAAAAGAAAAAGTGAACAATGCATTGTTGCAAGTTGGGTTACTACCAGAATTTGCAAGCCGCTTTCCTCATGAATTTTCTGGTGGTCAAAGGCAACGTATTGGAATTGCACGTGCTCTAGTTATGGAACCTGAGTTCATCATTGCGGATGAACCAATCTCTGCATTGGATGTTTCAATTCGTGCACAAGTTTTAAATTTATTAGCTAAATTACAAGATGAAAACAATCTTACGTACTTATTTATAGCCCATGACTTATCAATTGTCCGTTTTATAACAGATCGAACAGCAGTTATTTATAAAGGCAAAATAGTCGAACTTGCTGAGACGGAGAAGTTATTTACAAACCCAATCCATCCCTATACGCGGGCGTTGCTATCAGCAGTACCACAACCAAACCCTTATAAAGAACGTAGTAAAGTAGTGGAAATATATGATCCTTCGCAGCATAAGTATGAAAGGTATCCACCAACATTTGTAGAGTTAGAAGAAGGTCATTTTGTTCTAGCAAATATTGAGGAGATTAGTCGTTACCGTGAAACAATTAAAATGGGGGTGTAACCTATGAGAATACCTAAAGGGTTAAAAAAAGGAGATACGATTGGATTAATTAGTGCATCAAGTCCGACTCCACCTGAAAACTTACAAAAAGCGATTGAGAGTGTTGAAAAGCTTGGCTTTAAAGTGGTTGTTGGAGACACATGTAAAGAAAGACACGGATATTTGGCAGGAAACGATGAACTACGTGCACGAGAAGTAAACGAAATGTTTCGTAATCCAGATATCGATGGCATTTTCTGTATTCGTGGGGGATATGGTGCAACTAAGATTCTACCAATGCTTGACTTAGAGATGATTAAAGAAAATCCAAAGGTATTCGCTGGTTATAGTGACGTCACTGCACTTCATATTGTATTTAATCAGATATGTAAGTTTGTCACGTTCCACTCCCCAATGCCTTCAACAGAATTTATTAGACCTGAGATGGACCAATACACTTGGGACTCTTTTACTTCGAATGTAATGGAGCCAGAGCGAGGAGATTACCTTCTTAAAAATATTGATGGCCAACCAATGAGAACTCTAGTAAGTGGAGAGGCAAAGGGTCAATTAGTTGGAGGAAACTTAACATTGGTAACAGCTTCACTTGGTACACCTTATGAAATCAATACAAAAGATAAAATACTGTTTTTAGAAGATATAGATGAATATGAGAGAAGTATAGACCGTATGTTGACTCAACTTAAGCTTGCTGGAAAATTGAACGATGCAGCTGGGATACTATTGGGGGCCTGGACAAATTGCGGACCACAAAATCCTCAACATCCCGAACAAAGTCTACGATTGCAAACGATTTTTGAGGAAATGCTAGTACCTACCAACAAACCAATTTTAATGGACATTACTTGTGGACATTGTTTGCCTACGTTGACATTACCACTTGGTAAAACGATTACCTTTAATACTCAAAACCAAACAATTAGAGTACTAGAGTAGGTGCTAAATTGGTTGAAGCCATTTATGAATCAATTAATAAAGCAGATTGTAAAATTCATATGTTTGTGAAAGAAACTAGAAATAATACTTTATTAATATGTGAACGGTTCAATGAAGAATTTTCAAGTGCCAGTCTGATTAAAGTACCCATACTAATGGCGGTGCTTCATTTTGTAGAGCAAAATCACCGATTACTACAAGAATCGATTCGAGTAAACGATGAAAATAAAGTTGACTTCAGTATAATTACTGAACAGAATCTTCGAGTTAGTACTTTGTACGAACTTTTAGTGTGGATGATTATTTCTAGTGATAATACAGCAACAAACGTATTAATAGATTATATAGGAATGAATGAGCTGAATAATTACTTCCAGTTAATGGGTCTAACACAGACAAGGTTACAACGTAAAATGATGGACGTTAAGCAAATGGAACAGGGTGTTGATAATATGACATCAGCCCGAGATATGGAACACCTATTTTCAAGAATCTATAGGCAAGATTTACTTTCAACAAAGTATAGCGAACTTGCCATTAATATACTGTGTCGTCAAAGAATTCAAGATTGCTTGAAACGATATATAGAAGATGACGTACGTGTAGCGCACAAAACGGGCAGTCTTGATACCGTCATCCATGATGTTGGTATTGTTTTTAATGATGTTTCAGATTATTTGATTGGTATTTTTATTACCGAAGTAAAAGATACAGATAATGCTAAACAACTTATAGGACGTATTTCAAAAGAAGTTTACCATCATCTAGTTAGGAGAAAAGGAGGGAACCCTCAAAATGAAGGCAATTGTAAATACGATGATAGCCAATTTACATAGTGCACCAGAAATGATGTCAGAGTTAACAGATGAAGTTTTTTATGGTATGACTGTAGAGATTTTGGAGATATGTGGAGAAGCTTGGCTACGAGTAGAGACACCCTATCGTTATAAGGGTTACTGTCTACGAGAAAATTTATTAATTAGTGATGAACTAGTAACGAAATGGAGAAATGAAGCGAAATACATTGTGATTCAGAATTTTGCAGACGTTTTACTAGAACCGAA
Organism: Lysinibacillus timonensis; assembly: GCF_900291985.1. Lineage (NCBI taxonomy): Bacteria > Bacillati > Bacillota > Bacilli > Caryophanales > Bacillaceae > Lysinibacillus > Lysinibacillus timonensis. The sequence goes on along the minus strand of NZ_LT985980.1, from coordinate 958,667 downwards.
AATACAAAGCTCTAAAATCATGACATTAGTCAAAGGTTCTACTATTAAAGTCGTAAAACACCAAGAAAATGGTGATTGGACAAAAGTGGAGCTAGCTAGTGGAGAAGTAGGTTATACTCGCACTCATTGGATACAAGATAAAATAGAACAAATGACCGTTTCCGAGGAAGAGTTCCGCGAAAAAGTTGTTCGATCTGCTCTAAGTTATTTATCCACCCCATATCGTTGGGGAGGAAAGACACCGGTTGGGATTGATTGTTCAGGTCTTTGTTCCATGGCGTACATGTTAAATGGAGTAATAATTTATCGGGATGCAAAAATTGTAGAAGGTTTTCCGATTAAAGAAATCCAAATGGACCTCATGCAAAAGGGAGACTTGCTATATTTTCCGGGACACATCGCTATGTATATTGGTGATAGTCTTTACGTTCATTCCTCTCTTGGTGGCAACGAAGTAAGTATCAATAGCCTTAATGAACAACACCCTAAATATCGTCAAGATTTAGCAACGACGATAACCGCTGTAGGAAGTTTGTTTGCACCGAAATAAGATTCTTAGTTTAAGACAAAATTATAGTTTATTTAAGATGTACTCTTTATAATTTCCCCCCTTCATTTTTGAAGTAAGGCAAACTTTATGTAACTTTATGATTTTTTTATTGTCTAATCTTTAAAGGGGGATGGATAATTGAAAAAATTAAAGATTGCTATGCTATTTACTTTAGTCATGGCGTTTATATTAAATATTTCCGTTACAGAAACTTATGCCTGCTCTTGTATTCAACCTGGGATAGCTATTGAAGAATTAAACTCGAGTGCTATTGTTTTTTCTGGAAAAGTCGTTGATATAAAAGATGAAAATGAAGATGCTGACATACAATCTTCAGCTGATTTACTTGCGATAAAGTTTCAAGTAAATGAGAGTTGGAAAGGGGTAGAAGAAACCGAAGTAACTGTATTTACCCCGAGAGATTCAGCAAGCTGTGGATTTAATTTTACTTTGAATGAGGAGTATTTAGTCTATGCACATGAAGGCGAGGGTAGCTATCATGTAAATATTTGCTCCAGAACAGCTCCGTTAGCTAGTGCATCAGCTGACTTAGTTGATTTAGGTAAAGGTGAAAAACCAACGATTGTTATACAACATGAAGAACAGGACCATAAACAGGAAGAAGTAGTTGAAGGTGATAGTGGGGGTAATAATTTTCTTATAATTTCTATTGCTGTTTTTGGTATTGTTATAGTAGGAATTGGAATCGCACTTTGGTTCTTCAAGAAAAGAGTCTAACTATAGTACAAAGGGGCATCGTGAAAGATGTCCTTTATTGTACGGTATGTAAAATTTTCTTCATACTTATTAATAATGTCATTCATATGACAAATATCATTTTTTTTTTGTTACATATCGGCCTGTCTAATTCTGCATTATTTTGCCATAATAAATCTAGAGGTGAAGGAAATGACCCAAATTGTAGTGGCAGAAAGTAGTTATAGCAAAAAAGAAGAGTTTTGGAATGCGATGACACACGGAATCGGTGCATTTTTAACAATTCCAGCAACAGTCCTATTGGTTGGGAAGGCGATTGAAAACGAATCCACTATACAACTAATAAGTTACGTTATTTTTGGAATATCCATGTTTCTTCTTTATTTGGCTTCTACTTTATATCATTCATGGCCAACTCATAAAAACTTTTTAAAGAAGATGGATCATAGTTCGATATTTCTTCTTATTGCAGGTACATATACACCCGTTGCGTTAATTGCAATTGGAGGAACTAACGGTTGGATTCTATTTGGAATAGAATGGGGATTGGCGGTAATTGGAATTATATTAAAACAATTTTTCGTCCATCGCTTTGCCAAAATATCCTTAATCGTCTACATTGGAATGGGATGGCTAGTTATTTTTGTTTTTCAACCAGTTGTTGAACACATAACTTTAAATGGTGTATTCACTTTACTTGCAGGTGGTTTAAGTTACACGATTGGGACATATTTTTATAAAAATAAAAAACTACCGTACAATCATGCTATTTGGCATGTATTTGTAATGGGTGGTAGCTTGTTTATGTTTTTAGCCATTTATTTCTTCATATAAACTAAAGTTAAAACATATATAAAAACGTACAAATACATCGGTGATTTGTACGTTTTTTTTAGTTTTCTTAAAAGCGTATATCGAGTTGACAATCAATCTTAAATAGTTGTCGTTTTTTAAATCTATCTTTGTTACAATTTTTGTAAACGCACTATTCCATTGGAGGGATCATTTTGATAAGGGAAAGAAATATCGCTTTAGCTATCATTCTAACTATCATTACTTGTGGTATTTACGGAATTTACTGGATGTATTGTATAACGAATGAAGTAAGTTTGTTAAGTGATGACCAAAGTTTCTCAGGTGGGAAAGCCATCTTATTTACAATCATTACTTGTGGAATTTACATTTTCTTCTGGGATTACCAATTAGGTCAGAATATTGCAAGAGCACAACAAAACCGTGGATTTTACCCAAAAGATAACGGGGTATTGTTTATAGTGTTAAGTATTTTTGGCTTAGGTATTATTAATTATGCAATTGCACAAAGTGAGATTAATAAATTAATAGCACCTTATTAATCATTCTATGTTTTGAGGTGGCGTGTTGAATGGATAAACATATTTTACTTAAAAATATAAAAACTAACCTAAAACATATTGACTGGAAGAAAAATACTATTGTCATGTTTGTTCTATTCATTTTAGCATTAATTTATATTAAAATTCTTCTTCCTGTATATCATATCCGAATACCTTGCCTATTTACTGAGATAACGGGATTACAGGATCCTGGTGAAGGGTTAACTTCATCACTTTATGCGTTATCAAATTTTGAGTTTTACCAAGCTTTTCGATTTAATATGTTAGTCTTCATTTTACCGGTCTTATATATTTTATATAAATTTTTCGAGTTGGCAGAATTGAAGAAAGCAGCAAAATACTTAATGGGTTTCATGCTATTTCTAACAATTGTTTTTGGTATATTACGAAACATACCGTATTTTGAATGGTTAAAACCAACTATTATTTAATGTATACATGGAAAAAATGGAAAACTCCTCCTACAATTTATAAGAGGAGTTTTATTAATTTATCTTTTTTATATTACTAAAAACCGTATTCATTAGTTAGACTGTCTAGAAGATTTGTGAATTCAACTTCTAATCCATTTACGTCGGTCATCATTTGATTTGCCGAATCTAGGACTGATAGTTCCCCATTTTGAATACCATTTACTACCTCTAACAATGCTTGTTCTTGTGTTGTGACCGCTGTTTTCAAAATCTCATTTACAAATGCGGTAGTATCAGTTGGGGGTGCAAGATTATCGATTTGTGCCTTCAATTCTTCGTTCAATGGTAGAACTTCATCTGAGATGATGGCCACAAATTCGTTATTCGTTATATTACCATTTGTTACATCGTTCATTAATTGGTTCCATTCACCGCTTATATTCATTATTTCTTGAAACATCCCTTGTGACTGTTGAATAAAGTTAAATACTTCGCTTGCATTTTCTAATATACCAGTGGTGCTTGATACTGTTTCAGTAACAGAATTCGTAAATTCAGTTATTGGAGACTCTTCAGAATCGATAATATTAGTTATGCTTTCAGTTCCACAAGCTGATAAAATGACGACTAAAAAACCTAATAATGCATTTCTTAATAGTTTCATTGGTACCCCCTATTTAATGTGATTTCCATGGATCGAATACTATTGTAATGTATCAAAGCGACTAATCACAACCTCCGCCCCCACCATCACCACCACTTGAGTAAGAATAGTAAGAGCCACCACCACCATAATCAGTAGAGGATTTATATTTTGATTCTTTTCTAAGACGTTTAACTGTTTTATTCATTCTTCGTCTATTTTTCCTTTGCTCAGGAGGTAGCTGAAACCATTTCATCAATTGGAATGTTTTTTTTACAATCAATCGAATAAGCATATAAATAAATACTATGTGAAGCACTGCTATGATAGCTAAAAATACATAGCCAATAATTGGTACCGAGTCTTCCATATAACACACTCCTAATCAAATCATCTTTTAAAAAAGGTTTGAATGTACTTGCATTACTTCTCCATATTATACCAATGATTTAATTAGGAGTGTTTAGTACTATGTGTTCAAAAGGATAAATTAGTTATGAATCCTTTACTCCTCATAGATCATTTTCTTCGTCATACCACCATCTACTGTTAAATTGATGCCAGTAACAAAATCGTTGTTCGGGTCTGAAAGGTAAAAACATGCTTTAGCAATATCTGCAGGTCTCCCTACGCGTTGTGATAAATGTTGTGTATGATCGATTTCACGTAAGCTTTCATAATCACCGGTTTCAATCCAACCTGGAGAAATACAATTTACTCGAATTTTATCAGACGCAAACGATCGAGCTAAAGCATGAGTTAGTGATACAATGCCACCTTTAGTAGCAGCATATGATTCCGTGTTAGGTTCTGACATAGTTGCACGAGTAGAAGCCATTGAAATGATGGATCCTCCGTGTGCATTCAAACGCATATATTTAGCAGCTTCTCTTGAGCATAAAAACACACTTCGTAAATTAGTATTGATGACATTATCCCATTCATCGATGGATAAATCGTAAGGAGGTTTGGGTTTAAAAATTCCAGCATTGTTAATGAGGACATCAATCTTACTATAATTCTCAACAGTAAACTTCATAAGTTCAATAACATCTTCCTCTTTACGAACATCAGTAACAATATATTTAGATACATAACCACTTTGATTAATTTGATCATTAACCTCATGAATAAATTGTTTATTCATATCTGCTAGAACAACGTTTGCTCCTGATTTTGCATATTGTATAGCAATCTCTTTCCCAATACCTTGCGCGGCTCCAGTTACGATAACAACTTTATTGTTGAACATCAAATCCCTCCAAGTTCTAAGTAATTTTTATTATGATAGCATATTGCTAAATAAAAAAGGTTGATTCATATACATCGAATCAACCTTTCTACAAAAAACTAAATAACCCATGTTAAACTTTGAAGTAAAAATTGAGACACCATTTACGTGAATGAATGGTGTCTATCGTTGCATGTTATTCAAGTGGAATATCTAAGCTGAAATCTTCACTAATGGATTCATAATTTTCGTCAAATGGGCCACTTATGTGAACAGTTAAATTTTTAATATCTTCATCGTGTTTTAGTACCCAGACGACATCATCTTCCATAGTAACTGCTCCTAAAAAGTCTCCGCCAACATCACCTGAGTACCAAAGATCTGCATCTACTTGTTGACCCGTGTCAGTCACTAGTGTCGCTTGATCTGGGTAAAAACTAATTGTTTGGTCAGATGAGTTAGCTGCTGTCATATTAATAGTTACCACTGTAACAACGTCTTCGTTTTCGAATGATTCTTTATAATCCTCTGATACTTCGAGTGTTGCAACTTGGACAGCATTCAAAGTTAAATTCATTGGACCGGCCTCATGACTAATACCTAAATCTTCTTTCTTATAGTTAACAGTGAGAGTACCTAGTTCAGATTCTTGTACATTTTCATCTGTACTAACTTCTTCTTCCTGTTCTGCTTCTTCATCAGGTGATGGAGTATTTTTCGCTGTTTCTTCGTTAGTAGTATTGTCTGTAGACTCGTTAGTAGTTTCTTCTCCACCTGTACATGCCGCAAGTCCTAATGATAATAAAAGTGCTAAAGTTAAAATGTATTTATTCATAGTTCTCCCTCCCTTATGTCTTTCTTATTATGTACAGAACATTCAAGAAAACACATTTAATAAAGGAAAAGAGGAAAATTCTTTTTAATTTTATAAACAATTATTTGTAAAATAATTATAAAGTTTCCAAGAGGATAAAAATTCGATGTTACATTGTTTGTGGGAGGTAAAAAAATGGAAGCAAATATCCTAATTGTTGAAGATGATCAGGAAATTGCACGTATAATGCGAGATACACTATTAAATTGTGGTCATTATGTTACCTGGGCTACAACAGGACTTGAAGGTTTGCAGGACTTTAGGTCAAATGATTATGACTTAGTATTAATTGACTTAATGATGCCAGAAATGGATGGTTTTACTTTATGTAAAAATATACGTTGGGAAAGTGAAGTTCCAATTATTATCGTAAGCGCGCGTAAAGATGATGTTGATAAAGTTGCAGGACTTGGACTTGGTGCAGATGATTATATTTCAAAGCCATTTAGTTTAACTGAATTAGAAGCAAGAGTGAAATCACATTTGCGCAGATGGTTTCGTTACCAAGGGATAGAGCAAAAAAGTGAAATAATTAGTTTTGATGGTGGCTTAACCATTGACTATACGTTTAAAAAAGTTTATCTCCACCAGGAGGAAATTCCATTAACAACTAAGGAATACGATTTGCTTCAGCTACTATCTAGAAATATGAAAAGAGTATTTACAAAAAGAGAAATTTATGAACATATATGGCAACAAGCGGATATAAATGATGTCCACACAGTGACGGTACATGTGAAATCAATTAGAGAAAAAATAATGGATACAGCAAAAAATCCAAAATTTATTCAGACCGTTTGGGGAAAAGGTTATATGTTTATTGGTGAAGAACAATGAAAATTAAAACATGGTTATTTGTTTCCTATTTAATCGTCATGATCCTCCCGTTACTTGCTGCTTATTATTTGCTCGTTTGGATTAATGAATTCAATAAAGATTTAGAAGTAAAAGATTACTTTGAAAAATGGACAGAACTTCAATCCATTATTCCATTATTAAAACAACAAGAATTCTATCAACTAGGGGAAGAATATCCAGAACTTGATAATGTAACAAGTGACAAAACAGAAATCAGCTTATATTTAAAAGAAGGGTTACTCCTCTACACATCGAATCCAATTTCTATTGAAACGACAAGGTTTATCAATCAAGAAGAGCTTTATAAAAATTTGTACCAATTTAATTCTTCATTTAATGCGTACACGTACAAAGAACCTGTGTTTAATGGAAACGAATTAATTGGGTTTTTTGAAGTAAGATTAGTTCGAAGTGAATGGATTATGGGTGTTTCAAATATGACAAGATTCGTTATTGCAGGATTTATAGTCATATTTATGATGATCTTTGGCGCAGTCGTTTATTTCGTGAACAGAAAACTAAATCGACCATTAAAACAGCTTATCAGTCAGATGCAAACTTTTGCACGAAATGAAGAAGTTAAGCCAATTCGTATAACAAATGATGAAATAGGTGAATTAGCAAAAAGCTTTGAAGAAATGAAATCACAAATCATATTAACACAAATAAAGTTAGATCAGGAACAAAAGGAAAAAGAATATATGATCGCAAGTGTATCGCATGATTTGAAAACACCTTTAACTTCTATTCGAGCGTATGCAGAAGGTTTAAAAAACAAAGAAAATATCGAAGAATATTCGTCAATTATTATCGATAAATCAAACTATATGAAACAAATGTTAGATGATCTTTTGATGTATACACTTCTTCAGTCACCGAGCTATCATATTTCTACAGTTGAAGTAGACGGAAATGAATTTTTCGAGATGCTTGTTTCAGATTATGATGTACTATGTCAGAATCATGGAATCACATTAAAAACGATTTGTTATATACATGGGATGTTTGAAGTGGATCCTACGCAATTACTTCGAGTGACTGATAACTTAATGAGCAATGCGATAAAGCATACCGAAATAAATGGTGAAATTGTCATTGCAGCAATTGACCACGATAGTGAAGTCGAAGGACTCTATACATTTTCAAAAGATCGATTAGTAAAGGACGATGGTATGTATTTAGTCGTTCAAAATTCTGGTAAAGGAATAAATGAAAGAGATATCGAAAACGTTCTAAAACCTTTATATCAAGTGGATGAAGCCAGAACAAAAAATGGAAAAGCAGGTACTGGCCTTGGGCTTAGTATCGCAAAATTAATTATAGAAAAGCATGGTGGGTCAATTGAAGTCGTATCAAAATTAGATATTGGGACAAGTGTCATCGTATGGCTACCATCAAAAAAAGGAGACAATAAAAATGAAAATAAATAGTAAGATGAAAACAATTGGGTCATGTATTGTATTATCTACATTTTTATTCGGGTGTTCAACATCAAGTACTGATTATTCCCCTGAATCGGTTATTGAGCATGTTCTTGCTGATGCAAATACTGCTCATAGTTATTATGGTGAATCCGTAATGAAAATAAATGATGGATCACCTGATATATATACAAAAGAATGGCGAACGTCAGATGGTAAGATGCGTATGGAAGCATCGAATGATAAAGCAGAAGAACTTTCTATAACAGTAAACAATGGTCAAGAAGTTATTTCCTATGAAGAATTGTCTAATACTGTATATACCTTTAGTCTTGATGATAATTATCAACCACCATCACTAAAAGAACAAGCAGAAATACTTCTCCAAGCTGTTAAAGATACGCATACAATTAAATTAGTGGGGGAAGAAAAGTTATTGAACCGAGATGTCTACCATATAAAAGCGGAAGTGAAAGAAGGTAATAGCTTATACGGAGATATTGAATTTTGGGTAGATATGGAAAATTGGTTTGTATTAAAAACTAAATCTACTTCTGGTGATACCGTCGTAGAATTAGAATATACGAAAATTGACTATGATGCGGAAATGAAAGACTCCTTATTTACATTGGACATTCCTGAAGATGCTAAAATAAATGACTTGGATGAAATGGATGATGTCGATTTATTTAATACAGTTGAAGAAGCATACAATAAATTCGGAAAGCCATTTTTATATGTACAAGAAAATCGTGAACTAAAAATCGAACAAATCGAATACATGTCCTTTGGAAACGATGTACCTGGGGAATTGACTTTAACATATTTTAAAAATAATTTGCCATATTTCACCCTAAGTATATTTGAAATACAGGAAGAAAATACTCCATTTATTGGGGGAGGTGAAAAGATTCGCGGATTACAAGGGGAGAAAATGGATTTAGATGGCTTTAGGTTATTAAACTGGGCAGAAGATGGATTGGGGTATAGTGTCATTTTGGATCACCCAGATTTAACATTTGAAGAAGCCAATCGATTATTAAATGGAATGGTCAAAATACAATAAACGTATGATATTCGGTAAAATGCTATAAGCATTTTGCCGTTTTTTTAGTGTGCCCGGCATGGGCTACAACTTGGTGGTGAAAGTCCACTACAGGCTTGGCAGTAGGAACTGTTAGCTGATGGCAAGGGTGTCCACCGTGAGGTGGAATCTGAAGGAAGCCGGAGGCAAAATCCCGAACTGACGGACAGAAACTATATATAAGGCTGAATTGGAATGGACGAGTTTGCTAAACAAAACGAAGTCCAATACTGCACGAGTTCCATACAGTAAATATAGCAGTTACATGGGAGGAAGGTTGTAGCTCTTACCCGGGGAGGTCTTACAAGGGTTCCCGACAAGAGAGATGGAATATCTCACAGGAACAAGCTTACCAGTGATGGCAAGCTGAATTGTAAGAAGTCAGCAGAGGTCATAGTAGTTTCTCTGAAATGAAGGACTGAACAATAGCAATCTTGAAGAATTACGGAGGTGATGGCAGTGCAAAGACCGCAGAAAACATCGCAAGATGGCTGTTTGCAAAGGGATAAGTTGGAAACTGAAGAGTATGCAAGAGTGTGTAGTCCTGCCGTTAAAGAAGTAGGTCAACAAGATGGTATCGATTTAATTGATAAAGTAATTGATAGTAATAATCTTTTCAGAGCATGTAAGAAGGTTAAAGCCAACAAAGGTGCGCCTGGAATAGATGGAATGACAGTAGATGAACTTTTTGGTCATGTCAGTAAATACCTACCCCATCTTAAGAGAAAACTGAAAGATGGCTCATATAAGCCTCTTCCAGTCAAACGGGTTGAAATCCCGAAGGCGGATGGTACAAAACGAAAATTAGGCATTCCATGTGTTAGAGACCGTATGGTCCAACAAGCAATATATCAAGTAATAGGTGGAATAATAGACCCGAAATTTTCCGATTCAAGTTTTGGTTTTCGACCAAATAGAAACCAACACCAAGCCATAAAGAAATCTATCAAATACTATGAACAAGGCTATAAAGTGGTAGTGGATTGTGATCTCAAAAGTTACTTTGACACCATTAACCATCAAAAGCTAATGGAATACCTCAAGGAATTCATTAAAGATAAAATTATATTAAAGCTAATTTGGAAATTTCTTAAAAGCGGAATATTAGAGAATGGCTTTACCAAACCAACTGAATTCGGTGCGCCTCAAGGCGGTGTACTTTCACCCATTCTTAGTAATGTTTATTTAAATCAGTTAGATATAGAACTGGAGGAAAGAGGACATAAATTCGTTCGCTTTGCGGATGATTTTTGCATCTACGTTAAAAGTAAACGAGCTGGTGAACGTGTCCTTGATAGCATTACAAAGTTTTTGGAGAAGGAACTGAAGCTGACAGTTAATAAAACTAAAAGTAAGGTGGGGTCTCCGACCAAACTAAAATTTTTAGGTTTCTGTATCCACAGTACATCCAAAAGTACAGGATGTAGACCACACCACTCCGCGAAGAAAAGATTCAGAGATAAACTAAAATATAAAACTAGACGAAATCGTACTGGTAAATTTGAGGATATCGTTAAAGAAATTAATCAAGTTACGGTTGGATGGATAAATTACTATGGCATTGGTTTGATGAAAATGTTCATTCAAGATATGAGAAAGTGGCTAAACCATCGGTTAAGGCAACTTATTTGGAAAAGGTGGAAGAAAGTCAAGACAAGGTACTATCAACTTAGGAGATTAGGTATCCAACACAATGAAGCCTGGAAAGTAGCGAATACCCGTAAGGGTTATTGGAGGATTTCAGGAAGTGAAACTCTACATAAAGCTATTAGAACAAAAACGCTCATCAAATGGGGAATAAAGGACCTTAATTATTTGTATGAGCGTCGATACTTAAGTTATTGAACCGCCGTATACGGAACCGTACGTACGGTGGTGTGAGAGGTCGACTAGCCAATTAATGGCTAGTTTCCTACTCGATTGAGATTTATTTGTCTTCGATTAAATTTATTAATACCGGGAAACATTGAGTAATAATCCTATTCAATACCGTATAAAAAATTGTATTGTTTGCATGGTAAAGTAAAGGTAAAATGACAATTATTATAGATATTTATTTCTTAATTAACACTTGGGGTGTGACGCATTGAATAAGAAAAAGAAAAAGATACAGAGGTTTGAAAATGTCGTCTTATTTCCAGGGACAGTCGAAAGATTACTAACACAAGCTCATGAATATGTTGAAAATTATCAATTTGACCTAGCCAATCAAACTTTTTCAGAAGCATTAAACTATACAGAAGCAGACGAAATGATGTTAAGTGTATATGCCTACTCATTATACGAAGCTAAATCCTTCACAAAAGCAAAGGAAATTTGTGAACAGTTATTAAGCCTAGGACCAACAATGTATTTAGAAGTAATGGAACTTTACCTAACAATTTGCATGCAATTAAAGCAATATAAACAGGTTGAAAGTATTATTTCCTCTCTTCTAGAGGAGGGAGTTATTCCGGAAAATCAAATTGATAAATTTAAACGGTTAAAAGATTTGAATGCAAATATTTCGCAATCCAATAACGATTATCAGGAGGAAATTTCGTCTAATCATCACCTGAGTGTTGAATTTTACGAGGTTAATGAGTTCTTGTCACTTAAACCAAATGAACAATTAACAAAAATACAGGAACTAACAGAATCGAATATTCGTCCACTAGTAGAGCAGTTAAAAGAAATCATAGAGCATGAACAAACACATCCATTTGTTAAAAGCTTAATATTAATTCTTCTAGTTGAGCAAGAAGTTAATGTTGAAATTACTATTAATAAATTTAATCGTGTAATGAAAGTGAATCCTACTTCACTTTCACTACCAACAAAATTACCGCAATTTCAATTGGTTACATCTATCGTTATTGACAAATTAGAACAGGAACCTTCTAAATTAGAAATGGTTCAATATTTAATATCAAAACATGCAATCGTTACCTATCCTTTCGAGTGGTTAGATTATGACGAAGAAGATATTGCATACGGATATATTGATTTTGTTCAATTAATGTTTGGTAACATACAAGAAATGGATTATGAACTAGTGGACTTTTTGCAAAAATTAGAAATATTGACAGAACTACAAGAAGTATGAAAAAAGTTGAAACTATTATCAACTATGTTATACTAAAATGGTTGTCAAATGATATAAAACGAGAAGTTTGTCAAACTGTAATTTAATTTTGGAGGTATTTATATATGTCAGCAAAATGGGAAAAACAAGAAGGAAATACTGGCGTATTAACAATTGAAGTGCCAGCTGATGAAGTAAATAAAGCAATCGATAAAGCTTTTGCTAAAGTAGTTAAAGAAATTAATGTACCTGGTTTCCGTAAAGGGAAAATGCCTCGTCAATTATTTGAAAAACGTTTTGGTGTAGAAGCATTATACCAAGATGCACTTGAAATCATCGTACCAGATGCATATTCAAATGCAATTGATGAAACTGGTATTGTGCCAGTTGACTATCCACAAATCGATGGAACAGAATCTTTCGCTAAAGGTGAAGCTTTCACATTTACTGCAACTGTTACAGTAAAACCTGAACCAAAACTAGGTGAATATAAAGGGTTAGAAGTGACAAAATTAAGTACTGAAGTAACTGACGAAGAAATTGAAGAACAAATTCAAGCTCAAGTTGCTCGTAAAGCGGAATTAGAAATAAAAGAAGACGAAGCGATTGTAGAAGGCGATACAGCAGTAATTGACTTTGAAGGTTTCGTAGGCGAAGAGGCTTTTGAAGGTGGTAAAGGTGAAGATTATCCACTTGAAATTGGATCTGGTTCATTCATTCCAGGATTCGAGGAGCAATTAGTAGGCTTGAAAGCTGGCGAATCAAAAGATGTTAATGTAACATTCCCAGAAGAATACCATGCTGCTGATCTTGCTGGTAAAGAAGCAACTTTTAAAGTAACAGTTAAAGAAGTTAAAACGAAAGTACTTCCAGAACTAAACGATGAATTAGCAAAAGAAATCGACCCAGAAGTTGAAACTTTAGCTGAATTACGCGCATCTTTAAGAACGAAAGCTGAAGAAGAAAAGAAAGCTGATGCAGAAGCTTCTTTACGTGATGAATTAGTTGAAAAAGCAGCTGAAAATGCTGAAATTGAGATTCCAGAAGCAATGACACACAACGAAATTCACCGTATGATCGAAGAATTTGGTCAACGTTTACAAATGCAAGGAATGACATTAGATTTATACTATCAATTCTCAGGTCAAGATGAGCATGCACTACATGAACAAATGCGTCCAGATGCTGAAAAACGTGTACGAATTTCATTAACGCTTGAAGCAATTGCTGAAGCAGAAAATATTACAGTTACTCAAGAGGATATTGATGCTGAACTTGAAAAAATGGGTAAACAATTTGGCATGTCTAACGAACAAATTCTAACTGCATTAGGCGGATCAACTGAAATTTTAGAAAACGATATTCGTACTCAAAAAACAGTTGAATTTTTAGTAGAAAATGCAAAAATCACTGAATAATTTCCCATTATTTAGTAAAATAAAATAAATTCATAAAACAAGGTACGGAAGATTAACCGTGCCTTGTTTTATCACATATAAAAAGATTAAACTATACATAAGGTAGGCTAATGGTAATAATTAACCTGTAACATATAAAGTCTTCTTATTTGATAAAGATAAAAGAATCTTGTAAGATAGTTGCTTGAATAGGGGTGAAGCAAATTGTTCAAATTTAATGATGAAAAAGGCAATTTAAAGTGTTCATTCTGTGGTAAACCACAAGAACAAGTTCGAAAACTAGTCGCCGGTCCAGGCGTGTATATTTGTGATGAATGTATCGAACTATGCTCTGAAATTGTCGTAGAAGAATTAGGTGTAGAAGAAGAAATTGATTTTCAAGACATTCCAAAGCCTAAAGAAATATTAGCTATACTTGATGAATATGTTATTGGACAAGAGCGCGCAAAGAAAGCCCTTTCTGTTGCTGTTTATAATCACTATAAACGTATAAATTCTAACAGTAAAATAGATGATGTTGAGTTATCAAAATCCAATATTGTATTAATTGGACCAACTGGGAGTGGGAAAACTTTACTCGCACAAACGTTGGCAAGAATTTTAAATGTACCATTTGCTATTGCAGATGCAACTTCGCTAACTGAGGCAGGTTACGTTGGTGAAGACGTAGAAAATATATTATTAAAATTAATACAAGCTGCTGATTATGATATTGAACGCGCAGAAAAGGGTATCATCTATATTGATGAGATTGATAAAGTTGCACGTAAATCTGAAAATCCATCCATTACTCGTGACGTATCTGGCGAAGGTGTCCAACAAGCATTACTTAAAATTCTTGAAGGGACAGTAGCAAGTGTTCCTCCTCAAGGAGGACGTAAGCACCCTCATCAAGAATTTTTACAAATTGATACAACAAATATTCTGTTTATTGTTGGTGGAGCGTTTGATGGTATTGAACAAATTATTAAACGTCGTCAAGGTCAGAAAGTCATTGGATTCGGTTCAAATAATAATAAAAATGACGAAAGTGAATCACTATTATCACAATTGATTCCTGAAGATTTACTTAAATTTGGACTTATTCCAGAGTTTATAGGACGTTTACCAGTTTTAGCATCTTTAGAACAATTGGATGTAGAAGCACTTGTCCGTATTTTAACCGAACCAAAAAATGCATTAGTGAAACAATATCAAAAAATGCTAGAGCTTGATAAAGTTGAGCTTGAATTTAATGATGAAGCGCTAAATGCGATTGCCAAAGAAGCGATTGAAAGAAAAACAGGTGCTCGTGGTTTAAGATCTATTATTGAGTCCACAATGCTTGAAATGATGTTTGAACTTCCATCACGTGAAGATATTGCGAAATGTATCATAACAAAAGATACAATAACTGATAAAAAACCACCGAAATTAATTTTAACTGATGGAACAGAGTTAAAAAGTCTAGATGACAAAAAAACTTCAGCATAACATCTTTAGTAATGCATCATGATTAGAATTGATTAGAAAAGCTGACTTCGAAAGATGCGCATTTCTCGCGTAAATGTCGTAAGTCAGCTTTTTCTAACAACATTAAGTTCACTGATACATATTTTATGATGAGTGAAGTTTGATACATAAAATGTCAGTCAGTTTCGTACATGCTGACAATAAAAAATGCTAACACTATGTAAGTGAAATGTTACGTTTTTATCACATACTAAAATGGCGGGTCGTACGGAATATTTAAATGGAGGTGATTACCCGCATGAGCAAATCATCAGAAAAAAAACCTTTGCTGCCTTTACGTGGATTATTAGTTTACCCTTCAATG
Organism: Lysinibacillus timonensis; assembly: GCF_900291985.1. Lineage (NCBI taxonomy): Bacteria > Bacillati > Bacillota > Bacilli > Caryophanales > Bacillaceae > Lysinibacillus > Lysinibacillus timonensis. The sequence continues at coordinate 943,202 of NZ_LT985980.1, read as the reverse complement.
GTGTTACATATCGATGTAGGGAGAGCAAGATCTGTTGCAGCATTAGAACATGCAATGCTAAATGATAATCAAATTTTCTTAGCAACACAGATGGATTTACGAATTGAAAAACCAGAAAAAGAAGATTTATATAAAATTGGGACACTTGTTAATGTCAAACAAATGTTAAAGCTTCCAAATGGTACACTACGAATCCTAGTTGAAGGAATTAGTCGCGGTGAAATTCTTGAGTATTATGAAGATAAAGATTTTACTTCAGTTCAAGTTCAGCTACATGAAGATAATACGAAAAAAGATGCTGAAATTGAAGCATTAATGCGTACACTTTTAAGTTACTTTGAAAAGTATGCGAAATCATCAAATAAAATTACTACAGAAACAATTGATTCAGTCTCTGATATTGATGAACCAGGACGTCTCGCTGACGTAATTGCGTCACATTTACCATTAAAGATCGCGGAGAAGCAGGAAATACTTAGCATCTTTAACATAAAAAAACGTTTGGATCATCTTATTATTCGTCTACATGACGAACAAGAAATCTTAAATCTTGAAAAGAAAATTAATTCAAAAGTAAAGCAAGCGATGGAACGTACACAAAAAGAGTACTACCTACGTGAGCAAATGAAGGCAATTCAAACAGAACTAGGAGACCGTGAAGGGAAAACGGGTGAAGTTGCGGACTTACGTAAACGCGTTGAAAGTTCGGGTATGCCAGAATCAACAAAAAATGTAGCTTTTAAAGAATTGGATCGCTATGAAAAATTACCTGCTGCAAGTGCTGAAAGTGGTGTCATTAGGAATTATATCGAATGGCTTGTCACTCTTCCTTGGTCAGAAAGTACAACGGATCGGTTAGATATAAAACATGCACAAGATATACTAGACCGCGACCACGAAGGGCTAGAAAAAGTAAAAGAACGTATATTAGAATACTTATCTGTCCGACAGCTAATGCAATCTGTTCGTGGTCCTATACTCTGTCTAGTCGGACCACCAGGTGTTGGGAAAACTTCATTAGCTCGTTCTGTTGCGGAAAGCCTTGACCGTAAGTTTGTCCGTGTATCATTAGGTGGTGTACGTGATGAATCTGAAATTCGTGGTCATCGACGTACGTATGTTGGGGCGATGCCTGGTCGGATTATTCAAGGTATGAAAAAAGCAGGCACTATAAACCCTGTATTTTTATTAGATGAAATTGATAAGATGTCTAATGATTTTAGAGGGGACCCTTCAGCAGCAATGCTAGAAGTTCTAGATCCTGAACAAAATCATAATTTTAGCGATCATTATATTGAAGAACCTTATAACTTATCTCAAGTAATGTTTATCGCTACGGCAAATGATTTAAGTACAATACCAGGCCCGCTATTAGATCGTATGGAAGTAATTTCGATTGCAGGATACACTGAGATGGAAAAAGTTGGGATAACAAAAAATCACCTTATTCCAAAACAAACTACAGAAAATGGTTTGAAAAAAACGCAACTTGTAATAAAAGACGAAGCAATTGTGGATCTAATCCGTTATTATACGCGTGAAGCAGGAGTTCGTAATTTACAACGGCAAATTGCAGCTATATGCCGTAAAGCGGCCAAAATAATTGTTTCCGGTGAAAAGAAACGAGTTACAGTAAATTCAAAAATGTTAGTAGAAATGCTAGGGAAGCACAAATTCCATTATGGGCAAGCAGAAACAGAAAACCAGGTAGGGGTTGCTACCGGCTTAGCATACACTACAGTTGGTGGAGATACATTACAAATTGAAGTTTCGTTAACGCCTGGTAAAGGTAAAATTCAATTAACAGGTAAGCTTGGAGAAGTGATGAAAGAATCTGCACAAACTGCTTTATCATTTGTTCGATCCTTATCAGATAAACTTGGTATTGATGCAAACTATTTCGAGGAACATGACATTCACATTCATGTACCTGAAGGGGCTGTGCCAAAAGATGGCCCTTCTGCAGGTATTACAATGTGTACTGCATTAGTCTCCGCAATTACGAATAAACCAATTAAACGTGAAATCGGAATGACAGGTGAAATAACGTTACGAGGTCGAGTATTACCAATTGGCGGATTAAAAGAAAAATCATTAGGTGCACATCGCGCCGGTTTAACGACTATCATTATGCCGAAAGATAATATTCGAGATATTGATGATATTCCGGAAAGTATCCGTGAACAACTCACATTTAAACCCGTTTCATCTGCTGACGAAGTGCTAAATATAGCACTTGTTGGAGGTTTTTTAAATGAAAGTAAATAATGTTGAACTGGTAATCAGTGCTGTGAAACCAGAACAATATCCAGATGATGGACTTCCCGAATTTGCATTAGCGGGAAGATCTAATGTAGGGAAGTCCTCATTTATTAATAAAATGATTGGCAGAAAGGCATTAGCCCGCATATCTTCAAAACCTGGTAAAACTCAAACGTTAAACTTTTATAAAATTGAGGAGCAGCTATTTTTTGTGGATGTGCCAGGCTATGGCTATGCAAAAGTGTCGAAAACTGAGCGAGAAGCTTGGGGCAAAATGATTGAAAGATATATTACAGCACGTGATGTGCTACGTGCTGTAATATTGATTGTAGATTTAAGGCATCCGCCTACAAATGACGATTGCATGATGTACGATTTCTTAAAACATTACAATATTCCAACTATCGTTATAGCAACAAAAGCCGATAAAATCCCAAAAGGAAAATGGGACAAACATAAAAAAGTCGTCAAAGAAACATTGAATATGGAGAAGGGTGATCCTTTAATTGTTTTCTCCTCTGAAATGGGTCTGGGTGCAGATCTGGCATGGACTGAAATAAAAAATAGAATGTTATAGATGTACATACTCATCTATCTGATAGTAGATTAGATGTTTTGATTAATCGAGTCAATCGGTTTCCAAAACATCTTTTTCTTCATTATAAAAGTAGATGAGAAAAACACGTGTATAAACGAAAATAATCTTAAATGATTGAACAAAGGAATAGAATTTGTTAAACTAAATTAGAATTATTCTAATTTAATCATCAGTTCATAGCATGTTCACAATTTTAATGATGGCTAGCGCTTTCGTTTATGTTAGAATATAGGTTGGAAAAAGAATTGTGAGGTGTACAGTTCAATGCATACACTTGTAGTAGGCTTGAATTATAAAACGGCGCCTGTCGAGATTCGTGAAAAACTGTCTTTTATTGAGAGTGATTTACCGAATGCGATGGCAGCTCTAAAAAAAGAGAAAAGCATATTAGAAGATGTAATTGTTTCGACATGCAACCGCACAGAAATATATGCTGTTGTTGATCAGTTACATACTGGTCGTTATTATATTAAACAATTTTTATCAAAATGGTTTGAAATACCTGTAGAAGAATTTGATAACCATTTATATATACGTGAAAATGACGAGTCAATAAATCATTTGTTCCGAGTAGCTTCTGGAATTGATTCAATGGTGTTAGGTGAAACGCAAATTCTTGGACAAGTAAAGAAAAGTTTTTTAGAAGCTCAAGAAATTGGGACAACTGGTACTGTTTATAATCAGTTATTTAAACAGGCTGTAACGTTTGCAAAACGAGCACATAACGAAACAACAATAAATGAAAATGCAGTTTCCGTATCGTATGCTGCAGTTGAATTAGCTAAAAAAATATTCGGCTCTTTAAAACATAAACATGTTGCGATTCTTGGTGCTGGAAAAATGGGTGAACTTGCTGCACACAATCTTGCAGGAAGTGGAGTTGGTAAAGTTACTGTTATTAACCGCACACTAGAAAAGGCGCAAAAGCTTGCTGAAAAATTTAATGGACAAGCTAAATCAATGCACGAGTTACAATGTACATTACTAGAAGCAGATATTTTAATTAGTTCAACGGGTTCTACTAATTATGTCATTGACTATGAACTAATGGAATTTGTGGATCGTTTACGAAAAGGTAAGCCATTATTTATGGTTGACATAGCTGTTCCTCGTGATTTAGATCCAAAAATTGGTGAATTACCAAATGTTTTCTTATATGACATTGATGATTTACAAGGCATTGTCGAAGCGAATCTTGCTGAACGTGAGAAGGCAGCAAAAGATATTACAGAGATGATAGGTAAGGAAGTGGAGCAATTTAAAGATTGGATTGCTACTCTGGGAGTAGTGCCGGTTATTTCTGCACTTCGTAAAAAAGCTAGTCATATTCAAGAAGAGACGATGATGAGTATTGAAAATAAAATGCCCAATTTAACAGATCGTGAACGAAAAATTTTAAATAAGCATACGAAATCCATTATCAATCAATTATTGAAGGAACCAATTCTTCAAGCAAAAGAACTAGCTAATTCACCTAAAGCTAAAGACCAACTTCAACTTTTCCAAAAAATCTTTGGAATCGAAGAAGATGTTCAAGAAGAATTGAATAAACATCAAATGCAAGAGAAGTTTGTTGGGGATTCCGCAATAGATCCAGCTGTAAATCCGAAATTCTCTTATTAATGAGCTTGTTGGAAATCATTTAAGCGTTTTCGTATCACTATGCTAAACTAGATACGGAAACGCTTTTTATTTATTGTAGTAATCAATTTTTTTTATGAAGAAGGGATGCGAATGACTGAATTAGCGATGACACGAGTTTATGAGATGATGGTAGTCTTATATGCGATAAGTATCGTATTATACTTCGTCGATTATTTTAATAAACAATATCAAGTACGTCGTGTTGCATTTTGGCTTGTTTCGATTGTTTGGGTTATGCAAACGGTTTTCTTTTTATTAGATATTTTAGAAACGAAACGATTTCCAATATTATCGCTGATTGAAGGAGTTTATTTTTACGCTTGGCTTCTAATTACAATCTCAATTATTCTGCATTGTATTGCACGAGTAGATCTACCAGTTTTCTTTATTAATATTTTGGGATTTATATTCGCAACAATACATTTATTTGTAAAAGACCAAGGGGACCCGATTTTAGGTGAAACGGTTATTTCGGAGATGTTGATTATTCATATTAGTTTTGCCATTTTGGCTTATGCAACGTTTACTTTATCGTTTGTTTTCTCTGTACTTTATTTAATATTGTACAAATTATTAAAACAGAAAAAATATACGAAAATGTGGAGTCGACTGCCTTCTTTAAGTCAAATAAGTAATTGGATAAACAAATCGATATTAATTGCCATTCCAATCTTTTTTATTAGTATACTTTTAGGGTTAGAATGGGCATTTATGACATTAGAAGGTTTTAAAATAGTAGATGCTAAAATTATTGGATCGTTTGTGATCGTAGTATTATATTTAATCATTTTTATTTTACATCGTAAAGGTAGATTGACGGGAGTTAATTATTCATGGGCACACATATATACGTTTTTAATTATCGTCATTAATTTCTTTTTAGGTAGTAAACTTTCAAGCTTTCATCTATGGTATTAACAATTATGTACAGGAGTCCAACTTATGGACGCAATTACGCTCTGCGTAATGGATTAGAAAGGTAGGATTCGTTTGAGAAAAATTATAGTCGGTTCAAGAAGAAGTAAATTAGCTTTAACACAAACAAATTGGTTTATTAATGAAATGAAAAAAGCAGGTGCTCCTTTCGAGTTTGAAGTAAAAGAGATTGTGACAAAAGGTGACCGTATTCTAGACGTACAACTTTCTAAAGTTGGGGGTAAAGGTTTATTTGTTAAAGAAATTGAACAAGCGTTATTCGATAAAGAAATCGATTTTGCTGTTCATTCAATGAAAGATATGCCTGCTGTACTGCCAGATGGTTTAGTAATCGGTTGTATACCAAAAAGAGAAGACCCACGTGATGCTTTCATCTCTAAAGGGCATTTAAAATTTAAAGACCTACCACAATATGCAATCGTTGGGACAAGCTCACTTCGTCGAAGTGCTCAACTAAAACTAGTTCGTCCTGATATAGAAATTAAATGGATTCGTGGGAATGTGGATACACGCTTAGAAAAATTACAAAATGAAAATTTTGATGCAATTATTTTAGCTGCTGCTGGTTTAAAGCGCCTTGGATGGAATGACGATGTAGTAACTGAATACTTAGATACAGACACTTGTTTACCAGCGGTTGCGCAAGGAACGCTTGGTATTGAATGTCGTGCTGATGATGAAGAATTACTAGCTGAACTAGCAAAACTTACAGATCCAACGACATGGAATGAAGCTTTTGCAGAGAGAGCATTTTTAGCTGCAATGGATGGCGGATGTCAGGTTCCAATTGCAGGTTTCGCGCAAACAAATGGAGAAACGTTAACATTAACAGGTCTAGTTGCTGCTCCTGATGCAACAAAATTCTATAAAGAGACAATCTCTGGGACGAATGCTGTTGAGTTAGGGAAAGAAGTTGCAAAAACGTTAACAGAACAAGGAGCCTACGAGTTGATTCAACAAGTAAAGGCTGAGCTTGATGCTGAATGAGTCTCCTTTAAAGGGAAAAACAGTTGTGGTAACGGGTTCATCTGTTACTACAACTGTTTTACAAAAAATTGAACAACTGGGTGGGGAGGCAATTGCTTGCCCATTAATTAAAACAGTAGAAATTCTAGATCCACTAGATCACATACAGTTAGAGAAAGCAAAACATTTTGATTGGATGATTTTTACAAGTCAAAATGCAGTTGAAGCCTTTTGTGCTAAAATGAAGAGGCATAAATTAACACCCTCTCAGTTTACAGTAAAAATAGCTGCAGTTGGTTCAAAAACAAGAGATATATTAGTGAATTATGGGTTTTGTGTTGACTTTGTTCCAACGACTTTTAGTGCGGATGTATTTGTTCAGGAATTTCCAAAGGTAGCTAAACAAGATTCAAGTTGTTTATTTGTTCGCGGAAAAAAGGCAAAGAATACTATCAAAAATGGTTTGCCCAATTTTGTAAGCGAATGGAACGTTTACGATACGGAAGAAAATGATCATTATATTGAACAGCTAATAAACTTAATCCAAAATCGAGAGGAACCCATTTTACTCTTTGCAAGTCCATCAGCTGTAAATGTATATGCATTACATATCGCACCTCTAATTGGATGGAGGAAAGTAAAAATAGCATGCATAGGTCATATTACAGCAAAGGCAATTAAGAATTATGGTGCAACAGTTTCATACCAACCAAAGACTTATACAATGGAAGCTGTAATTTATGAAATAATAAAATAGGAGGAATCTATTATGACTGAACTTAATTTCAAAAGACATCGCCGTTTACGTACATCATCTAAAATGCGTTCAATGGTAAAAGAGACATATTTACACAAAGAGGATTTAATCTATCCAATCTTTGTGATGGAAGGGGAAAACATTAAAAATCCAGTTAACTCAATGCCTGGTGTTTTCCAATTTTCACTAGATACATTAAATGCTGAAGTAGATGAAGTGGTTGAATTAGGGATTCCATCAGTTATTTTATTTGGTATACCAGCTGAAAAAGATGAAGCAGGTACTGGTGCGTTTCATGATCACGGTATTGTTCAAGAAGCAACTCGTCAAATTAAAGAACGCCATCCTGAGTTAATCGTGATTGCTGATACTTGTCTATGTGAATTCACAAGTCACGGTCACTGTGGAGTGGTAGAAGGCGAGAAAGTATTGAATGATCCATCTTTAGACGTATTAGCACGTACAGCCGTATCTCAAGCTAAAGCTGGGGCAGATATTATTGCACCATCAAATATGATGGATGGCTTTGTTGCAGCAATCAGAAAAGGTTTAGATGAAGCTGGTTTTCAAGATGTTCCGATTATGTCTTACGCTGTGAAATATGCTTCAGGTTACTATGGGCCATTCCGCGAAGCGGCGGATGGGGCACCTCAATTTGGTGATCGCAAAACATACCAAATGGATCCTTCTAATCGCTTAGAAGCGTTTAGAGAAGCTGAATCAGATGTAGAAGAGGGTGCGGACTTCTTAATTGTTAAACCTGCATTATCCTATTTAGATATTGTTCGTGATGTGCGAAATAACTTCCATTTACCAATTGTTGCTTATAACGTTTCGGGTGAATATGCAATGATCAAAGCTGCTGCTCAAAATGGCTGGATTGAAGAAAGACCAGTAGTATTGGAAACGTTATTAGGAATGAAACGTGCGGGAGCCGATTTGATTATCACATATCACGCAAAAGATGCGGTTCGTTGGTTGGAGGAGAAATAAGATGAAATCATACTCAAAGTCAATTGAAGCATTTAAGGAAGCCGTAAACTTAATGCCTGGTGGTGTTAATAGCCCAGTTCGTGCTTTTAAGTCCGTAAACATTGATCCAATCTTTGTTGAGTCTGGAAACGGTGCAGTCATTCTGGATATCGATGGCAATGAATATATCGATTACGTTTTAAGCTGGGGTCCACTTATTTTAGGTCATTCTCACCCAGATGTGGTAAAAGCAATTCAAGAACAAGCAACAAAGGGATCCTCTTTTGGAGCACCTACATTGCTTGAAAACAAACTTGCAGAACTAGTTATTGAACGTGTTCCTTCAGTTGAAATGGTACGTTTTGTATCATCTGGGACTGAAGCAACGATGGCTGCATTACGTCTAGCTCGAGGCTATACAGGTCGAGACATCATTTTAAAATTCGAAGGATCTTATCATGGGCACGGTGATTCGTTATTAATTAAAGCTGGATCAGGTGTTGCCACACTAGGCTTACCAGATAGTCCTGGTGTTCCTGCAGATATTGCAAAAAATACAATGACTGTTGCATATAATGATCTGGAAGCAGTTCGAGCGGTATTTGAAAAATTGGACGAGCAAATTGCAGCTGTAATAGTAGAACCAGTTGCTGGTAATATGGGTGTTGTTCCACCTAAACCTGGATTCCTTGAAGGATTACGTCAAGTAACAAACGAGCATGGTGCATTATTAATCTTCGACGAAGTGATGACAGGTTTCCGAGTTGATTATCATTGTGCACAAGGATATTTTGGCATTACACCAGATTTGACTTGCCTAGGTAAAGTTGTTGGTGGAGGTCTTCCAGTAGGCGCATTTGGTGGACGCCGTGATATTATGGAACATGTAGCTCCGGCTGGACCTGTTTACCAGGCGGGTACATTATCTGGTAATCCGTTAGCAATGACTGCAGGAATTGAAACATTATCAAGGTTAACACCAGATTCTTATGAATATTTTAAAATGCTTGGAGACAAGCTTGAAGCCGGCATAAGAGAAGCTGCTACTAAATTTAATATTCCGCATACTGTTAATCGTGCAGGTTCTATGATTGGGTTATTCTTAACAAATGAAGATGTAATCGATTTTGCATCTGCAAAAACATCTGACTTAGAATTATTTGCAGAGTATTATAAATTAATGGCTGAAGAGGGAATTTACTTACCACCTTCTCAATTCGAGGGGTTATTTATCTCGACAGCTCATACAGAAGAGCATATTGAAAAAACGATACAAGCATTTAATACAGTATTTGCAAAACTAGCTCGATAAGCACAATAGCATGGATTTGTGAAAATAAGTGTCTTTCTCTTTGATAGAGAGAGGCACTTTTTTATTGAAAAGATATATATAAAATGAAATTTAACTTCAATTCTGCATACTTATTAATCTGTCGCATATTTTAGTAGCGGGAGGGATATAAGTGCAAAATTATAATTGGGATTTAATGACACAATTTGTTTTCCCTGAAGAACATGGGATTGTAGAAGAAGTTGTTTCTGTTGATATAAAACCACGTTGGCAACAAATAGAGACGGAAGACTGTCTTAGATTAGTTGGAATATATCATATTACATCGACAGTTCGATTTAATCCAAAGGAACTACCAGAGTATAGTGAAGGTACTTATATTGAGCATTTAGAGTTAAATGAAAATGATGGTTATTTTGAATATGCATTACCATTAGAAGTAAACTTGCCAAAAGAGAAAGTACCTTATGGAAGTCATCCAGAATTATTTGTAGATGATATTAATTTCTTTATTTATGATGGTTCGAATTGTACTTTTAAATGGAATGTAAGTTGTGCAATTACTGAACCAGAAATTGAACAAAACGGTGAAAATAAAGAAGAAATATTAAACTTGCAATCGTATGACGACGTAAACGATTTACCACTTGAAATTCCAAGTGTTGAAGCTTTTGCGGAATTAGTACAAGAAACAAATAGTGGTGTAGGCTCAAATGGTAACCAAGAAAATCTAGAATTAGAAGCAGAAGACAGTTATGATGAAAGCTATAGCAGTTATATAGAAGAAAAGATTGTAAAAACAGCTAATGTTTTGAGTCAAAATGCGGAAGTAATTGAAGATGAAGAACTACCCGTAAGTGAACAACTTGTTGAAACGGATAATATTTATACTTCGAGACAACATGTTGATAGTTATATTGATCAAGATGACTTCCTTACAGACTTACCAGAGTCTTATACATTACTTGATTTAAGATCAAATAAAGTCAGTCCAGAGTAACCAAGCTATAGCTGATAAAATTAATAGTAATAAGAAATCCCCTGTAGTTGGTAAAAACAAAGTTCGTAAGCCTTGAAAGACAGCGAGCGGAATAATGATATGTTTACAGTAAAATCTTATTTTTCTAAGAGTAGGTGGAAGTAAATAGGGGTTATAACTTTTGCTTCTTTTTCGTTTCAAAATATTCTTCCTTTCCATTCGTTGTAACTTGAAAACTGTAGATGGTATATTATACAATATGAACAGATTTAAAAATTAGTTCAATAGTGATGCAATGAATAGGAAGAGTAGAATGATTTTGCTTGCAATAGAGAGGAAACAGTAGCTGAAAAGTTTCTGCCTGCAAACATTTGAAGGTAGCCTAAGAGCAACTTTTGTGAAATTCAGTAGCAAACGTCGGTTAAATGCCGTTATCAAGATGAGAGCCAGTGTTTGGTGGTTTCGTAAATTTTGTATGTTTATTTGTAGAAAAAGAACAGACAATAATGCACGAATACTAAAGATAATTGTGGTGAACTAAAAAGTTCATCTGAATTGTTATTAGAACGTTTAATTGCCAAACTTGGAATAAAGGTGGTACCGCGAATAACTCCTTCGTCCTTTTATGACGATAGGGGTTTTTTTATTTTTTCTGCTACTAAAAATGATAGCAAAATAAGGAGGAGTATATATGTCAGAACAAAACATATCAATGCCAACTAAATATGATCCCCAAAGTATTGAAACGGGAAGATATGATTGGTGGGTAAAGGGGAAATTTTTTGAAGCACATCCTGAAAGTGAAAAAGAGCCATACTCAATTGTAATTCCACCGCCGAATGTAACAGGGAAATTGCATTTAGGTCATGCATGGGATACAACACTTCAAGATATTCTTATTCGTATGAAACGGATGCAGGGCTATGATGCTTTATGGTTACCTGGAATGGATCATGCAGGGATTGCGACACAAGCAAAAGTAGAAGCAAAATTACGTGAAGAGGGAGTATCTCGCTATGACCTTGGTCGTGAAAAATTCCTAGAGAAAACTTGGGAGTGGAAAGAAGAGTATGCCAGTCATATTCGAGAGCAATGGGCCAAACTTGGTTTAGCACTCGATTACTCTCGTGAACGTTTTACTTTAGATGAGGGATTATCTGATGCTGTTAAAGAAGTATTTGTTCAATTGTATGAAAAAGGCTTAATCTATCGTGGCGAACGGATTATTAACTGGGACCCAGCAGCAAAAACAGCACTTTCTGATATTGAGGTTATTCATAAAGAGGTAGAAGGCGCATTTTACCATATGGAATATCCTCTAGCCGATGGTTCTGGCAAACTCCGTGTAGCAACGACACGTCCAGAAACAATGCTTGGAGACTCCGGTGTTGCAGTTCACCCTAATGATGAGCGTTACAAACATTTAGTTGGTAAGACGGTTATACTACCAATCGTAGGTCGTGAAATTCCAATTGTAGCGGATGATTATGTTGACATGGAATTTGGAACAGGTGTCGTAAAAATGACTCCTGCTCATGATCCAAATGACTTTGAAGTTGGTAACCGTCATAACTTAGAACGAATTTTAGTAATGAATGAAGATGGAACGATGAACGACCTAGCAGGCAAATATGCTGGTTTAGATCGATTTGAATGTCGTAAACAAATCGTAAAAGATTTACAAGAAGCAGGTGTACTGGTTGAAATTGAACCTCACACACATCAAGTAGGACACTCTGAACGTTCAGGTGCTGTGGTAGAACCTTATCTTTCAGCTCAATGGTTCGTCAAAATGGGACCTCTGGCTGAGCAAGCTTTAGAAATTCAAAAGTCTGAAGATGAAAAAGTCAACTTTGTTCCAAATCGTTTCGAAAATACGTATAACCGTTGGATGGAAAATGTTCATGACTGGTGTATTTCTCGTCAATTATGGTGGGGTCATCAAATTCCTGCTTGGTATCATAACGAAACAGGGGAAATCTATGTTGGGAAAGAAGCTCCAGCAGATAAAGAAAACTGGACTCAAGATGAAGATGTCCTTGATACTTGGTTCTCATCTGCTTTATGGCCATTTTCAACGATGGGCTGGCCAAATACTGAGAATGAAGAGTTTAAACGCTACTATCCAACAAACACGTTAGTTACGGGTTATGACATCATTTTCTTCTGGGTAAGCCGAATGATTTTCCAAGGGAAAGAATTTACAGGTGAACGTCCATTTAAGGATGTTCTGATCCATGGTTTAGTTCGTGATGGCGAAGGTCGTAAAATGAGTAAATCATTAGGTAACGGTGTAGATCCGATGGATGTAATTGACGAGTACGGTGCTGATTCACTTCGTTATTTCTTAGCAACTGGTTCATCCCCAGGGCAAGACTTACGCTATACAACTGAGAAAGTAGAATCAACTTGGAACTTTGCAAATAAAATTTGGAATGCATCCCGTTTCGCTTTAATGAACATGGAAGGTTTAACATTTGAAGAAATTGATCTAACTGGTGAATTAAATGTAGCAGATAAATGGATCTTATCCCGATTGAACGAAACGATCGATCGAGTAACTACTTTATCAGATAAATATGAATTTGGTGAAGTTGGTCGTGAGCTTTATAACTTTATTTGGGATGATTTCTGTTCTTGGTATATCGAGATGGCGAAATTACCTTTATATGGTGAAGATGAAGCAGCAAAGAAAACTACACGTTCTGTTTTAGCATATGTTTTAGATAATACGATGCGTTTATTACATCCAATGATGCCGTTCATCACTGAGGAGATTTGGCAACATTTACCTCATGAGGGTGAGTCTATTACAGTCGCTGCGTGGCCAACAGTTAAAGAAGAATTTAACTTTAAACAAGATGTGGAAAGTATGAAACTTCTAACAGAAATTATTCGTGCTGTACGTAATATTCGTGCCGAGGTAAATACACCAATGAGTAAAAAGGTACCAATGACTATTTCAGCCAGCGAGGAAGCAATTGCTAGTATCCTCAAAACGAATAAAGCCTATATAGAAAAATTCTGTAATCCTGAAGAATTAATTATTGGTGTGTCTGTAGATGCTCCTACACAATCGATGACTGCGGTAGTCACTGGTGCGGAAATCTTCTTACCTTTAGCTGGGCTTATTAACTTAAGTGAAGAAATTGAACGTTTAACACAAGAGCTTGAAAAATGGGCTAAAGAAGTGAAATTAGTTTCTGGAAAATTGTCTAACGAGAAATTCGTTTCAAAAGCTCCAGAAGCCTTAGTTGCAAAAGAACGTGAAAAATTAGCTGACTATCAAGAAAAATTTGAAGCAGTAGAAAAACGTTTAGCTGAACTAAAAAATATGTAATATGTATGTTAAGTGGGTGTCTGAAAAGAACTTTTGACCCCAAACCTACTTTAATGGTGACATACCAGGTACAATATGTTATAGCTGATTTTTATAGATAGAGGAAAGGTTGTCCAGAAATATAGACTTACTGGGCAGCCTATTTTTCTTCATAACATTACTTAACTAAAGAAATTCAGGAGCGGATCCATATGTTTCATTCAATAGAGGAATGTACAAACTTTATATTTCAATTAAAGGCAAGTCAATACAAGGGAAAACCATTAGAGGCCGTAGCAATAATATTAAATGAATTAGGTAATCCCCATCATCAATTGAAGTTTATTCACTTCGCTGGTTCTAATGGAAAAGGATCTACTTTAAATGCCACAAGAGAAATCTTAATGATACAAGGATTCAATGTAGGGGCGTTTACATCTCCGCACTTAGAGCGAGCAAATGAACGTGTAACGATAAATAAACAACAAATAGATGATGAACATTTCCTATATTACGCAAATCTAGTGTCACACATTATTGAAACGAAGCTTAATGGCCAATACCCATCATTTTTTGAAGTAATGATGCTAATTGCTTTTCAACATTTTGCATCAGAGAACGTAGATGTTGCCTTAATTGAAACAGGTATAGGAGGTCGCGTGGATTCAACAAATGTCATTATCCCCGAAGTATCTGTCATTACCACAATTTCACTAGAGCATACAGAAATACTCGGTGATACATATGAAAAAATAGCTTACGAAAAAGCGGGAATTATCAAAGAAAATATCCCTGTTGTCGTGGGGGTTAAAAATGAAGAAGCACTCCGTGTCATTCAACAAAAAGCTGTAAGCAGTAATTCAATTATTTATTGCCTGGGAAAGGATATTAAAGTTACCCATTCATCTAAGAAGAAACATTTTACCTATGAGTTTCAAGATAAGAAAATACCAGATCTTCTATTAGCAATGGAAGGCAGCCATCAAGAAGAAAATGCATCATTAGCAATTACAGCGTCATTATTATTTGATTCTTCTATTTCAGAAGAAACTATTTATAATGCTTTAGAAAATGCTAAATGGGAAGGCCGATTCGAGCGATTTGGAAACCAGATAATTATTGACGGGGCACATAATTCTGAAGGAACTAGCGCTTTAATACAAACATTAAAAAATGTCGAGCCGAAGAAAAAGTATATTTTTATTTATGCAGCATTGCAAGATAAAGACCATCAGAAAAGTATATTCATGATGGATGCGGTAGCACATAAAATGTGCTTTACTGAAATTCAGTTACCTCGAGCTGCGAAGGCAGATGGCTTAGCCCAATTATCAAATCATCAAAATATACAAATAGATCCCAATTGGGAGCAACTAATTAATACTGAAATAAATCATTTAAACGACAATGAACTATTAGTAATAACTGGATCACTATACTTCATAGCGGAAGTAAGAAAATTACTATTGGCTAAATGTTATTGAATTGTAAAAGAGTATAAACAACCGTGTGAAAGAAGGCAAATTCTCAATGATTCCAAAGTTTAATGATTACAAAGTTAAATGGAATGTCCAAAGTGACGATTCAATTAAACCAGGTTTAGATGCAATTGAACGCGGTTTAAGATTATTAAATAATCCACATAAAACACTGAGAGTTGTACACATCGCAGGAACCAATGGAAAAGGATCAACTTTAATGTTTCTTGAAAACATTGCGCGGCAACATGGTCTAACAGTGGGCAAATTTATGTCTCCATGTATACTAGATGTCCATGATCAAATTCAAGTCAACGGAATACCAATATTGCAAACCGAAATGGATGAGGTGTTCTCAAAGCTACAAAGAGCGAATTTAAGTGGCTTATTAACCGATTTTGAGTTATTAACGTGTGCAGCGTTTGTTCACTTCAACGAAAAAAATGTAGATTTAGTGTTACTAGAAGCTGGAATGGGAGGACGTGAGGATAGCACAAATGTCATAATGCCGATTGTATCGATTGTAACAAGCATTGCATTGGAACATACAAGGTTCTTAGGTAATACCATTCAAAGTATTGCTTACCATAAAGCGGGTATTATTAAAGAAAAGAAACCAATTGTTATTGGAGCCCTTCCTAAGGAAGCATTTGATGTTGTACAAATGGAAGCAAATAAAATGCAATCTCCATTATATTGTTTAGGAAAAGATTTTGATGTTATCACCTTTAATGAAACTGAAGTCTATGCTAATAAAAATACGGATATAACAATAGATTGTATCCAACGCTCATTACCAGGACAACATCAAGGGGACAATATGGCTTTAGCTGTTACAGCATTTCTAGAAGTAGCAAAGTCTTTACAAATAAGCATAGACAAACAGAAGATTCGATATGGGATTAAACAAACAAAAATTCCAGGTAGATTTGAGCAAGTACTTGAGAATGTTTATTTTGATGGTGCCCATAATCCTGCAAGTGTTGGTAAATTAGTTGAAACGATAAAACAACAATTTCCAAATGAATCGATCCGATTTATTATCGGTATGTTAACCGATAAAGACGTAAAATCTGTTTTAAATATTCTAGAACAAATAAGCGATGAATTTTATTTTGTTGATTTTTCGAATAACCGTGCAATGAATGCTGAAGAAATGATGGATATGTCGAACGCATCCAAAAAACAGATAATTAAGGATCCAATATCTTTTCTACAACAATCGAATTCATATAATGGAAAGACATTTGTGACAGGCTCTCTCTATCTATTAACTGAAATTAGAGAAAAATTAACACATTTGGATGAGTAAGCTACTCTAGTATTGTTGTTTCAATGCGAAATAATCGTTAGAGAATGTAATATTTTATCGTTTTATAAAGGAAAATGCGAAATATTTTTTAGACAAGACGACAAGTGTCTTGTCTTTTTTTGTGACTAATCTGTTAGGTTAGTGTAGAGGTGATATGCATGAAATTTACAAGAGTGATCGGACGAAAAGAACTTATACAAGCAGCAATATTTGGATCAGTGGCAGGGGTAGTTGGAGTTGTCTTTTTCATATTTATGTTAAACTCTATGCACTCTAATGATGTTCAAGAAGCAGGACAAGCAGAAAAAGAAGAAGTAATACCAGTTCAATCAAATGAAACATCAACTCCATCAGTTGATGTAAATGCACTACAATTTTATGCAAATCAACACGGCGTCTTTTCTTCATTTAGTGCTGCGAGTGATTTTATGTCAGGTTTTTCTTCTTTAAATACAAGTATTGTCATTCAAGTTGATGATAACTATTACGTTTGGTCTGAAGTATCGCCGATTAAAGATGGGATAACGAAAAAGGATAACCCATCATCGTTTGCTAAAGCATTTAAACTTTCTAGCAATGCATGTACAAATCCTTCAATACAAAATCTTCCTACAATATTATCTAGTGAGGATCGTGCAAAATTTTATTTTGAAGGAAGCGATGTTCCGGAGAATTTACCTGAAGATTGGAAAACGATAACTGTAGCAACGGCAAGTCTTTCAGATGATTTAGATGTAACAAGAATGCATTTATTAAAGCATTATTATGAGTTAAATGACTGTTTGAAAATTCAATTTTAACCCATTGACTCCTGACTAAAATTAAACTTTTAACTACCATTCAAATTTTTAAAAACAATTTAACTTAGGTAAAATAGTAGTAGGAGGAATGGATATGAATTTTACTACTGAGCACCATCTAGTTTTAGCATCTGCATCACCAAGAAGAAAAGAGTTATTTTCTAAACTTGGTGTACCATTTGAGGTCATTACAAGTGATGTTGAGGAAACGTCTGTTAAAGCTAAAACGATGAAAGATTATGTAAGGGAAGTAGCGTTATTAAAAACTCGTGATGTAGCAAGTAAAGTACAAACGAAAACTGTAATAGGTGCAGATACTATAGTTGTATTTGAAAATAGTCTATTACATAAACCAAAAACAAAAGAGGAAGCAATTACACATTTAAAAAAGCTTTCAAATAATGTTCATTCTGTTATGACTGCTGTAGCAATAATAAATTACGACGGAAATGAGATAACTATTGTAGAAGAAACAAAGGTTTACTTTAAAAATCTATCATCGAAGTTAATTGAAGCCTATGTTGCAACAGGTGATCCATTCGATAAAGCAGGTGGTTATGGCATTCAAACAGATGGAGCATTATTTATAGATCGTATTGAAGGGGATTACAATAATGTAGTCGGTTTACCTTTAGCAAGTTTATTTGAAAAACTTGTTACGTTAAACATTCTACATATTTAAGGAAGTGAGATTTGAATGGTAGTTGGCACTTTTCAAGAGCTTATGATTCGCGATGTTCATATTAGTGATCGACCGAGGGAAAGGCTAATGAAACAGGGTGCTCAGAGTTTATCAAATCAAGAGTTAATTGCCATATTATTAAGAACGGGGACAAAACAAGAATCTGTCTTATCGCTAGCAAATCGTGTATTAACTTATTTTGAAAAGCTACATGAATTAAAACACGCAACGCTAGAGGAAATTGTTTCAATTAAGGGAATAGGTGAAGCAAAGGCAGTTCAACTTTTAGCGGCCATTGAATTAGGAAGAAGGTTGTCTCAAAAACAGGTGGATACTCGTTTCACGATCCGTTCACCGCAAGATGCGGCTAATTTTCTTATGCCTGAAATGTCTTCTTTAAATCAAGAACATTTTGTTGTGTTATTTTTAAATACTAAAAACCAAGTCATCCATAAGCAAACGATTTTTATTGGAAGCTTAAACTCCTCGATTGTCCATCCTCGGGAAATCTTTCGGGAAGCTGTGAAACGTTCAGCAGCCTCTATACTATGCGCTCATAATCATCCTAGTGGGGTTGCAACACCTAGTCCAGAGGATATCGAAGTAACTAAACGGCTAGAGGAAGCAGGCTATATTATAGGAATCGAATTGGTTGATCATATTATTATAGGTGATCATCAATTTATTAGCTTAAAAGAAAAAGGTTATATGTAAGAACAATGTATTTAAAAGTCGATTTTTCTAATAGAAATAAGAAAAATCGACTTTTTTAGTGAAGATTTGATTGTTTTAAGAAATAATCTTATTTTTCCTCATTTTATAGATGAATGATTGGTTTTATATTACATATATATTTCAGAGAACCTATTTAATGTTTTAACGTCATGTAATTAGACAATATTAGTCATACGAATGTAATAACTTAAATAAATTTTTTAATTGTTTCATGGACAAAATACAAATAAAATGAAATATGTTGATAAAAAACTATAAAGTTCTACAAAATATGACGATGTGTAGTATTGACACTATAATTTTTTGGACATTTCGGCTATAATAAACCTTATGATTTAAGGGCAGCGAAGTATGGCTTATAGAAAGGGAGTACAAAACTTGTTTGGAATAGGAAATAAAGATGTCGGGATCGACCTTGGCACAGCGAATACATTAGTATTCATTAAAGGTAAAGGAATCGTATTACGTGAACCATCAGTTGTTGCTAAAAATACGAAAACTGGAGAAATTGTTGCGGTTGGTAATGATGCAAAAAACATGATAGGCCGTACACCTGGTTCAATTGTAGCAATTCGCCCAATGAAAGACGGAGTAATTGCTGACTTTGAGATCACTACAGCAATGATACAGTATTATTTAAGACAAGCTTTAAAAAACTCAGGTTCAAACTGGAAAAAACCGAATGTCATGATATGTGTACCTTATGGAATTACGACGGTTGAACAAAGAGCAGTTATTGATGCTAGTCGTCAAGCAGGTGCAAAAGAAGCCTTTACAATCGAAGAGCCATTTGCTGCTGCAATCGGTGCAAACCTACCAGTTTGGGACCCAACAGGATCAATGGTTGTAGATATCGGTGGAGGAACAACGGAAGTTGCTGTCATTTCTTTAGGTGGTATTGTTACAAGTGATTCTGTTCGTATCGGTGGAGATGCGATGGACCAGGCTATTATGAGTTACATTCGAAAAGCTTATAATTTAACAATTGGAGAACGCACTGCTGAAAACATTAAAATTGAAATTGGTACTGCACGTGTAGATGAAACAATTGACAAGATGGAAATCCGTGGACGAGATTTAGTTACTGGATTACCAAAAACAATTGAAATATCCTCTAAGGAAATTTCGGAATCTTTAAGAGAAGCGATTACTGCGATAATTGATGGTGTGAAGAAAACATTAGAACAAACACCTCCAGAATTATCTGCTGACGTTATGGAACGAGGAATCGTTTTAACAGGCGGTGGTGCATTACTTAGAAATCTTGACAAAGTAATTAGTGATGAAACAAAAATGCCTGTATTTATTGCCGAAAATCCATTAGATTGTGTTGCAATCGGTACCGGAAAAGCGCTAGATCATATTGATTTAGTACGCTCACAACAATTAAAAAAATAAGGAGGAATAACAATGCCACATTTTTTAAACAAGAAAATAATATTGCTACTTGTTGGCTTAATTCTTATTGTGGCATTGATTAGCTTCTCATTACGTGATCGTCAAAATGCAACACTACCCGAACAATTTATCAAAGATACTGTTGGTTTAGTACAATCTTTTGTTGCTAAACCAGCAAATTACATAACTGGAATTTTTAATGATATAAATGCATTATTAAATACGTATGAAGAGAATAAACGGCTTAAAATGCGTTTAGAAGACTTTGCTGTATTACAATCGGAAGTCAATATACTGCAAAGTGAAAACCAATCATTGCGTGAGATAGTAGAAAAAGAAGATAGTTTACGAGATTATACACCAATCCAAGCGACTGTCATTGCCCGGAATCCAGATCAATGGGAAGAAAAAATCATTTTAGATAAAGGTTCTTCACATGGGATTGAGTTGAATATGGCTGTTATGACAGCACAAGGCTTAATTGGTAAAATTAGTTTAGTAACTCCGTTAACCTCAGAAGTAGAACTACTTCAAACAAACAATCCGAATTTTCGGGTATCGGCAGTGGTGCAAGGTGAAAATAAAGAAATTTTTGGTTTAGTTGAAGGATATGATAGTGAACGTAATGAATTAATATTGAAGCGAATCGATTCTAGTTTGGATGTAAAAGAGGGACAACTTGTCATATCATCTGGTTTAGGAGGTATTTTTCCAAAAGGTATTTTAATTGGTGAAATTACAGAAGTAACAACGGATGATTTTGGGCTAACGAAAATGGCTTACGTGAAACCAGCAGCAGACTTTTCAATGTTGCAAGATGTAATTATTGCTAAGCGAAGTATCATTACAAATGTTGAACACGAAGAACAAATTAAGATAGGTACTGAAGCAGAAAAAGCTTCAAGTGAAGGTGAATAAGATGGTTGTTCGGTTCTTAATACCATTTGTTGCAGTCATGTTGTTTTTACTAGAACCAGAGTTCGCACTGTTTTCTCCTCTTGAAATAAATGGACAAGTTGTATATTTAGTTCCACGTTTTTTAATTCTATATTTAATTTTCATTTCTATATATTACAGCCGTCAACGTGCTGTTATATATGGATTAATTTTTGGCCTCTTGTACGATGTGTTTTACATTGATATTATTGGATTATATAGTGTTCTATATCCAATTATTTGTTTCATTGCTGGATCTACTGTAAAATTTATACATCAACATTTGAGCATCACAACTATATTATCAGTAATATTAGTGGCGTTGATGGAAATTGTTCTCTACTACTTCTTTAACTTCATCAATTTCACATCTATTACATTTACAGATTTTGCAATGAATCGTTTAATCCCAACAATGATTGCCAATTTACTATTTTTAATAATGCTTGGATGGGCATTTATTTATTTAATTCATGCACGTGTTTTACAACGCGCAAATGAAATCTCTTAATAAATCAGCGGGGTGTCGCTTTTTATGAAAAAACAGCTCGTCCATATAAAAGGGACAAAAGAAGGATTAGTACTTCGGCTTGACGATCAGTGCGCCTACGCAGAATTAATTGATGAGCTGAAAGGAAAAGTTTCAGAAGGCGGGATTGATAACAAAGTAGACGTACATTTAGATATAGGACATCGATTTTTATCGATGAATCAAAAAAAAGATCTAGTACAAATTGTAGAGAAATCTGGTAAAATGCATGTATCAAGCGTTCATTGTGAAGTAATCAGTCTTGAAGAGAGTAATGAACGAGTACTTGCTAGTCAGCGAGATACGTATGTTGGGATTGTGAGATCAGGTCAGGTTATTAGAGCATTTGGTGATATCGTGATTATTGGTGATATTAATCCAAATGGAAAAGTAGAAGCAACGGGAAGTATATATGTACTCGGTAAATTAAAGGGGTTAGTTCATGCTGGGATAGAAGGCAACCAAGATGCCATAATAACTGCCTCACAATTTGAGCCAACCCATGTTTATATTGCAGATAAAAAAGACGTGATGACCAATGAAAAACCATTTGTTAATGAACATGGTGAGCAAATATTTGCTTATGTAAATCAAAATGGCGTTATTACATATGATCGATTACAAGAAGCTCGAAATATACGTCCATTTTTAGATACAGCAAAAGGAGGAAGCTAATGTGGGTGAAGCAATTGTAATAACTTCCGGAAAAGGCGGTGTAGGAAAAACGACTACCACTGCTAATCTAGGTACTGCATTGGCTCTTCAAGGTAAAAAAGTATGTTTAGTCGATACTGATATCGGATTACGTAATCTTGATGTCGTCCTAGGCCTAGAAAATCGAATTATTTATGATTTGGTTGATGTTATTGAAGGACGTTGTAAATCCCATCAAGCACTCGTAAGAGACAAACGTGTTGATGAAAAACTATTCTTGTTGCCAGCTGCTCAAACGACAGACAAAAATGCTGTCAACCCAGAGCAAATGAAGAGTCTCATAGAAGAATTAAAACGCGAATTTGATTATGTTTTAATTGATTGTCCTGCAGGAATTGAGCAAGGTTATCGTAATGCAGTAGCAGGAGCTGATCGTGCTGTTGTTGTAACTACTCCTGAAATTTCTGCTGTTCGTGACGCAGATCGTATTATTGGCCTATTAGAAAAAGAAGATATTGAGCCACCACGATTGATCATTAATCGAATACGAAAAAAATTAATGAATAATGGCGATACACTTGATATTAATGATATTACGACACATTTATCAATTGACTTACTAGGTATCATCATTGAAAGTGATGAAGTCATTAGTTCTTCTAATAAAGGAGAACCAATTGTGATGGACCCGAATAATAAAGCTTCATTAGGTTACCGTAATATCGCTCGTCGAATTCTAGGTGAATCAGTCCCACTTATGACTATCGATGATGAGAATAAAGGTGTCTTTGCCAAAATTAAATCTATTTTTTCTAAATAGATAAATAGAGGATGTCCCATAAGTTAGAATAACTTGTGGGACTTTTTCGTTATTTTTATCAAAATTTTAATAGTTTTATTTCTTGATGGTTACTGATTTTTATTGAATTCCTTAGGTAGATGCTAATTTTAATGCATCTTCTTTTTTATTTCTCCTAGAATCATAATTTTATATTCTTCATATACTATGAAAAATGAGAATGGATGATAGTGTGTCTAAAAGGTGGAAGTGGATTGGTGCGGGCATACTTTGTATAACAATACTTGCGGCCAATCATTTACAAGAAAGCGGACAAATTAATATCGATATTAAAAAAATTGTATACAGTTCTGAGGATCTAAACTTTATGCGCAATATTCTAAGAGAAGTGTTTGGTACAGAGCAAGATCCAACTATTGCTGTGTCATCTGGTGCAGCGGACAATAAACTACTATCATTTATTGCGGTAAAGCCGTATGACCATGGATATCTATTAACCTTTGAAGATGCATTACCAATCATCGCTATAGAGGGCGGACTCGTGGTTTATACGGGCCATAATACTCATACAGGTAAGACAATATCCGTATATTATGAGAATAATACAACAGTGACATATGGTTTTCTAGATTCTTTTACTGTATTGCCGTACACATCAGTAGGAAAAGGACAGACTATTGCAAACAAAGATGAGCCGGGGGACTTATTTGTTCAAATTGAAACAGGAGGTAAAACGTTAAACCTAGAGGAAACCATCAAGTGGATGAAAGAGTACGTCCAATCGTGACAAAAATGGTTATTCATCCATTGTTTTTGCCCCTACTTTTTGGAATGGTCTTATACGGCGATGTCGCATATTATGCGATGATTTTAACTTCACTACTTGTCCATGAGTTTGGTCACCTTATTGCAGCTTGGCTCGTTAAAGTAAAAGTGGAGCGGTGTGTCATAATGCCATATGGTGGAGAGATTGAACTTGTGGGCGGTTATTCCCTTAATCCGAAAAAACAGTTATTTATTGCGCTAGGTGGTCCTATTGCTACACTTTGTTGTATCATGGTTACACCGTTATTAGACCCTTTATTTGCAGAACCGTTTTTAAAAATACAGGTTATCCTGTTGTTAATTAACTTAATTCCTATATGGCCATTAGATGGTGGTAGGATCGTTTTTTCTATCATTTTACTGTTTTCGGGAAATGCAAGAAATTATGAATTGTTCTTATCTATCTCTTTAGCACTTATTTTTTTAACCGTTGTTATTACTTTTATCTTACTACCAAGCTCTCTTTTTATATTTATTTTAAGTCTATTCTTATTATTTAAAGTTGTTGGTGAATGGCGTTATCGAAAATATAGATTAGCATTTGAAAAATACGTAATGAAAAGATTGACTTAATAAGTGGATCGTGTTAGTATTTTAATGTTATTGTTTGTAGCACCCGTGCTACAACCGCTCTGGAAAGGTTTAAGCATCGTAAAGATCACCTTTCATATCAGGCGAGTCTGAGTCTAAGAGGAGGTGCATTTTAATGTACGCAATTATTGAAACTGGTGGTAAACAAATCAAAGTAGAAGCTGGGCAAGAAATCTATGTAGAAAAACTAGGTGTAGAAGCTGACGAAGTTGTTACTTTTGATAAAGTCTTATTCGTAGGTGGCGAAACAGTAAAAGTTGGAGCTCCAACTGTTGCAGGTGCTACTGTTACAGCGAAAGTTGTAAAAGAAGGTCGCGCTAAAAAAATTACTGTATTCAAGTACAAAGCGAAGAAAAACTACCGTCGTAAACAAGGTCATCGTCAACCTTATACTAAATTAGTTGTTGAATCAATCAACGCTTAATTAGGAGTGATGACATGATTACTGTTACGATTCATCACAATGAAACTAGACATGTATCTGCATTTGAATTTTCAGGTCATGCTGAGTACGACCAAACTGGTAAAGATTTAGTTTGCGCAGGTGCTTCGACGATTGCCATTGGTACAGTCAATGCTATCTATGCATTACTAAATATTGAGCCGAAAGTTGAACAAGCTAATGAGGGTGGAGGATATCTACGAGTAGATCTTCCTACTGATATAGATTCTGAAATCGATGCAAAACTACAACTAATTGTCCAAGTTATGACTGCACAAGTGTATTCTATGGTGCAGAATTACGGGCAATATATTCGTATCAACTACAATCAAGTAGGAGGTGGAACAGAATGAAATTATTGTTATCTTTAGACCTTCAATTTTTCGCTTCGAAAAAAGGAGTAGGTTCTACTAAAAACGGACGTGATTCAGAAGCTAAACGCCTTGGTGCGAAACGTGCTGATGGTCAATTCGTATCTGGTGGTTCAATTCTTTACCGTCAACGCGGTACAAAAATTTACCCTGGTACAAACGTTGGTCGTGGTGGAGATGACACACTTTTTGCTAAAGTTGACGGCGTTGTGAAATTCGAACGTATGGGCCGTGACAAGAAAAAAGTTAGTGTTTATCCAGTTGCTCAAGAAGCATAATAGAAAGGACTGCTTAATGCAGTCCTTTTTTTATGCATGAAACAGGTTTTAAGTTAAACTATGAAATAAATGGCTAATTGAAATATTTTAAGTATTACTATTCTTCATTATTTTATATTCGTAACAATATTACCTAAAACTTGTTATACTTAGAAAGAATTTTAACAGACTAGCCAAATATCTTGTCATTTATATTGAAGTGAAATATATAAATATTCACTTATAATAATGAAAGCAAATCATATTTGATGAACCATCTATTTAGGACAAGTTTGTGATTTCTTAATTTGAATTTGTTATAAAATCTCATATTTAGCATGCAAAAGATACGCAAAATGATGATGAAATTGTAGAATACTTAGAAAAGACAGTTATTCATGTTTATAATAGTTTAGATTCTTTTACCGTACACAAATTATTCAATAAAATTGAATCAAATGAAAATGAAAACAAAATAACTTTTCAGCTTCAGCGATAGATGGATGTAAGTTCATTTAAGCTGAAAAAATTAACTGATAGGTAGGTTAATACATATAAAAAGATGAATCTTGGAATTATGAATTAACCTCAGAATAGGAGTGAAACAATGTTTGTTGATCACGTGAAGATTTATGTAAAAGGTGGAGACGGCGGAGATGGAATGGTTGCTTTCCGTCGTGAAAAATACGTACCAAATGGAGGACCTGCTGGTGGCGATGGTGGCCATGGAGGAAACGTTGTATTTCTAGTAGAAGAAGGTTTACGTACGTTAATGGATTTTAGATATAAGCGACATTTCAAAGCTACCCGTGGCGAACATGGTATGAGTAAAGGGATGCACGGTAAAAATGCTGAAGATTTAGTTATAAAAGTACCGCCTGGCACTGTTGTCCTTAATGAGGAAACAGGTGCTGTCATTGCAGACTTAGTGGAACACGGACAGACTGCAATTATTGCACGTGGAGGTAGAGGTGGACGTGGGAATACACGTTTTGCAACACCAGCAAATCCTGCTCCTGAGCTTGCAGAAAAAGGTGAGCCAGGTCAGGAATTAAATGTTATATTAGAGTTAAAAGTATTAGCTGATGTTGGACTTGTCGGTTTTCCAAGCGTAGGTAAGTCAACCATTCTGTCTGTCGTTTCAGCAGCAAAGCCGAAGATAGGTGCATACCACTTTACTACTATAGTTCCAAACCTAGGAATGGTCGAAACTGATGACGGACGAAGTTTTGCAATGGCTGATCTTCCAGGGCTAATTGAAGGTGCTCATCAAGGTGTTGGATTAGGAATGCAGTTCCTAAGACATATTGAAAGGACAAGAGTTATCGTTCATGTAGTTGATATGTCCGGAATGGAAGGCCGTGAACCTTACGAAGATTACGTTACAATTAATGAAGAATTAAAACAATATAATCTTCGTTTAACAGAAAGACCTCAAATTGTTGTCGCTAATAAAATGGATATGCCAGACGCGGAAGAAAACCTACAGGAGTTCTTAAGCAAAGTTGGAGATTCAGTAAAAGTATTCCCTGTTTCTGCAATCTCTCGTCAAGGGCTTACACCTGTGCTTTATGAAATTGCAGATCTGTTAGAGGTAACACCCGAATTTACATTGCATGAAATTGAGGAAGAAGAAAGTAATGCAACAGTTCTTTACAAACATGAGAGTAAAGGTGAAGATTTTGAAATTACCCGCGATGATGATGGGGCGTTTGTTATATCAGGTTATTCTTTAGAACGATTATTTAAAATGACGGATTTCAGCAGAGAAGATGGAATTCGACGTTTTGCAAGACAGCTAAGAGCTATGGGAGTTGACGAAGCGTTGCGTGAAAAAGGTGCACAAGATGGGGATACGGTACGATTATTAGAATTTGAATTCGAATTTGTAGAGTAACTATTTGATCAGGTCATGAATCGTGTGGTTTCTCACTTTTCATGACCTTTATTTGTTTTTACTTCTTTCAGCATTTTTATTTCATCGATGAACTGCTATATTGCGATAAGGGGTACCATTAGTTAGTGTGAGTTCATCAAAGTATTTGTTATGAGTTGAAAATTGGGGGTAGCATATGAAAAACGTAGCAAATCAACGGTATTACCTAGTGAGAGAAGATGTACTAACAGACGCTATGCAAAAGACACTAGAGGCAAAGCAACTATTAGAAAGTGGAACAGTATCATCTATTTGGGATGCCGTGAAAAAGGTTGATTTGTCGAGAAGTGCGTTTTATAAATACCGTGATGCGGTATTTCCTTTTCACTCAATCGTACAAGAACGGATTTTAACGATTATCATTCAGTTACAGGATCAAAAAGGGACTCTTGCAAAATTGCTTGAAATAATTACGAATGCATATTGCAATGTGTTAACAATTCATCAAACGATTCCAATCCAAGGTCGTGCTAATGTTACTTTGTCTCTTGATGTAACAAGTATGAGCATTGATTTGAATGAATTAATTGAGCAAATTGATCAGCTGGAATTTGTTGAATCGGCGGAAGTAATTAGTTCTGGTGCATTATAGATAAAGCGAGACGATAGTTAGGGGGAAATAAAGTGAATTTAGAGTCAATGGAGAGGAAAATTGCATACTTAGGTCCAGAAGCATCGTTTACATATATTGCAACAAAAGGACTTTTTCCAAATGAATGTTTAGTACCAAAAACAACGATACCTGATTGTATCGATGCAGTTGTTGAAGGGAAAGTCGATTACGCAGTTGTTCCGTTAGAAAATGCATTAGAAGGAATCGTACCTTTAACAATCGACTATTTATTTCATGATGTAGAATTAAAGGTCGTTGCAGAAGTACTTGAAAAAATACAGCAGCATTTGATGGTAAATAAAGCGCAATTACCGAATTGGCGTCAGGTGGAAGAAATTTATTCTCATCCTCATGCACTAGCACAATGCCATAAATATTTATCATATCGATTTAGTGGTATACCATTACGACAAATCTCATCAACATCAGCAGCTGCGAAACTAGTATCTGAAAATCCAAATCGTTGTATTGCTGCGATTGGTAATGCATCTTCAGCAGAAAAATACGGGCTAGAGATTGTTGAGAAAAATATTCACGATTTCCATTTTAACCATACACGATTCTATGTCTTATCTAAACAAAACACTAGACTACCTGTTGAACAGTCTGAAGGTCATCCTAAGACTACCATTATGTTTACACTTCCTTCAGATGAATCTGGTACACTTCATCAAGTATTATCTGTATTTGCATGGAGAAAATTAAATTTGAGTAAAATTGAATCAAGACCATTAAAAACAGGTCTAGGTCATTATTTTTTCATCGCAGATATATTAGCAGATGAAAATGAAGTCATGATGCAGGGAGCTTTCGAAGAGCTACAATCTATAGGGGTAACCATTAAATCATTAGGTACTTACTATACTTATTTGACTCCTGAAGGATAATTAGATATTTGAAAAAGGATGAACCTTATGCGAATAGGTTCATCCTTTTATTTATCCTTCCACTAAATAGCCCTTTTCCCTTAGTCTTAAAATAGCTGAATCTAGCAGTTGAACACTAGGTGCTGAAATAACATGCAAATGTGTGCCATTTGTTAAATCTAAAAGATAACTAGCATTCGTCTCATTTACACGTTTAATAAAATTTTGTACATCTATGCGATTGGAAACCATCATGGAAGCGGTAATCTCGCCATAAACTGGATGTTCAATCATTACACTGTTTAATGTGACTCCACAATCAACTATTGTTAACATCTCATCTTCCGCTTGTTCGGCAGTATGTAAACAAACTATTTTACGTTCAAACATCTGTTTAGTATCATCTATCTTAATATAAAGATATCCTTGACTTGTTGCAACAATTGGTTCATTGCGAGCTTTTAACAAATTCATATCATTAACAATCACTTGTCGTGAAACATTGGCATGTTTAGCAAGATCAGTACCAGTAATTGGTTCGTTTGAATTTTTCAGAATTGAGAGAAGTTCATTTCTACGTTCGTCTCCTAACATTTTTTTCATCTTGATAACCTCCTTTTATAATTATTTTTTATGTATATACAATACTCCCTCTAACATAGTTTATCACGAGGAAAGAAATCAGCACCTATATTTTTGTGACCTTTTCGATTGATTAACATATTATAAAACGAGAAAAGGAGGATGTTTGTGCGAACTCATGTTGTTCAAAAAGGAGACACACTTTGGAAAATTGCCAAACAGTATGGAGTTAGTTTTGACGAATTAAAGCGTCTAAATGGACATTTAGGAAATCATGATTATATTCTTCAAGGGATGGAAATTATTTTACCAGATAATGCTTCAGAGGGAACATTGACAGGTCCAACAACAGGTCCAATGAATAGTAAAGAGAGATTGACAGCACCTATCACACCAAGTCCAGCACCAGTAGCACCTGTTGAGGATGTTGTACCTTCTGTAGAAGCACCACCAACAAAAGAACAGTTGACACAACCATTACCAGAATACGTTATGCCACAACCAGAACCTATACCAGCTCCACAACCAATGCCGCAGCCACAAATTCAACCAGAGATCATGCCTGAGTTTAACTTTTCACCAAAAATTCAATTAACTCAACCACAACCTCAACCACAACCAATGCCGATGCCAATGCCGATGCCACAACCACAGCCGATTATCATGCAAATGCCGCAGCAACCACAACCAATGCCACAACCGCAACCAATAATGATTGAGTTTCCTAAACAAGAAGTGAAAGTCGAAGTGGAAGAAACTGAAATAGGAAAAACTGAATATGTTCCAGTACCACAACCATATTTAGTATATGTTCCTTATGTTGTAGAACATATGATACATGCTCAACCACCATGTT
The DNA here is from genome assembly GCF_900291985.1 of Lysinibacillus timonensis. NCBI lineage: Bacteria > Bacillati > Bacillota > Bacilli > Caryophanales > Bacillaceae > Lysinibacillus > Lysinibacillus timonensis. The sequence continues at coordinate 912,816 of NZ_LT985980.1, read as the reverse complement.
CTTGCCAAAAACGACACCATCATAAACCATGTGGTTGCAGAGGTAATCAACCAATGCAAATGGAACGACCATGTGGATGTGGTGCTCAAATGCCAATGCAGATGCCAATGCAAATGCAAATGCAAATGGAACCAATGCAAATGCCAATAGAATCAATGCCAATGCAAATGCCATGCGGTTGTAGCGGTTCCAATTCATACGATCATATGATGATGCCATATGATTCAGATTATATTCCACAATATTTTGAACCAAATTATGATATTGCTCCAGTCATGGAGGATTATGATCCTGATAAGGACTCTACACTTCCAGATTGGCTAGTTGATTCATCTTCTTCACCAAATGAAATGGGATTAGGCTACGGTAAAGTTCATGGTGAACATGTTCAAGACAATTACCCACAAGACCATGCTAAAAATGTAACTGATTACTATCATCCTGCTAAAGCAATGGATGATGGCCAATATCCGCCACAACATTTCTATGGAAACTACGAAGAAGATCCTAGTATGGCTTACGGAGAACACCAGGCGATGCCAGAACAGGTTATGCCTTACCATATGATGCACCAAAATATGCCATATCAAATGTTGCCACAACACATGATGTATCCATCATACCCAAGCTATCCATATATGAATACAAACCCAACAAATATCAAACCTTGGAATTATTAAAATGCAAATTAAAAACAATATATGGAAGCAAGACACACCAAACGAAACATTGTTCATCAAAAAATATGATAATGATCTGGTAGTAAAAAAGGTAAAGTTTATCCATGAACAATTAGAGAATATAAAGTTTCCATATGTTATTCCGTTAAAAAAAACAAAAGAAAGAAATTTACTTGTTCAAACATGGCAACAACGGAGTTATAGTGCCGATTTCTCAGATAGATCTCAGCGAAAACAAGCGGTTAAAATATTAAAAACATTACACGAAACAAGCGATTTAATAGATTGGAAAAGTAATAAATTTATACCGAGACAAAACTTATTAAATAAATGGTCTACACGTCTTGAACGTTTTAAATCTCATGAAAAAGAGCTAGTTCCGTATTTACACCATGCATATTATGATATTACACTATACGCTAATAGAGTTTTAAGGAAATTGCGAAAACAAGGTGAAAATACAAGTTCACGTCTTACTTTGTTGCATGGTGATGTAGTGCATCATAATTTTCTTATTACAAAAGAGGGTATGAAAATTATTGATTTTGATTTATCCGTTGTTGGAGATCCAAGTGATGAATTAATATTGTGGTTACATCGTGCTCTTCCAAATGTAAATTACGATCTTCAAACAGTATTAAATGAAAATCAATATTTATTTGAGCAATGTCGCCATAAGCTGCACTATCTCCAATACCCAAATGAATTATTACGTGAATGGCTATATGTTTTGCAACTGGGGGATATTGAGAAGGAAGCCTTTCTTGACTATTTAATGCCATTTACTGAAAAAGCTTTAAGTCATTGGCCTGAGTTATTAGCAAGAACGGAAAAAATATAATTAATCGGGTTGTAGTTGTGAGCTTACCTTAAAAAAACCCAAGTAAAATAACTTTTTAGGACCGTCTTATTAAAGGCGGTCTCAGACTGTAGACAAACTCGAAATTTCGAGTTTGCCTACAGTCTTTTTTCTTTTAAAATAGACTTATAAGAAGTAGAAACTACTAGAGGTGATAGATATGATGACGAAAAACCACAATCATGAACGTGATCAAATTGAGATGATAACTATTGATCAACTTGTGCCTCAAGACCATCTGGTCAGAAAACTTGAAGCGGCGATTGATTTTTCTTTCATCTATCCACTAGTGGAACCATTGTACTCTACATTAGGTCGACCTAGTGTCGACCCAGTTGTATTAATAAAGATGACTTTTGTTCAATATGTATTTGGAATCCGTTCAATGCGTCAAACAATAAAAGAAATTGAAACAAATATGGCTTATCGTTGGTTTCTAGGATTTGGATTTCATTCAGAAGTACCTCACTTTTCTACCTTCGGTAAAAATTATGAACGTCGTTTTCAAGATACTGATATTTTTGAACAGATTTTCTATCACATACTTAAAGAAATTGCTGATAAAGGTTTACTAAGTGCTGACCATGTTTTCATTGATTCAACTCATGTCAAAGCGAGTGCGAATAAACGTAAATTTGAAAAGAAAATGGTACGTAAAGAGACTCGTGCATATGAAGCTAAACTTCAAGAAGAATTAAATCAAGATAGAATTAATCGTGGAAAGAAACCATTTTCACCAGATAAATTTGAAAAAGAAGAGATGAAGGAGATTAAAGAAAGTACAACAGACCCTGAAAGTGGCTACTATGTAAAAGATGAAAGGACTAAGCAGTTTGCTTACTCATTTCATGCAGCGGCAGATCGATATGGGTTTATACTCGGAACTATTGTGACACCTGGTAATGTTCATGATAGTCATATGCTTCAGCCACTTGTTGAAAAGGTAATGGAAAAAGTAAAAAAGCCACTTGCTGTTGCTGCCGATGCTGCTTATAAAACGCCTGCGATAACTAAATTCTTATTCGACCAAGATATTCAACCTGTACTTCCGTATACACGTCCCAAAACTAAGGACGGATTTTTACGCAAACATGATTATGTATATGATGAGTACTATGACTGCTATCTTTGCCCTGAAGGGCAAGAACTTAAATACTCAACTACGACCAAAGAAGGTAAACGCCAATATAAATCAAACCCAACTCAATGTGCAACTTGTCCTTTACTTGCCCAATGTACTAATAGTAAGGATCATCGAAAAGTAATTGAACGACATATTTGGGAACATCATGTAGAGGAAGCGGATCATCTTCGTCATCAAAACGATATTAAACAAATATATGCGAGACGTAAAGAAACGATTGAACGTGTCTTTGCAGATGCAAAAGAAAAGCATGGTATGCGATGGACAACCCTACGGGGAATTAAAAAATTGTCTATGCAGGCGATGCTAACTTTTGCTGCCATGAATTTAAAGAAGCTTGCCAATTGGACATGGCAAGCACCAAAAATCGTCTGAAATTGAAGTACTCGTAGAGTACTTTGGCTATAAAAAAGGTTGTAAAATACCTAACTAACTTTTAAAAATACGAAAGGCTTACAGAATGGTCTCATTCTGTAAGCCTTTTGTCGACAATCTGGGACCGTCTTATTAAAGGCGGTCTTTATTTTGATGAAAATTATTAGTTTCAACAGATTTGTCATCGTGAATAAAATACATTACACAGAACTTTAGTAGGTCAACTTAAAGATGTCATCACGATTCTATTATCTTTTTGGTATGCTATAATGAGTAGCAGTGAATGTGAGGGATTGTAATGTATGATTATATTAATGGACAAGTGAAACGAATAACACCGGAGTATATAGTTTTAGAACAACAGGACATTGGTTGGTGTATATACACACCAAACCCATTTGCCTTTCAAGTAAATGATCATATTCAACAAGTATATATACATATGTATGTGCGTGAAGATGCCCACCTGCTGTATGGGTTCAAAACAATGGAACAAAGAGAATTATTTAGAAAACTAATCCAAGTATCAGGTATAGGACCTAAAGGGGCATTGGCCATTTTAGCAAGCGGAAACCCAACACAGGTAATTCAAGCCGTTGAGATGGAAGATGAAGCTTTTTTAATAAAATTCCCTGGTGTCGGTAAGAAAACAGCTCGCCAAATGATTCTGGACCTTAAAGGTAAATTAAACAATTTGGTTAGTCCTAATGATATGGTTATTCCAAGCAAAGGTGATGAACTCCCATTGTTTGGTGTGAATCCAAACCAGCATCAGCTTGATGAAGCTGTTCTAGCCTTAAGTGCTTTGGGATACTCCGAAAAGGAACTGAACAAAATTAAACCAATTTTAGAGGAAAATGAATCTCTTACTACGACTGAAAGTTACATGAAACAAGCGTTGCAACTTTTATTAACATTGAAGTAAAAGGGGTGAATGTATGTCTGACCGAATTATTTCAAGTAATGCAAATGAATTTGATGAACAGTTTGAACTATCATTGAGACCGAAAGTGTTAGCTCAATATATTGGGCAACAGAAGGTTAAGGAAAGTTTAAAAATATTTATCGAGGCAGCAAAACTACGCGAGGAAAGTCTTGATCATGTTTTGCTATATGGTCCACCAGGATTAGGGAAAACAACCTTAGCGAGCGTTATTGCAAATGAGATGAATGTCAATATACGTATGACGAGTGGTCCAGCAATTGAACGTCCTGGAGATTTAGCGGCTATAGTAAGTTCACTTGAACCAGGTGATGTTTTATTTATAGATGAAATTCATCGATTGTCAAGAGCTATTGAGGAAGTATTGTATCCTGCAATGGAGGATTATTGTCTTGATATTGTTGTTGGTAAGGGCCATGAAGCACGTTCAATTAGGTTGGATTTACCACCATTCACATTAGTAGGCGCAACCACTCGTGCTGGAGCGCTTTCAGCTCCATTTCGAGATCGGTTTGGGGTTATGTTGCGTTTAGAATATTATGATGAGGAGTCACTGGTTGAAATTGTATTGAGAAGTGCTAAACTATTTGAGGTTGATATCGAAAAGAGTGCTGCAAAAGAAATTGCTAAACGCTCTCGAGGCACGCCGCGTATAGCTAATCGTTTATTAAAACGAGTTCGGGATTACGCTCAAGTCATTGGTGATGGCGTAATTTCACAACCAATCGCAGCACAAGCACTTCAGTTACTCCAAGTAGATCCTTTGGGGCTTGATCATATTGATCATAAATTATTAAAGAGTATGATAGAAAGCTTCCAAGGTGGACCTGTTGGCTTGGATACTCTAGCTGCATCAATTGGTGAAGAACGGGTAACAATTGAGGATGTATATGAACCTTATTTAATGCAGATCGGTTTTATTCAACGTACTCCTCGTGGTCGTATTGCAACACCGATTGCGTATGATCATTTCGGTTATCCACATCAAACATAAGAAGGAAGTTTTAACATGAGAGTAGAAGATTTTGACTTTGAATTACCTGAAGAATTAATTGCACAAACACCATTAGAAGACCGAACGGCAAGTCGATTAATGATAGTAGATCGAAAAACGGGTGTTGTTGAACATAGGTACTTTCCCCATATCGTTGAAGAACTACAAAAAGGAGATTGTTTAGTTTTAAACGATACACGAGTCATGCCAGCAAGACTGTTTGGCGTAAAGGAAGAAACAGGAGCTCATATAGAGTTATTGTTACTAAAACAAGGTAATAATGACGAGTGGGAAACACTAGTGAAACCTGCAAAACGTGTAAAAACTGGGACGGTAATAACATTTGGTGACGGAATATTGAAAGCAACATGTATAGGTGAATTAGAACATGGTGGACGCCTATTTAAATTTAATTACGATGGTATTTTTTATGAAATTTTAGAGCAACTTGGCGAAATGCCACTTCCACCTTATATTCATGAAAAATTGGAAGATCGGGAACGTTATCAAACGGTCTTTTCGAGAGAAATTGGGTCTGCGGCAGCCCCAACTGCTGGCTTGCATTTTACGAATGAAATATTGCAGACCATTAAAGAAAAAGGTGTAGAAATTGTTTTTATAACTCTTCATGTTGGACTGGGAACATTCAGACCTGTTAGTGTCGATTCTATTGAAAATCATGACATGCATTCTGAGTTCTACAGTGTTACAGATGAAGCAGCAAAAGTAATTAACCGTACAAAAGCAAATGGTGGAAAAGTGGTTGCAGTTGGTACAACATCTACACGTACACTTGAAACGATTGCCCAAAAGTATAACGGTGAAATACGTGCAGAGCAAGGATGGACAAATATCTTTATCTATCCAGGTTTTGAATATAAAGCAATTGATGGATTAATTACAAACTTCCATTTACCAAAATCAACCTTAGTAATGTTAGTTAGTGCATTAGCGTCTCGTGAGATTATATTAAATGCCTATAAACAGGCTGTTGAGGAAAAATACCGTTTCTTTAGTTTTGGAGATGCGATGTTTATTCGACCTGAGCGTGATTAATCTTTGGATAAATTTATTAAATAGCAAAAAATAGGGGAAACCTAAAGTGATAACGAAGTACTGTATATACTTCACTAGAAAGGAATAATTTATTATGACAAAACCAGCTATACGATATGAACATATTAAAACTTGTAAACAAACTGGAGCGAGACTTGGAATTGTACACACACCACATGGATCTTTTGAAACACCAGCTTTTATGCCTGTAGGTACGCAAGCGACAGTAAAAACGATGTCTCCTGAAGAAGTAAAAGAGATGGGTGCAGGGATTATACTATCCAATACGTATCATTTATGGCTTCGTCCAGGTAACGAAATCGTTAAAGAAGCAGGTGGATTGCATAAGTTCATGAATTGGGACCGTGCGATTTTAACAGATTCAGGTGGTTTCCAAGTATTTTCTTTAAGTGACTTTCGTAAAATTGAAGAAGAGGGAGTATACTTCCGTAATCATTTAAATGGGGACAAGCTATTTTTAAGTCCTGAAAAATCAATTCAAGTACAAAATGATTTAGGTGCGGATATTATTATGGCATTCGATGAATGTCCACCTTATCCTGCAAGTTATGATTATATGTTAGCATCAGTAGATCGTACGACTCGTTGGGCGAAACGCTGTAAAGAGGCACATAGTCGCGAAGCGGACCAAGGGTTATTTGGAATCATTCAAGGGGGAGAATATGAGGAGTTAAGAAAACGTTCAGCTGAAGCCCTAGTAGAACTTGACTTCCCAGGGTATGCAATTGGCGGGTTATCTGTTGGTGAACCTAAAGACGTTATGAACAAAGTTTTAGAGTTTACTACACCATTAATGCCAACTAATAAACCTCGCTATTTAATGGGAGTTGGATCACCTGACTCACTTATAGATGGCGCTATTCGTGGAGTGGACATGTTTGACTGTGTTTTACCAACGCGTATAGCTCGTAATGGTACTCTTATGACTTCAGAAGGTAGACTCGTAGTGAAAAATGCACAATACGCTCGAGATTTTGGTCCACTTGATCCTAACTGTGATTGTTACACTTGTAAAAACTACTCACGTGCTTATATTAGACATTTAATTAAAGCTGGAGAAACATTTGGTATTCGTTTAACAACGTATCATAATTTGCAGTTCTTATTGAATTTAATGGAGCAAGTACGTCAAGCAATCCGAGAAGATCGATTAGGTGATTTCCGAGAGGAATTCTTTGAAAAATACGGTTTTAATAAACCTGATGCCAAAAATTTCTAATAATATAGTCCACAATAAGTAGATCTAAAACTATCTACATCTTAAAAAAATTATGATTATTTTCACAAAAATAGTAGTTTCAAATCGTTTTTCTATTCAATTTATACTATACTATTTAAGTGAGATTTAGAAAGGGGGACAAATACACATGGATTTTCTTAACTTATTACCAATACTCATTATGTTTGTAGCTATGTGGTTTATCTTAATTAGACCTGCACAAAAGAGGCAAAAAGCTACGGTACAGATGCAAAGTAATTTAAAACGCGGGGACCGTATTGTAACAATTGGTGGATTACATGGTGAAGTAGATGCTCTAGAAGATACTTCAGTCTATATTATTGTAGATGGTAAAACTCGTTTGAAATTTGAGCGTCAAGCAATTGGCCGTGTCATTACAGAGTAGTACAAACAAATGAAGCTTACAAATTTGAACTATTTTCAAATTTGTAAGCTTTTTTATGTTTTCATTTCTGAATATTAAGTGGATGACCTGCAAACAATGATTGGAGGGAGAAAGGGTGATAAAAATGGATATGAATATTTATATAGATATACTTCTTAGAACAGTCTTCTTATATATCCTTGTACTTATTGTCTTTCGTTTGATGGGTAAGCGAGAAGTTGGCGAGTTAAGTATAATGGATCTAGTCGTGTTTGTACTAATTGCTGAATGTGTTGCATTCTCGTTAGACGATATGGATAAACCAATTTTTGAAACAATTTTTCCCATTATTGTGTTATTAGCCATACAATATTTAAACTCACTTCTAAGTTTGAAAAGCAAAAAGGTGAGAGATATGATTGATGGTGACCCTTCTTTAATCGTTCGTGATGGTGTAATTAATGAAATTGAAATGAGAAAACAACGATATAATTTGGACGACTTATTCCAACAATTAAGAGAAGAAAGGATACCATCTGTCAAAGATATAGCATATGCCTATCTCGAACCTTCAGGGAAACTTTCAATTTTCCTGAAAGATGATGATCCCCTTGTTTTACCATTAATTATTGATGGAGATGTAATTGAAAAACACTTAACAATGATTGATAAGGATAAATCATGGTTTTATGAAACGTTAAAATCAAAGGGCTATACAAATCCAGATGATATTTTTTACTGTTGTTATGAAGACTTTGATTTACACATTCAGTTAAAAGAAAAAGCTAGGAACGAGAAATAATTGCACGTAGATATTTGAAATCACTTAATCTGAATTGGTTAAATAATACTAATAATACAGTAACTATTCCAAGGGTAATCGCACCATTTGTCCAATAATCAAAGTCTAATCTTGGAACTAAATAATGCTGAATTATACAAGTTACAATGAAAACAAAATAAGGAATGACAAAGAATCTAAACCCACCTGAAATTGCTTTATGTTGGCGAATTGTTGCAATATGTAAAAATGATGTCATCAGTACACCGAAGCCAATTGCAATAATTGCCCCATATTCAGCAATAAAGGCCTGTGAAGCTAAAACAAACATAATAAATAATTTACCTAAACCACCATATATAGAGTTCATCATCGCTGCACGGGCTTCATCCACTGCTTGTAAAATAGAATGTAGTGGACTTTGGATATAGTAAAAGTAAAAAATCGGAGCAAGTATTCGCATGTATCCTTTTTCATCTTCTAGACCGAATAATCTAACTGCTAGCTCATCTCCATGAATGAAAAAGAATGCAGCAGCGTAACAACCAATAATTGAAGATAGTCTTAAAGATAACTCGATTCGTTCGTTTAATAATGTGTAATTACTTCTTGCAATAGCACTACTCACTGCTGGTATTAACACGATAGCAAGTGCATTTGGAATAAACGACGGGAATAATAGAAGTGGTATATGGACTCCTGAAATAACCCCGTATAGTGTTGTGGCACCTGCCGCAGTCATACCTGCAACTGTTAATGCTTTTAAAAAGACGATAGGCTCTAAAAACCAAGTAAAGGTCCCAAAAAGTCTACTTCCTGCTGACGGAACAGCTACCCTTAATAACGGCATTGCTGGGTACGGTTTTTGTTGATCACTGGACTTGAGTTTATGCTTGGACCAAGCATAATGGATATACAAATATATAAATGAGACAGCTTCACCAATTAACGTGATTGCCATTGCATACGCAGCTGTTAATTCAGGATTATCTGGAACAACAAAACTTGGTAATAATAGCGAAATTAGTACAATACGAACAAGTTGCTCTATCATTTGAGACCATGCAGTTGGTGAAATTTTTGTAATGCCTTGTAAATAACCTCGAATTAATCCAGATGCAACAACAATTGGTACTGCCCCCAGTGCAATATACAATGTAATTGTTGTTGCTTCATTATGTAAAAGTGTACCTGCCAAAAAAGGAATAAAGAAATAGAGTATTGGAACAAATACAATCATTGATGCAATGGACCATTTAGTTGCTGTTTTCATGACAGCACTAAGTTGTCCAATTCGTTTCCTTGCAAAAAGCTCTGCAATTATTTTAGCTACTGCAATTGGTAATCCGATTTGTACTAGCGACATAAAAAAAATAAAAGCAGGGTATGCCGTCATATATACACCTACAGCTTCTTCTCCAGCAACTCTCATGAATTGCATTCTATATACAAAGCCAAACAGTTTAGATAAGAAAATTACAACCATTAAAAAAACTGTGCCTCTAATGAACGATCCCATTCATTCAATCCCTTCTCATTTCAAGAAATATCCGCTACAATATTTGTATGCTTGTACTACACACGTTAAAACAAATGCTTGGAGTGAATTGTATGTTGATAGAACATAATGAGTTATACAGCAAAGTATTACCTGCTTTACAAAGTAAAGTAGAAGAATTTAAGCATTTTGGTTATGACAAAATTACTAAAGTAGATGTGTGGAACTATTGTATACAAAAAAAGTGGCGTAAAAAAATTATCGAAGAGTTACGACTATATGAGGTTGTGGAAACTATTTTTTCAATTACTGCATCAGAAATTGTTAGTTTTACGCAAGTAAAAGCGTTTCAAACGACAGATTGGTTTGGAGAAATGAGTAAAGATGAACTAAATGAATTGCTAAAAAAAGAACCGAAAAAATAATAGGAAATAGTAGCAAGAATTTACTTGAGTGTTGATTTGACAGTATGAAAATCGTGATTCATAATAGGTTTGTTGTATATTTTAAGAAGTTCATAGGATTTTTTGATGCTGGCACTTCCAAATATTGCTCTATTTACTTTATTAAGATTTTACTGAAATTATGCTAATCCGTTATAGAGACGATAGCATTTAAACAAGGAGCGCTCGATGCGTTTTTTTTGTCTAGCTCCAGGCACTAGCAACTACACTTTACTTGCCTTCTTTTGATAAGTCAACATAGTCTTCTTCGTTCGGCGTGTTTCCTTTATCTTATGCGGCAAGTTCAGTCTGTATATGACTAAGCGGGCGCTTTGCGCATTTCTTGTTTGTTTTATGTACATAACTGAGGAGGATTTAGCATGAAAATAAAAAGCCGTATACTCGCTTTTGTAGTCATAGTCCTTGTATTATTTGCGGCAATGGGTACAACAGTTAAAGGAGTTTTAAGTGATGTAAAACTCGGCTTAGACTTACAAGGTGGTTTTGAGGTTTTATACCAAGTTGAACCGCTCAATGGAGAAAAAATCACACCGGATATTCTGACAGATACGACGACAGCATTATCAAATCGTATTGACCAATTTGGTGTAAGTGAACCTAGCATTCAAGTAGAAGGTGAAGACCGTATCCGTGTTCAATTAGCAGGAATTGAAGATCAATCATCTGCTCGTGAGCTTTTATCCAGTACGGCAAATTTAACTTTTCGTGATGTGAATGATAATATTTTATTAGATGGTACTGATTTAAAAGAAGGCGGAGCTGCTGCTTCTTTTAATAATCAAAACAATCCGATAGTTACACTAACATTGAAAGACGCAGCGAAATTTGCTGAAGTTACTAGACAAGTTTCCTCAATGCCCGCAGGACAAAATTTGTTAGTCGTCTGGTTAGATTTTGAAGAGGGCGTTGATTCTTACGAACAAGAAGTTCTAAAACCTGCAGACCAACAAAAATTTGTTTCTGCTGCCTCTGTCGATGAAGTATTAAATACGACGGAAGTAATGATTACAGGGAACTTTACAGTTCAGGAGACGAAGGATTTTGCAAGTGTATTAAATGCAGGAGCACTTCCTGTTAAACTAACTGAAATTTATTCAACTTCAGTTGGGGCACAGTTTGGTGAGCAAGCTTTGAATAGTACAATCTTTGCTAGTATTATTGGAGTTGTACTTATCTTTGTATTTATGCTATTTTACTACCGCTTACCTGGATTTATTTCTATTATTACGTTATCAGTATTTACGTTTTTAGTTTTATGGGTCTTTACTTCGATCAATGCTGTACTAACGCTACCAGGTATAGCTGCACTAGTGTTAGGAATCGGTATGGCTGTCGATGCAAACATATTAACAGCTGAACGCATTCGTGAAGAATTACGTGTAGGTAGATCGGTAAAAGAAGCTTATAATCTAGGCTCAAAACAATCTTTATCCGCTATTATTGATGCGCAGTTGACAACCTTACTTGCAGCAGTAGTTCTATTTTACTTTGGTACAAGCTCTGTAAAAGGTTTTGCTACTACATTAATGATTTCTATTGTATTAAGTTTTGTTACAGCGGTGTGGTTATCGCGTGTTTTACTAGGATTCCTTGTAAGAAGTGGTTATTTTGATAATCCTTTCTTCTATGGTGTAAAAAAATCAAAAATTCATGATGAATCAGAAGGTCTTACAAGTTTAGATTTATCTACAAATTTTGATCGACTTGATTTTGTACATCACCGAAAAAAGTTCTATGGAATCTCAACAATCATTCTAATTGTTGGTATCATTATTTTAAGTATATTCAGATTGAATTTAGGAATTGACTTTTCAAGTGGTACACGGGTTGAAATTCTTTCAGAACAAGCATTAACACAAGAAGACATTACAACTTATATTGACGAGATTGGTTTCCCATCAGAGGACGTAGTAATTTCTGGTGAAGAAAAAAATACAGCGGTAATCCGTTATAAAGAAGATTTAACACAAGATGAGATACTGGAACTTAAAGAACTAGTTATGGCTGATTATGGGCATGAACCTAGCGTAAGCACTGTTTCTCCTACCGTTGGACAAGAATTAGTGAAAAATGCAATCTATGCACTTGCTATTGCAGCCTTAGGAATTATTATCTATGTTGCAATTCGATTTGAATGGAGAATGGGTGTTGGTGCAATCGCATCATTACTACATGACGTATTCTTTATGGTTGCAATCTTCAGCTTTTTACGACTAGAAGTAGATATTACATTTATTGCTGCAATATTAACAATTGTTGGTTATTCTATTAACGATACCATTGTTACATTCGACCGTATCCGTGAGAATATTGATAGTAAAGGTGAAATACAATCATCAGAGGAATTGGCTGATATCGTTAATAGATCTTTACGTCAAACGATGGCACGTTCAGTCAATACAGTAATAACGGTTATTATAGTTGTGGTAGCATTATTATTATTAGGTGCCCCTGCTATACAAAACTTCTCGATAGCCTTATTGATTGGATTATTAACTGGTATGTATTCATCTATTTGTATCGCAGCTCAAATTTGGTATACTTTAAAAGTTCGACAAATGAACAAAAAAGGTGTAACAGTTGTGAAAAAAGAGAAAAAACAATGGGGTTCAGACGAGCCAGTAGTTTAATAATACTTATAGTCTCAAAAGTAAATACTTTTGGGACTATTTTTATGTATAATTGACAATCTACATTATTCGCATTATCCGTTTTATACTATGAAGAAAAAAACTATTTACTTTAAAGGAGTGGCTTTACTGCAATGAAGGAAATGAAAGAGCAATGGAGACTTATATTAGCGTTAATAGTTGTAATTATTATTGCAATATTTGCTATTGTTAATGTTGAAGAAGTTCCAGTTAATTTTATTATTGGCGAAGCTAGATGGCCATTAATTTTAGTAATTTTAGGTTCTGCATTGTTAGGGGTAATTATTAGTTCATGCTTTGCAGGGATTAGAATATTTAGAATGCGTAAGGAAATCCGAGAGCTAGAAAATTTAATCCCAAATAATCATAAAATTAAAAAAACACGTAAAGAGGAAGCAAAAATTGAAGCTGTACGAAAAGAGCAACAAAGAATAAAATTAGAAAGAAAAGAAGCTACTAAAAAAGCAGAGACAGAAAATGAAATCATACGACAAAATAATGAATAAATCATAAAAATAAATATGAAATGGTTAGTTCATAGTGGTTTAATGAATTAGCCTTTTTTTTATTTGTTCTAATAAGTAAATCTACTATTCTAAAAATATTCTCACACAACCTTTTAATTTAGTTTTTCGGTATAATGGACTATGTGAGGAAGTGATAGTCATGATTGAGTCTAAAAAGAAATGGGTAGTTCAAACACCTAATGAACATATAGTAAAACAATTACAACATGAGTTAGATATTTCATCGATTACTGCTAAAATTCTCGTTGCTAGAGGATTTAATAATGCAATAGAAGCTAAAGCTTTATTAAATATGGACGAAAGTAGTTTACATGATCCGTATTTATTGAAAGGTATGAAAGAAGCTGTTAACAGGATAAGATTTGCCATTGAACATGGTGAAAAGATCTGTATATATGGTGATTATGACGCAGATGGAATTTCAAGTACAACGGTCATGATGCGTACGCTGAAGGATCTAGGTGCAAATGTGGACTTTATGATTCCCAATCGGTTTACTCACGGTTATGGACCCCATGAAGAACTATTCCGACGAGCTCATAAAGAAGGTGTTAATTTAATAATAACTGTTGATAATGGGATTAGTGGAATTGAACCAATTAGAGTTGCTAAGGAGCTAGGAATGGATGTCATTGTAACAGACCATCACGAGGCGGGGGAAGTTCTTCCTGCTGCTGATGTTATTATCCATCCTAGAATACCTCATGAGCATTATCCATTCGGTGAATTAGCAGGAGTTGGTGTTGCATTTAAATTAGCCCATGCGTTGTACGGTAAAGTTCCAAAACATTTATATGAATTTGTTGCGATTGGTACTGTTGCGGACTTAGTACCTTTAGTAGGAGAAAATCGATATATCGTTAAACAGGGTATAACACATATGAGACGTTCACACAGTCCTTGGATTCGTGCATTATGTGAAGTTGCAGGTGTGGAACAACGTGAAATAGATGAAGATTCAATAGGCTTTTATTTTGGCCCTAGATTAAATGCTATTGGACGTTTAGGGGATGCCTCGCCCGGGGTACATTTTCTAATGAGTGACGAATCCCATATAGCATTTGAAGGTGCACAACAATTGAATAAAAAAAATGCTGAGCGTAAGGAAATTGTAAAGACAATTACTGAAGAAGCTATTGCGATGATTGAGAACAATGACAATATATCCGATTCATTAGTGTTAGTAGTAGCTAAAGAAGGATGGAATCCAGGGGTAGTTGGTATTGTAGCATCGCGCTTGGTAGAAAAATATTACAAGCCTACAATTGTATTGACGTTAGATAACGAAAAAGGGATTGCAAAAGGTTCTGCTAGAAGTATTGAAGGGTTTCATATGTATGATGAACTTGCGAAAAATAAGGACATTCTACCACATTTTGGTGGACATCCAATGGCTGCAGGTATGACATTTCCTCTAGAATATGTTGACGAACTTAGAACCCGATTACACATTCAAGCAAATGGGTGTTTGACCGAAGAACTACTTACACCAAAATTAGTTATAGATGTACCACTGGAATTGAATGAAATAACTGTTGAATCGATTGAGGACATTAAAACACTAGGTCCTTTTGGTACGGGCTTTGTAAAACCAACCTATGCACTTACAAATGTAAAAGTTCGATCAATGAAGAAAATAGGAGCAGCTGAAAATCATCTTAAAATGGAAGTTGAAGACGAATATAGCATAATTGATACGATTGGATTTGATAAGGGTTATCTTTATGAAGAAATTACGCATGGTGTTAAACTATCATTTGTTGGTGATTTACAAATTAATGAATGGCAAGGGAAGAAGAAAACTCAATTTATGATTTCCGATGTACATACCGATGAATGGCAATTATATGATTATAGAGGTAAGGTACAATCTAAAAAATGGATTCACCATATGCCAACAGAGAAAATTGTTTATTTAGCGTTTAATCATAGCACACTTGAAATTTTCCAAAATGGTATTTCAAATCCTATTTACTTAGTTGATCCTGAAACAGAGATAAATCCTATTCAAAATATTGTGCTATTAGATTTACCTCCATCTATTGAGTATTTAGAACAAGTTATTATTCAAACAAAACCGAAAAGAATTTATACTATTTTCTTTACAACTAATTCACAATACTTTAACGGTATGCCAACACGAGAGCATTTCAGTTGGTACTATACTTTTTTGAAAAAACGACCTTCCTTTAACTTAGATCAACATATTCACCAATTATCTAACCATATTGGGTTGAATGTGGAGGTAATTAAATTTATGACAACCGTGTTTTTTGAACTAGGTTTTGTTACAATAAGTAATGGTCTGACTTCTGTTTTAGAGGGAGCTCCAAAACGCTCTTTAGATGAAGCACCTACATATCAGTTACGTGCTAAGCAAATAGAAATTGAGAAGAAGTTTTTATATGCAAACTATCATGAACTAAGACAATGGTTTGATGAACGATTACAGGAATACCAATATTCCTAATTAGGAGGATTTTTTAATGGATTTAAAACAATATGTGACAACTGTAGAAGACTGGCCAAAAGAGGGGATCAGTTTTAAAGACATTACAACGATAATGGATAATGGCCCTGCTTTTAAATACGCAGCAGACGAAATAGTTCGTTTTGCAAAGGAAGTTGGAGCTGAAATTATTGTTGGACCAGAAGCGCGCGGCTTTATCATTGGTTGTCCTGTCGCATATGCACTTGAAATAGGATTTGCACCTGTTCGTAAGGAAGGGAAATTACCACGTGAGGTTGTACGTGTAGAATATGGACTTGAATACGGTTCAGATGTGTTAACGATGCACAAAGATGCAATTAAACCTGGACAAAAAGCACTGATTGTAGACGATTTGTTAGCAACTGGTGGTACTGTTAATGCAACAATTCAACTGATTGAAAAACTTGGTGGGGTTGTAGCTGGATGTGCATTTATCATTGAATTAGCTGACTTAGACGGACGCGAAAAAATTGGAGATTATCCAGTTAAAACATTAATTTCTTATTAAAATAGTGTCAAAACCTCTTTCATTTACTTATTGATGAAAGAGGTTTTTTAGAAGCGAAATTGGATAATATATAGTAAGATTAACTAAAAGTTCGAAAAAAATTCAAATTTTTTTAATTTGCTTATGTTATTGACTACGAGTCTTTACATTTAATACATACTTTTTATACAATAAAATTTAATATATATAGAGAAAATTTTTTTAACAAGGTGGACAACTAATGGCGAAAGAGCAAATATTAACGCCCGAAGATGTATTCGCGATAGTCAAAACATATATGAATGATGAACATGTGGATTTTGTAAAAAAAGCTTATGAAGTTGCAAATGAAGCTCACAAAGAACAACTAAGAAGTTCTGGTGAACCTTATATTATTCATCCTATACAAGTCGCAGGTATTTTAGCTGAATTACAAATGGACCCCGAAACAGTTGCTGCAGGATTTTTACATGATGTTGTTGAAGACACAACTGTTGCTCGGGAAGATTTAGTACGAGAATTTAATGAGGAAGTAGCACTTTTAGTTGATGGTGTTACGAAACTTGGAAAAATTAAATATCTTTCAAAAAAAGAACAACAAGCAGAAAATCATCGAAAAATGTTTGTTGCGATGGCGCAAGATATAAGAGTTATTTTAATTAAACTTGCAGACCGTCTACATAATATGCGAACATTAAAACATTTATCCACTGAAAAACAACGCAGAATTTCCAATGAGACGTTAGAAATTTTTGCACCGCTTGCTCATCGCCTTGGAATTTCAAAAGTAAAATGGGAGCTAGAGGATACTGCTCTACGTTATCTAAATCCACAGCAATACTATCGAATTGTTAGTTTGATGAAAAGAAAACGTGTGGAACGGGAAGCGTATTTAGAAAATGTTATGGCTGAAATCAAAATCCAACTAGACGAAGTTGAAATTGATGCCGAAATATACGGCCGTCCGAAACATATTTATAGTATTTATCGAAAAATGGTGCTCCAAAATAAACAATTTAATGAAATATATGACTTATTAGCAGTACGAGTATTAGTCGATAGTATAAAAGATTGCTATGCAGTACTAGGAATTGTGCATACTCTTTGGAAGCCAATGCCCGGTAGATTTAAAGATTATATTGCAATGCCAAAACAGAATTTATATCAATCACTTCACACTACAGTAATTGGACCATATGGTGATCCTCTTGAAGTTCAAATACGTACAAAAGAAATGCACCAAATTGCTGAATACGGGATTGCAGCTCACTGGGCATATAAAGAAGGTAGATCAATTACTTCAAACAAAGAAAGTATTGATCAAAAGTTAACGTGGTTCAGGGAAATACTTGAATTTCAAAATGAATCCTCAAATGCTGAAGAATTTATGGAGTCGTTAAAGTTTGATTTATTCTCAGATATGGTGTATGTATTTACGCCAAAAGGAGAAGTGATCGAACTACCATCTGGATCTGTTCCAATAGATTTTGCTTATCGAGTACACTCTGAAGTTGGAAATAGGACAATTGGAGCTAAAGTGAATGGGAAAATGGTCCCTTTAGATACACCATTGAAAACCGGAGATATCATTGAAATACTTACTTCAAAACAATCTTTTGGACCTAGTCGCGATTGGCTAAAAATTGCGCAGAGCTCTCAAGCAAAACATAAAATTAAACAATTCTTTAAAAAGCATTTACGCGAAGAAAATGTACTCAAAGGCAAAGACCTTGTTGAAAAAGAGATTAAGGCTCAAGACTTTGATATGAAAGAAGTTCTTTCTCAAGAAAATGTTAAACGTGTTCTAGAAAAGCTAAACTTTACAAATGAAGAAGATTTATATGCAGCTGTTGGGGTTGGTGGTATTACAGCCCAACAACTTGTGAATCGATTGGCAGAAAAGAAACGGCGAGAACGAGAGCAAGAGGAAGCGCTAGAGAAAATTGTAAAAGAAATGCAAAATCCAACAACAAAAAAACGAACAGAATCCGGAGTTGTTGTGAAAGGTATAGATAACTTATTAATTCGATTATCTCGTTGTTGTACACCCGTTCCTGGCGATGAAATTGTTGGTTTTATTACAAAAGGACGTGGAGTTTCGGTTCATAGAGCTGATTGTCCAAATGTAAATGATGGTGACCGTGAAAGACTAATTGAAGTGGAATGGGAACATAGTCAACATCATACTAGAAAAGAGTATCCGGTAGATATTGAAGTTTCAGCATACGATAGACCTGGTATTCTAAATGATGTAATGCATGCAGTTACAGATACGAAAGTAAATATTTTAGCTGTTACAGGTAAAGCAGATCATAATAAGCTTGCTACACTTCATTTAACACTTTCAATATCTAACATTACAGCTCTGCATAAAGTCGTAGAAAAAATAAAACAAATGCCGGATATCTATTCGGTTCAGCGCGTCATAAATTAACGTTCGATCGAGGTATTGTCATGAGAGTAGTTATACAACGATGCAAACAGGCATCTGTTACTGTTGATGATGAAATTACAGGTGCTATTGAAAAAGGTTATATGTTATTAGTAGGTATTACACATACAGATACGATTGAAGATGTGAAGTATGTGGCAAAAAAAGTTGCAGAAATTCGACTATGGGAAGATAAAGACGGAAAAATGAATCGTTCCATAATAGAACAGGGAGGCGACATATTATCTGTTTCTCAATTCACTTTATATGCTGAAACAAAAAAAGGTAGAAGGCCTAGTTTTATTGAGGCTGCTAGACCTGAAGTCGCTAAACCTTTATGGGATGAGTTTAACAAAGCTTTAATAGAACATGGATTAAAAGTTGAGACAGGTATTTTTGGTGCAATGATGGATGTCATGTTAATTAATGATGGTCCTGTTACTGTTATAGTCGAATCAAAATAAAGATAAAAAATGACCAAATGGAATACTCCATTTGGTCAATTCTTTTTTGTTCATTATAATTTTGAATCGAAGTATTCTAAAATCCCCTCATAAATACCAAGTGTTGCTTGTTCACGATAAAAGTCAGTTGTTATGACACGTTCTTCACTTGGATTACTTAAATAGCCAAGTTCAATTAATATCGCATTTTGGTAATTTTCCCTTAAGACTAAATAATTACCTGGTTGTGCACCTCGATCTCTTAGTGGTACTTTATTAGCTAAACTGCTGTTTACTGCTTGTGCAAGTTCTTGTTGGTAGTCATGATAGTAATATGTAGTAAACCCAGATATTGAACTATCTTCTGTAGCATCATAATGGATACTAATAAATGCGTCAGCATCGTTCATATGTGCTATGGAAACTCGCTTCCTTAAATCGATGTATTCATCGCTTTCGCGTGTTAAGTAAACCGTTGCACCAGCATCTTGTAACTTAGATTTTAACAATTCTGCTGTTATAAGTGTAATATCTTTCTCTATAGTCCCCCGAGACCCAGCTGTACCTTGGTCATTACCTCCATGACCTGGATCAAGTACAATCGATAAACCATTTAATGTGCCTTCTTTTCGATCGATAACTTGTTCGGTTAATTGCTGAGATTGATTTGTATTTGTTGATACGACCCAATTTGCTAAATATGCAGTTTTATCTGAACTAACTGAAACTTGGTACCAATCTCCATTTTCTGAAATAATTTCAAAAGATTCACCAGCATTTGCTCTTGTAACTACTAAAGAAGAAGTAGATGGTGATTCTCTTAAATTTGTTCCATTATAGACAATAGTAACCGTTTTATGTGATTGGTCAGTTGTTTGTGGTTGAAAAGTACCGTAAAACTCATATATCCAGCCTTCACGACCATCTTCTAATTGTATTTTGACCCAGTTCTTCTGCTTTTCCAATACAGAAAATTCGTCACCCTTATTCACTAATCCGACTATGTTGGATGACAAATTTTGTTGCTCACGCACATTCACAGAATCTACAAAAATGGCAAAAATGGTCTGATCTACAACTAGCTCTGCATTACTTTGATCATCATTTTCTTGAATTTCTCTTTCATTTAAGACTACGTATTCAGCTGATAACCAACCAGAAATTCCAGTTTGTTCATCGACTTTTACCCAATCGCCTTGGATAGATTCAACTAGTACTTCGTCCCCTAAATTGAGCTGCTTAATACTTGTTGATGATGTGGATGGCCCTGTACGGATATTTAACCCATCAACTTGTGAAATGGCAACCGTTTTTGTTGAGGTGGAAGATTGGACATTGGTGGAAGTTTGCCAAGATGGAACCCAACCTTTTTCGTTATTCACTGATATGTAATACCATTCTCCTTGTTGTTCAATCATTGTAAGAGCTTGACCTTTTCGTATGCTAGAAATCGATTCATAAGATAGTCCGGGACCAGAACGTAGTGCAACGACTTGACTTGTTACGATTATGTCTCCATTTGTATCTACATTAGCATTATTTGAGTTATCTTTTTGAGTGAATACTAGAAGAACAAATATTATAAAAACTATAACAGTATAGAGATATATTCTTTTCAAAAAATTACCTACTCTCTTACTCTAGTTAATTATATTAAATCTGATTTTGACATTTAGTAATTTATTCTATTGTAAAAGGAAATAAATGATAAAATCTAGACTTTTTTAAATTAGTTGACAACTTCATGTCTTTCCTCGTAAGATAAGATGTAATGTGAATAAAAGAATATATTTATTTGCCATTGACCAAGAAAGTAGCAATAACCAATGCTGAAAAAGAGAGGGGAAGACCAAGGCTGAAATCTTTCCTACAGTAAGTAATTGTGAATAACACTTGTGAGGCTTTCCTTCGAAATATAATTGGTAGAGTAGAGGGAGACGGAATCGGCCGTTATCCGATTAAGAGAGGATGTTCTATTTTATTTAGTACATCAACTAGGGTGGAACCGCGGAAGTTAATGCTTTCGTCCCTTGCAAAAGATTTTGCAATGGACGAAGGCTTTTTTTTATGGAAAAGCGGAGCGCGTTCGTTCAGCCACGACAAGCGCTGGAGACTACACCTACGAAGGCGTATTTTGCCTTCGTAGGTGTAGTTGAAGCGACCTCGAGTGGCTAACGCGCGAAGCTAGACATGAGGAAAAGCAAAGCGCGTTCGTTTCATTTTACAATTTAAATTTTGACCTATTAGAAAGGAGATAACAAATGGCTTATAAAGTACCACGAGGTACACAAGATATTTTACCGGAGCAAACGCCTAAATGGCAGAAAGTAGAATCCATTTTACGTAATCTATCTCGTGTTTATCGTTATAAAGAAATTCGTACCCCAATGTTCGAGCAAACAGAATTATTCCAACGTGGGGTGGGGGATACAACAGATATTGTTCAAAAAGAAATGTATACATTTGAAGATCGTGGAGGTCGTTCTCTCACATTAAGACCTGAAGGAACAGCATCAGCAGTTCGTTCTTATGTAGAGCACAAAATGTTTGGTGCACCAGATCAACCCGTAAAACTTTCCTATATCGGTCCAATGTTCCGTTATGAGCGTCAACAGGCTGGAAGGTACCGTCAGTTTGTACAGTTCGGTGTGGAGGCAATTGGTTCAGCCGATCCGGCTATCGATGCAGAAGTTATTTCTCTTGCTATGGATGTTTATCAATCTGTTGGGTTAAAGGCTTTAAAATTACACCTTAACTCTTTAGGTGATAAAGAAACGCGTGATGCACATCGTTCAGCTCTAATTAATCACTTTAAACCTTCGATTGGTGAGTTTTGTTCTGACTGTCAAAATCGTTTAGAGAAAAACCCTTTACGTATTTTGGACTGTAAAGTAGACCATGAGCATCCTTTAATGAAGACAGCGCCAAAATTAACAGAATACCTAACAGAAGAATCGTCTATCTATTTTGACAAAGTGAAAGAATATCTAGATGTACTTGGCATTGAATACGAAGTAGATCCTAACTTAGTTCGCGGATTAGATTATTATAATCATACGGCATTTGAAATTATGAGTACCGCAAGCGGGTTTGGCGCAATCACAACACTTTGTGGTGGAGGACGTTACAATGGTTTAGTTCAAGATATTGGCGGGCCAGATGTTGCAGGTATTGGCTTTGCATTATCAATTGAACGATTGTTACTTGCACTAGAAGCTGAAGGAATCGAGTTAGAAGTAGAAGATGCATTGGATATTTATGTTGTAGCGATAGGTGATGAAGCGAAGAAAAAAGCTGTAGAACTACTAAGTTCATTTCGTACAAAAGGCATTTCAGCTGACATGGATTATGTCGATCGAAAAATGAAAGCTCAAATGAAATCAGCAGATCGACTAGGCGCACAATACGTTATCGTTATTGGAGATACTGAACTTGAAGAAGGTGCAGTAAACATTAAACAAATGCAAACTAGAAACGAAGAAAAAGTTCAATTAACTGATTTAGTTAACTACTTATTAGAACATATTAAAAAATAATCGGCTTAATGGAGGAAATTATCATGGCACAAAGAACGCATGCTTGCGGAGAGTTAAATGAGCAACATCAAGGTGAGAAAGTTGTATTAAAAGGATGGGTACAACGTCGCCGTGATTTAGGTGGTTTAATTTTCGTTGATGTACGTGACCGTACAGGTATTGTTCAAGTCGTTTTTGGTGATACAGCACCAGACGCGCTAGTAATTGCAGACAAAATTCGTAATGAATATGTAGTGGAAATTGAAGGCGAAGTCATTTTACGTGATGAGAGCCAAGTAAACCCAAATATTAAAACTGGGAAAATCGAGGTAGTAGCTTCAGCAATTTCGATTATAAATGAAGCTAAAACACCACCATTTGCTATTGAGGATAAAGTCGAAATTAATGAAGAAGTTCGGTTGAAGTATCGTTATTTAGACTTACGTCGACCAGTGATGTATAACACATTTAAATTACGTTCTGATATTACACGCTCAATTCGTAATTTCTTACAGAATGAAGGTTTCCTAGAGGTTGAAACACCTATTTTAACTAAGTCAACTCCAGAAGGTGCTCGTGATTATTTAGTACCGTCACGCGTACATGAAGGTGAATTTTATGCATTACCTCAATCACCACAATTATTTAAACAATTATTAATGGTTTCAGGGTTTGAAAAATACTTCCAAATTGCTCGTTGTTTCCGCGACGAAGATTTACGTGCGGATCGTCAACCTGAATTTACTCAAGTCGATATCGAAACGTCATTTATGTCCATGGATGAGATTATTGAAATGAATGAGCGTCTTCTGCAAACTGTTATGAAAGAAGTTATGGATATTGACTTACAATTACCTTTACAGCGTATGCCTTATTCTGAGGCAATGGGGCGTTACGGGTCAGATAAGCCTGATGTCCGTTTTGATTTAGAGCTTGTTCAACTATCTGAAATCGTAAGAGATTCTTCATTTAAAGTATTTGCTCAAGCAGTAGATAACGGTGGGGAAGTAAAAGCAATTAATGTTAAAGGAAGTGCAGATAAGTTTACGCGTAAAGATATAGACGCATTAACTGAATTTGTAGCAATCTATGGAGCAAAAGGTTTAGCGTGGATTAAAGTTACGGAAGAAGGGTTAACGGGTCCAATTGCTAAATTCTTTGAAGGTGAAATTGTAGATACGATGATGAAAGCAACCAATGCTGAACCAGGTGACTTATTATTATTTGTTGCAGACAAATCTTCTGTAGTAGCTGCATCTCTAGGTGCATTACGTATGAAACTTGGAAAAGAATTAGGATTAATTGATGAATCTAAGTTTGCATTCCTTTGGATTACAGATTGGCCATTACTTGAGTATGATGAAGATGAAGGGCGCTATAGTGCTGCGCACCATCCATTTACTCGACCGTTTGACGAAGATGTCGAAAAAATGGACACAAATCCGTCTGAAGTACGTGCACAAGCATACGATATCGTTTTAAACGGTTATGAACTAGGTGGAGGTTCTCTACGTATTTATGAGCCAAAACTTCAGGAAAAAATGTTTAAATTATTAGGGTTTAGTGAAGAAGAAGCAAGAGAACAATTTGGGTTCTTACTAGAAGCATTTGAATATGGGGTACCTCCTCATGGTGGTTTAGCATTCGGTCTCGACCGTTTCGTTATGTTACTTGCAGGTCGTACAAACTTACGTGATACAATTGCGTTCCCTAAAACAGCAACTGCTAGTGATTTATTAACGAATGCACCGAGTGAGGTTTCACCTGCTCAATTGAAGGAATTACATTTAAAAATCAATAACTAATACTAAAAACAGAGAAAACAGTTAATTGTTTTTCTCTGTTTTTTCGATTTATTTTAAATGATGTTTTCTACATTCAGAATAACTTCTCTGAGGAGAGGTTGTTTAGCAATAATATAATTACGACAATTTTTACTGAAAAAGGAAGTGTATCAAAAAAATATAATAAATTTGTTAATGTTGTTTGAAAATTCAGATTAATCATGTTATGATATAACTAATACGAATCCTGAACTTGTTGCTGATACAAATATCCAGTTTTGACCGAACAACAAAATGTAGGGAGTTCAAGATCTCTGCTTAGCAAACAAGCCTGCGCTGTACGGGACGTTTAAAAAGTAGCTGAGAACACCCACTTTTTGCGAAGGATGAGGGTTCAAAACAACGTTTGTAAAAAAGGCTTCAATTCGGGATTCGTCAATTCCTAAACTCCTTACTTACTCTCCTTGACAATAAGGGGAGTTTTTTTAGTTTGCTGAGACATACTAATAACAGTTTAGATCACCTTTCCACGCCAATCTAATTATGTTATAATCCCGAGTAGAATAATAAAGATTGAGAGGCAATAATTATGTTACACCAGTTTTCACGCAATGAACTAGCAATAGGTAAAGAAGGATTAGAAAAATTAAAAAATACGACAGTTGCTATTCTAGGAGTAGGCGGTGTAGGTTCCTTTGCGGCTGAAGCTTGTGCTCGTAGTGGTGTTGGTCGAATTATATTAGTTGACAAAGATAATGTGGATATAACAAACGTTAACCGTCAATTGGTTGCGTATTTATCTACAATTGGTAAATCAAAATCAGGGATTATGAAAGACCGAATTGCAGATATTAACCCAGAGTGTGAAGTAATTGACATGCATATGTTTTACACAGAAGAAACCTATGAACAGTTTTTTGAACAGAATATTGATTATGTAATTGATGCATCGGACACAGTGATATACAAAATACACCTAATGAAAGAATGCCTCAAACGAAATATTCCCATTATCTCAAGTATGGGAGCGGCAAATAAAATGGATCCTACTCGTTTCCAAATTGCAGATATCTCAAAAACACATACTGACCCATTAGCTAAGGTAATACGAACTAAATTAAGAAAAGAAGGAATTAGAAAAGGGGTAACTGTAGTCTTCTCTGATGAATCCCCAATTGTTGCCCGCCCAGAAGTAGTAGAAGAGGTTGGAAATCCAAATGCTCAAATACGTAAGGCCAAAATGCCGCCATCATCAAATGCTTTCTGTCCTTCTGTTGCAGGTTTAATTGCAGCAAGTTGGGTTGTTAATCAAATACTAAAAGATATTAAAATAACAAGAGTACAACAATAATAATAAGGCGATAAATCTAGATCTATTCTAATTTATCGCTTTTTCTTATTACATGACCGTTAATTATATAACAATAATAAAAATTTATTTTAATAAAAGTTGGAATTTTGTTGAAAATGATTGAAATTATCACATATATCACATCTTTTACTTTAGTTTTTATTATCTAAAAACTAATTCTTTTTTTATTGTTATATTATTACTACTAGACCTTAGGGGGATAAAGGGGAGGTTATGGGATGTTTACTCAAATCCAAGTTAAAAATGGTTTATTGAATTTACCACAGCTTCAGGCGAAGATGGATGAAATGGTTTTTGATTATATTGATAGCTCTCAAAAATGGGAGAAAGCTTATAAAGGATTAGACAATCTACTTCAACAAACTGTTTCAAATTTTGCAAATTATATCGATCGACAAAATGGTTCATTCCCAGAATCTAATGTTTATTGGAATTTATTTGCTGATATATTAGCGCAACTGATTTATTTTAAAACACTTGCTCAAAAACAAATTTCCGATATGAAAATTCCAGAAGTTAAAGAATATATTTTATATTCATATACTGTAGCAGCAAAATGTATTATTCATTTCCAAGAACATCTGTTAGATGAAATTAGCAAAAGCTTCGAGGATGTTGAGTTATTGAATGGAAAAGAAGGTGCATTTAAAGAAGCAATCAAAAATGCAAATAATGATTTAGATAAATGTTTAAAACAGTTTTATGAATTTTCTATTTCTTATAATAAAATTAAACAATATTAATAAACTCGCCCTATGAATACAAATAGGGCGAGTTCTATTATTTAGAGCGAAATGCCTTTAATTTTTCATATATTGCGGCCATCCGTTTTTCTTCTCCTGCACTCACAGGTTTATAAAACTCCATACCATCTAAATTTTCAGGTAAGTATTGTTGGTCAACCCATCCACCGAATGTACCTATTGGTGTATCATGTGGGTATTTATATCCTACATGACCTAAAACCTTGGCACCAACGTAATGACCGTCACGTAGATGTAATGGAATATCTCCTGTTTTCCCCTCTCGGATTGATCTAGTTGCAGTATCTAGTGCTGAATAGGCAGAATTAGATTTTGGTGACAGACACATTTCAATTACGGCGTTCGCTAGTGGTATACGAGCCTCAGGTAGTCCAAGTCGTTTAGCAGATTCTGTTGCAGCAAATACATGTGCCCCAACATTTGGGTCAGCTAGTCCGATGTCTTCATATGCCATGACTAGTAATCTTCTACATACGGCAACTAAATCACCGTTTTCTAATAAATGAGCTAAATAATAAAGAGCTGCATTCGTATCACTTCCTCGAACGGATTTTTGTAAAGCAGATAACAAGTTATAAAAATGTGTACCAGCTTTGTCACCATAAACACCAATTCGTTCAGCAAGATGCTCAATAATATGATCTTTAACGACAGTTTTACCATCAATTTCATCCGCAGCATAATAAACCGACTCTAACAATGTTAAGGCTTTTCGAGCGTCTCCATTCGAGCTTAGTGCTAGTTGAACTATTTGTTCATCGGATATTTGAATTTCGAATTTACCTAACCCACGTTCATTATCTTTTAATGCAGTTTTTAATAATTGAACAATATCTTCTACAGATAATCGTTTAAGCTGTAAAATTTCACCACAGCGAGAACGAATGGCTGGATTGACATCATGAAATGGATTTTCTGTTGTAGCTCCAATTAAGACGATTGAACCATTTTCTACATGGGGGAGAAGGGTATCTTGTTGTAATTTATTAAAACGATGAATTTCGTCAAGGAACAAAATGACTTTTCCACTAAGTCTTGCTTCCTCAACAATTTGTTCAACATCCTTTTTCCCTGCGTGTGTTGCATTTAATGAAAAAAAAGGAAGCTTAGAACTACCTGCAATTGCATTGGCAATAGATGTTTTACCGATTCCAGGTTCACCATATAAAAGCATAGATGGAACATGTCCATTTTGGATCATTTTATATAAGGCGGTTTCAGCGCCGATAATGTGTTTTTGACCAACAACCTCATTTAAGTTACGAGGACGCATTCGGTATGCTAATGGTTCATTTTGCATTTTTTATCCTCCGAGTTCATACTAGACTTTATTTAAATGTACCATATTTATTCCATCAGAACTGTAAGTCAGGCATCTTAAGTCTAGATTCTATTCAATTTGAGTTACAAGAGTATGACACTGTATGAAAATAGACCTTTTCCAAGTGGAATTGAAGGAGATATGGTATACTTGAGCATATATATGGACAAGTAAAATAGAGGTGTTTATAATGAAAATTTCTACAAAAGGTAGATACGGACTAACAATTATGATTGAATTAGCTAAGCATTATGGTGAAGGTCCAGTTCCATTGCGTCAAATCGCACAGGAAAAAGATTTATCTGAAGCATATTTAGAGCAACTAGTATCTCCACTTCGTATTGCGGGACTTGTTAAAAGTGTACGTGGAGCTTATGGTGGCTATTTACTTGCATTACCCCCTGAAAAAATTTCAGCAGCAGATGTAATCAAAGTATTGGAAGGCCCTATTCAACCTGTAGAAGGTATTGAAGAAGAAGAATCACCACAGCGTGAACTGTGGATTAGAATACGTGATGCTGTTAAAAACGTACTTGATACGACTTCTCTTAAAGATTTAGCAAATCATAAAGATGATTCTGAGTACGACGGTTATATGTTCTATATTTAAGCCTGTTAGTTAAAGGAGTTTTTGAATAACGATGGAAACAATTTATCTAGACCATGCAGCTACTTCACCTATGCATCCAGAAGTAATCACTGTTATGACGAAGATAATGTCTGAAGAATATGGCAACCCTTCTAGCATTCATACTGCAGGTAGAAGAGCGCGTAAGGTTTTAGATGAAGCTCGCAACACGCTCGCTCGTGCTGTAGGTGCAAAAGATAGTGAAATAATTATTACAAGTGGTGGAACAGAAGCAGATAATGCTGCAATATTCGGTACGGCACAAGCTCTGAAATCTAAAGGGAAACATATAATTACAACGCAAATTGAACATCATGCTGTCATGCATGCATGTGAAAAACTCGAAAAAGAAGGATTTGATGTTACTTATCTACCGGTCGACAGAACTGGTCGTATTTCTTTGGAAGAGTTTAAGAATGCGTTAAGAGACGATACGATTTTAGTAACAATTATGTACGGAAATAATGAGGTTGGTACAATTCAGCCGATTGCAGAAATCGGCAAAATCTTAAAAGAACATCAGGCAACCTTTCATACCGATGCTGTTCAAGCGTTTGGTATAGAAAAGCTAAATGTCGATGAGTTGAATGTTGATTTATTAAGTGTATCGAGCCATAAATTAAATGGTCCAAAAGGAATTGGTTTCTTATATCAGCGTACGGGTGTTTCTTTATTTCCGACTTCTTTTGGAGGATCGCAAGAGAAAAAACGTCGTGCAGGTACGGAAAATGTTCCTAGTGCTGTTGGATTTGCTAAGGCAGTTGAAATTGCCCAACAAGAGATAGACATAAGAAAAGAAAATTATCATAAGTATCGTGAATTATTTATAGAAGAATTAAAAAAAGAGAACATACTATTTGAGATTAATGGGAATAAGGACCATTCATTAAAACATGTTTTAAATATAAGTTTTAAAGGTATGGAAGTTGAATCCTTCTTAGTTAACTTAGATATGTCTAATGTGTATGCGTCTAGTGGCTCGGCTTGTACTGCAGGTTCAATTGACCCATCACATGTCCTTGTTGCAATGTTTGGTAAGGATACAGAAGAATTAAGAAACTCAATTCGTTTTAGTTTTGGCCTAGGTTTAACCGAAGAACTAGTTGTTGAGGCGGCGAAACGAACAATTAAAATCGTCAAAAGGCTAGCTCATTAACTTCATTCAGCAGATGTTTTTACTGCACTGAAATAGATACAACATATTATTGTTCTATTTGTACTAAGAGAAGGTGCGAATCTTCTGACTGTAAGTGAGGGCTTACGATAGTCACAAATACGCCAAGGCGCATTTGATTATAATAGAAAAGGTGAACGAAATGTTAGAAACTAGAGACCCATCACAAATTCGTGTTGTCGTTGGAATGTCTGGTGGGGTTGATTCATCGGTTGCGGCATATTTATTAAAGCAACAAGGTTACGATGTTATCGGCATTTTCATGAAAAACTGGGATGATAC
Organism: Lysinibacillus timonensis; assembly: GCF_900291985.1. NCBI lineage: Bacteria > Bacillati > Bacillota > Bacilli > Caryophanales > Bacillaceae > Lysinibacillus > Lysinibacillus timonensis. The sequence goes on along the minus strand of NZ_LT985980.1, from coordinate 882,527 downwards.
GGATGAGTTTGGTGTATGTACAGCAACAGAGGATTACGATGATGTCATTAAAGTGTGCAATCAAATCGGAATTCCTTATTATGCGGTGAATTTTGAAAAACAATATTGGGATAAAGTATTTACTTACTTCCTCGAAGAATATAAAGCTGGACGAACTCCAAATCCAGATGTTATGTGTAATAAAGAGATTAAATTTAAAGCATTTTTAGATCATGCAATGAAACTAGGAGCAGATTATTTAGCTACTGGTCATTATGCTCGTGTTGGTGAACGTGATGGGGAAGTAGCGATGCTAAGAGGTATTGACCGTAATAAAGATCAAACATACTTCTTAAATCAACTTTCGCAAGAACAACTAGAGCACGTTATGTTCCCTATCGGTAATATTGAAAAAACGGAAGTACGTAAAATTGCGGAAGAAGCTGGTCTTGCAACAGCCAAGAAAAAGGATTCTACAGGCATTTGTTTTATTGGGGAGCGCAATTTTAAAGAATTTTTAAGTCAATACTTGCCAGCGCAACCAGGCAATATGGAAACTTTCGATGGTACAGTTATGGGTACTCATGACGGTTTAATGTATTATACGCTTGGCCAACGTCACGGTTTAGGGATTGGTGGAGATGGTGAACCATGGTTTGTGCTTGGTAAAGATTTAGAAAGAAATGTACTTTATGTAGGACAAGGGTTCCATCATGATGCATTATATTCAACTTCATTAAAAGCTGTCAAAATGAGTTTTACTTCAAATAATCCAAAACCATCAACATTTAAATGTACAGCGAAATTCCGTTACCGACAAGACGATACACCAGTGGAAGTCGAGTTATTAGCTGACGGCTCTGCACATATTACATTTGAAGAACCAGTAAGAGCTATTACACCTGGTCAAGCTGTCGTGTTATATGATGGTGAAGAATGTTTAGGTGGCGGAACGATAGATGAAGTATTTAAAAATGGTGAAAAACTAACTTATGTTGGATAACTAGAATGATTGATAGGCGACTGTTTATTACGGTCGTCTATCCTTTTGAGGTGATAAATATGGATTACAATGAAATTGGAATAAAGGCCTTTCAAGAAAAGCGTTATGAAGACGCAGCTAAGGCATTTACTGAAGCAATTGAAACCAATCCAAATGATGCGATAGGGTATGTGAATTTTGGAAATCTTCTTGCAGCGATGAATGACATCGAAAGAGCAGAACGATTTTTCCAAAAGGCTATTACATTGGATGAGAAAACCGCAACTGCTTATTACGGGTTGGCGAATCTTTATTACAATTCTGAGCGTTACATTGAAGCGGCAAAGTTGTATCAAAAATCAATCGATTTTGGTATTGAAGGTGCAGATGCATACTTTATGTTAGCAAAATCCTTTGAACGCGATGAAAAATTTAAGCTTGCATTGCCTTATATGCAAAGAGCAGCGGAGCTTGCACCGGAGGATCTTCAAATTCGACTTTCCTATGGGATATTACTTTGTACTCTAGAAATGTTTGATTTGGCAAAAATAGAATTAGAGTATGTATTAGAAAAAGATGGGAAGAACGCGGATGCCCACTATAATTTAGGGGTGTTGTATGCAGTATCTACTGAAGATACGGAATCAGCATTACATCATTTAAAAGAAGCGTATACAATCGAGCCGAAATTCGATCAAGCAAAATATATTTATGATATGGTAAGTCAAAGATTTAACTAAAGCAAAAAGGTTATCTTCATCTAGTGAGATTGGAGATAACCTTTTATATTAGTTGTTTTCGTGAGTTTGTTGCTAAAACCTTAAGGCAGTATTTATTGCTTTTTACAGTACGCTACAACATCTTTATAAGCTAAATCTCCACCGAAAATATCTAAAGCACTACCTATTGTAACATGAAGTTTACCACTAGAAATTTCTTCAAACTTCTTTAAATCCTCTAGTGAACGAACGCCACCGGCATATGTCGTTGGGATAGATGTCCAGTTCGCTAAATCTTGGACTAATTCTTCTTGCATACCGCTTCGTTTACCTTCAACGTCAACTGCATGTATCAGTAGTTCATCACAAAATTGTTCAATGTAGGAAATACTTTTTTCATTCACTTCGAAATCACTAAATTTAGTCCATTTGTCTGTAACAACAAACCATTTACCATCTTTCTTTCTACAGCTTAAGTCAATGACAATATGGTTTTTTCCAACCGCTTCAATTAGTAAATTTAATCTGTCCATATCTAACTTTCCATCATGGAAAATATAAGATGTTACGATAATATGGGAGGCACCTGCTTCAATATACTTCTTCGCATTGTCAGCTGTGATTCCACCGCCTACTTGAAGTCCATTTGAATAGGTTTGTAATGCTACAAGCGCGGCATCTTCATTGCCTGAACCTAACATAATGACGTGTCCACCAGTAAGACCGTCCTGTTTAAACAAATTTGCAAAATAACTAGAATCTTTGTCTGAAATAAAGTTTTCTACAACTGATTTATCTGAGTGTCCTAATGTACTTCCTACAATTTGTTTTACTTTTCCATCGTGCAAATCGATGCATGGTCTAAATTCCACAGTATTCACAAGCCCTTCATAATAACTTTATCTTATTATTCTATCATTGTCTTCATTTGGTGAAAATCAAATAAATAATTATCTACAAGCAATGTTCCCATTAAAAAGACAGTTTACCAAGGTTATGATAAAATCGAATGTACGATAATGTGAAGGAGGTTTGGAGAATGGTTGATAATTTTAATTTATTTGAAGCGAATAAATTATTTATTCTTGGTCGTCCCGTTGTATCCATTTTTCATAATCCCTCCAATTTATATTCTATTATGAGAGTGAAAATACAAGAAACCAATTTACAATATGACGATAAGGAAATTATTATAGTAGGTTATTTTCCAAAACTTACTGAAGATGAGTTATACCGATTTACTGGAGTGTTAAAAAATCATCCTAAATATGGCCAACAATTTCAGGTTGATATATTTGAAAAGGAAGTCCCTGCTACAGAGCAAGGAGTTGTTCACTATTTATCGAGCGATTTATTTCCAGGAATCGGACGTAAAACTGCAGAAACAATTGTAGATAAACTAGGAGCAGATGCAATTAAAAAAATCATAGAAGATCCAAGTACATTAGATCTGATTCCAAGGTTAAAAGAAGATAAAAAGATAACGATTCGTCAAATTCTAGAAGAAAATCTAGGATTAGAAAGAATCATTATTCAATTGAACGAGTGGGGCTTCGGACCTCAACTGGGGATGAAAATTTATCAAACTTATCGTGAAGAAACGGTTCCCCTGCTAACGGAAAATCCATACCGTTTAATAGAAGATGTTGAAGGTGTAGGCTTTGGGCGCGCGGACGAATTAGGTAAGCGACTTGGAATTACAGGAAATCATCCTGATCGAATTAAAGCAGCTGTTTTGCATGTATTAAATAACGCTTCCCTTTCAGATGGACATGTTTATTTAGATGCGGAACACGTACTGCCACTTGTAAAATCTATGTTAGAACAAAGTCAACAAGAAGAAATCCCTTTTGAAGCTATTTCGAAAGCGATTATTGAGATGCGTGAGGAAAGTAAAATTTGTGGAGAAGAAACGAGGATTTACTTACCATCATTATACTTTAGTGAAATCGGGATTGCCTCTAAAATATTAGACTTAATCAAACATAATGAAAATACAAAACGCTTTTCAAATGACGAAATACGAAAAGCAATAGGAGAAGTAGAAGAACGGTTTGAAGTAACGTATGCTGAAACACAGGCTAATGCAATAGAATGCGCATTGAACTCATCCGTTATGATTTTAACTGGTGGACCGGGGACAGGGAAAACGACGGTTATACGTGGACTTGTTGAAGTGTATGCGGAACTTCATGGCATATCTTTAAACCCAAAAGAATATGCAAAAAAGGAAGAGGCATTTCCAATTGTCCTTGCTGCTCCTACGGGAAGGGCAGCAAAACGGCTTGCTGAATCGACTGAACTTCCTGCAATGACGATTCATCGGTTATTAGGATTTAACGGGCTCGAAAAAGAAGAAGAAACAGAAAGAGAGATTGAAGGAAGACTCATTATCATCGATGAAATGTCGATGGTGGATACTTGGTTAGCCCATCAATTACTCAAAAGTATAAAAGAAGATGTACAAGTTGTTTTTGTAGGCGACCAAGATCAACTTCCACCCGTAGGACCTGGGCAAGTACTAAAAGATTTATTAGCTTCTAATCAAATTCCTACAGTGGAATTAAAAGATGTCTATCGTCAGGCAGAGGGTTCAACGATTATTGAACTTGCCCATCAAATAAAAAAAGGAAATATACCGGATGCAACGACATTATCAGCTAAAACTACGGATCGTTCGTTTATTAAAGCGTCAGCAGATCAAATTCCAGATGTAGTAACCCAAATAGTGAAAAGCGCTATTGCAAAAGGTCAATCAATACGTGATATTCAAGTCCTTGCACCAATGTATAAAGGGCCTGCTGGAATTGATCAATTGAATAAAAAAATTCAAGCTTTAGTGAATCCGAACGAAGATGGCACAAGAAAAGAACTAGTCTTCGGAGATATTGTTTACCGTATAGGGGACAAGGTACTTCAACTAGTCAATCAGCCTGAGAGCAATATTTTTAATGGTGATATGGGTGAAGTCATTGCGATTATTAAAGCGAAAGAAAATATTGAAAAACAAGATTTACTTGTAATATCCTTTGATGGCAATGAAGTGACCTATCAGCGTGGTGATTTAAACCAAATAACGCTAGCGTATTGTTGTTCTATTCATAAGTCCCAAGGTAGTGAGTTTCAAACAGTCATTATGCCAATTGTACGTGGTTATTCAAAAATGCTTCGAAGAAATCTTCTCTACACAGGGATTACGAGAGCGAAAAATTTTCTTATATTATGCGGTGAGCCAGAAGTTTTTTCAAATGGTCTTTCAAAGACTGATGACCTTCAACGCCTAACAAGTTTAAAGGCAAGATTAAATCCAATGGATACTGAAGAAGTACTCGTTGAAGAAGTGGTAATGAGTGAAAACATTACACAAGTTAAAGAAAAGAATTCAAGTAGTGTTCAAGAGCAACAACAGGAAATCGTAACAGTTTTAGGCGAAGCAATGATCCCTTCACTGAATACGGAGACTGTTCATACTGTTCATCCGCTAATAGGAATGGAGGGTATATCTCCATATGATTATATGGAGGAAGATATGAAATAAATAATTCCTATTACGCTTCAATCGAAAAGAAGGACTCCTAATTCGGTAATATCTTAGTTCATCAATTTAAGATTTAAGCATATGTTTTACAAATGTAATTGATAGAGGTGAATAGTGTTTGGAAACAATACAAAAAATGTTTGAACATTTGATATGGGCGAATAAACGAATTTTGAATGCTCTGCATAATATAAAAGATGACCAACCTGATGTGATCCGATTATTTTCTCATATTTTATTCGCGGAAAATGTATGGATGACAAGGTTGAAAGGTCAAGATAGTTCTCATTTATCTATTTGGTTAGATATAGACTTAGAAGAATGTGACAAGTTGGTCCAAAAAAATGAGGAGACAATTATTACTTACCTTTTAAACTTAAAAAATGACGATCTAGACAAAATGGTTTCTTATAAAACGAGCACAGGAGAACCATTTCAAAATACTGTTCGCGAGATACTAACACATATTGCTATGCATGGACATTATCATCGAGGTCAAATTAATTCACAACTTCGTTTATTAGGTGAGGAACCTGCTGTAACAGATTTTATTTATTATGTAAGATCATAAGAAAGGGGACAAATTTGAATCATCAGTTAAATATGCCGAGTAATTCAAATTTACGTGTAATTATTGTAACTGGTAATGGTGAAATCAATGTGGCACCCAATATTGCCGAATTACGAATTGAAGTGGTGACTGAAGGGATGGATATTCAGGAGGCTCAAAAGACTAATACAGCATCAATGAATCAAATCATCCAAGCATTACTACAATTAAATATTAATCGGGAAGATATTCAGACAGCTGCATTTAATATTTTTCCTCGATATGATTATGTTGAGGGACGTCAAGTATTTCGAGGGTATGAAGTAACTAATGCGTTAACAGTAAAAGTACGAAACATTAATAATATTGGAAGAGTCATAGATGAGGCAGTCAAAAACGGTGCAAACCGAATATCGTCGATTGAATTTAAATTAGATAATGAGTATCAATTTTATCATCAAGCGCTTCAAATCGCGCTACTAAATGCAATATCTAAAGCCAGAACAATTGCGAATACACTGCAACTGCATTATTCTCCTCAACCAATAGAAATAACTGAAGAAAGCGTAGAGGTACCACCGATACTATACCGCGCTGCTGCATTGTCTCAAGATTCATTTGAGACACCTATTGAACAAGGGTTAATTTCGGTTAAAGCAGAAGTTAGAGTAAAATTCCAATATTAATTGATTGCTGCCTTAAATTTTTAAGGCATTTTTTTATTTCAAGATATCCACAAAGTGCTTTTACTTTCAATCATATTAAAACAATTGATATACTTTTTCCAAAGCTTGACCTTATAGGAGATGAAATCGAGTTATGGCCAAGTACGAGCAAAAAACAAAAGAAACGAATCAAAGTGTAATTGAATTTATCGAATCGGTAGATAGTGAAAAAAAAACGTGAAGATTCTTACAAATTACTTAAAATTTTTGAGGAGACTTCTGGCTTTCAGGCAAAAATGTGGGGCCCAAGCATTATAGGTTTTGGTTCGTATCATTATCAGTACGCCTCTGGCCATGAAGGGGATGCCGCTCTAGTTGGTTTCTCTCCAAGAAAGGCAAAAATAAGTCTTTATTTTGCGACTGGTGATGAGACTCGTGCTGAAACATTAAAGCGGTTTGGCAAGCATACAACTGGTAAAGGGTGCGTTTACATTAATAAACTATCGGATGTAAATGAAGCAGTATTAAAGGAAATGATTCTTCACTCCATTGAATTTTTGAAAAAAACATACCCAAAAAATTAAATGTATGGGAACTTTTTGGATGTCCGTTCGTAAGTAATGGAGAATAAATATTTTGATGGAGGGAAAATGGATGTCTTTTTTTAATAAGATGTTAGCAAGTATTGGGATTGGATCATCAAAAGTAGATACCAAATTGGAAAAATCATCATATGAAGCAGGTGAAGTTGTACGTGGTGCAGTTGAGATTGTCGGTGGAAATGTTGAGCAACGTATTGATGCAATATACTTAACTTTATATACAACTTACATTAAAGAAGTAGATGATAACAAATATACATCGAAAGCGCCGATTGAGCACTTTAGAGTGAGTGAACCTTTTACAATACTACCAAATGAACGAAAATCCATTCCATTCTCGTTCCAATTACCATTTGATGTGCCAATTACTGTAGGGAGCACACGTGTTTGGGTTAAAACAGAATTAGATATTCGAAGTGGTGCAGATTCGGAAGATAAAGATTACATCGAAATTCGTCCATCTGGTATTGCAGCACATGTATTAAATGAAGTTCAAAATCTCGGATTTACTTTACGTAAAGCAGAGTGTGAGCAAGCTTCATATCGTTATCGCAGAAACTATCCATTTATTCAAGAATTCGAGTTTGTTCCTGTTAGTGGACTGTTCCGTGGTCAACTTGATGAATTGGAGATCGTTTTCCTTTCTCAAAGTGAAAATTCTGTTGATATATTAATGCAAGTAGACCGTCGAGCTAGAGGGTTTGCAGGATTCTTATCAGAAGCGTTAGATACAGATGAAACTCATGTTCGTTTAACAATTTCAAAACAAGATCTTCCAAATTTACGAGAAAAACTACAACAAACCATTTCTAGATATTCATATTAATAGTTGTACTACTCAGGGAATAAGTTTCTCTGAGTTTTTTAATTTCAAATTCTGAAACATCAGTTGGTACATAAATTAGATAAGTGCGAAATTCTTTTTATAAAATCTATAAGAATTAATTGGCAATATACAAGATATAAGGTAACTTACTAATAGGATAAACTAAAATGATTGAACAAGTTAGGAGCAATAATATGAAATATAGTTTTCGTAATGATTACAGTGAACTTTGCCACCCAGAGATTTTAAAAGCACTAACGGAAGCAAGTAATGAACAAAATGTTGGCTATGGGCTAGATCGACATACCGAGAATGCAAAGAAACTAATGAAACAAAAACTTGAGACTGAAAATTGTGATATTCATTTTGTAACAGGCGGTACACAAGCAAATGCTTCTGTTATTTCACATATCTTACGACCTTATGAAGCGGTTTTGGCATGTAGTACTGGACATATTAACGTACATGAAACAGGTGCGATTGAAGCTACTGGTCATAAAGTATATACAGTTCCAGGAATGGACGGTAAACTTATGCCCAGTGATGTTTTGAATGCATTAAAATATCATACAGATGAACATATGGTGAAAATCGGTATGGTGTATATTTCACAATCAACGGAAGTTGGTACTGTATATAGCCACAAAGAATTAGAAGAATTATATGCTTGTTGTAAAGAAAATAATTTATATCTATTTATAGATGGGGCACGTTTATCAAGTGGATTAGATGCCAGTGATGTGAAGTTGAATATGTTTAAAGACCTGTGTGATGTAATGTATATTGGTGGGACGAAAATCGGAATGTTAAGTGGAGAAGGAATCGTACTGTTTAACGATCATTTAAAACCGTATTTTCGTTATCACATTAAAAACAAAGGAGCTATGCTAGCGAAGTGTTATGTCGTTGGCATCCAATTTGAAAGAGCTTTCCAGGATGATCTATACATAGAAATGGGTCAACATGAAAATGCATTAGCTCGTTACTTAAGTAGTGAATTGAAGAATTTAGGCGTTTCATTATTAAGTGAATCGACAACAAATCAAATTTTCCCAATTTTTCACAAAAGTACAGTAGAAGTCTTAAAAGAACTTTATGATTTTGAGGTTTGGGAAGAAGTAGGAAATGACAGTTTAGCAATACGTTTTGTTACTTCATGGTTTACATCCAAAGAAGTTTGTATCGAATTAGTCGATGATATAAAATCTTTATTATCTGTCTAGTGCAATTTATTATTAGTGAGGTATCTACACATTCGGCCCCTTTCTTATTTGACTTTGTTATTAATGCTTGTACTATAGCTTTTTCTAAGAAGAGTTCAAAAGGGATAATAAAAATAGAATTATTAAAAGCAGTAATTAATTGACACCATGTTTTTGTTTTCATATAATTTAGAACAGAATATGTGAAAACAATGATGGGAAGAGTAAGTTCTTGCTAACGAAACAGAAAGGGATTCCTTAGGCTGAAAGAATCTTTCGTAAGTTTTAACTGAAAGCTATTCCAGAGTGCAGCTAATCACTGCCGTTCACTTACGTTACAGTGCTCGAGAAATAAGTTAGAATGATCTCTCACAACAAAATTGAGAAGATTTTTATACCTAGCTTATAAACGAGGGTGGTACCACGAAATTCATAGTCTTCGTCCCTTACTGGGATGGAGACTTTTTTATTTGGCGGATAAAAAAAGTAGGAATCTTATAAAGAAGAATCTAACCACTATTAGATTAAGGCTTAAACATCCTAATCATTGGAATAAATATACCATCATCATGTATAAATTTAAAACTACTGTATCAGGAGGAAACTTTGACATGAAAGCAACAGATATTCGACGTAAATATTTAGAATTTTTTATTGAAAAAGGACATGCTCAAGAACCATCCGCATCACTAGTGCCTGTAAATGACCCATCTTTACTCTGGATCAATTCAGGTGTTGCAACTTTAAAAAAATATTTTGATGGACGTGTCATTCCTGACAATCCACGTATTACAAATGCACAAAAATCAATTCGTACAAATGATATTGAGAACGTAGGGAAAACTGCACGACACCATACGTTTTTTGAAATGTTAGGTAACTTCTCAATTGGTGATTATTTCAAAAAAGAAGCGATTCATTTTGCATGGGAATTCTTAACGGACTCTAAGTGGATGGGATTCGACCCAGAAAAATTATCTATCACTATTCACCCCGAAGATGAAGAAGCCTATAATATATGGAAAAATGAAATTGGAATTCCAGAGGAACGTTTAATTCGAATCGAAGGTAACTTTTGGGATATTGGAGAAGGTCCTTCGGGTCCAAATTCAGAAATTTTCTATGACCGTGGAGTAGAATACGGAAATGATGAAAGTGATCCAGAATTATATCCAGGTGGAGAAAATGAACGTTATTTAGAAGTTTGGAATCTTGTGTTTTCTCAATTTAACCATAATCCAGATGGAACATATACACCATTACCAAAACAAAATATTGATACGGGTATGGGTCTTGAACGTATGGCTTCTGTAGTACAAAATGTACCAACGAACTTTGATACTGATTTATTCATGCCTATTATTGAGAAAATTGAAGAATTCTCTAATCGCCAATACAAACGCCCGGGTGAAATTGATTTGCGAGAGATATTTGGTAGTGAAGAGGACGTTAACACACCGTTTAAAGTAATTGCAGACCATATTCGAACAGTTGCTTTTGCTATTGGTGATGGTGCACTTCCATCAAATGAAGGACGCGGATATGTGTTGCGTCGTCTATTACGCCGTGCAGTTCGTTACGCGAAACAAATTGGTATTGAAAAACCATTTATGTACAAATTAGTACCAACAGTTGGAGAAGTAATGGCTGATTTTTATCCAGAAGTTACAGAAAAGCATGAATTTATTGCTCGTGTTATTAAAAATGAAGAAGATCGTTTCCATGAGACTCTAGATGGTGGTCTTGCAATTCTTTCTGAAGTTATTGAGAAAGAAAAAGCTCAAGGGTTAACAGTTATTCCTGGAGCCGATGCATTTAAATTATATGATACTTATGGTTTCCCAATTGAATTAACGGAAGAGTATGCTGCGGAAGCTGGTATGACAGTTGATCAAGCAGGATTCGAAGCTTGCATGAACGAACAACGTGAACGTGCACGTAACGCACGTCAGGATGTCGATTCAATGCAAGTACAATCCGAAGTATTAACAAACTTGACTATGTCATCAAATTTCGTTGGATATGACACATTAAGTTGTGAAACAGCTGTTGTAGCAATAGTTGTGAATGGTCAAATAGTAGATGTTGCCTCTGAAGGTCAAGAAGCACTTGTAATACTAGCTGAAACTCCATTCTATGCTGAAATGGGTGGACAAGTAGCAGACCACGGTGTCATTTCAAATGATGCATTTAAAGCTTACGTAAAAGATGTTCAAAAAGCACCAAACGGTCAATCTCTTCATACTGTAATTGTTGAATCTGGTGAAATGCATTTAAATGATCAAGTGTCTGCAACTGTTGATCGTGACGAACGCAATCTAATTGTGAAAAACCATACAGCAACCCATATCATGCAACGTGCACTTAAAGATGTATTAGGAGACCATGTAAATCAAGCGGGCTCCTACGTTGGCCCAGATCGTTTACGTTTTGACTTTTCGCATTTTGGTCCTGCAACAAAAGAGGAACTTGAACAAGTTGAGCGTATTGTAAACGAAAAAATTTGGGATGATATCAAAGTAGTCATTGAGGAAATGCCTATTGCACAAGCCAAGGAAATGGGCGCTATGGCATTGTTTGGTGAAAAATATGGTGATGTTGTTCGTGTAGTACAAGTTAGCGATTATTCGGTTGAATTATGTGGTGGTATTCACGTCAACCGCACTTCTGAAATTGGTTTATTTAAAATCGTCTCAGAAGGTGGTATCGGAGCTGGTACTCGTCGTTTAGAAGCTGTTACAGGAAAAGCAGCATTTGAAGCAGTGAAAGAGGAACAACGTTTGTTAGAGCAAGCGGCATCTATATTAAAATCCAATCCGAAAGATATATTAAGCCGTGTTGAATCAATGCAACATGAATTAAAAGAGCTACAACGTGAGAATGAATCATTATCACAAAAAATTGCAAATGCACAAGCAGGCCAAGTATTAGATGCTGCACAGAAAATTGGTGATGTAACTGTCCTTTCAACTCGAGTAGATGCAAAAGATAACAATCAACTTCGACAAATGATGGATGATTTGAAAGAAAAGATGGAGCGCGCAGTGATTGTGTTAGGTGCCGTTGACGGTGACAAAGTTATGCTATGTGCAGGAGTAACGAAAGATTTAGTCGGAGGTAACTATCACGCTGGTAATATTGTAAAAACAGTTGCCGAACTTTGCGGTGGACGTGGAGGCGGACGACCTGATATGGCAATGGCTGGTGCAAAAGAAGTGTCCAAACTTGAAGATGCGCTTGCATCTGTGTATGATTACGTTAAGTCCGTTTAAGTTTGTTAATTGAAAATAATAAATTCATTTAACCAAGCTGTTATATCGGTTATAATATAGAAAATAGGGATGGAGATCCTTCCCGTATCTTCGAGAGCGAGGTGCTGGTCTTGAGTTCGTTTGATCAAACAATGAAATTTAGTTTCCCTGAAGAATCAATGGAACAAGAAGTGAAGCAAGTGATGTTAAAGGTATACTCTTCATTGGAAGAAAAAGGATATAATCCAACCAATCAAATAGTCGGGTATCTGTTATCTGGTGACCCTGCATACATCCCTCGCCATCAGGATGCACGTAATTTAATCCGTAAGCTCGAGCGTGATGAAATTTTAGAAGAGCTCGTAAAATTTTATATTAGGAAGAATAACGAGGCATAATAGAAATATGAGAATAATGGGTTTAGACGTTGGTTCCAAAACAGTAGGTGTTGCAATAAGTGACGCACTAGGTTGGACTGCACAAGGAATTGAAACAATCCAAATCAATGAAGAAGCAGGCGAATATGGTATTGAACGTATAAAAGAACTCGTTCAGGAATATGCTGTTACAGAATTCGTTGTGGGTTACCCTAAAAACATGAATAATACTGTTGGCCCAAGAGGCGAAGCTTCAGCAAACTATAAAAAGTTACTGGAAGAAACGTTTCAATTACCAGTTACGCTTTGGGATGAACGTTTAACTACGATGGCAGCTGAGCGAATGCTTATTGAGGCTGATGTCAGCAGAAAAAAGAGAAAAAAAGTTATTGATAAAATGGCGGCTGTTATGATCCTTCAAGGATATTTAGATAGTAAAGGTTTTGTCTAAAATTTGCTTTTGAGACGGATCCTTTTGGGTTGGTGCCAAACAAATAAAATGTTAACACCATTAAAAGGAGAACTTAGACTCTCCATCCCAAATGCAGTGATAGGGAGAATAGAAACCCCACTTTAGAGGTAATATTGCAAGATTCAAATTTAACAAAGAGGTGACCAGATATGGTACATGAACACGATAACGAACAAGAACACCGTCACATTACAATTGTTGACGAAGAAGGTAACGAACAACTATGCGAAGTCATTTATACATTTGATTCTGAAGAATTTGGAAAATCCTATGTATTATATTCTTTAGTTGGTGCAGAAGAAGATGACGAAGGGCAAATTGAAATCTTTGCCTCAGCATTTACTCCTTCTGAAAATGGAGAAGACGGCGAACTAGAACCAATTGAAACGGAAGCCGAATGGGATTTAATTGAAGAAGTGTTAAACACACTTGAAGATGAGTATGAAGACGAAGATGAAGAATAATAATTAAATAAGCAGAAAAGGTAGGCAAGTTTAGCCTACCTTTTTTTCTAAATAAATGATTGAAATGGAGGGTATTCGATTTATGGAAGAACAATTATTTACCGTAATCACTGAAGATGGAAAAGAGCAAAAATGCAAGGTTATTTTCACTTTTGAATCTGACGAGCATTCGTACGTAATTTACACAATGATCAACGATGCAGGTGAGGAAAGTGCTGATGTTTCTGCCCTCCGATATGAACTTGATGAAAATGGTGAAATGACTGATTTCACATCGCTTGAAACTGAAGCAGAATGGGAAATGGTAGAAGAAGTACTAAACACACTCGTTGATGAATTTGCTGATGATTTAACAAATTACTTTACAATTACTAATGAGGACGAGGAAGAGGTTACTTGTGAAATTATTCATCGCTTTAAATTGGATGAATTTGGTAAATCGTACATTCTATATACTTATGCAGATGAAGATGATCTGTCTGAAATTTTTGCAGCTGCGTACATTGCAGGAGAAAACGGCGAAGTGATTGATTTAATACCTATTGATTCAGATGAGGAATGGGCAAAAGTAGAAAAAGAATTAGATTTACTTTCAGAATCTTAATAAATGTTTAATATTTTACGCTGTGAATATCCAATTCACGGCGTTTTTACTTTTTTAAAACACGAATTTAGATTATATTTATTCTTTAAGGGAATAATATAATCTGATATTATGTTATAGTATTTGAAAAATTGATAGATGAAGAATCATATGGATTTGAATATTTAATAGTTTCTATGTATCATATTAAGATGTAAGGGGGGGCACCCGTGGAACAAGAATCAAAAAAACAAGAGATGATAAAAAAAATAAAAAAGCGAAAAGAAGAAGGAAAAACCGTTCGAAAAATAGTTGGGATTACTTCATTCGTAATCATTGGAATTATCGCAATTATTGCAATAAGTGGCTACCTGTATATTAATTCGGCGCTACAGCCTGTTGATCCAAATTCTACTACTGAAATTCAAGTAGAAATTCCAATGGGATCAGGTATAACAACGATTGCTAATATACTTGAGGAAAAAGGAATCATAAAGAATGCACAAATTTTTAAATACTATACGAAATTTAAAAATGAATCTCAATTTCAGGCAGGGAATTATACTTTAACCCAATCAATGACTTTAGATGAAATTATTGAAAGTTTAAAAACGGGTAAGGTCTACCGCGAACCAATATTTACAGTAACTATCCCTGAAGGTTTAACACTTGAACAAATTGCCAATATTATAGAACAAAACACAGATTATTCAGCTGAAGAATTCATGGCAAAAGTTACTGATGAAGAATTTATTAAAAATATGATGGGGACATATCCAGAGTTGATAACGGAAGAAGTATTTGGTGAAAATATTCGCTATGCATTAGAAGGTTACTTATTCCCAGCCACATACTCGTTTTATGAAGAAAAACCATCATTAGATGAAATTATTACAACTATGATCTCACAAACGAAAGATATTGTATTAGGTTATAGTTCATTACTAGAGGAACAGCAAATGACTGTCCATCATCTATTAACATTTGCTTCACTTTTAGAAGAAGAAGCTACTGCTCAAACGGATCGGGAAACCATAGCAAGTGTATTTTATAACCGACTAGAGTTAGAAATGCCACTTCAAACAGACCCAACCGTTTTATATGCATTAGGATCTCACAAAGATACAGTATTATATGAAGATTTAGAAGTAGACAATCCATACAATACGTATAAAATAAATGGTTTACCTCCTGGCCCAATTGCTAATGCTGGTCGAGTATCGATTGAGGCAGTATTAAATCCAACAGATACCGAATATCTGTATTTTTTAGCAGACAAAGAAGGTATAAATCATTTTGCTAAAACCTATGAAGAACATTTACAAAATATTGAGACATACTTAAGATAACCAATCATAAAGGAAACGAATTTTTCGCGAAATACATCGCTAATTGTTGATATTAAGACATTTAGTAGTGATTTTGTAGACAATATTCGCTTTCCTTTTATTTTCGTGTTATTATATATTGTGATTTTTTGTTAATAAATAAATAGCTAAGTGTTAATTAATCTATGCGATACTTGGTATTTAGCAAATTAGTTCTAATTTGCGTAAAACAAACATCAACTCGACTTTGACGAGTTGAGTTTTTCAATTTTTCTACTGTATTTTGTATGTACAAAATTCAAATTGAAGGGAATCTATAGTAATGGAATTTTCTGATACTTATCTAGAATCCTTCGCTCATCCTAGAAATGACTTGTTACTTGAAATGGAGAACTATGCTAAGGAAAATCATGTTCCGATTATGCAGCTATCAGCAATCGATGTATTGAGTCAAATTTTAAAAATTCAAAAACCATCGAATATTCTAGAAATTGGAACGGCCATCGGGTATTCCGCCATTCGAATGGCTAAGACGGTACCACATAGTAAGATAGTAACAATAGAAAGAGATGCTGAGCGCGTTAAATTAGCAAGGGAGTTTATTGAGCGTTCCGATGAAGCAAATCGAATTATGGTGATTGAGGGCGATGCGTTAGAAGTGGATGTAAATTCATTAGGATCTACTTTTGATGCTATTTTTATTGATGCAGCTAAGGGTCAGTACATGAAATTTTTTGAAAAGTATTCACCACTTGTTCCATCTGGTGGTGTATTATATATCGACAATATGTACATGCATGGATTATCCGATCTAAGGCTAGAAGAAGTGCCAAGAAGAAAGCGGACAATGATCCGAAATTTAAAAAACTTTACTGATTGGATTCTTAATCATTCGGAATATGATAGTACATTTTTTCCTGTCGGTGATGGATTATTAATTTGCTTGAAGAGGTGATAGTTGTGTTCAAACCAGAACTGTTAGTTACACCAAAATCGGTGGAACATATTAGAGCCTTAATAGAGGCGGGTGCTGACGCTTTTGTAGTTGGTGAACAAAAATTTGGTTTACGATTAGCAGGAGAGTTTTCAATAGAAAATCTTAAGGAAGCAACAGCCCTTATTCATGCTGCGAATAAAAAAGTTTATGTTGCAGTAAATGCATTGTTCCATAATGATCGTCTTGAAGAGTTGGATAATTATTTAAAGGAACTTCAACAAATGAATGTAGACGCAATTATTTTTGGTGATCCTGCTGTATTAATGTCGGTGAGAGAACAAGGGATTACCACTCCTCTACACTGGAATCCTGAAACAACAGCGACGAATTGGTTCCAAGCTAATTACTGGGCAGAACGAGGTGCAAAAAGAGCAGTTCTTGCTCGTGAGTTGTCCTTAGATGAGGTACTTGAAATAAAAGAACATGCAAAACCTGAAATTGAAGTTCAAGTGCATGGAATGACTTGTATGTTCCAATCTAAGAGAAAACTATTAGGAAACTATTTCTTATATCGTGACGAAGTAATGGAGATAGAAAATCGCAAAGAGAATCGTAATATGTTTTTACATGACAAAGACCGTAAAAACAAATATCCAATATATGAAGATCTAAATGGTACACATATTTTCTCTCCCAATGATATTTGCTTAATCGATGAACTAACAGATTTATTTGAAGCAGGTATTGATTCGCTAAAATTTGACGGAGTGCTTCAGACTGAAGAATACATCACAACAGTCACTAACCTTTATAGACAAGCAATTGATGCTTATTATAAACATGGTGAAGAAGCGTACGATGAATTGAAGAATAGCTTGTTAGAAAAAATTGAAGAAATCCAACCACCACTACGTCCATTAGATACTGGATTTATATTTAAAGAAACAGTTTATTAAGAAAGGAGTAACATGGATGCTTCAGTTAATAGAGAATGAAAAAATTCGTGAATCAGTTAATGGACGACGTGTCATTACAAAAAAACCTGAATTATTAGCACCTGCAGGCAGTCTAGAAAAATTAAAAGTTGCCGTGCACTATGGGGCGGATGCGGTTTTTATTGGTGGACAAGAATTTGGTTTACGTTCAAATGCAAGTAATTTTACGATTGAAGAAATGCGTGAAGGTGTCGATTTCGCAAAAAAATATGGTGCAGTTATTTATGTAACAACGAATATCTTTGCGCATAATGAAAACATGGTAGGACTAGAAGAATATCTAAAAGCAATTGAAGAAGTTGGCGTTAAGGGAATTATTGTGGCAGACCCATTAATAATTGAAACCTGTCGTCGTGTTGCTCCAAAATTAGAAATTCATCTTTCTACACAGCAATCTTTATCTAACTGGAAAGCAGTAAAGTATTGGAAACAAGAAGGTCTACATCGTGTCGTTTTAGCTCGTGAAGTTGGTGCTGAAGAAATGCTTAAAATGAAAGAGGAAGTTGATATTGAAATAGAAGCATTCGTTCATGGTGCTATGTGTATTGCATACTCAGGTAGATGTGTATTATCTAATCATATGACTGCACGTGATTCAAACCGTGGAGGATGTTGTCAATCATGTCGTTGGGATTATGATTTATACGAGAATGTCGATGGTGAAGAAAAAGCTCTATTTGAAGAAGGTGATGCACCATTTGCAATGAGTCCTAAGGATTTAAAACTAATTGAGTCCATACCACATATGATCGAACTTGGAATCGACTCTTTAAAAGTTGAAGGTCGGATGAAGTCCATTCATTATATTGCAACAGTTATTTCTGTTTACCGTAAAGTGATTGATGCTTACTGTGCTGATCCTGAAAACTTTAAAATTAAAAAAGAATGGCTGGAAGAACTTGATCGCTGTGCTAATCGTGCTACTGCATCTAGCTTTTTCGAAGGAGAGCCGAGCTATAAACAACAAATGTTTGGATTCCATGCACCTAAAATGAAATGGGATTTTGCGGGTCTTGTTCTTGATTATGATCCAGATAATAAAATAGTTACTTTGCAACAACGTAATTATTTTAAAACAGGAGATACAATAGAATTTTTCGGACCTGATATTGAAACTTTTACAATGGAAGTTGGTCAATTGTGGGATGAAAAAGGTAATGAAATTGATGTAGCAAACCATCCGTTACAAATAGTGAAATTTAAAGTGGATCGTCCGTTGTTCAAATACAACATGATGCGAAAGGAGAATATTTAGATGGAAAAAAAGCGCCCTTTAGTCATAGGGATCGCGGGAGGGTCTTGCTCTGGTAAAACGAGTGTAACAAAATCGATATACGATGTTTTCCGTGAGCATTCTGTTGTTGTAATTGAACAAGATTACTACTATAAAGACCAAAGTCATATGTCATTTTCAGAACGATTACAAACTAACTATGATCACCCACTAGCGTTTGATAATGACTTATTAATAGATCATATTCTTCGCCTATTAGACCGAACACCGATAGATAAACCGGTTTATGATTATGTTCAACATACTCGTTCAAGTGATGTGATACATGTCGAACCTAAAGATGTTATTATCTTAGAAGGAATCTTAGTATTAGAGGATCAACGCCTGCGTGACCTAATGGATATTAAATTGTTTGTAGATACAGATGCGGATTTACGTATAATTAGACGTATTGAGCGAGATATTAAGGAACGAGGCAGAACAATTGATTCAGTAATTGAACAATATTTAACAGCTGTTCGTCCAATGCACAATTTATTCATAGAACCTACTAAACGATATGCCGATGTCATTATTCCAGAAGGTGGAGAAAATGAAGTAGCAATTGATTTAATGGTTACAAAAATTAAAACAATTCTTGAAACTACATCTATTCTATAATATGATGAGTGAGTATTGGAATTATTTACATGTGATTAACAAAGTATAAAACAAGATAATCCGAACAACAAATTCGGTTATTAGTTTAGCAAGCGTAAACCATTCTATATGGTTATTTCGCAACATATGCTTTTCTAATAACCGGGTTTTATACTATGCGCTGAAATTTCAAATAAAAAGAAAACGATTGCATAGCACTGGTTTATTTATGTTAGGAATTAAGGAGTGAAGTATTTTGGCAAATGAAAAACAATACCCGATGACTTTAGCAGGTAAACAAAAACTTGAGGAAGAATTAGAACACCTAATTACGGTAAAACGTAAAGAAGTAGTTGAACGTATAAAAATCGCTCGTAGTTTTGGAGACTTATCTGAGAACTCTGAGTACGATTCAGCAAAAGAAGAACAAGGATTTGTAGAAGGTCGTATCTCTGCAATTGAATCTATGCTACGTAATGCGATTATTATTGAAGAAACTGAAGGCGAAAGTGATATTGTTACATTAGGAAAAACTGTAACATTCATCGAATTACCGGATGGTGAAGAGGAAGAATATACTATCGTAGGTTCTGCTGAAGCTGATCCTTTTGAAGGTAAAATTTCAAATGACTCACCAATTGCGAAAGCCTTACTAGGTCGTAAAGTCGATGATGTTGTTAAATTAACAACACCTGGTGGAGATATGGAAGTTCGCATTGTTTCTATTAAAACAGCAAATTAATTATACTTAACCATACCTCTCGATGGTTATGATTTATTTATAAAAAATGTTTGTTAACGTTACTTTAGAGTAAATGCAAATACTTTTAAGGGTCAGTTAGCTACATACCCTTCTGTTTGTGAATTGAAGCAAATCTATATAATAAAAGTCGACAAATTTTATAATGTTTGTCGACTTTTTCATTTATAAAAAAGAGGTTAAAAATACATTACTTCTATGTTTTTTTAGTTGAATACTGTTAAAATGTTAATTAATCGATGTTAAGGAGGATTCAATAAAATGTCTAGGAAAGACCGTGATTTTTTAACACGTTCTGAGCTTAAAAGAAGAGAAACTCGAACGTTAAAAAGAAGAAAATTGGATCGCCTACTAAATGTTTTAATTGCGATAGTAGCAGTCTTAATATTAATTAACTTATACTTTGTATTTTCACAGAACGAAGAAACAGCAAATGAAGGAAATATGATTGAAACATCTCATCAACCAAATGATGTAGTAGTCAATAATCAAGAAAACAATTCAGCAAATAGCGAGGCTTCCACTGAGGCATCAATATCCGAAGATGTAAAAACTGAACAAATTGATGAACAAGAATTCAATCCGAACAATAATACAACTAACGAACATTCACAAAATAGCACTATAAATGAAAATACAAATAGCGAGTTAAATGAACAACAAAGTTCTGATCCAAATAACTCTTCTTTAGTTAAACAACCATCAACTGACCCATTAGTTGAAGAAGTGATTGTAAATCCTAATTGGAAAGTGACTCCTACAAACCAAACTGGCCAACATGTTTCTACCTATGAAGAAGGTCATATTGACTATGAAGAGAAAAAGGAGACTATTCGTAATGCTGTTAACCTAGATAAAGGTAACATCATCATTTGGTCTGTGAAAAATAATGGAGGTAGTGAGAATGCAATTGCTGTCATTTCCTCTAAAGATCAAAGTGAAAAATACCGGGTCAGCATTGAATGGGTTTTTAATGAAGGTTGGAAACCGGTAAAAGTTGAAAAACTAAAACAAATTGATGGAGCATATTAATTGATGTTAAATAGTTGTAAACTTTTCGCTACTATGAATTAACATAACATTTGGAGGTTAACCATGAAAATAGCAGTAATAGGTGCAATGGAAGAAGAAGTAGAACTGTTAAGAGATGCACTTGAGGGTACAGAAACGAAGACGATTGCAAACAGTCAATATACAACAGGTACATATAACGGTAAGGAAATTGTACTTTTAAAAAGTGGAATTGGTAAAGTTAATGCTGCCATGAGTACAACAGTATTGTTATATGAGTTCAAACCTGATGTAGTCATCAATACTGGCTCTGCAGGGGGGTATGATCCAAGCTTAGAAGTTGGTGCAGTAGTCATTTCTGATGAAGTACGTCATCATGACGTAGATGTTACAATTTTCGATTATGAAATGGGGCAAGTGCCACAAATGCCTCCAGCATTCAAATCAGATGCACGTTTAATGGATATAGCAATCGAAGCTGTTTCTGAAATAGGAGAACATCAATATGGGGTTGGGTTAATTTGTTCAGGTGATTCATTTATGAACGATCCTGTGCGCGTTGAAAAAGTACGTCAATACTTTCCTCAAATGAAAGCAGTTGAAATGGAAGCTGCTGCTGTTGCTCAAGTTTGCTATCAATTCAAAACACCATTTGTAGTAATTAGAGCTTTATCTGACATTGCAGGAAAAGAGTCAAATATAAGTTTTGATGAATTTTTACCTGTTGCAGCAAAACATTCAACTGAAATAGTATTAAAAACAATTTCAAAACTGTAATTTGAACTATTAAGCAAAATGCAGTATAAGACTGTTTTTGCATACAATAAGTTCATTTGTCCTTTGAGTAAGAATCTTATTAAATAATACTATACATTTTAACGTATATTATTTAGAAAGCACCTTGACGGTGTGAAAAAATTAACAGTAATATATAATTACAAGTGTTACGATATTAAAGAAGTAAAACAGAGAGGGGAGAATGGTCAATGTTATTAATTATGGCCGCTTCAGTTTGTATCACAGCATTAGTTGGGATTATTGCTTATTTCGGAGCTAATGAAGAACCAATTAAATAATATTATGAACTTTCAATATGAGGATTAAATTTAAAATGACTCATTTAAGACAAAAAGTCTTAAATGAGTCATTTTTATTGTTGTTGTTTATTTTTCTCTTTTTCTTTTTCATTTTGAATTTGATTATGTTTAAATTGTTGGTAAAGTTTTACAAGAGCACGTTTTTCTATTCGTGATACATAGCTTCTTGAAATTTTTAACTTTTTTGCAATCTCCTTTTGAGTTAAAGGATCATTATTATTTAATCCATAGCGATACACAATAATTTCTAATTCACGGGGTTCTAGAGTATTTAAATACTCATAAAGTTGCTCAAAGCTTTCCTTTTGCTCAATCTTATCTATTGCTGGTTGTTCATCCATTTGCAAAAGATCGCGAATTTGTAACGATTGGCCTTCTTTATCGACTCCAATTGGCTCAAACAATGAAACATCTTTTTGAACTTTTTTTTGTGCACGTAAATGCATCAATATTTCATTTTCGATACACCTTGCAGCATAAGTGGCAAGCCTTGTTTTCTTATCAGGGGTATAACTGCTTACAGCTTTCATTAACCCAATTGTTCCGATTGAGATGTAATCATCCAATTGTTCATGTGCAGGATGGAACTTTTTAACGACATGAGCAACTAGTCTCATGTTTCGTTCAATTAAATCAAGGCGGGCTTGTTCATCACCAGCCATAAATCGTTCAATTGCCTTTGCCTCTTCTTCTTTTGTAAATGGCCTATGAAAAGCTTGCCCCTTAAGATATCCAAGGAAAGAAGGGATATCTAACCAAAGCTGCATGAGTGACGCAAAGATTCCGCTCAGTTACGCCATCCTTTCTACCTTTTTCGACATTATATGATTGTTACCGCGTGAAAATGAAAATACTTAAAGAAAAACATTATACAACAGTAAAAAATGACAGATGAATTAAAAATGGCAAATTTTTATCAATTACCTACAATATGCAAGAAAAGTGGTTACAGAAATAGGACAAACTATAGCATTATGATATAATCAAATAATAAAATTTATTGAAGGGGTATCATCGTTGTATAATTTTTTATTACCAAAAGAGTTTGTAACATCAGTATATGAAATTACTCCGAAAAGGTTAAAAGAATTGGGGATTAAAGGAATTATTACTGATTTAGATAACACGTTAATTGAATGGAACCGACACGATGCGACTGAAGAAATTGCAAACTGGATGAAGGGATTGGAAGAAGCAGGTATAAAAATTATTATAGCTTCAAACAACAATGAAGAGAGAGTTAAACGATTTGCCGAACCATTAGGAATACCTTTCATCTATAAGGCAAGAAAACCTTTAGGAGCTGCATATCTTGCTGCTTTAAAACTACTAAAATTAGAACGCCATGAAGTTGTAATGGTAGGCGATCAATTGTTAACTGACATAATGGGGGCAAATCGTCTAAAATTATATACAATTTTAGTTCGGCCAGTTGCAGAATCCGATGGAATGGTAACAAAATTTAATCGCTTTGTTGAACGTCGTGTATTTAACTCATTAAAGCGAAGAGGAATTAAAACTTGGGAGGAAAAAGAATGACAGAGGTACTACATTGCATAGGTTGTGGTGCAGTAATTCAGACAGACAATCCAGAAGATGTAGGGTATACACCAGCGTCCTCTTTGGAAAAAGAAACAGTTATATGTCAGCGCTGTTTCCGCTTAAAAAACTATAATGAAATTCAACCAGTAAGTCTTACCGATGATGATTTTTTACGTATTTTAAATGGACTTGGTTCACAACAAGGTCTAATTGTTAAAATCGTAGATATCTTTGATTTTAATGGTAGCTGGCTTCCTGGTTTACATCGTTTTGTTGGGAATAATCCTGTTCTATTAGTGGCAAATAAAGCAGACTTATTGCCTAAATCTGTAAAGCCTAAAAAAGTAATTAATTGGATTAAGCGTGAATCGAAGGCTTTAGGACTACAACCCATTGACGTACTATTAGTAAGCGCTCATAAGGGATTTGGTATTCAGGAAGTTATCGAAGCTATTGAACAATATAGAAATCAAAAAAACGTTTACGTTGTAGGATGTACAAACGTTGGAAAATCAACCTTTATAAACCGTGTAATTAAACAAGCTACAGGTGAAGGTAATGTAATTACAACATCGCACTTCCCTGGGACTACACTTGATATGATTGAAATTCCTTTAGATGATGGAGCTGCACTGTTCGATACACCTGGAATTATTAACCACCATCAAATGGCTCATCATATCGACACAAGCGAGCTAAAATACATCACACCGAAAAAAGAAATTAAACCAAAAGTGTATCAACAAAATGAAGGTCAAACTTTATTTATTGGTGCACTAGCCAGATTTGATTTCATTAAAGGAGAACGATCCGCTTTCACGGTTCATGTTGCAAATGAATTACCGATTCATCGTACCAAAATAGAAAAAGCTGATACCTTATATGATGAACATAAGGGAGAATTGTTATCACCACCTTCATCTAAATATATTAGCCAGCTACCTGAACTAGTACGTCATGAATTCTCTATTAAAGAGGGTAAAACAGATGTTGTGATTTCCGGCCTCGGTTGGATTACTGTTCAACATCCAAATGTTGTAATCGCAGCCCATGCACCAAAAGGAGTAGAAGTCTTTATCCGTCCGTCTTTAATATAACTTTACTAAGTTAAATTTATAAATATAAAGAGAAGAGGTATGGGGAAATGAAGAAATGGTTTGCTGTAATTGGTGATCCAATTGCACAATCGAAATCGCCTGAAATGCATAATTATTGGTATGAACAAAATGAGGTAGATGCTACATTCATTCCAATTAAAGTGAGAGAAGAAGATTTAGAAAAAGCCGTCGCTTCTTTAAAATTATTAGGTATAAGTGGTTTTTGTGTAACGATACCACATAAATCATCTATCATTCCTTATTTAGATGAGATTGATGAGTCAGCAAAACAAATGGGTGCCGTAAATGTAGTTGTAAGATTACAAAATGGAAATTTAAAAGGTTTTAATACAGATGGTGATGGATTTGTAAGGTCATTAGAGGGAAAAATAGGTGAAGAACATCGAGATTGTTCTGTTTTAATAATTGGTGCGGGTGGTGCAGCTAGAGGTATCGCATTCGCTTTAAAGAAATATGGCTATTCGAATATATTTGTAACCAATAGAACAGTTTCAAAAGCACAAGAGATTATTGATGCACTAGGTACAGGTGAAGTCATTACGAATGACGAAGCAAGTACTAAACTAGATCAATTTAAAATCTTAATACAAGCCACATCAGCCGGTATGGTATATGGCACTGTTGATTTACCATTTGCAATTGAAAAGATGTCACCAGATGCAGTAGCGGCTGATATAGTTTATAACCCAATAATGACACCGTTTTTACAACATGCAAAATCTATTGGTGCAACAGTAGTAACTGGTGTTGGGATGTTTGTGCACCAAGGAGCGATTGCTTACGAACATTGGCTTGACGAATATCCAGATACAAATACGATGATTGAAAGAATAACAGAACAGTTAAATGAAGCGTAATTTTGAATTAAGCAACGTTACTGACATCTAGGAGGAAATACATTAATTATGTTAACAGGTAAACAAAAAAGATTTTTAAGAGCGGAAGCACATCATCTAACACCAATATTCCAAGTTGGTAAAGGTGGAGTAAATGAACAAATGTTACGTCAAATTAGTGACGCATTAGAAGCGAGAGAACTTTTGAAAGTTCGAATTTTAGATAATTGTGAAGATGAAAAACATGAGGTTGCAGAAAGTTTAGCTGAAGGGACAAACTCTGAACTTGTTCAGCTTATTGGACTTACGGTTGTATTGTATAAAGAATCTAAAAATAATAAAAAAATTCAATTGCCTAAAGCAAACAAAAAGTAAGGTGTTGTTCGATATGAAAAAAGTTGGCATTTTAGGTGGAACGTTTAATCCTCCCCACATCGGACATTTAATTATGGCTAATGAGGCATATAGTGCCCTAGGTCTAGATGAAGTCCGGTTTATGCCAAACGCCATTGCGCCACATAAATTTGTAGATACAGATGCAACGATTGAGGAAAGAGTTCGTATGGTAGAAATTACAACAGAACCGTATCCTCACTTTAAGGTGGAAAAAATTGAAGTTGAGCGCGGTGGTATTTCTTATACTTATAATACAATGGTCGAATTAGTGAGTCGTGAACCAGCTGTACAATTTTATTTCATTATTGGTGGTGACATGATTGATTCGCTTCACACATGGTATCACATTGATGAATTAAGTAAACTTGTTAAATTTGTTGGATTAAGGCGTCCAGGATCAAAATCTGCATCTAATTATGATGTCTCCATTATCGAAGCACCTGAAATTAACTTATCTTCAACTATGATTAGGAATAGACTAGCTACAGGGGGTACATTAAAATTTTTACTTCCAGATGGTGTGGAGTCTTACATTCGAAAGGAAGGTCTATATGGGACGCGATGAGTACTTGCAAGCCATTAAACCACGTATGCCTGAAAAAAGATATATTCATACTATTGGCGTAATGGAAACGGCCATTTATTTAGCTGAAAAATATGGGGAAGATAAAGAAGCGGCTGAAACAGCAGCAATCTTACATGATATAGCTAAATATTCAGATGAGAACTGGATGAATCAAATTATAAAAGAACATAACTTAGAAACCAGATTAATTGGCTGGGGTTCAGAGATTTTACATGGCCCTGTTGGTGCATGGATTGCTGAAAATGAATTTAAAATTAATAATCAGGACATTTTAAATGCAATTCGTTTCCATACTACCGGAAGAGCGGGTATGTCTAAGTTAGAAAAAATAATATACATTGCTGACATGATTGAACCTAATCGCAGGTTTGACGGTGTTGACAAGTTACGTAAGAAGGCAGAAAAAGATCTAGATAAAGCAATGAGGGCATGTATTAGACATTCAATTGCTTTTTTAGTGAACAGTAAACAAAAGATATTTCCTGTTTCCATTGAATGCTATAACGATTTAATTGAAATAGATTAAATTAGTTCAATAAATAAAATATTAATAATATAAAGAGAAGAGAGGAATAGTGAAAGAATGACAGAGACTTTATTACAAGTTGCTTATAAGGCAATTGATGACAAACGCGCAGAGGATATTGTTGTATTAAATATGCAAAATATTTCATTGCTGGCAGATTATTTTATTATTTGTCACGGGAATTCGGATCGACAAATTCAAGCGATAGCCCGCGAAGTTCAGGAAAAGGCACATG
This sequence comes from Lysinibacillus timonensis, assembly GCF_900291985.1. NCBI lineage: Bacteria > Bacillati > Bacillota > Bacilli > Caryophanales > Bacillaceae > Lysinibacillus > Lysinibacillus timonensis. The sequence continues at coordinate 855,077 of NZ_LT985980.1, read as the reverse complement.
AAAATGGGTTTGAAGTAAAAAGAATAGAAGGATTCGATTCTGCGCGTTGGATTCTAGTAGATCTTGGTGATGTTGTAGTGCACATTTTCCATAAAGATGAACGTGTATTCTATAATTTAGAACGCTTATGGGGTGATGCACCTCAGATGGACGCGCCAAGTGTTGAGCTATGAGCAGCTATGTAAAATTTGCATCAGTATATGATCAACTGATGCAAGATGTACCATATGAAAAATATGTAGAATGGGTAAGCCAGTTTGCTCCAAGCAAAGATTATCCTAAGCTTCTTGATATAGGCTGCGGTACAGGTACACTTTCACTAAAATTCTATAAAGCAGGATATAGCGTGAGTGGCATTGATTTATCTGAAGAAATGCTTTCTATTGCCTCTGATAGAGCACAATCTGAAGGTATGCTTATTCCCTTTTATCAAATGTCTATGGATGAGTTAGAAGGATTTGAGGAATACGATGTTCTAACAATTCCAATCGACTCAATTAATTACTTATTAAGTGAACAGCAAGTTATTGAAACGTTACATCGTGCTTACAATGCTTTACGTAAAGGTGGACAGTTATTTTTCGACGTTCATTCGTTATACAAGATGAACGAAATCTTTATGGAAAGCCCTTTTACATTTGATAATCATAACATTCTTTATGTTTGGCATACTGAAGAAGGCGAATTTGAACATTCAGTTTATCATCATATGACTTTCTTTGTAAAAGATGATAGTACTGGACTGTATAATCGTTTTGATGAGGAACATGTTCAAAGAACATATCCTGTAGAATACTATGCAGAATGGTTACGACAAATTGGTTTTTCAAATATTACAATTACTGCTGATTTTACCGACGAAACACCCGAATTGGATAGTGAAAGAATTTTTATTCGTGCCATTAAATAATCATGAGAATAAATTAGATAATGAAACACCTTTTCAAAAGAAGGTAAATTTTGTATGATATTATTATCTCCATATGATTTACCTCTGGAAAGTAGGTGTTTCATTATCCAGAGTTTTGTCAAAAAGTATGGATTAAGTGTACTTTTCCCCGGTATACTTTCTGTTGCTATTCTTTATTTTATCCTTCAACCAAATGATCCTCGTGTTTCCGAAACGGAACTAATTACGACAATTCCTTTAGAGACTGAACAACATACAACCCAAGTAGAGCAAGAACAAGTTCGTTACGAAGAAGAGTTAAATCATCAAGTGCTAGTTGATATAAAAGGCGCGGTAAAATCCCCCGGTGTCTATGAACTTGACTCTAATGACCGAATTATCGATGCCATTGATATGGCTGGTGGTTTTCTAGATGGAGCACAAACTGAATTTGTAAATCTCTCACAAAAAGTCCAAGACGAGATGCTTATATATATACCAAAAAAGGGAGAATCATTAGATGATGTGAATTTTGGACAGGTCGTTACCACGCCTTCGTCAAAACCTAATGGCACTCAAGCGAAGGTGAACATTAACCTTGCCGATGAAACGGAACTAACTTCGCTACCGGGCATTGGACCATCAAAAGCTCAGGCCATCATTTCTTTCCGAGAGGAAAATGGTCAATTTAAAACCATTGATGAGTTAAAAAATGTTTCAGGGATTGGTGATAAGACGTTTGAAAAATTAAAAGAATTTATCTCTATAAAATAATGGAAATATTGTTCTTGCATTGCATCCCATATAAATTAAGTCTAAACTAGATTAAAAGTAAAATGTGGGGGTATTCATATGGAGCGAATTACTTGGGACCAATTCTTCATGGCTCAGTGTCATTTACTAGCATTAAGAAGCACATGTGCGAGACTTGCTGTTGGAGCAACTATAGTACGTGAGAAAAGAATCATAGCTGGTGGTTATAACGGGTCTATTTCTGGTGATGAGCATTGCATAGAAAATGGTTGCTACGTAGTGGATCATCATTGTGTACGTACTGTTCATGCAGAGTCTAATGCACTATTACAATGTGCTAAATATGGTACTTCTACAAATGGTGCAGATCTTTACGTAACACATTTCCCATGTCTGCAATGTACAAAATCTATTATTCAAGCAGGTATTAAAAACGTGTTTTACGCGAAAGACTATAAAAATAACCCGTATGCTTTGGAGTTATTTGAGAAAGCAAAAGTCAATGTGTTACATATACCATTTGATGAAGCAAATATAGATTTCTTACAAGATAAGAAATTTGAATTAGCCAATGAAATGTTAAATAAATTAAGGAATTTTGGAGCAACGAACGAAGAATTAATCCCTTTTGAAGAGAAGGTGAAAGAATTATTTGTTAAACATGTTAACTCATAAATGGATATTCTATGCCTTGTCGGTTTTAGTTGCATCAATTGCAGCACATGAATCGGCAAGGTTTTTAATTTTTTTAGGTGTTGTTGTAATCATCGGTTTATTAAAGAGAATTTTGCTAGTTCATTGTTTAGCAATTATTGTATTAGGTATTGGAACGTTCATTATTTTCTCAATTGAATTAAAACATCTTGAGAGACCTTTAGAGTTGCCGGCGTTGTTAACTTGGACAGACCAGTATAAAATTAATGGATCTTCGTTAAGAGGCTTTATGACAGATAAGGAAGGGCGTAGAATTTACGTTGTTTATGAGTTTAGAGATGGGAAAGAAAAGAAGACGTATGAGTCCATTCCATTAGTTGGTCAGCAATATCATGTATATGGTAGTATAAGTGAACCAACTCTACCTGCGCATCAGTATGCATTTAATATGATTAGCTATTTAAGAAGTAAAGGTGCGATAGGTATATTAGAGATAGAGGATTGGACTTATGTTGAAAATGAATTAAACCTAATGCAAAAAATAAGTTATCAACGGTTTATTTTAAAAGAACATATTGAAAAAACCTTCCCTGAATCATTAATAGCTGAAGCACAAAGCCTATTAATAGGCTACCAAGAAAACGTAGATGGAGATGTTACAAGGGCGTATCAAAAATTGGGGATAACCCATTTATTCGCTATTTCTGGTCTTCATATTGCGATTATTTCCTTTATATTTTTTCAAGGGCTGCTTCGACTAGGTGTTCGAAGAGAGCTAGCTACTATGTTATTAATTATTATTCTGCCCGTATATGCAGTTTTAGCAGGAGGTGCGCCTTCTGTTTGGAGAGCAGTTACTGTTGTAGAACTAGTTTTATTAACAAAACTAAAATGGAAAATGCCGATTAATGACGCCCTAGCAATTAGTTTTATTTTATTTGTACTACTTGAACCTTGGTCAATTTATCAAATTGGCTTTCAGTTATCTTATTTGGCAACAATTAGCTTACTTTATTCTACTACTTTACTAAGCTCTACCCGATCTTGGTTAGTGCAATCATTCCTTATTACTTTTGTATGTCAATTGATTGTTTATCCTCTATTACTGTTTCATTTCTACGAACTAAGTTTGTCTTCATTTGTTGTAAATATCTTCTTTGTTCCACTTTTTTCATTTATTATTACACCAGTCAATATTATCTTGCTACTTTCAACATGCTTTCCAGAGTTTCTTTCGAAGGCCTTATTCTTTTGTTATGAACCTCTTCGTGAATGCTTGCAGTTGTCAATTAGTTGGCTACAATCATTACCAAATCAAATGTGGATATCCGGAAAGCCATCTATATTTTTTATTTGCTTATTATACGTCAGTGTATTTATAGTTTTCTACATGTTAGATATACGGGCGAAGCTTTGGAAAGTATTAGCCGCTTTATTCGTTCCTATTATAGTACTTTATATTCATAATGTTTACTTTTATCAATTGAAAATCTCATTTGTTAATGTAGGGCAAGGTGACTGTATCGTTATCGAATTACCGTTTAGGGAAGAGGTTTACGTGATAGATACTGGAGGAGTTTTACGATTTGGGCAAGAAGATTGGAGACAGCCAGATGAACCGTATGAAGTAGGTCGACAAGTTGTCGTTCCTTATCTAAAGGGGAAAGGAATACATCATATAGATAAGTTGATATTAACACACGCTGATAGTGACCATGTGGAAGGTGCTGAGGAAATAGTAAAAGAAATATCTGTGGGCGAAATTCATATAACACCTGGAGCTTATCTAAATGAACAGTTGCAGATATTAATTGAGGAAGCTAAACAGCTTGATATTCCAATTAAAGAGCAAATGGCAGGTGTTCACTGGAATGTTGGACACTATTCATTTCAATATTTATGGCCAAATGAAAATGTGTATGAAGGGAATAATGATTCTCTCGTTTTGTATATAACAAATGGTAATTTTCAAGCATTATTGACAGGTGATTTAGAGGAGGAGGGGGAGTTCATGATTATGAAACTTTATCCTCAAATAGAAAAGATCGATCTGTTGAAAGCCGGGCACCATGGTAGTAATACATCAAGTAGCGAGCAATTTGTTCAAAAAATGTTTCCGAATCTGACGATATTTAGTACTGGGAAGAACAACCGATATGGTCATCCTCATAAGGAAGTAATGGAGAGATTCCATTCATTAGGATTAATGACTTTAAATACTGCGGAGCTTGGGACGATTGAAGTAAACGTACAAGAAGATAAATTAGAAATGTTTTATAGTAATAGATTATTTAATGTAAAGAAAAAAGCTTTGTCAAATTAGACAAAGCTTTTTTCAAAAAATTAAGCTACTGCACCAATAATTGTTGCAATAATAAACATTACCGTAAAGAAAGCAAAAGAAACAGCAAAACCTACCCCTGCATCAATTGCATCATTACGCATTGAAGCTCCATTTTCACCTTCAAATGGATTATGTGTAACAAAGTTATCAGTATTATGTGCCATACCTATCCCTCCTACTCAAACTTCATTATAATTTAATGACTATTAAAAATCTATACGCATTCATGTAAATTATACTATTTAAAGTTCCTAATTTTGTCACACATTATACATACATTCACCAATTGGATGAAAAAGTGTATACTTATAATTGTGAATCTATTAAGGGGGGTGATTTCTATGTTTACAAAAGTATGGAATGATATTAAAAATGGAAAAATTGCTCCTATCTATTGTCTTGTTGGTGAAGAAACGTATTTTATCGATGAAACTGTTAGCAGACTAAAGAAAGCATTAAGTAAAACTGAAGATGTGGAAGTTACCACTTTTGATATGGAAGAATCACCTGTCGATTTTGTAATGGATGAAGCAGATACATTTCCTTTCTTTTCAGAGCGGAAATTAGTTGTAGCAAAAAATGCATCTTTTTTAAAGGCTGCTGAAAAGGGTAAAGAAAAAATTGACCATAATATAACCCGTTTAGAAAATTGGCTTAAAAACCCGCCAGAATTTGCTGTAACTGTTTTTATTGCGCCATATGAGAAACTAGACGAGCGAAAAAAAATTACGAAACAAATGAAACAGAGTAGTGTTTTAATAGTATCTGAAACACTTCAGGCAAATGATTTAAACGTATGGATTCAAAGCGAAGTAACTCGTTACGGAAAATCCATACAAGACAAAGCAATTGATAAGCTTGTCGAAATGGTTGGCACCAACATGTTGCAATTACAAATGGAAATAGAAAAAATATGTCTTTATTTAGGTGAGGATACTCAAATAACCATTTCACTAGTAGAGAATTTAGTTGCAAAAACCCTAGAACATGATGCATTTAAAATGCTTAATGCTTATTTAACACATCATAACGCTGAAGCAATTCAAATTTATCATGATTTATTAAGACAAAAGCAAGAACCGATTATGCTTGTTGGATTACTTGCTTCAAATATTAGAACGATGAATAATATTTATTATTTGCAAAAGAAAGGTTATCATCCTACACAAATTGCAAAGCAACTAAAAATACATCCGTATCGAGTGAAACTGATAGTGGAACAAAAAAATCGTCCCAGTGAGGAACGGTTATTAAAAGCTTTACATAAATTGTCAGAGATTGACTTAATGTTAAAGTCTGTAAGTGGACATAGAGAACGTTTCTTAGAAATGTTTTTAATGAAAGCATTATAAAATGACATAAAAAAACCATCCTTATCAAAAGGATGGTTTTTTTATTAAAAGGCAATTCTCCGCCTTAGTTAGCTTTTTTAGCTAAACGTGACTTTTTACGGCTAGCCGCATTTTTATGGATAAGGCCTTTAGAAGCCGCTGTATCAAGAGCTTTGTGTGCTGCTAAAACTAATTCTTGTGCGTTTTCTGCATTGTTAGCTAAAGCTTGTTCAGCTTTTTTTACAGTTGTACGCATAGCAGATTTTGCTTGAGAATTTGCAGCGTTTGCTTTTTCAGCAACTTTAACACGTTTAATTGCAGATTTAATATTTGGCATAACTTTCACCTCCTAAAAAAGGTACGAGATGATATCTTCTCACTAGTTTCTTTTGTCAATACAACAAAAATCATTCTACCAAAGTAAGTCTATAATTGCAATAGATAAATGCAAAGAATATTTACTTGACAGTTTGACCAACATATTATTTGAGGTGATGATAATGGCAGAAATAGAAGTGAATTGGAGTAGAACCGATCTTATAGACGAGACCGCAGAAGTTGTTGCTCATCAGACCAAGCAGCAAAAAGAAAAGCTAGAGAAAACGAGCGGTGTTGTCATTGAGGAATTTAAGGAGAATCGGGTCAAGGTAACTAAAGTTACTGTTGATGAGCAAGGGCAAAAAGAAATAGGAAAAAAAGAAGGGACTTACGTAACACTGTCAGTTCCAACATTAACAATAGATGATGATCATGGGTTTGATGAACTTAAAAAATCTTTTATTAAATATTTAGATGAAGTTCATAAAGAAGTTGACATTCAGAAGGATAGTAAAGTTCTCGTCATTGGACTAGGCAATAAAACGATTACACCAGATGCAGTTGGACCATTTGCAATTGATGCTATGCAGGCCGAAAATACTGATAATCCGAGTGAACATTTTATAATGTATGCGCCAGGCGTTACTGGACAAACAGGTTTTGAAACGAGTGATTTTATCCACGCATTAGTACAAAAAATTAATCCGGCTTTAGTTTTAGTAATCGATGCACTGGCAACACGAGGATCTGAACGTTTATGTAAAACTATTCAAATTACAGATACGGGTATTCATCCGGGCTCAGGGGTTGGCAATCAACGTACTGAAGTATCTAAAGAGGTATTTGGCGTACCGGTAACTGCAATCGGTATACCAACAGTTGTTGATGCCACAGTTATTATCGCGGATGCAGTCGAAAAAGTATTTAGATCTATAGCTGCAAGAGTTCAGGAGAAAGAAAAACCGTCTAGTAAACTTTCTGTTACATCTTGGACTCCAGATCCGAATGCAAGAGTCGATTTAAATGTTGTGAAACCCATCTTTGGAGAATGGTCTACATGGTCATCAGAAGATCGTCTTCAATTATTTGAGGAGGTTTTATCATCTCATCCAGAAAGGCTCATCGTGACTCCTAAAGAGGTTGACGTTTGGATTACGAAGTATTCACTACTTGTAAGTGAAAGTTTGTTTGAATGGATGGAGCACAAAGTAAAGTAAAGTAAGTTCTAAAAATCCTCTTCTCCCCATAAGGTAGTGGAAGGAGAGGATGTCATGTTAAAACAATTTCAAATTCTAATTGCTTTTCTAGTTTTCTTTTTTGTTTTACCAATTATTGCAGGACTTTTACCATTCCCTAACAATGCAAAAATTGAATATCCGCAAGAACAACAACAACAAGTTGTCTATGCAGCAAGTAATGTAACCGCTACTGACGTTTCTCAACCTTTAAATCCATTTGACGTTTTGTTATATTTCACGCATTCACACGAAACGTATAAACCTTTTGTTGAAGACGCAAGTGGAAAAGTTGCTGTATATGATGATCAGACAAATTTATTTTCTATGCAAGATATGTTTGAAAATTATTTTCAACTAAATGGATTAACTCCTAAAACGCTAGATGTTGACGTAATGAAAGTTATGGAAAGTAACGGTTTGCCTTTCCATAAAGCATATGATGCAGTTCGTCCTTATGTATCTAAAGAATTGCAACAGAATGAATATGATCTAGTTTTAGATATTCACCGTGATGCGCTTGCTGGGGATGCAACTACACTAACACATAATAACGTCACATACGCTAAGATTGCATTTGTTATAGGTGCTGAAAATCCAAACTATAAGTCAAATTTAGCTTATGCATCTGCTTTAAGCGAATCGTTAAATAAAATAATACCCAATATTTCTCGAGGTGTAATTGAGAAAAAGGGCGAGGGCGTAGACGGGGTATATAATCAAGATTTATCGAAACAATTGTTAGTAGTAGAAGTTGGTGGAATCGATAATACAGAAGATGAAGTTTATCGTACGATCTCGATTTTAGCTCAAGCAATATCAAAAACTTTTGTCACAAATGAACTTTAATTTAACTTTCATCTGTTTTCTTTAGGAGAAACATTGCTAAAGTTGATGTCAGACTGCTATAATTCAAATTAGTTTAGCCTTATAGAAGATCGGATCTTCTTACAAAAATTAGTAATTTAAAGCAAAAACATTCTTTAAAGGTTAAAGCCTCCGTTAAATGACAACACTTTTAGTGGTGGGGTCATTTATTTACGGGGGCGTATTTGATTAGGAGTGGACATTAATGAACCGAGAAGAACGCTTAAAAAGACAAGAAAATATAAGAAATTTCTCAATAATTGCCCATATCGACCATGGTAAATCAACACTTGCTGACAGAATTTTAGAACAAACGAAAACAGTTACACAGCGTGAGATGAAAGCCCAGTTATTAGATTCAATGGATTTAGAACGTGAACGTGGTATTACCATTAAATTAAATGCTGTCCAATTGAAATATTTGGCGAAAGATGGCGAGCAATATACATTCCATTTAATCGACACACCAGGACATGTCGATTTTACATATGAAGTATCTCGATCACTCGCTGCATGTGAAGGTGCAATTTTAGTTGTGGATGCTGCGCAAGGTATTGAAGCACAAACGTTAGCAAACGTTTATTTAGCCCTTGATAACGATTTAGAAATTTTACCTGTCATTAATAAAATAGATTTACCAGCAGCTGATCCAGAGCGCGTAAAACAAGAGATTGAAGATGTAATCGGTTTAGACGCTTCGGAAGCTGTACTAGCTTCTGCTAAAGCTGGGATTGGTATTGAAGATATTCTAGAACAAATCGTTGAAAAAGTCCCTGCACCAACTGGGGATCCAGATGCACCATTGCAAGCACTTATCTTTGATTCCGTTTTTGACGCTTACAAAGGAGTTATTATTTCAATCCGTGTCATCAACGGTACTGTAAAACGCGGAGATAAAATTCGAATGATGGCAACTGGTGCTGAATTCGAAGTAATCGAAGTAGGAATCCATACTCCTAAATCAATTCCTCAAGAGGAGCTAACAGTTGGAGACGTAGGATATTTAACGGCTTCAATTAAAAATGTAGCTGATACTCGTGTTGGGGATACTGTAACATACGCAGGAAGTAAAGCTGCTAAGGAACCATTGCCAGGGTATCGTCGTTTAAATCCGATGGTATATTGTGGTCTGTATCCAATAGATACGGCGAAATATAACGATTTACGTGAAGCATTAGAAAAGTTAGAGTTAAATGACTCTGCTCTCCAATTTGAAGCTGAATCTTCTCAAGCCTTAGGATTTGGATTCCGTTGTGGCTTCTTAGGATTGCTTCATATGGAAATTATTCAAGAACGTATAGAACGAGAGTTTAACATTGATCTTATTGCGACAGCTCCTTCTGTTATTTACGAAGTATTTTTAACAGATGGAACGTCAATTAAAGTTGATAATCCTTCAATGATGCCCGATCCACAAAAAATTGATCGTGTTGAGGAGCCTTATGTTAAGGCTACTATGATGGTGCCAAATGATTACGTTGGAGCTGTTATGGAACTTTGTCAACAAAAACGTGGGTCTTTCATAGGAATGGATTATATTGATACAACACGTGTATCCATACAATACGATGTTCCACTAGCTGAAATTGTTTATGATTTCTTCGATCAATTGAAATCGAGTACAAAAGGGTATGCATCATTTGACTATGAGCTAATTGGTTATAGACCATCAAAATTAGTGAAGATGGATATTTTATTGAATGGTGAAACTGTCGATGCATTGAGCTTTATTGTACACCGTGACTTTGCCTATGAGCGTGGAAAAGTTATCGTTGAAAAATTAAAGGAACTAATTCCACGTCAGCAATTTGAAGTTCCAGTACAAGCAGCTATTGGTCAAAAAATCGTTGCTCGTTCAACTATTAAATCTATGGGTAAAAACGTATTAGCTAAATGTTATGGTGGAGATATTTCACGTAAACGTAAACTTCTTGAAAAACAAAAAGAAGGTAAAAAACGTATGAAACAAGTGGGGTCTGTAGAAGTACCGCAAGAAGCATTTATGGCCGTGCTAAAAATGGATGACAATAAATAATAAACTCGGGAGGCAGAACTGTGAAAGTGCGGTTCTGTCTTTTATTTATTTTAGTAAAATAAATACTAATAATTTTTTAAATTAACATAAAAAAATATATTTTGTTAAGGCGGTAGAATTGAAATATCATGGTGAAGTTGTACAATGAAATGATACTAACTCATTATAGAAAGTAGTTGAACATCGTGGCGAGAGGCGTTTACATACATATTCCATTTTGTCATCAAATTTGCAATTATTGCGATTTTAACAAAGTATTTTTTAAAAACCAACCAGTCGATGAATATATAGAAGCAATCGGAAAAGAAATTGAATTGATTAAGAGAGAAGTACCAGAACAATTTAGTCAAATTGAAACCATATATCTAGGCGGCGGAACGCCAACTTCACTTTCCGAAAAACAGCTTAACCGATTATTAAGCTTAATTACAAGATATATTTCACCGAATCAGCTAATAGAATTTGCATCTGAGGCAAATCCAGATGAATTAACAACAGAAAAATTAGAAGCGTTAAAAATGGGGGGCATCAATCGTCTTAGCCTTGGTGTACAATCCTTTGATCAAACATTATTAAAAAAACTGGGAAGAACTCATTCGAATGAACAAGTTTATGAAACCATCAATAAAGCAAAACAAGTTGGTTTTAAAAATATTAATATTGATTTAATGTATGGTTTACCTGGGCAAACTATGGAGCAGTGGGAAAACACGCTGAAAGAAGCACTAGCCTTAAATCTTACGCATTATTCAGCATATTCCTTAATAGTTGAACCAAAGACTATTTTCTATATTCAATATGCAAAAGGAAAACTAAACCTTCCCACTGAAGATTTAGAGGCTGAAATGTATGACTTGTTAATGAAAGAAATGGAGAGAAATGGACTTGAGCAATATGAAATTAGTAACTTTGCTAAAAATGGCCTAATTTCAACTCATAATAAAATTTATTGGGATAATGATGAGTATGTGGGGATTGGTGCAGGGGCACACGGTTATTTGAAAGGAGTTCGATATTCTAATATAGGACCCATTCGAAAATATTTAGATAGTATCCAAGCTGGTAAAAGACCCATTCTTCATCAACATGAGGTAACGATTGATGAGAAATGTGAGGAACAAATGTTTTTAGGCTTACGTAAAGTGGAAGGTGTAACCTATGAAGACTTTAAAAAGAAAATTGGCATATCGATGAATACAAAATACGGGGGAATTATTCAGTCTTTAGTAAATGATGAGTTATTAATCGCTGATGATAAAGGAATCAGGTTATCGAGAAAGGGCCGATTTGTTGGCAATGAAATTTTTCAGCAATTTTTGTTAGGTGAATAAATCGATTCCGTTGACATAAATGACTCGTTTTGATAACTTAATAATAGTATTAGCACTCTTTATTTGTGAGTGCTAACAGAGGTGATGAATTTGTTAACAAATCGACAATTACAAATTTTACAAGTAATCGTTGATGATTTTGTTAGTTCAGCACAACCGGTTGGATCACGTCAAATTTCTAAAAAAGAGTGGATTAATTTTAGTCCTGCGACGATCAGAAATGAGATGGCGGACTTAGAAGAACTTGGTTTTTTAGAAAAAACGCATACTTCTTCTGGTCGTGTACCATCCGAAAAAGGCTACCGTTTTTATGTAGACCATTTGTTGCAACCTAAAACAATGTCTATTAAGGATATAGGTTTAATTCAATCTTTGTTTCAAAATCAAATTGTAGAAATGGAACAAATCATCCGTGAATCGGCTAACATTTTGTCTGATTTAACATCTTATACAACCATATTACTTGGGCCGAATGTTGGTAAACATCGTGTAAAAAGGTTCCAAATTGTACCATTAACAGATCAAACTGCAGTTGCGATTATTGTTACAGATAATGGCCATGTAGAAAACCGTACAATTACATTACCAGTAGGGTTTGAAACTACTGATATTGAAAAAACCGTAAATATTCTAAACGAGCGCCTAAGCGGTGTTCCATTATTAGAATTGCATTCAAAGTTAGAATTTGAGACACTTGAAGTATTAAGACATCATATTCGTACAGCAGATACACTATTTAAATCATTAAAACAAATGACGACGGTTGATAACGATAGTGAAATTTACTTTGCAGGAAAAATGAATATGTTAAATCAGCCAGAATTTCATGATTTAAATAAAATTCGGATGTTAATGGATTTAATGGATAAGAAAAGTCAAGTTATATCCCTTTTCCATCCAAATGATCAAGATATCCATATTCGAATTGGATCTGAAAATAACCATTTAGCGATGGAAGATTGTAGTGTAATTACTGCAACTTATTCAATAGGTCATGAGCAAACAGGATCAATTGCAATAATAGGACCTACTCGAATGGATTATCAGCGTGTTATATCCTTACTCGACTTAATGAGAAAGGGTTTAACGAACACGTTCACCAAAAAATGAGGATGGACTTTAAGGAGGATTTATTGTGTCTAATTCAACAGAAAAACAAGAACAACAATTAGAAGAAGTAACAAAAGAAGCATATGGAACTAGCAGTGCTGAAACTGCTGAAACTATTAACGAACCAAGTGAACTATCTACAGAAGAACAATACGTACAAAAAATAGCTGAGCTTGAAACGAAATTAGAAGAAGAAGAGAATCGTTTTATTCGCTTGCGAGCTGATTACGATAATATGAAACGACGCGTTCAAATTGAGCGAGAGTCGGCAGAAAAATATCGTGCACAAAGTTTACTAACAAATTTATTACCTGTAATAGATAATTTAGAGCGTGCATTACAAGTAGAAGTTAAATCTGAAGATGCAATCTCTTTATATAAGGGTATTGAAATGGTGTATCGTACATTTATGGATGCAACCAATCAGGAAGGATTAGAAATTATTCCTGCTGAAGGAGAAATGTTCGATCCGAATATACACCAAGCTGTAATGCAAGAATCTAATTCCGAAAAAGATTCCGGTATTATATTACGTGAATTACAAAAAGGCTATAAATTAAAAGATCGAGTACTTCGACCATCTATGGTTTCAGTAAACGAATAATTGTTAAAATGCACTATATCAAAAGTGTTTTAAATAATAGGAGGCAAATTTTATTATGAGCAAAATTATTGGTATTGACTTAGGAACAACTAACTCATGTGTTGCAGTTTTAGAAGGTGGCGAACCAAAAGTTATCCCAAATCCAGAAGGTAACCGTACTACTCCATCAGCTGTTTCATTTAAAAATGGTGAACGACAAGTTGGGGAAGTTGCAAAGCGCCAATCTATTACAAACCCAAATACAATTCTATCCATTAAATCTAAAATGGGTACTAACGAAAAAGTAACAATTGAGGATAAAGACTATACACCTCAGGAAGTCTCTGCAATGATACTTCAATACTTAAAAGGTTATGCAGAAGATTATTTAGGTGAAAAAGTAACGAAAGCAGTTATTACGGTTCCTGCATACTTTAACGATGCTCAACGTCAAGCAACAAAAGATGCTGGTAAAATTGCTGGACTTGAAGTTGAACGTATTATCAACGAGCCTACAGCGGCAGCTCTAGCATACGGTTTAGATAAACAAGATGTAGACCAAAAAATTCTAGTGTTTGACCTTGGTGGAGGTACTTTTGACGTATCTATTCTTGAATTAGGAGATGGCGTTTTTGAAGTTCTTGCAACAGCTGGTGACAATAAACTTGGTGGAGACGATTTCGACCAAAAAGTCATCGACTATCTAGTAGAAGAATTCAAGAAAGAAAACGCAATTGATCTATCAAAAGACAAAATGGCAATGCAACGTTTAAAAGATGCAGCTGAAAAAGCGAAAAAAGACTTATCAGGTGTAACTTCTACTCAAATATCATTACCATTCATTACGGCAGGGGCAGATGGTCCACTTCACTTAGAAGTTAACTTAACTCGTGCAAAATTTGATGAAATTACACGTGATCTTGTAGAGCGTACAATTGTTCCGACTCGTCAAGCTTTAAAAGACGCTGGTCTTTCAGCTTCAGATTTAGATAAAGTTATTTTAGTAGGTGGTTCAACAAGAATTCCTGCCGTACAAGATGCAATTAAAAATGAAACAGGTAAAGAACCACATCGTGGCGTTAACCCAGATGAAGTAGTAGCAATGGGTGCTGCAGTACAAGGTGGAGTGTTAACTGGTGATGTTAAAGATATCGTGTTATTAGACGTAACACCTCTATCGCTTGGTATTGAAACAATGGGTGGCGTATTCACAAAATTAATTGAACGTAATACAACAATCCCAACATCAAAATCTCAAGTATTCTCAACAGCAGCAGATAATCAACCAGCTGTTGACATTCATGTTCTACAAGGTGAGCGACCAATGGCTGCTGATAATAAAACATTAGGTCGTTTCCAATTAACGGATATTCCACCGGCTCCACGTGGAATTCCACAAATCGAAGTAACATTCGATATTGATAAAAACGGTATTGTTTCTGTAAAAGCTAAAGATTTAGGCACTCAGAAAGAACAAACAATTGTTATTCAATCAGATTCTGGTTTAACTGACGAAGAGATTGAACGTATGGTTAAAGATGCAGAGGCTAATGCAGAAGCAGATGCTAAGCGTAAAGAAGAAGCAGAACTTCGCAATGAAGCAGACCAATTAGTATTCCAGGTCGATAAAACAATCGCTGATCTTGGTGAACAAATTACAGAAGACGAGAAAAAATCAGTTGAAGATGCGAAAGAAGAATTGAAAAAAGCGTTAGAAGCTGGTGAACTAGAAGGTATTAAATCGTCTAAAGAAAAATTAGAAGGGGTATTACAACCTCTTGTAATGAAAGTCTATGAACAAGCAGCAGCTGCTGCACAAGCTGCACAAGGTGAAGCTGGTTCAAACACTGATAAAAAAGATGACGGTGTTGTAGATGCAGACTTTGAAGAAGTAAAAGACGATAAATAATTGGAAAAGTAGAGCGTGCTGAGTTAAGCTTCTGAAGGCACAAAATCCGCCTTTGATTGGTGGAAGTGTAGTTAGGAAAACTATTGAAGATATAGTACTTATTCAAATGAAAAGTCAAAGCCGAAATCGGACTTTGACTTTTTCATTGTAAATAGAAAAGTAGAGCGTGCAAGCTTTGCTTCTGAAGGCACTGGAGCCTCTACCAATGAAGGCACTTTATGCCTTCATTGGTAGAAGCGAAGTTACCGAAGAGGCTAGCACGCGGAACTAGACAAAGAAAAGTAGAGCGTGCAGAGCTAAACTTTTGAAGGCTGAAACTTTATGGCAAACGAGAGGAATAATGTACAATTATAAATGAAATTAATTAACAGAGCTTTTTATTAAATTATGCTACAATTAACGTTATGTATATAGAGCGGAGTGTGAACGATGAGTAAACGCGATTATTATGAAATACTTGGAGTTAGTAAAGGTGCTAGTAAAGATGAAATAAAAAAAGCTTACCGCAAATTATCTAAACAATATCATCCAGATCTCAACAAAGAGCCTGGGGCAGATGAGAAGTTTAAAGAAATTGCTGAAGCATACGAAGTATTAAGTGATGATACTAAGCGTTCCCAGTATGACCAATTTGGTCACGAAGGTCCAAGTGGTGGATTTGGCGAAGGTTTTTCCGGTTTTGGCGGTTTCGATGATATTTTCAGTTCGTTCTTTGGTGGAGGAAGTCGACGTTCAGATCCAAATGCACCACGAAAAGGCGATGATCTTCAATACCGTATGAAAGTTTCGTTTGAGGATGCCGTTTTCGGAAAACAAACCGAAATTGAAATACCAAGAGAAGAGACATGTGATACTTGTAGTGGTTCTGGTGCAAAACCAGGGACGTCACCTAAAACGTGTACAACATGTAATGGTGCAGGACAAATTAACCAAGCAGTTGATACACCATTTGGTCGTGTTGTGAACCGCCGAACATGTACTACTTGTCAAGGTAAAGGTAAAATTATTATAGAGAAATGTACTACTTGCCGTGGTGCAGGTACTGTTCAAAAACGTAAGAAAATCAAAGTAACCATACCAGCTGGTGTAGATGATGGTCAACAATTACGTGTATCAGGCCAAGGGGAAGCAGGAAGAAATGGTGGTCCTGCAGGAGATTTATATATTTTATTTAACGTACAAGACCATGAATACTTCGAAAGAGATGGCGACGATATATACTTTGAACTGAAATTAACTTTCCCACAAGCAGCTTTAGGCGATGAAATTGAGGTACCAACGATCCATGGAAAAGTTAAACTAAAAATACCTGCTGGAACGCAATCAGGTGAGAAATTCCGTATTAAAGATAAAGGGGTTAAAAATGTCCATGGGTATGGTCAAGGACATCAATACGTTATCGTTAGAGTTGTAACACCTACAAAATTAACAGAAAAACAAAAACAATTATTAAGAGATTTTGCAGAAATAAGTGGTGATATTCCTGAAGAACATGGGAGTTCGCTTTTTGATAGAATTAAGAAGACATTCAAAGGTGAATAGAATAACGAACAATCTAGTAGTAATCAATTAAAAAACAATAAAAATTGAGTTGCTAATATCATTTTCAGAGGAGCTGAAGGCAAGTGAAATGGACTGAAATTTCATTGTTAACAACAAATGAAGCGGTAGAAGCTGTATCGAACGTTTTTCATGAAGCAGGAGCCAGTGGTGTTGTTATAGAGGATTCAAAAGAGGTAGATAAAGAGAGGGTAAATCAATTTGGAGAGATATATGAATTAAACCCAAAAGATTACCCAACAAATGGTGTTGTTGTAAAAGCCTATTTACCTGCTTCAAGCTTTCTAGCTGAAACTGTTGAGGAAATTAAGCTTGCAATAGCGAATCTTAAAAACTTTGATATTAATATTGGTGATCAACTACTTAAAACTTCTGTAGTAGATGAAGAAGATTGGGCAACAGCTTGGAAGCAATACTATCATCCTGTAAAGATCTCAGAACGGTTTACAATTGTTCCAACATGGGAAGACTATACTCCAGTTAACACTGATGAATTAATCATTGAATTAGATCCTGGAATGGCTTTTGGAACGGGAACACACCCTACAACCGTTATGTGTTTGCAAGCTTTAGAAAAGTTTGTAAAAGAGGGGGATACAGTAGTAGATGTTGGTACTGGTTCAGGTGTCCTTTCAATTGGTGCTGCCTTATTAGGAGCTAATAAAGTACACGCGCTAGATTTAGATGAAGTTGCTGTCAAGGCTGCACGAGAAAACATATCTCTCAACAAAGTTGATACAGTCGTAGAGGTATTCCATGGTAATTTACTAGATACAGTTAAAGAAGCAGCTGATGTAGTTGTTGGAAACCTTCTTGCTGAAATTATTCTTACATTTACAGACGATGCTTTTTCAATTGTAAAGCCTGGTGGGAAATATATTACCTCAGGAATTATTAACTTTAAAAAAGAAGAGGTAAAGGAAGCGTTAGAAAATTCAGGATTTATTATTGATGAAGTTCTAATGATGGAGGACTGGGTAGCAATTATTGCTTCCAGACCTTAGATTATAAACAATAAAGGCTGGATGATAATATTTTTATTATCAACAGCCTTCATCTTATATATAGGTGTTTTGTCTATAAAATTAGCAATTATGTAGAATATAAAGTCTAAGGCAAAGCAATAAAATCTACGGAGGTTTGAAATGCAACGATATTTTGTAGATGGAGTATTTAACGAACAAAATGAACTGATAATTACTGGAGAGAGTGCACGTCACATATCGAAAGTAATGCGTATGGAAGTGGGGGACCATATCGTTGCAGTAGTATCTCAAATTGCATACATATGTGAAATTATCTCGATCTCGATTGATCAGGAGGTTTCAGTGAAACAAACAGGTAATACGATACCATCGCCAGAGCTACCAATACAAGTAGATATTGCATGTGGGCTACCAAAAGGTGATAAACTAGAATTTATTGCTCAAAAAGCAACAGAACTTGGTATGCATGCACTTATCCCATATAAAGCCGAGCGGTCTATTGTGAAATGGGATGATAAGAAAAGTGAGAAAAAAACAGAACGCTTACAGAAGATTGCATTGGAAGCTGCTGAACAATCTCATCGTACTTATGTACCGGAAATTTTTAATCCTCTTTCATTCAAACAATTACTCTCACTCATGGAAAAATATGATGCGGTTTTTATTGCGGATGAAGAAGATGCAAAGAGCGAAATGCGAACAAGATTTGCGGATAAGTTAAAAAAGGTGTATGATAATGAATTGAAGTCTATTTTGATGATTTTTGGCCCTGAAGGTGGGATTTCTCGTGACGAGGCAGATAGCTTTCTTAAAGCAGGAGCTGAAACGATGTCCCTCGGTCCGCGAATATTAAGAGCAGAAACAGCACCACTATATGCACTTTCTGCTATTTCATATGAATTTGAATGAAAGAGGTGTACTAGCCTTGGCAACAGTGGCTTTTCATACATTAGGTTGCAAAGTAAATCATTACGAAACAGAAGCAATCTGGCAACTATTTAAGGAACAAGGTTATGAACGTACTGATTTTGAACATCAAGCAGATGTTTATGTGATAAATACATGTACTGTGACAAATACAGGAGATAAAAAATCTCGTCAAGTTATTCGTCGAGCAGTTAGGCAAAACCCTGATGCAGTAATTTGTGTAACAGGATGTTATGCACAAACATCACCTGCAGAAATTATGGCTATACCTGGTGTGGATATTGTTGTTGGAACTCAAGACCGTCAAAAAATGCTTGGATATATTGATGAGTATAAGAGAGAAAGACAACCGATTAACGCGGTTCGTAATATAATGAAGAACCGTGTTTATGAAGAACTTGATGTACCTTATTTTACAGACCGTACTCGTGCTTCTTTAAAAATTCAAGAAGGCTGTAACAACTTCTGTACTTTTTGTATTATTCCATGGGCACGTGGTCTAATGCGTTCTCGTGACCCACAAGAAGTAATTAAACAAGCGCAACAACTTGTTGATGCTGGATACCTTGAAATTGTGTTGACTGGTATTCATACTGGTGGTTACGGTCAAGATTTAAAAGACTATAATCTTGCACAATTACTTCGTGATCTTGAAACTCAAGTAAGAGGTATTAAACGTCTACGTATTTCATCTATTGAAGCTTCACAATTAACAGATGAAGTAATTGACGTATTAAAAAACTCAAATATTGTTGTTCGTCATTTGCATATCCCTATTCAATCTGGGTCAGACACAGTATTAAAAAGAATGCGCCGTAAATATACAATGGACTTCTTCGCAGAAAGACTCCGTAAATTAAACGATGCTTTACCAGATTTAGCTATTACTTCTGACGTTATTGTTGGTTTCCCGGGAGAGACTGAAGAAGAGTTTATGGAAACCTATAATTTTATTGCTAAACATAAGTTTGCAGAACTTCATGTATTCCCATTCTCAAAACGTACAGGAACTCCAGCAGCACGTATGGAAGACCAAGTTGACGAAGATGTGAAAACTGAACGTGTTCATCGTTTAATTACTTTAAATGATCAATTAGCAAAAGAATATGCTTCTCGTTTTGAAGGTGAAGTATTAGAAGTAATTCCTGAAGAACACATGAAAGAAGGAAATCAGGAAAACCTAATCGTAGGATATACTGACAATTACCTGCGAGTTGTGTTTGAAGGTAGCGAAGAAATGATAGGGAAGTTAGTAAAAGTAAAAATTACTAAATGCGGATATCCGTATAACGAAGGTCAATTTGTTCGCGTATTAGAAGAACAAGTTCAATAAAAAAGTCTGTAAAATCCTTTTCTAGGGTTTTACCGGCTTTTTTTCTTATACCAAGATATCATAATTTTTCATAATTTTAACTTCATTCAAAATAATGGTATATTTAAAGTACGTAATATTATCATGAAGAAAAAGGGAGTAATAAAACATGGCAACAAATTATGCTGCATTAATCGATCATACTTTACTGAAAGCAGATACGACACAAGAACAAATTGAAAAGTTATGTAATGAGGCATTACAATATAAATTTGCATCAGTATGTGTAAATCCTACATGGGTAAAATTGTGTGCAGAAAAATTAGCAGGATCAGAAGTAAAGGTTTGTACAGTTATCGGATTTCCTCTAGGTGCTACAACTTCGAAAGTAAAGGCTTTTGAAACAACTGATGCAATCTCGAACGGTGCTACAGAAATTGATATGGTTATTAATATTGGTGCATTAAAAGATCAACAACATGATGTTGTTTTAAACGATATTAGAGAAGTTGTAAAAGCTGCAAATGGTACATTAGTAAAAGTTATTATTGAGACTTGCTTATTAACTGAGGAAGAAAAAGTAAAAGCTTGTGAATTGTCTGTAGAGGCAGGTGCCCATTTTGTAAAAACTTCAACAGGCTTTTCAACGGGTGGGGCAACAGTAGAAGATGTAGCATTAATGAGAAAGATTGTAGGGTCATCAGTAGGTGTAAAAGCTTCTGGTGGGGTTCGTAGTTTAGAAGATCTGGAAAACATGATTCAAGCAGGTGCAACCAGAATCGGTGCAAGTTCAGGAGTTGCTATCATGAATGGTTTATCTACAGATTCGAACTACTAAATGGCTTATTCCTAATTGTTAAAAAAATATTTTAAAAAAGTGGACATGTATTTGTCTTCTTTCTATTGACTAGGCATTTTTGTTACGATATAATTCTTTAGTACACAACTACGATAGCGATCAATCGTAAAGTGTATTGACGTGTGTTCGGAGGGAGGGAAAGAGAGATGTCAAAAACTGTCGTTAGAAAAAACGAATCGCTTGAAGATGCTCTTCGCCGCTTCAAACGTACTGTATCTAAAAGTGGTACTATTCAAGAGGTTAGAAAACGCGAATTTTATGAAAAACCAAGCGTAAAACGCAAAAAGAAATCAGAAGCTGCACGTAAACGTAAGTGGTAATTTTTTCCTGTCAATCCCTACGTTCATAACACGCAATTTTTTTGATTCACTATGTTAAAAATGATATACCCTAGTATTTACTTAGTAAATACTAGGGTATTTTGCATTTTTATATATCTTTAACAAAAATTAATCTATTATACATATGTAAAACGTGTAAAATAAAATTGAAAGAACATTTTTGAAACCTTTTTCATATTAAATCGTAAATGTACTATAACGTTGCGAGTGAGGAGTTAATGTGGAAATGAAACGATTTAATTGGATCATTTTATTTACTTTTGCTTTTATGTTACTTTTCCCAAATATTCAAGCATTCGCCAGTGGGACTGTTTACCATGTCCCTTTAGAAAACCAAGTAGAAAAAGGGCTTTATGCTTTTCTTGAAAGGGCATTCAAAGATGCAACTAACAATAACGCAGATGCCATCATACTTGAAATACATACTCCAGGTGGCTATGTAGATGCTGCATATGATATCGCAGATTTAATGCAGAAGACTGATCCTGAAATTATTGCGTTCATTAACTCGAATGCTTTATCAGCAGGTGCTTATTTAGCTCTACATGCAGATCAAATCTATATGGTGCCTAATGGTACAATTGGTGCAGCAGCAATAATTGATGCTGAAGGTAATATGGCTGATGCAAAATCAAACAGTGCATGGAAAGCGAAAATGCAAACGGCAGCTGAAAGCTCTGGTAGAAATCCGAAGTATGCAGTTGCTATGGCAGATCCTGCAATTAATTTACCGGAATATCGAGCTCCGCAAGGTAAATTGTTGACGTTAACAGCTGATGAAGCTGTAGAAGTGAAATATTCAGAGGGAACTGCAAAAAATTTAGACGATGTACTAAATAAAGCAGGATTAGCTAATAGTAAGGTAGTAGAAGTGGAGCCTACTTTTGCTGAAAATTTTGCTAGATTTATTACAAATCCGATTGTTGTTACATTATTAATCACAATCGCAACTTTAGGGTTGACAATTGAGCTATTTTCACCTGGATTTGGATTACCAGGTATTGCAGGTTTAAGTTCTTTGGCTCTGTTCTACTTTGGTCACATGGTTGCTGGATTTGCAGGTTATGAATCCATCTTGCTATTTATAATTGGATTTGCCTTGCTAGTCGGTGAGCTATTTATACCTGGTGGAATCGTAGGTCTTATTGGAGGAGCCCTTGTCATCATTAGTTTGTTATTTGCAGGAGAGAGCTTTGTCCATATGGCGTATTCAATTTTAATTGCAATGTTTATTGCAGTGATAGGAATGGTGATTATGATGAAATTCCTTGGGAAAAATCTTCACTTCTTTAGTAAGCTTGTTTTAAGAGATGCAACGACTACAGAAGAAGGATACGTTTCAAATGAAAATCGTACCGAACTTCTGGGGAAAGTGGGCGAAACACTAACTCCATTACGCCCAGCTGGTACAATACAAGTCGAAAATGATAGACTTGATGTTGTATCAGAAGGTAGTTACATCAATTCAAATAAGAAAGTTGAAATTATTAGAGTGGAAGGATCACGTATAGTCGTGAGAGAATTAAAAAAGGAGATGAATTGAAATGGCAATTTTTGAAGATGCAGGAACATTAAGTTTGATCGTAATAGTTGTACTCGCAATTATTGTTTTATCAGTATTTTTTACGTTAGTCCCAGTTGCACTGTGGATTAGTGCCCTAGCGGCAGGTGTAAAAGTTAGTATTTTTACATTAATTGGTATGAGGTTACGTCGAGTTATTCCATCACGTATTGTAAATCCTTTAATTAAAGCACATAAAGCAGGATTAGATGTCTCAATCAACCAATTAGAATCGCACTATTTAGCAGGTGGTAATGTTGACCGTGTTGTGAATGCACTAATTGCAGCTCACCGTGCAAATATTGAATTACCATTCGAACGTTGTGCAGCAATCGACTTAGCTGGGCGTGACGTCTTGGAAGCTGTTCAAATGTCTGTTAATCCAAAGGTTATTGAAACACCGTTTATAGCTGGTATGGCTATGAATGGAATTGAAGTAAAAGCAAGAGCACGTATTACTGTTCGAGCAAATATTGAACGATTAGTCGGAGGTGCTGGAGAGGATACAATTATTGCTCGTGTGGGTGAAGGGATTGTATCTACGATTGGTAGTTCACAAAGACATACAGATGTATTGGAAAATCCAGATATGATTTCCCGTACAGTCCTTGCGAAAGGACTTGATTCTGGTACTGCATTTGAAATCCTATCCATTGACATTGCAGATGTTGATATAGGTAAAAATATCGGTGCAGAGTTACAAATTGAACAAGCGCAAGCAGATAAAAATATTGCTCAAGCAAAAGCAGAAGAACGTCGTGCTATGGCGGTAGCACAAGAACAAGAGATGATTGCACGTGTTCAAGAGATGAAGGCAAAAGTAGTTGAAGCCGAAGCTGAAGTACCAATGGCCATCTCTGAAGCTTTACGTTCAGGTAATTTTGGTATTATGGATTATATGAATTATAAAAACATCCAAGCGGATACATCAATGCGTGACTCTATTGCAAAAGTATCCAACGATAAACCAGATACACCTCAAAAATAGTGAAATGCAGCCCTAGAAGGGAGTGTTCGAATACGTGGAAGGCTTAATTATGATGATTATATTTGGCATCATAGGTGCGGTAATGTCTAATAGTAAAAAGAACGATCAAAAGCCTATGCCTCCTTTTAATAATAAGCCAAATACAACATCTTTCGAACAATATCCTCATTCAAAAATGGAACCGGAGAAAACAAAGACAACGGTGAAGACATTAGAGGATTTTGCTAAGGAAGTATTTGAGCAATTAAACGAAAAAAATAAAGAACCTCAAGAAGTTTTCAGAGAACCTGATTATAAAAAAGATGCTGTTGAACCTACTATACAAACAGAGCCGATTCTTAGTCATTCAAATTCTACCTTGCCTAAAAATGGTCGTGAAAGTAGGCCCGCTCTGGATGAAGGTCGATCATCCAAGAAGAGGAACGAAATAGTGAATGAAGACGTAATTAAACAAACGGAAATAGGTTCCTTCGTCCCAACTTCTAAACAAGCTTTAATACAAGCTATTATTACTTCTGAAATCATTGCTCCACCAAAAGCAAAACAAAGATAACATTTTAAATCATGTCCCCTTATCGCAATGCATATACTTTTGCGAAAGGGGGCATTTTTATTTGAAGAAGCTGTTCCAAACAGAACCTTTATTCGAATTATTTAACTGTAATGAATTAAAAATAATAGGAAAGTATAAATTTCTAGAAGCCTCTGAACATCATTGCGCTTTTATGTATGAGCACTTTCGTATACATGTAAAAGCAAAAAAAGTACATATTGATGTGTTAAAAGTGGAAGAACTAATAATACGCGTAGAGGATTTACAAAGTATAGAAATGAAAAAACAGGGGGATTCATTATGATTTTAGATAATCGCCCTGTTGAAATAAAAATTAGTAAAAATAATCGTGTACATCCTTTCATCTCTTCACTTCAACAAAAAAAAGTTAAAATAAAAAATTTAGTTATTGCAAATAACGAAGTTCGTTTTGAGGTAACAAGGAAAGATGTAAAGATTATTCGTGCCACGAGAAAAAAATATCAATTAAAATTAAAAATCCGCTACTTACAGACATCAAGAATTTTTCAAAAAGAAATGGGAACGTTAATTGGTTTGTTAATGCTCATTATCATACCTATTATTTCTTCACAATTCGTTTGGAAGGTCGAGGTACAAGCTGAGACACCTGAATTAAGAGTTGCAGTCGAAAAGGTTATTGAGGAGAAATTAACTCTTAATAGTCCAGCCTTTAAAAATTATATAGAATCTGACTTTGTAATAAGGCAAACCATAATGGAGGACTTGAGAGACCTTTCGTGGGTCCATATATTTAAGGAAGGCAGTAAGATGACGATTGTACCACAACTAGCTCCGATTACAAATACAAAAGGTGAAAAGGGTGAACAGTTAAATCATTTAGTTGCTGCTAAAAGCGGTGTTATAACACATTTCGTATTATCAAGCGGAGAACGTCGTGTCATGCCGAATACAACAGTCTACGAAGGTGATACCCTTGTATCAGGGGTTATTACAGTGGGTGATAAATCTGTTGCGATTGGTGCTGTAGGTGAAGTTTATGCGGATTATTGGTTAGAAACGGAGTTTGCAATTCCAAAGAATGTCCAATTTATTTCTGCAACTGAAAGAAAATGGTCCATTAATTTTAAAATTAATGATGAAAAGGAGCAGGTAACATCGTTTCAAGAAGTCGATTTACCCGGGTGGCTTTCAAGATTTGTGGAAATCAAAGAAACTCAAGAGTACATTACTTCAAAGCAAGAAATTACAGAAGACCAAATCGAATCATTTATTTTGCCACTCTTGCACGAAAAAATTTTAAAATCTTTGCCTCCAAAAACAATTATAAAAAAGGAAAACATTTTGCACGTCAGCTTCGATGGTGATAAAGTGAAAGGGAAAGTCCTATTTTTGGTAAATGAAAACATTGCAAAACCATATCCTATCCAAAATGAAGAACAACAGGAAGAACAAGGAGAATCAGCAGAACAAGGAGAATGATGGAATGTCAGAACAAATGTCGGTACTACAAGTTGAGAATCCAAATGAAGCTGTTATGTTACTTGGAATGAGAGATGCAAATATCAAGTTGATAGAGGAAACTTTTAATGTTCAAATCATTACTCGTGGCGAGGTAATCCAAGTAAGTGGAGAAGAAGAACCGAAAAAGCATGTGACAGAACTTCTTCATGCACTTCTTAAAGTAATTAGAAAAGGTATTAATATCGATTTACGTGATGTTGCAACCGCTATAGAAATGGTTAGTAAAGGGACGATTGAGTATTTTGCAGAATTATATGAGGAAGAAATTGCACGTAACAATAAAGGTATACCGATCCGAGCGAAAACGATTGGGCAGCGCGAATACATAAAAGCCATTCGCCACCGTGATCTAGTTTTCGGTATCGGACCTGCAGGTACGGGTAAAACCTATTTAGCTGTTGTAATGGCTACTCAAGCGCTAAAGAATGGACATGTAAAACGTATTATATTAACACGTCCTGCTGTTGAAGCTGGAGAATCATTAGGATTCTTACCAGGAGATTTAAAGGAAAAGGTAGACCCTTATTTGCGACCTCTGTATGACGCTTTACATGATATATATGGTGCGGAACAAACACAACGATTAATCGAGCGTGGAACGATTGAAATCGCACCTCTTGCATATATGCGCGGTCGCACACTTGATGATGCATTTGTTATTTTAGATGAAGCGCAAAACACGACCCATGCTCAAATGAAAATGTTTTTAACTCGTTTAGGTTTTGGGTCTAAGATGGTGATTACTGGCGATAAATCACAAATAGATTTACCTAAAAATACTGAATCGGGTTTAATTGTAGCAGAACGTACTTTAAAATACGTTAAAGATATTCATTTTCAAACGTTAGAAGCAGGGGATGTTGTACGTCATCCGCTAGTTGCAAAAATAATTCATGCATATACTGAACAAGAACTGTAAATAACAATTATCCAGAGTATAAAAGATTAGAAAATGTGTGCGTATACGTACACATTTTTTCTATTTTATTACAATTACGATAAGTTTTCTCTCAAACAATGAAATTATCGCGATTAATTGGTAAACTAATATATATATACAATTGGGGGTGCGTAAAAATATGCACTATAAGAGCTTCTTAAATGATCTGAATTTCAAAGGATTTTTAGTTATTATCCTTTTACTAACAGGTATACTCCAATTTTTCTTAATGTTTGAAAATGTAAGAGGAGTAACATATGATATTGAAACATTCGAATTAGCACCTGATACCATTCGTTCTGTAAAAACGGTAGAAGATACGATTAAAACAGAACAAGACCGTGATGAGGCAGAAAGTGCTGTGGAACCTGTTTACTACTTTAATGAAGAGACTGCAGAACATAGGGTCGAATTGGTGACATCTTTATTTGACATTGTAATGGACTTGCGTACAGATATTGAAGCGAAAAGTTCGGTTGTTGAGGAGCAAGGTGATGTTGGGGAAGTAAAGCATCCATTGACAAAACAAGAGCAAGTTGAACAACTAAGGGAAAAGTTATCTGAAATAACAGAGAGTCAATCTTTACTAAACTTTTCAGATGACCACTTATGGTCCTTATTAACGGTTGACAAATCTGATTTACAAATCGCGTTGAATACGGTCCAGTCCTTAGTAAAAGCAAAGTTAGAAAACCCGATTCGCAAAGAACAACTTAATACTGCAAGAAATGAAGTAGAAAATAGTCTACGTCAAAATGTGAATATTGACGAGTCAATACTTAATGCGTCAATAGTAATAGCGCGTGCCGCAATTGTTGAGACTGAATTTTTAGATCAGGCAAAAACAGATGAAATGATTAAACAAGCACGCGAAGCTGTAGAACCTACGCGTATTTTACAAGGACAAATCATCGTTACTGAAGGCGAATTAGTAGATCGTGAAGTATATCGTCAGTTAGAACTATTGGGAATGTTAAATAATCATTCATCTTTGAATCCAATTTTTGGACTTATTATACTCATATTAATCCAAATGTCATTTTTATATATTTTATTTGACCGCTCAAAAATGGAGATAACAAAAAAGAGGAACGCTGTGCTGGTAACCTCTATTGTTTATTCTTTGTCTATCATAATGATGGAACTAATAAGTCTACTTGTGGATGAATTTGATGTGAAAATTGCTTTCCTTTATCCAACAGCGTTAGCCACTATGTTAGTTCGTTTATTATCAAACGATAAAGTGGCAAGTTTAGTAACTATATTAATTGGTACATCAGCTGGCGTAATTTTTCATGAAGGTTATGCGGCAGTTTTACAAATGGATATTGCTCTTTACATTATATTTGGTGGATTCGCTAGTATATTCTTTATGCGTAGTATTGAGAAAAGGTCGGATTTACTAAAAGCTTGCGGCGTAGTTGCTATTGTAAATATGGCTTTTATTGCCTTTTACTTATTAATGATTCAAACAGATTACGGATTTTTCGAACTGTTATTTTATGGTATTGCAGCACTAGTTTCGGGCTTATTATCTGGTGCTTTAACAATGGGATTATTACCATTCTTTGAATCAGCATTTGGATTATTGTCGACAATGAGATTGATTGAATTATCTAATCCAAACCATCCATTACTAAAAAAGCTTTTAACAGAAACACCTGGGACTTATCACCACAGTATTATGGTTGCGAATTTAGCAGAAGCTGCATGTGAAGCAATCGACGCTGATGGATTACTTGCTCGTGTTGGATGTTATTATCATGATGTTGGTAAAACGAGACGACCTGCATTCTTTATTGAGAATCAAATGTCAGGTATTAATCCGCATGATTCATTAGCCCCTGAACGGAGTGCGGAAATTATTATTGCCCATACGACGGATGGTGCAGAACTGTTAAGACGACATAAAATGCCAAAAGAAATTATTGATATTGCATTACAGCATCATGGGACAAGTACATTAAAATTCTTCCTGCACAAAGCGAAAGAATTAGGTAATGAGATTGACGAAGAATTATTCTCATATCCAGGACCAAAACCACAGACGAAAGAAGCTGCTGTTATAAGCATTGCAGATAGCGTTGAAGCAGCAGTCAGATCAATGAAAAATCCAAACGCAGAAAAGGTGCGCGAACTGGTAAAGTCAATTATTCAAGGACGTGTGCAAGAAAACCAATTCGACGAATGTGATATTTCAATCAAAGAATTAAAGATTATAGAAGAAGTATTTTGTGAAACATTAAATGGAATATTCCACTCAAGAATTGAATACCCAAAAGAGGGTTAATGAAAATCTTTCACTGGAGGAAAGCATGAGTATTCATATCGATTTTTTAGACGAAACAAATGAAGTCAAAGAAGAGCATATCGAATTAGTGGAAAGACTAATTCAACATGCTGCAACAGTTGAGGCAATTGAGGATGGTAGTGAAGTTTCAATTACCTTTGTAACAAACGAGGCTATTCATGAAATTAATAAAACATATCGTGATAAGGATCAACCAACAGATGTTATTTCCTTTGCATTAGAAGAACTCGGTGAAGGAGAAGTTGAAATTATTGGCGAAGATATGCCTCGCATTTTAGGAGATATTATTATTTCAATAGACCGAACAAAAGTTCAGGCTGAAGAATACGGGCATTCATTTGAAAGGGAATTAGGATTCTTAGCTGTACATGGTTTTTTACACTTATTAGGATACGATCATATGACACCAGAAGATGAGAAAGTAATGTTCGGTAAACAAAATGAGATTTTAACTTCATACGGCCTAGGTCGTGATTAAATGGATTTGATTAAGCTTTTCAAATCATTTGGGTATGCAATTCAAGGTATTATTACGAGTCTAAAACAACAAAATATGCGTATACATTTTGCTAGTGGGATGATTGTTATTTTACTAGGGCTAATTACAGGACTCACTACTACTGAATGGCTTATTATTATATTAACAATCGCCTTAATAATAGGTGCGGAAATGATTAATAGTGCAATAGAAAGCGTTGTAGACTTAGCATCTCCTAACATCCATCCATTGGCGAAACAAGCAAAAGATATTGCAGCTGGTGCAGTACTAATTTTTGCACTTGTAAGTGTAATTATTGGTCTACTCATATTTATTCCTAAATGGTTTTAACAGTTTAACAATAAAAAGGGGGGATTCTACTTATATGTCAGTAGATATGAGTGCTTTAATTAACGAATCAAAAGAAGCTAGAGAGAAAGCATATGTACCATACTCGAAATTTCCAGTTGGTGCTGCTCTTTTAAGTGAAGATGGTAAAGTATACCATGGTTGTAACATAGAAAACGCTGGGTACAGTATGACTAATTGCGCAGAACGGACAGCTTTCTTTAAGGCTGTTTCAGAAGGTGTAACAACATTTAAAGCAATTGCAGTTGTTGCCGATACAGATGGACCGTGTGCTCCTTGTGGTGCATGTCGACAAGTAATGAGTGAATTTTGTCATCCAAGTATGCCAGTTTACTTAACAAACCTTAAAGGAGATATACAACAAACAACAGTTGGCGAACTTATTCCTTTCGCCTTTACACCGGAGGATTTAGATTATGCAGCAGGAAAAACAAAGCTATAAGTCAGGATTTATATCAATTATCGGAAGACCTAATGTAGGAAAATCAACGTTTTTAAACAGAGTTATTGGTCAAAAAATTGCAATCATGTCCGATAAACCACAAACAACTCGTAATAAAATTCAGGGTGTATTAACACGAGATGAAAGCCAAATGATATTTATTGATACGCCAGGTATCCACAAACCAAAACATAAACTAGGTGAGTTTATGTTTAAAGTGACAAAAAATACATTACGTGAAGTTGATTTAGTTATGTTCATGGTGAATGCTGAACAAGAACTAGGCAAAGGCGATGAGTTTATTTTAGAGATGTTAGAAGGGAATTCAACACCAGTGTTCCTAGTGGTCAATAAAATAGATAAAGTGCATCCAGATCAATTAGCTGCTTTCATCAGCTCATACAAGGAGAAATTCCCGTTCAAAGAAATAATTCCAATTTCTGCTCTTGAAGGCAATAATGTAGATCAATTATTAGTGACTATTGAGAAATATTTACCAGAAGGCCCTCAATATTATCCAGCTGATCAAGTGACGGATCATCCTGAACGTTTTATCATTTCTGAGTTAATTCGTGAGAAAATTCTTCATCTAACTCGCGAGGAAATACCCCATTCAATAGCTGTAGTCATTGACAAAATTAAACGTGATGATGAAAATGAAAACATGATCCGCGTTCAAGCAACTATCATGGTAGAGCGTGATTCACAAAAAGGGATTGTTATTGGGAAACGGGGAGCAATTCTAAAAGAAGTTGGAACACTTGCGAGAAAAGATATTGAAATGCTTCTAGGCTCAAAAGTGTTCTTAGAGTTATGGGTAAAAGTACAAAAAGATTGGCGTAATAAACAAACTCATTTACGTGATTTCGGTTATCGTGAAGATGAGTACTAATTGATGGAAATGTCTACTAATGTAGGCATTTTTTTATTTGAGTAAAAATATTTTGCTTTAAATAAAGTGACTAAGGGAATAAAGGGAAAATATCGTAGTGAAAGAATTAATATAATAGATGATAAATAGGGGGGATATGTTTGTTTGATAAATTATCATTACCAATTATTGTTGCACCTATGTTCTTAGTATCAAGTGTAGAATTAGTTATTGCTTCAAGTAAAAATGGGTTAGTTGGTTCAATTCCGATGTTAAATGCAAGAACTGAAGAAGCAGCAGAAGAAATGTTAAAACAATTAAAAGAAGCATTACCTACGGAACCTTGGGCAGTCAATTTTATCGCCCACAAAACAAATAAGCGACACGACTATGATTTGGCGCTTATTAAAAAATATCAACCACCGATAGTTATTGCATCCCTTGGTCATCCTGGCGTTGTTACTGAAGCAGTTCACAGTTATGGTGGATTAGTTTTTGCAGATGTTGCAACAATAAAGCATGCGAAAAAGGCTGCGGAGGCAAGCGTAGATGGTTTAATTTTAGTATCAGCAGGTGCTGGGGGACATGCAGGACGTTTAAACCCATTTGCCTTTTTAGATGCCGTGCGTGATTTCTGGAATGGCTACACAGTATTAGCAGGGGGGATTTCACACGGTAAAGATGTGTTAGCTGCAAAGATTATGGGCGCGGATTTTTCATATATGGGTACAAAGTTTATTGCCACTGAAGAAAGTGTAGCATTTTCAGAATACAAACAAATGCTTGTTAATTCTACCATTGAAGACGTACTTTATACTGATGCAATCAGTGGAGTACATGCAAATTTCCTTATTCCTAGTCTAATACAAAATAATCTAGATCCGAACAAATTAACGCCCAAAGAATCTATTGATTTCTCTCATATGAATGAAGTGAAAATGTGGCGAGATATCTGGTCAGCTGGACATGGTGTGACAACCATAAAGTCAATAGAACGCGTAGAGACAATAGTAAACCAATTGAAGAAGGAATATGAAGAAGCGAAAATCAAAATGATATCAGTTGTTTAATTAACGGAATACCTACTGCAGGTGTTCCTTCTTTAATTTTCTGAAGATATACATAAAGGTCAACTTAAGGAACTTATAGTTGTTTATCGTATTTGATCATCTAACTTTTTTAAGTTTGTTGTTGAAGTTACTACGGTACCCGTTTTTTCATGTATAATAAATTTATTGAATTACTTAAAGGAAGTGCCGCAGTTGTTACATAAATGGGAAGGCATTGTGTTAAAATCCCGTGCATACGGAGAGTCTAATAAAATTGTAACACTATTAACTAGAGAAGCTGGAAAAGTAGCTGTAATGGCAAGAGGTGCTAAAAAGCCAACTAGCCGACTAGCTGGTGTCACTCAAACGTTTATGCATGGTATGTTTGTTTGTCAAAGAACGAGTGGAATGGGCACTTTACAGCAAGGTGAACACATTAGCTCGTTTCGACATGTTCAAACAGATATTATGGCGACTGCATATGCGAGTTATATTGTGGAATTAGCTGATCGTCTTGTTGAAGAAGGAAAACCAGAACCTTTTGCCTTTGATGTTTTACTACAGGCTTTAAATGCAATTGAAGAAGGTTACGATCCTGAGGCTATTACCTTATTTGTAGATTGGAAACTGCTACCGTACACTGGAGTTCAACCAATCTTACATGCTTGTGCTTCGTGTGGATCAGTAGACGGTGAGTTTGCTTTTTCCTTTTCACAGGGTGGTTTTTTATGTCATCGCTGTTATCATTTAGATCCTTATATCATTCGTCTAACTCCAAAACAATTAAAGTTGATTCGTATGTTTTATATGGTGTCGATTGATCAAGTTGGAAAACTCGATTTAAAAAGGGAGACGAAGAAATTTATTAAAAAAATAGTGACAACAATTTATGAAGAACAGACAGGAATTCGATTAAAATCGAGGTCATTTATAGATCAGTTGGAGAAAACGCCCGAATTACTATCGAGGAGCAAAAAATCAGATGATAATAAGGAGGTTAGCGATTAGCTAACCTCCTTATCTTAATTCTGCAAGTAACGGCATTAAATCATCCTTTAAAGAGTTCCAGTAAGTTTCTTGCAATTGTGGAAGAATGTCTTGTTCAGTATAATCAATGAGTTCCTGATAAAGCATTGTAACTTTGTCGTCTATTAAACTAAGTCTATGATTAATTCTTTGACGATCAGATTCTATATGAAGAGAAATATACGAATCAATGATTAACTCCAGTTGATTTACTTGTTTAATTGTAAAATCGTAGGCTTCTCTATGAAATTGTCCTACAGAAGAATACATATTAATTTTTTTTCGGTGATAGGCGGCTAATTCTTTCAGTTTTTCCAATCGTAGATTTGCTGTATAAAGGATATGATTAGCCTCATAATGCGATGGTAATTCTCGTTTTAAAATGGTCACAATTATGAATTGGAATTGATCGTACAAATCGAATTTATTAACACTTTCTGCGGTTTTTTTTTCAAATACTTGAAAGAACATAATTCTCCCCCTCTGGAAATCCCCTCTACCAATAATATACCCGATTGGGAAAAATAATCATCAATAATTTTCAAATTTCTGAATATTGGTATAGCAATTGTAATCATAGAAATGAAAAACGAACGAGGATTTAACTTGGGGTCTGTCAGTTGTAATTTGATAAAATGAGCAAAAGCACTTGTATTATCAGTGAACATAGGTAATTAGAAATCGTCTAAAAGGGAGTAGAGAAGAGCTGCTAAATACACATATAAATGAAAAAGAGGGTATATCTCGCAGTAGCGCGAAATATACCCCCTTATGTTTAGAATTGTAAATACTTTTCAATATAAGCTTTTACTTCTGAAATAGGCATACGGACCTGCTCCATAGAATCACGGTGACGAACTGTTACTTGGCCGTCTTCTTTTGAATCGAAATCGTATGTGATACAGAATGGCGTACCAATTTCATCTTGACGACGGTAACGTTTACCGATTGATTGAGATTCATCATAGTCAACTGGGAATGATTTGCGTAATTCAGCCCAAACATCTGATGCATCGTCGGCTAGTTTTTTAGATAAAGGTAAAACAGCCGCTTTAAAAGGAGCTAAAGCTGGGTGGAAACGAAGTACATTTCGAACATCGCCGCCTTCTAGTTCTTCCTCATCATAAGCATCGCATAAAAATGCTAAAGTTACACGGTCTGCACCTAATGATGGTTCAATACAATAAGGAACGTAACGTTCATTTGATACAGGATCAATGTAAGTGAAATCTTCGCCTGAGTGCTCCATATGTTGTTTTAAGTCGTAATCTGTACGGTCAGCAATACCCCAAAGTTCACCCCAACCAAATGGGAATTTAAATTCGATATCTGTTGTTGCGTTGGAATAGTGGGATAATTCTTCTTCACCGTGATCACGAAGGCGAATGCTTTCTTCTTTAATACCTAAATTTAACAACCAGTTTTTACAAAATTCTTTCCAATAATTTTGCCATTCTAAGTCTTCACCAGGTTTACAGAAGAATTCTAGTTCCATTTGCTCAAACTCGCGTGTACGGAAAGTGAAGTTACCTGGTGTAATTTCATTACGGAATGATTTACCAACTTGGGCAATACCAAATGGTACTCGTTTACGCATTGAGCGTTGTACGTTTTTAAAGTTAACAAAAATTCCTTGAGCTGTTTCCGGGCGAAGATAGATTTCGTTTGATGAAGATTCTGTTACACCTTGGAACGTTTTAAACATTAAGTTAAATTGACGAATGTCTGTGAAGTCATTTTTGCCACAGTCAGGACAAGTTACTTCTAATTCTTCCATCTTAGCTTTCATTTGATCAAAGCTCATTCCATCAACTACGATTTCCGTACCTGTTTTCTCTAAAGAAGCTTCTTCAATTAATTTATCTGCACGATGTCTAGCTTTACAAGATTTACAATCAATCATTGGATCGTTGAAGTTGCCAACATGTCCAGAAGCAACCCATGCACGTGGGTTCATTAAAATAGCAGCATCTAGACCAACATTATATTGAGACTCTTGTACAAACTTTTGCCACCATGCCTTTTTTACGTTGTTTTTTAGCTCAACACCTAGTGGACCGTAATCCCATGTATTTGCTAGTCCTCCATAAATTTCAGAGCCCGGGAATACAAATCCACGATGCTTTGCTAGAGCTACGATTGTTTCCATTGATTTTGTTGCCATTGTCATATCCTCCTAAAAATTTATAAAAGCACCCGTCTCCGGGCACAATTGGTTATGCCCAGGGACGAGTGCTATTACCCGCGGTTCCACCCTGATTGATTGTTCGGTTGAAGTCAAGCGCTCGCATTCGTTGTCACTTCGTCGTTCATCAATCCTCATGAACCTTTAGTTCACTGCGGTTGCTGAACTCCTCGTTCCTAGAATGACAAGCGCTTTCTTTTCAACCTCTTCGGTTGAAGTCAAGCGCTCGCATTCGTTGTCATCACTCGGATTTACAATATCGAAAGAATGCTTGCGAGATGTTTCAAATGAACAAATCCTCTTTTAAATTATCTGGCTCAAGGGTGCCGTTTCTCTTTTTTGTGTAGGCTTTCACCGAACCCTACTCGCTTTTGTTAAAAAGATACTTATGATCCTCTCATTGCCTTATTATTCAACTACACATAGTTTATGCTAAGCTAAGAACTGTGTCAATATTGTTGTATTGCGTATTTTCTTATGATGCAATCTATGCAAAGATAGTATATAATATTTAAGTATTAAGTATAACATTATTTTGAGGCGGGTGAGTCCAATAGAACTCAATAAACGTCAGGACACTATTCTGCAGATCGTTAAGGAGAATGGCCCGATTACTGGAGAACAAATTGCTGAACGACTTAATCTTACTAGAGCGACTTTGAGACCAGATTTAGCTATTTTAACGATGGCTGGTTTTTTAGATGCTAGACCACGTGTAGGGTATTTTTATTCAGGCAAGAAAGCAACGGCTAGTCTTACTGATTCAATGATGAATTTAAAGGTGAAGGATTTCCAATCAGTTCCAGTTGTAGTCTCCGAAAACATGACCGTTTATGATGCAATTGTACATATGTTTTTAGAAGATGTGGGAACTTTATTTGTTGTAGATGCAGATTTGTTTTTACAAGGTGTTCTCTCAAGAAAGGACTTGTTAAGGACAAGTATTGGTACTCAAGATTTAAACAATATACCTGTTCATATAATTATGACTCGAATGCCCAATATTGTTTATTGTAAAAAAACTGACACCTTAATTGTGGCAGCAAATAAATTAATTGAGAGACAAGTCGATTCACTTCCGGTAGTTAATGAAAAGGAAGGTGGATTAGAAATTGTTGGAAGACTTACAAAAACGAATATAACTAAAGCGTTTATATCTTTAGCTGAAACTCATGATTTATAAGGAGTGCTACTTTGGATAATTTAAAAGTATACGTAGTATCAGATTCTGTTGGTGAAACTGGTGAACAAGTAGTGAAGGCTGCTATTACACAATTTAGACCAAATTTTGAGAATACAATCATTCGGAAATTCCCCCACATTAATAGCTTTGATCATGTTGATAAAATTGTCGAAATAGCAAAAGAGCAGAATGCCCTAATTGTTTTTACATTAGTAGAAGAAAAAATGCGCCAATATTTAATGGATTTATGCAACCAACATGATATAACAGCGTTTGATTTAATGGGACCTTTAATAGATTTGTTTGAGAGTAAAACAAATCAAAAGCCGAATGAAGAAGCAGGACTTGTTCATAGACTGGATGATGAATATTTTAAAAAGATTGAAGCTGTTGAATTTGCGGTTAAGTATGATGATGGTCGAGACCCGAGAGGACTATTACTAGCAGATGTTGTACTAGTAGGGGTTTCAAGAACTTCAAAAACCCCGCTATCACAATATTTAGCACATAAACGTTATAAAGTGGCTAATGTACCACTCGTACCCGAGATTAATCCACCTGAAGAGTTATATCATGTAGATCCAAAAAAATGTTTCGGATTGGTCATATCTCCAGAGAAATTAAATGTTATTCGAAAAGAGCGATTAAAAGCATTAGGATTAAATGACGATGCGAATTACGCACAACGATCTAGAATTGAAGAAGAATTAAAACACTTCAATAAAATAGTGAACCAGCTCGGTTGTGACGTAATAGATGTTACTAATAAAGCTGTAGAAGAAACTGCGAATGTGATAATACAAAGAATTGAACAAGGTAATAACCTAAAACCGCCTCTAAATCAATAGAGGAGGTTTTTTTATCGATTTTTTTTAAAAAAATAGTGGAATTTTCAATCTATTTGTTTTATAATAATAAAATTGTGGCAAAATTATTTATGGGAAATATTTTTAATTGAATATATATTTTTTGTCGTATATTAGAGGAATTTTTAAAAATATCTCGAATTGTGTATTAAGTTATCATAAGTTGGTGATGGAATGACTGGGATGATACCTGAGGACGTAATTGAACAAATCCGTTCACAGTCAGATATTGTTGATGTAATTAGCGAATATGTCCAGTTAACAAAACGAGGACGTAACTGGTTTGGATTATGCCCATTTCATGGTGAAAATACACCTTCTTTTTCAGTCTCACAAGAAAAACAAATTTTTCGTTGTTTTGGGTGTGGTGCAGGTGGAAATTCAATTACTTTCATCATGGATATTGAAAATATTCCGTTTCCAGATGCAGTTGCCAAGTTAGGTAACAGAGTTGGGATACAACTGGAAGTCCAAAACTCCAGTATGCATAACAATGCAAGTAATTATTCAGTAAAAGAAGAAAATATGCTAAAAGCACATCAATTTGCTACTGAATTTTATCATCATTTGTTAATGAATACAGAAGAAGGGGAAGAAGCTCTAAATTATCTTCTTAAAAGAGGATTTACGAGGGAAGATATCGAAACGAATGGTATAGGATGGTCATTATCATCTTGGGATACGCTTTCGATTTTGCTTCAAAGAGAAGAATTTCCATTAGATGAAATTGCTGAAAGTGGGCTTATCATCAAAAAAGAAAATGATCATACCTATTTTGATCGTTTTCGTGAACGTATAATGTTTCCGATTCGGGATGAATTTGGTAAGGTAATTGCATTTTCAGGCCGTATCATTCATCAAACAAGTAATGAAGCAAAATATTTAAATAGTCCAGAGTCTCCCATTTTTCATAAAAGTCAAGTCTTGTACAACTTAGATAAAGCAAGAAGTTCAATTAGAAAAACTGGACAAGTTGTGTTAATGGAAGGATTTATGGACGTTTTAGCAGCTAATCAAGCTGGTATATTTAACGCCGTCGCTACGATGGGGACTTCCTTAACACCACAGCATATCACAAAGCTTAAGCGCTTAGTTGAAAAAATTACAATTTGTTATGATGGTGATAATGCAGGGTGGGAAGCTGCAAGACGTGCTGCTGAAATGTTACATGTTGAAAACTTAAAAGTAGAAATTGCAGCATTACCAGAAAAGCTCGATCCTGATGAATATGTTCGAAAATATGGTCCCGATTCATTTAAACAAATTCTGGACAAGCCTCATGCGTATATTGCTTTCATTATGATGCATGCAAGACGCAATAAAAATTTTCAATTTGAGAATGATGTTTTGCAATATACCCAAGAAGTTTTAGAACATCTGGTTGGTAAGTCGCCAATTGAAAGGGACTTATATATAAAACAATTAGCAAGTGAAACAAATATTTCTGAAGATGCAATATATGCACAATTTCGTAAATTTGAGGCAGATAATGCAAAAACGGTTAAACGTAACATTCAGAAAAGTGCACAAACTGTAGATACAGGTATTCGTCAAAATAAACCGTTAACAGCAACAGAAAGGGCAGAAAGATTGCTCCTTGCGCATATGCTGAATAGAGCTGATGTCGTTGATCGAATCATTAATAGTGATGATTCACAACCATTTGTTCGTGATGAATATAAAGCTGTTTTTGTCCGTTTAATTGGATTTTACGAAGAACATTCTTCAGCAGATTACCAAAGATTTTTAGAAATTTTAGAAGATGGTAGTTTGAGGAAAATTGTTATGGAAGCTGCACTGACCGAACGTGACCCTGAGCATGCTGAGGAAGAGATTGTAGATTGTCTTAAACATTTAAAAAAACATCGCATTAAAACTGAAATCAACAAACTAATACATGATTCTCAAGAAGCTGAGAAAATGCATGAACATAAACGTGCGATTGAAATGGCGCAACAAATTATTCAGTTGAGAAAATCATTATCGGCAATTTAACTTGATTTGGTTGTTAGAAGGAGGAAGGGTTATGGCTGACAAGTCTGAACACTCAAAAGAAGTAGTTAGTGATCAAAAAATAGAAGAAGTGAAAAAGCTTCTCCAAGAGAAAGCAATTAACGAACATGAAATTTCAATGCATGAAATCTCATCTAAACTTGCTCAATTCGATTTAGAAAATGAAGAAATTTTTGGTTTTGCAGATGATTTAGAAAAACACCATGAAGTTACTGTAAATGGTAAAGAAGAATTTGAAGAAGAGGCATTATCTAAACAAGAAGCGAGTGAAGAAGAGTTTGATTTAAACGACCTTAGTGTTCCTCCTGGAGTTAAAATAAACGACCCTGTAAGAATGTATCTAAAAGAAATAGGTAGAGTAGACTTATTAACTGCTGATGAAGAAATTGTATTAGCAGAGCGTATTGAACAAGGTGATGAAGAAGCACGTAAACGTCTTGCTGAAGCAAACTTACGTTTAGTCGTTTCGATTGCAAAACGTTATGTTGGGCGAGGAATGTTGTTCCTTGATTTAATTCAAGAAGGTAATATGGGTCTCATCAAAGCGGTTGAGAAATTCGATTACCGAAAAGGCTTTAAGTTTTCTACTTATGCAACATGGTGGATTCGTCAAGCGATTACTCGTGCAATTGCAGACCAAGCTCGTACAATTCGAATTCCAGTTCATATGGTAGAAACAATTAATAAATTAATCCGTGTGCAACGTCAATTACTACAAGATTTAGGCCGCGAACCAACTCCTGAAGAGATTGGTGAAGAAATGGACTTAACTCCTGAAAAAGTTCGAGAAATCCTAAAAATTGCTCAAGAACCAGTTTCATTAGAAACACCTATTGGTGAGGAAGATGACTCCCATTTAGGAGATTTCATTGAAGACCATGAAGCACAATCTCCATCTGACCATGCTGCATACGAATTGCTAAAGGAGCAACTTGAAGATGTGCTGGATACTTTAACTGATCGTGAGGAAAATGTATTGCGTCTTCGCTTTGGGTTAGACGATGGTAGAACTCGCACTCTTGAAGAAGTGGGTAAAGTATTTGGTGTAACACGTGAGCGTATTCGTCAAATCGAAGCAAAGGCTCTAAGAAAGTTAAGACATCCTTCAAGAAGTAAACGCTTAAAAGACTTTTTAGAATAAAAAAAATCTTCTTTTGTCACTAAAGCATAGTGAGTGACAGAGTAAAAATAAACATAAAGAGTTTTCCTTGAATAATTTACAAGACACCCATTTGGTGCTATACCCGAAAGTTAGAGTGAACATTCTTGCTTTAAGGTAATACCTTTGGGTGTCTTTTCATTTTTTATAATAAATGATACTGTAGAAAAAGTAAAAAAATAGATTAGAATCGAGGTTCAAATTTGATAGTATACAGCTGATAGAAAAAGAATAGTTTATTACTTTTTGACGATAGGAAAATAACAATAATTAAGATAAAATTTACATATACGGAATTTGATCGATTTGGAGAATCTAAATGGCAAACCAAAGAAAACAAATTATATTAAATGAGATTCTATTTTGGAAACAAAGCAAATTATTGCCTGAACATTATTGTGATTTTTTAATGACATTATACTCTGAGGGCAACGAAGTAGCGCAAGTGGAAAATATTAACTATAAAAATGCAATTAAGGCAAAGGAAAAAAGACATACTAACCTTTTAACAGGGATGATTTTTGGTATTAGTATTATATTTTTAGTACTGTTATTTACATTAAATCAATTTAATACTGTGGTCATTATATGTAGTTTTATATTTGCTTTAACTGCTTTTAGTCTAGGCGTATATTTTGCTAAGAAAAAAGGCTTAGTTACTCCAATACTACATATTATAGCAGCACTGCTATTATTGGGTGTATCAGTCAAGTTTAGTTTAACTTATTTTGAGCATAATCAGATACTGTTATTTTTATTATTAATCTTAAACTGTATATTATGGTTCGCTGTCGGTTTAGTAACAAGGTTAATGTACTTTATAGTTTCAGGAGCACTTGGGGTTATTGTATTAATTGCTTATCAATTTTTCATTTATTAAAACATGGAGTGAGGTCGAATAAGGACTTCAATCCATGTTTTTTGTATTGTAAATAAGTTGTATTTAAATTGCTGGATGAATATATCTAATGTAAATGTGACGTTCATGCTCAAAAAGGAGGAATCAAATGAATTTTGATTTATCGTCAGAGCAAAATATGTTATTAAAAATGATTAAAGATTTTGCGGACGAAGTAGTTGCTCCAGGTGCAATTGAAAGAGATCGAACTAAGACATTTCCCTTAGAAGTGTTTAAACAATTAGCAGATATGGGGATTATGGGCTTACCTTTCCCAGAAGAATACGGAGGAGCAGGTGCAGATACAATTAGTTTTGCCATAGTTACCGAAGAGTTGAGTAGAGCATGTGCATCAACAGGTATCACCTATTCTGCACATATATCATTAGGTGGTGCTCCAATACATCTTTTTGGTAACAAGAAACAAAAGGAGACCTATTTAACACCAATATGTACTGGAGAGTCATTTGGAGCTTTTGGGCTTACAGAACCGAATGCAGGATCAGATGCAGGTGGTACTGAAACGAGAGCACAACTGAAAGATGGTTATTACACAATCAATGGAACGAAAATTTTTATTACAAATGCAAGTTTCGCAAAGCATTTAGCGTTAACTGCCATTACCGGACAACAAAATGGGAAAAAAGAAATTAGTGCCATTATCGTACCAACAGATTGTAAAGGTTTCTCAATTAAATCTGAATACGATAAAATGGGATTAAATGCATCAGATACTACTGAGTTAATACTAGAAGATGTTCGGGTGCCTGAAGATCACTTGCTTGGAAAGAAGGGTAACGGCTTCAAGCAATTTTTAATGACACTCGATGGTGGTCGCATTGGAATCGCAGCGATGGCGGTTGGTATAGCGCAAGCTGCATATAATAAAGCGCTTCAATATTCAAAACAACGTAAACAATTTGGTAAAACGTTAGCAACATTCCAAGTAACGCAATTTAAACTAGCTGAAATGGCTTTGAAAATTGAACTTGCAAGAAATATGGTTTATAAAGCATCTTGGTTAAAGGACATGGAGAGACCTTTTAGTACAGAGGCTGCAATGGCAAAATTATATGCATCAAAAGTTGCTATGGAAATCGCTGATGAGGCAATACAAATTCATGGTGGTTATGGGTATATGAAAGAGTACGAAGTGGAAAGATATTTAAGAGATGCTAAACTGTTAGAGATTGGGGAAGGTACGTCAGAGATTCAAAAAT
The DNA here is from genome assembly GCF_900291985.1 of Lysinibacillus timonensis. Lineage (NCBI taxonomy): Bacteria > Bacillati > Bacillota > Bacilli > Caryophanales > Bacillaceae > Lysinibacillus > Lysinibacillus timonensis. The sequence goes on along the minus strand of NZ_LT985980.1, from coordinate 812,118 downwards.
TAATTATAGCGAGGAAAATATTAAGTGACTAACAAACATTTGTCAAATTTGTTACAGACCATATAAAAAGTTGTTGTTAGGGCTTTTCGTTTTGAACATATTGCAGTACAATTAATAATGTTGACTAGATTCTATAATAAATAGAAGCAGATTTGAAATAGCAGGGAGGGTAACGTATGAAAAACAATCCAATTATTCCTTATATCCTAATCATGGCATTTGGTATCGGACTTATCTTCTTTATGTCTATGGAAGGCGTAGGTAACCAAGAGGAAATAGCAAGCGGTGGAGAACATGCTGAAGAAGGCGCTACTGCTGAAGGCGGTGCAGCAATCGACGGTGAAGCTATCGTTCAAAGTTCTTGTATTGGCTGTCACGGTGGTGACTTAACTGGTGGTATGGGTCCTGACTTACACGGAATTACTGATGTAGAACACATTAAAAACGTTGTAATGAATGGTCAAGGTGGAATGCCTGCAGTAATCACAGATGAAGCAGAAGCACAAGCTGTAGCTGATTATATCTCTACATTAAAATAATACAAATTCACAAATCCTTAGTTGTTTATACGACTAGGGATTTATTTTTATGTAATAAAATATGTTTTACTTTCCTAATACAATAATTAATACTTGGCTTATATCCAAAGGATTGGTTATAAGTTAGGTTTTTTAATATAATAAGGCTATCGAAACAAAAAGGCGGTAATTTTTAGTGAATGCACAAAAACTTTCAAAAAGATTAGAAATGGTTGCGTCATTTGTCCCAACAGGAGCAATTGTTGCAGATATAGGTAGTGATCACGCTTATTTACCTTGTTATTTAATAAACAAAAAAATAGCCAAAAAGGCCATTGCTGGTGAAGTAGTAAAAGGGCCCTTTGAAACTGCAGTGAAACAAGTCCGGGAAGAAGGCTTATTGCATAAAATATCCGTAAGACTTGCGGATGGCTTAGAAGCAATCGATGAATCTGATAAAGTAGATACGATTACTATTGCAGGTATGGGTGGCCCATTAATAGTATCTATTTTAGAAAACAATCCTTCTGCACTTAGAAATGTAACACGTTTAATTTTGCAACCAAATATTCATTCAAAAGTTATACGAGAATGGGCTCTCCGAAATGAGTGGGCAATTTATGATGAAGTTATCCTTGAAGAAGATGAAAAAATATATGAAGTAATTGTTTTACAACGTGGAGAAATGCAATTGTCCGAGGAAGAAATATTACTTGGTAAACATCTCCTCTCAGAAAAGTCAGAGATATTTATTAAAAAGTGGACAAAGGAAATTGAAAACTGGAAACGTGTACTAGACTCTCTAAATCAAGCTGAACTAACTCCGGATATTGTGACAAAACGTGGCGAATTACTACATTTAATATCACTTGTAGAAGGGAGAGTATTTAGTGAAGATGCCTAATGGTAATGAAATTATTCAGTTATTTGAAAGCTGGTCTCCAAAAAAAATTGCTTGTATGGAAAATGATCCAATTGGTTTAGCTATTGGTACTTTAAACAAAACAATTACAAAGGTACTTGTGACATTAGATGTAAATGACGAAATTGCAGAAGAAGCAATAATAAAGGGGTGTCAGTTAATCATTGCACATCATCCCCCTATTTTCCGTAAATTATCAAATTTAAGAACGGATACACCAGCCGGAAAGCTATATGAAAAACTCATTAAACATGATATTGCCGTATATGCAGCACATACAAATTTAGATGTTGCAGAAGGTGGTGTAAATGATCTATTGGCCGATGCTTTAGAATTGGAAAATAGGCAGATTTTAGAGCAAACGTATAGTGAGAACTTAATGAAGCTTGCCGTATTTGTTCCTGATGGACATGCAGATTCAGTTCGCTCTGCACTTGCGAAAGCTGGAGCAGGACATATTGGGAATTATGAAGCTTGTAGTTTTTCTAGTAATGGACAAGGTCGATTCCGTGCACTTGGTGGAGCGAACCCATATATTGGTGAAGTGGGCGAAATGGAAATAACAGAAGAAGTGAAGATTGAGGTAGTATTTCCTTCTTCAATGAAGAATAAAATACTTAAAGCAATGTTGAATGCTCACCCTTATGAAGAGCCTGCATACGACTTTTACACAATGGCAGTTGAAACGAATCAAATGGGTTTAGGTCGCGTTGGAACATTAAAACAACCGATGACATTGGAGCAGTTTGCGGAGTATGTAAAAACGAAATTGGATGTTCCAGCAGTACGAGTTGTTGGTGAATTACAAACAGAAATCCAAAAGATTGCAGTTGTTGGTGGCGACGGAAATTCGTATATTTATACTGCAAACATGGCAGGTGCAGATGTTTTTGTAACAGGGGACATTAAGTTCCATGTAGCACAAGACGCCCAAAATTTAGGATTAAATATAATAGACCCTGGTCATCATGTTGAAAAAGTTATGATTAAAGGTGTTGCCGAAAAAATGACACAGCTATGCAAAGTCAAAAAACTGAATGTTGAATTTGTTCAATCTGAAATTCATACAGAGCCGTTTCAATTTATTTAAGTGGCTCAAATAGTATAAAAACAACTTGCCAAAAAGTTTCGGTTCTTTGTCAAATAACGTTGGTGAAGAATATTAGTCGATTATTACCACGCTCTTAACCAGGCTTAGGCCGTTTGGGAGCGTGGTTGTTTTTGTTCTGTTGTTTTGAGTTTGAAGTGTAGAATAATTCGCTTTTTATAATTCATAAAATTTCTATATCCATAAGCTACGCGATTTAATACTTTAATTTTATTGTTAATCCCTTCAATTTTGCCGTTGTTATAAGGATAATTAAAACTGTTATGTATGTACGGAAGATGCTCCTTCAACGTTTTTATACTTGTCTTCATATAGCTAGAGATTAACGGATGAACAGGATTTTTTAAACAAGATTCTAACATTTTAAAGTCCTTTTCTTCCATTGCTTTTAAAAGGGCTTGATAGAGCTCATAATTCGCTTTTAGTACTGGATCATACGCTAAAATCTCCTCGACGATGCTTGTTTCGAGACGTTGTCCGAATAGCGAGTAATATTTGTATTCCACGCTAGAGAGAGCCGATTTCTTTTTGAGAATTAGCTTCCAGTAACGCTTCAGTCGACGGTACTTTTTCATGTCTTCGTTATCTGAAGTTCTTAGTTGATTCATCACACTGATTCGACACTTATTCATCGATCGATTGATTAATTGAACTAAGTAAAACCGGTCAATAATTATTTTCGCTTTTGGAAACAGTTCTTTTATGACGCTTACATAACCTGCATTCATATCAATCGTTACCGTTTCCACATTTCGTCGGTCAGTTAGGCTGTAATTCGCAATGAAATGATTTTTTATTGCGAAGTTATCGCGACGATTAAGAATGTCCAAAATATCACCATTCAACACATTGATATATTCAAAAGCCATCGCCCCTTTTGCGTATTTAAATTCGTCAAAAGAAAGATGCTTCGGAAGCTTAGTGTGATGGGGTTTAAAATGTATTGCAGCTTCATCAATGACTCGTTGAACCGTTGTAGGTGAAATCGAACAATCTTTAGCGATAGATTTTAAGGATTGCGCTTCTGCCGATTTAACCATTACTTGAACTTTAACATTCTTAGAAATATAACAATTACGCTCAACGATTGGTGTTTTAGCAGTAAAGCTAGTGTTACATTCTTTACACATAAAGCGTTGCTTTCTTAGGAGTAAGTACGTTGGATTTACCCCGGTAAGAGGTAATGTAATTCGCGATAATTGAGTTCCGTTCTTAAAAACTGTAAAGTTTTTGTTTTCAATACCACATTTCGGGCAGTGCGTAGGATTATAGGATAATGTTCCAGTAATGTATTTACAAGCTGTTCCTTTATAAGTCCCTTGTTTTACACAATCTTCATCGAATGTAATATTCAAGTCTTGAATATCGATTAAGGATTTAATACTATTAGAATACGACAAGTGAATTCCCTCCTGAATGATGGTTTTGGTCGACTTTAATTCTACAGGGAACCTCACTTGTTTTCTATTATTAAAAGAAAATAACGCTAGTGAAATTCCATCACCTTCTCCAACTTTCGGGAGAAGGTGATTTTCATTCACCAACGTTATAAATTGTACAACCAAAGTTTCTGGCAAGTTGTTTTTTAAGTTAAAGTGACAATCAATGAGACCTATGCATGAGAATGTGATCTGTCATCTTTAAGTTGTTCATATTTTGCAACATCAAATTCTTTTTCCGATTTTGATATAACGACAGCCGCTAACCCATTACCGATTAGGTTTGTAACAGCACGAGCTTCCGACATAAATCGGTCAACACCGATCAGTAAGAAAATCCCTTCAACAGGAATCATCGGGAATGCTGCTAAAGTTGCTGCTAATACGATGAAACCAGACCCAGTAACTCCAGCTGCACCTTTTGAAGTAATCATTAGTATTCCAAGAAGTGTCAAAATTTGAATCCAAGTTAATTCAACATTATAAGCTTGAGCAATGAATAATGCAGCCATCGATAAGTAAATTGCAGTTCCATCAAGGTTAAATGAATAACCTGTAGGCACTACTAAACCAACTGTTGATTTAGAACATCCCATGTTTTCTAATTTTTTCATTAAAGATGGTAGAGCTGACTCAGATGATGATGTACCAACTACTAAGAAAATTTCATGTTTAATGTAAGAAATAAATTTAAATATGTTTAAACCATAGAACTTCGCAATTAATCCTAAGATAACGACAACAAATAAGAACATAGTGATGTAAACAGCTAGCATAAGCAATCCTAAACTTTGTAACGAACCTAAACCAAAGTTACCAATCGTAAATGCCATTGCACCGAACGCTCCAATTGGGGAGAAACGCATAACCATGCCAACAATTTTGAAGAATATCTCTGAAACAGTCTCTAAAAATGAGATAACTGGTTTGGATCTATCACCTAACGCTGCTGCTGCTAAGCCAAATAATACCGCTGCAAATAATGTTGGTAATAATTCACCATTAGCTAACGCACCTACAAAGTTTTCAGGTATAATATCACCGATAAAAGCACCAATACTATGGTCTTGTTCTGCCGCTGCAGTAGTGTATTTTGATACGTCTGCCCCTTCAGCAGCCGAAGTATCGATACCATGGCCAGCATTAATAATTAATGCAACTGCAATACCGATTGCTAAAGCAATAGTTGAAACAATCTCGAAATATAGTAAAGCTTTGCCGCCGATTTTACCAACTTTCTTCATATCACCCATTGCACCGATACCAATTGCAACAGTTAAGAAGATAATCGGAGCAATTAACATTTTAATTAACTTAATGAATAAATCCGCTAAAATTTTAAGGCTTGCACCAAACTCTGGCCAAATAGCCCCTACAACAATACCGAGTAATATGGCAGCTATAACTTGAAAAGTTAAGTTTTTTAATAGTTTCATATTCATCCTCCTTTATGAATGAAGCAAATGATATCGCTTTCATAGTTACATAATAACGAAAAGTTATCTGAAAATGCTGTTTCGTTTTTAAAAGTCTTATCGTTCATTAAGTTCAATTTTAACAAAAGGCACCTATGAACGTTGATGTAAAAGGATTCGAAACTGTTATAATACTGATATTTTTAACGGTTCATTTGTTATAGAACAAATGAAAAGACCTGATTTTTAATAAAATCAGGTCTTTATTGTTCATTTTGTTTAATAATATGTTTATATTAATTTCTTACTTCATGTAATAATTCATCAAGGTATTGAGCATTTATGTTCTTGCTATAATATTCATAAATAGGGCCTAGTTGTTTTTTCCATTCCTTCCTATTTTCTACACCTAGTTCATGAATAAATACAGAAGGATTTTGTGATAAGGTCATCAAATCTTTCTTGTTTATTATTTTGGCCTGTTCAAATTGCCAACTTTGCATTTCTTCTAAGGAGTCCGTAATAATAGTCTGAAGCTCAGGATCTAATTCTTTCCAAAACTCCTCGTTTATTAATACTACATAACCGAGGATACCATGGTTTGACAGTGTTATATGCTCTTCCATTTTATAAAAGTTTTTAGAATAAATATTTGAAATGGTATTCTCTTGCGCATCTATTAAATTGTTCTCTAAATCATAATAGACATCTCCAAAAGAAGTAGGAACAGGTCTTGCTCTTAGTAGTAGAAATTGTTCTTTTAGTATATCGCTGGACATCATTCTTACTTTTTTATGCCAAAAATCTTCAACTTCAAGTATTGGAGAATGACTTGCTGCAATTTGTTTGAATCCGTTACTCCAAAGAGTTAAGCCCTTTATGTTTAATATATCTAACTCCTTTAGAAGTTGATGACTTAGTGGGCCAGATAATACATCTTTTAACTGTTCTTCATTTTCTATTAGAAAGGGAAGGTCTAGTACTTGCCAATTTGGAAGATATTCAGTCATTTTCGAAAATGTAGGAGCAATCATCTGAATTTCCCCTTTTTTTAGGGCTTGTAATTCGTTTTCATCGTTATAAAGCATACCGTTTGGATATATTTGGACAGTAATACGACCATTACTTTTTTGCTCTACCAATGTTGCAAATTTATTTGCTGCTATGCCCTTTGGAGTGTTTTCTGCAACTACATGACTAAAATGAATAATAATTTGTTCGTCTATTCCGGTTTGTTCGTCATCAAAAGGTAGCTCGGTTTTAGAAAAAATATTTTGACGATACCCTAAATAGACGATTAATATAATGATTGTTATAAAAGAACCAATTATATAATTTTTCAATAGCATCACCACGAATAAATTTATTAATTTGATTATACCGATTGATTTAAAATTGTGATAGATAAAATCGAGGAGGAGCAGTATGATAAAACGTCGTATTTCAGTAAATTGGAAAATTATGCTTTTAACGTTTTTCATTATCGCCTTTTCGTTTTTAGTAGCCGGTACCTTTGTTATTGGGAGTCTTATCAAGGGCCAAGAAGAAGACATTGGGCAAAGGGCTATGCTAGTTGCCCGTACTGTTTCAAATTTATCAGAAATTAAAATGTCTTTACAAGAAACTGATTTTGAGGAAGCTTCTTTAAGCATTAATAAGGTAGTTGAGGAAATTCGTTTTATTAATGATGTGGAATATATCGTCGTAATGAATATGGATAAAGTGAAGTACTCACATCCATCTCAAAGTGAAATAGGAGAGATTAGTGAGTCCACTGATATAAACGCTGCGTTTGCTCAAAACTATTACCTATCAAAAGCAGAGGGAAACAAAGGACAAATGATCCGTGCATTTGTTCCAATTATGAATGATCGAAATATACAAGTTGGTGTAACAGTAGTCGGTGTTGCTATTCCAACAATAAACCAAATCTTTAGTGATTATAACAATGAAATATTAGTAACTATTGCATTAATAATGATTTTTAGTATATGGGGCGCAAGTACGCTTGGACGTCATATCAAAAAGCAAATGTTTGGACTAGAGCCACATGAGATTGCGAAAATGTATGTTGAACGAACTGAAACCTTTAATGCGATGCATGAAGGAATTATTGCAGTTGATAGTCAACTAAATATAACCATTTTTAATAAGAAGGCAGCTGAAATATTGGGAGTGGATGAAGAACCTGGACATTTAGTTGGGAAAAATATTTATGATATTCTACCAGATACAAAGTTACCTGAAATCGTTTTTTCTGGAAGCCACGTGTTCAATCAAGAGATTTACGTGAATCAACATAGCATCTTAAGTAATCGTGTGCCTATACATGTAAATGGAAAAAAAGTAGGAGCTGTTGCTGTTTTTAAAGATTTAACTGCATTTAAACAATTAGCAGAAGAACTAACGGGTGTAAAAGCATTTGTACAAGCTTTAAGAGTGCATACACATGAATACAAAAACAAATTACATACAATAGCGGGTTTACTGCATCTAGGACATACACAACAAGCGTTAGAATATATTTCACAAGTACGTGATGAACATGATAGTGTCACAAAATTTTTAAATGAACGAATTTATAATGAAAATATTTCAGGTTTGTTGTTAAGTAAGATTAGCCGAGGAAAAGAGATTGGAATAAATGTTACGATAGATCAAGAAAGTCAATTCACAAAGTTTCCGGAAAAATTAGATCATCATGATTTTGTCGTGTTATTTGGCAATCTAATCGAAAATGCTTTTGACGCGCTTGTATCGGTAGTAAAGCCTGATAAAGAGATTACGATATCAATTGATGATCATGAAGATGTATTGGCCATTATGGTAAGTGATAACGGAATTGGTATGACAGAAGAGGTAAAGGCTCAAATTTTTGAAAATGGCTATTCAACTAAAGCGAGGGAAAATCGAGGAATTGGGCTATATTTAATTAATGAAATAGTCAAAAAAGGAAATGGAACAATCGAAGTTATAAGCGAACTAAATAAAGGGACTACATTTTTAATAACATTCGAATTATAGGAGGCTTTTGTATGACGATACTAAATGTTTTACTTGTTGAAGACGATCCCATGGTAAGAGAAGTAAACCGCCAATTTATTGAACGTATAGAAGGTTTTAAAGTTATTGATATGTGTAGTAATGGGGTAGATGGCTTTACAAAGATTATAGAACTTGGCCCCGATTTAGTGTTTATGGATATTTTTATGCCTGAGCAAGACGGTTTACAAACATTGCGAAAAATACGAAGTAAAAATATACCTGTAGATGTAATATCAGTAACTGCTGCAAACGATATGCAAACAATTCAACAAATTTTACATCTTGGTGTCTTTGACTATATCATGAAACCATTTACTTTTGAACGAATGCAACAAACTTTAAGAAGTTATTATAAATTCAAATTAAAGTCTAAAGCGTATCAAGATGTCACACAAAGAGAATTAGATGAATTAATTCAACAATATCGTGAAACAGAACAACCAATTGCGACAACTACCGATTTTGTAGAGTTACCGAAGGGGTTCAATCGTACAACATTAGATAAGGTATTGAATTATATAAAAGACTCTAAAGAAGGGGCATCTGCTGATGAAGTTGCTGCTGGTATTGGCGTTGCACGGGTTACAGCAAGACGGTATTTAGATTTTCTTGAGAAACAAAACCTTATAAACGTGGATATTCATTATGGTGGTATTGGTCGACCAATTAACCAATATTTTATTTAGTGTATTTTGTGCAGTTGCAAAATACACTTTTTTCTTTTGGGCATATAACCTATTACAAATGAACATCTAGTTGCATATGATAGCTGATAGAAGAACCTACGCCAATTGGATTCTATAGAAAGGAGATCAGTATGCGTAATCAACAATTTTATCATCAAATGCCACCAGTTAGACCACAACATCATTTTCATCGACCAGGACGCATGCCTCATCAAGGATTTAGACCACCACATAGGGGTTACAATCCAGGTATGGTTCCGCCAGGGTTAGCATCACCAAAGGGGTCTATGCCAAAGCTTGATGGTTTTTTGGAAACATGTAATAGATTACTAGCGACAGCACAGGGCTTTCAGCCATATATTGCTCAGGCAACACCGCTAATTCGTAATTTACCGGCATTGTGGAGGATGTACAAAGGTTTCAAATCAGCTCCAAATGCAAAAGAACATAAAGATGAACATGAAGAAGAAGACTATTATGAAGACTATGAATCAACTTCATTTGAATATGTATATAAAGAAGATATTGACAATGAAAGTAGTCAAGAAAAAAATCATAGACATGATAAAGATAATGGTGGAAAACATTTTTATGAAGAACCAATTCGACATAAACACGATTATGAAGATAGAAAAGAAAGACCGAATAGAAGACATGAGTCACACCACTTTTTCCCAATCCATCGAGAAAAAAGACATGAGCCAAAGGTGGAAAAACTTGCACGTCCTGTAAAAACGAAACCTTCAGTTCCAAGAATTTTCCAACCGCCTTTCCATTTTGATGAATAACAAACTTACCAATATTGAGACTTTGTATTAAATGTTAATCTCCTATATAATAAAACTATGGAATTTAAAAGGAGTTGACATAATGCAAGTCATTAAGATAAATCCCCGTGGTTATTGTTATGGGGTTGTCGATGCAATGGTTATCGCGCGAAATGCTTCATTAGACAAAACATTACCAAGACCGATCTACATTCTAGGAATGATCGTTCATAATAAACATGTAACCGATGCTTTTGAAAAAGAGGGTATTATTACGCTCGATGGACATGACCGAAAAGAGATAATTGAAAAGGTAAATGAAGGTACTGTCATTTTTACTGCTCATGGCGTTTCACCAGAAATCCGTGAGATTGCTAGAAAAAAAGGTTTAGTTGCTATTGATGCAACATGTCCGGATGTAACAGTTACACATGATTTAATCCGTGAAAAGTCAAACGCAGGCTATGATATTATATATATTGGTAAAAAGGGTCACCCTGAGCCTGAAGGGGCAATTGGTGTTGCTCCAGGGCATGTTCATCTTGTTCAAAATATCGAGGATGTTGAATCGCTAGATTTAAAGAATGAGAAGTTATTAGTAACTAACCAAACGACAATGAGTCAATGGGATGTCAAACATTTAATGGATCTTCTTGAAGAAAAGTACCCTCATATCGAAGTTCATAAAGAAATTTGTTTAGCAACTCAAGTTCGACAAGAAGCTGTTGCTGAGCAAGCAGGGGAAGCTGATTTAACGATTGTAGTTGGTGACCCAATGTCCAATAATTCCAATCGATTAGCACAAGTGTCGCAAGAAATTGCAAAAACGACTGCTTACCGTATTGCGGATTTATCAGAATTAAAATTAGAATGGCTTGAGGGAGTCGAAAAAGTAGCAGTAACAGCTGGAGCGTCTACTCCGACACCGATTGTTAAAGAAGTTATTTTATTTTTAGAACAATACAATCATGAAGATCCTGCAACTCATGTAATAAACAGAACGATCTCAATTGATAAAATATTACCGAAAATAAAAGCACCTAAACCAGTCGAGAAAATCATGCCTAACTAATAAATCATCGCCATGAAGATCAGCTACCCATCAGCTGGTCTTTTTTTTATTTAATGTTTATGGAATTAGTTAGTTGTTTTATTGTGCTTTATAAACTATAGATGATACAATATGAAACATGTTAGGAGGAACGAATTATGTCGAAGTATTCGGATTATGATTTCAAACCTTTTCTTCGTAAAGCAGTCGCTGAGTTAGGCTTTGAAGAGCCAACTCCCATTCAAAAGGAAATGATTCCATTAATCCTTAAAGGAAAAAGCGCGATTGGACAAGCCCATACGGGAACTGGTAAAACGCATAGTTTTTTATTACCAATTGTTCAACGTATTGAAGAGGAAAAACAAGAAGTACAAGCTATTATTACATCACCTACAAGGGAATTGGCACAACAAATTTTTGATGCTCTGAATCAATTAATTGAAGGAACGGATATTCAAGCTAAACTTTACATTGGTGGTACAGATAAACTACGTTCAATGGAAAAATTAAAATCTGGCCAACCACATATTGTAGTTGGTACACCAGGTAGAATTAGGGATTTAGTCAATGAGAATGCGCTTCTTGTTCATACTGCACCTATTTTAGTTGTAGATGAGGCAGACTTAGCATTTGATATGGGCTTTATTGAAGAAATTGATGGGTTCGCTTCAAAAATGCCTGAAAATTTGGAGATGTACGTGTTCTCAGCAACTATTCCAGAGAAACTTCAACCATTTTTAAAGAAATACATGGAATCACCTGTCCATATTAAAATGAACGATAAACGCCCCGTGGCTGAAGGAATTGACTTTGTGCTAGTTCCAATACGTTCAAAATCACGTAACCGAAGATTGTTAGAGGTAATTGAGGGGATTAACCCTTATTTAGCAGTCATCTTTTGTAATACACGTAAAACTGCAGAGGCTGTTGCTTCTTATTTAGCCGAACAGGGAATTAAGGCTGGACAAATTCATGGAGACCTAAGTCCAAGGGATCGTAAAAAAATGATGAAGCAAGTTCGTGAACTTGACTATCAGTATATTGTTGCAACAGATTTAGCTGCACGAGGTATAGATATTCAGGGAATTTCACACGTCATTAATTATGAAATACCAGACGATTTAGAGTTCTTTATTCACCGAGTCGGTCGAACTGCTCGTGCCGGAAATAAAGGGACTGCTATTACACTATTTGAACCTGAAGATGAAGAAAAGGTTGTTCGAATTGAAAAAATGGGAATTCCGTTTGAACAAATGGATATTAAAAAGGGCGAATGGATCGAATTAAAAGAACGCCATGCACGCCAAAATCGTGTGAAACATGAAAATGAAATTGAGAAAATCGCCAAAGCAAAAGTGCGTAAACCGAAGAAGGTAAAACCAGGATATAAACGAGCTATGAAATGGGAAATGGATAAAATTAAAAAGAAAGAACGTAAAAAAAGAACAAAACAAGACAATAAAAAAACACGAAATTAGTTAGTGAAGTTAAGAAAGAAGGCGGTCGCCTTACCCTTTTCTTGATTAGGAGGTAAATGAGAATGTTAATTGGTTCGCATGTTTCGATGAGTGGTAAAGACATGCTGTTAGGTTCAAGTAAAGAAGCTGCATCTTACGGCTCTTCTACGTTTATGATTTATACAGGTGCACCTCAAAATACACGTCGAAAAGCAATTGAAGAATTGAAAATTCAAGAGGGACTCGCTCATATGAAAGAAAATGGCTTGTCCAATATTGTTGTACATGCACCATATATTATTAATATCGCTAATACAACAAAGCCAGAAACATTCCAATTAGGGGTTGAGTTCTTACAAAAAGAGATTGAAAGAACAGCCGCTATAGGTGCTACACAAATTGTTCTTCACCCAGGTGCACATGTTGGAGCTGGGGTTGAAGCAGGAATTGCAAAGATTATTGAGGGGTTAAATGAAGTCTTAACGATAGATTATCCAGTTCAAATTGCACTAGAAACAATGGCTGGAAAAGGTTCTGAGATTGGGAGAACATTCGAAGAAATTGCTCAAATTATTGATGGTGTAACAAATAATGAACGATTATCTGTTTGTTTTGATACATGCCATACACACGATGCAGGTTACGATATCATCAATGATTTTGACGGTGTTCTAGAACAATTTGATCGAGTTGTTGGTCTTGACCGCATTAAAGTCGTACACGTGAATGATAGTAAAAATGTTTGTGGCGCTGGCAAAGATAGACACGAAAACATCGGTTTTGGACATATCGGTTTCAACGCATTGAAAACAATTGTGCATCATGAAGTATTTAAGGATGTTCCGAAGATATTAGAAACACCTTGGGTGGGAGCGGATGCAAAGAACAAAGTAGCTCCTTATAAAGAAGAAATAGAAATGCTTCGGTCTGGAGAATTTAAGCCGGAAGTCATTGATGTTTTACGTAATTAAATAGACCAATGCACTGAGTAGAGAATAGCTCAGTGCATTTTTTTCTTTTCGATACATAAGATTGGAGTAATTTCTAAATGGTTTGGGTAAACAGAGAATATAAGAAAAACGGAGGAAACGATGAAAAAGAAAATACTAATAGTATCACTTTTATTTTCACTTATTAGTAATGTTTTTTTTGTTCATTTACCATCTGCCTCAACACTAGAAGAAATCATTCTATCACAGTTAGGGTCATCTAATATTAGTGTTTCACTCAGATCAATGGAAGAAGGAAATGTCATTTACGAGAAAAATGGGGATGTCGGCATTAAACCTGCTTCAACATTAAAATTATTAACTGCTACAACAGCATTACATGAACTAGGAGAAAACTATCGTTTTACAACCAAACTGTTTATCACAGGTGAAATTCAAAACTCTGTTTTACATGGTGATATATATATTCAAGGTGGCGGAGACCCTACACTTCAGGAAGATAATTTTGATACGTTTGCTTTTGTTTTAAAACGGGCGGGTATAGAGTCAATTGCAGGTAATATATATGGAGACGATACCGAATTTGTTGGTCCACAATTAACCCCGGGAATTGCTAAGCATGATGAAAGTTATTATTATGCTGCTAGAACATCAGCTTTGACGATGTCCCCAGACGATGATTATGACGCTGGCACATTAATTGTGAATGTAAAGGCAAATTCCTTAGGAAAATCACCAATAATAAGTGTTGAACCAGACTTGAGTGGTATGAAACTGATAAATCAGGCGAAAACAGTACCCTCAAACGAAAAGAATACAATTAACATTTACCGGCAACATAATACGAATAAAATTTTTATAATAGGTAATTTACCCCAAGGAAGTTCTATTAAGGAATGGGTTACGCTTGTGGATCCTACAATCAATACTTTATATGCAGTAAAAAGTATACTTAAGCAAAATGGAATATCCACTTCAAAATATTCTACGGTAGAGCGAAAGATAGTACCCTCAGATGCTAAATTGATTTATACAAAAAAATCAATACCTTTGAAAAAGCTGATGGTTCCATTTTTGAAATTAAGTAATAATAGTTTTGCTGATATATTAGTAAAAACAATGGGAAAACAAGTATATGGTGTAGGGAGTTTGGAACACGGATTACTCGTAATGAATGGATATGGTCAACAATTAGGACTAGAAATGGACCATTGGATGTTTGAAGATGGTTCGGGAATGTCACATAAAAATAAAGTAACAGCTAATCAATTAACAGAGCTATTATTCACGGTTAGAGATAAGCCGTACTATGGCGTTTTCTTTAATAGTTTACCAATTGGTGGTCAACCTGATCGATTAATTGGAGGATCTTTAAGGGAAAGATTTAATACGAATATACTGAAAAATAGAGTTGTTGCGAAAACTGGCCATATTTCGGGTGTTTATACTTTATCAGGTTATATAAAAGCAAATAGTGGAAAACAATATGCTTTTTCAATTATGACGCAAAATCAAACGTCTATTAAATTAAAATCTATTGATGAAATTGTGAAAGCAATGATTGAAAAATACTGATATAAATGAAAAATTAATATGAAAAGGTGGTTGAAAACATTGCTGTTTTAACCACCTTTGTTAATAAATCAATAATAACTATCAAGCATCTTCTTATATTTTTTAAATTTTTTCTTTCCAAGTATATTTTCTGCTTCTTTAAGTACATGGTTAGGTATTCCTGTGACAAGCCAAGTTATATTAGCTCGTTCTGCTAATTGTCTTAATTTTCGAACTTCCTCAACAGTTAAATCAACATCATAAGACTTTGCCATACTAATTATTTCTTTATCTGACTTTGATAATAATGATTCCCATAACTCAATAGCACGCACAAGTTTCATTCCTTTCTTTTAATCAATCAAGGTGGAAGTCTTTACAAATATGAGTAAATCAATTATACTAAAAAATTGTAAATCGTAATGATTATGAATTAGAAAGAAGCGAAATCATGAACAATCCATTAATTGAACTTCAAAATGTCTCATTTCAATATGAACATACAAAAGTGTTAAATAATATTTCATTTAAAGTGAATGAAGGAGATTTTCTAGCCATTTTAGGACCAAACGGCTCAGGTAAATCAACATTATTAAAGTTGATATTAGGTCTGGAAAAACCAATTTCCGGTGAAATTCATCTTTTTGGAGAGCCAATCAGTACATTCCATCATCGTGAGTGGATTGGGTACGTCTCCCAAAAATCAAATGCTTTTAATTCTGCTTTTCCAGCTACTGTTGAAGAGGTTGTAAAAAGTGGTCTAACGAAAAAACTAGGCTTATTTAAACGCATGCCTAGAA
Organism: Lysinibacillus timonensis; assembly: GCF_900291985.1. Lineage (NCBI taxonomy): Bacteria > Bacillati > Bacillota > Bacilli > Caryophanales > Bacillaceae > Lysinibacillus > Lysinibacillus timonensis. Next base: position 796,406 of record NZ_LT985980.1, on the reverse strand, counting down.
AGGTAAACGATCTCTTAGATGAAGCTTTAAGCGCAGTTGGTATGGAAAATTTTAAGAATCGTAACATAGGACAATTATCTGGTGGGCAACAACAGCGTGTATTCATTGCGCGCGCATTGATTGCTGGGCCAAAGCTGCTCATTTTAGATGAACCAACAGTTGGTATTGATCATGAAAATGTTCAATCATTTTATGATATGCTAGCAAAACTAAACGGGGAACAGAAGAAAACAATTATTTTAGTCACACACGATGTTGATACAGTTTCAAATCGGATTAGTCATGTGGCATGTTTAAATCAGACAATTCATTTCCACGGTTATAAAAAAGAATTTGATTCCATATCTTCGGAACAATTAAACAATTGGTATGGTCACTCTGTGCGTAAGATTCATTAAGGGGGAAGGTATATGATTGAAGCATTATTAAACTATGAATTTCTGCAAAATGCCTTCCTATCCGGGATTATTATTGGCGTCATTGCACCATTATTAGGAGTTTTTATTGTTGTTCGAAGAATGTCTTTAATAGCCGATGCCCTATCCCACGTAACACTTGCTGGAATTGCAGGCAGTTTATATTTAAGTCAAAGTGTTACTTTTTTAGCATTGCTTAACCCTATTTATTTAGGAATTGCAGCATCTGTAGGAGGTTCCATATTAATTGAGCGTTTACGAAGACTCTATAAACATTATGAGGAACTTGCTATACCTATTATTATGTCTGCTGGAATAGGGATATCAGCAATTTTTATTTCACTAGCGAGTGGTTTTAAAACAGATATTACAAGTTATTTATTTGGAACAGTGTCGGCTGTTTCAAGGCAAGATTTAATAGTGGTCATGATAATTGCACTAATCGTAATTGTGTTTTTATCTCTTTTATTTAAGGAAATGTTTGTATTATCATTTGATGAGGAGTACGCTAAAGCAACAGGGCTACCAGCTAAAGTAATCCATTTGTTGTTTATGTTAGTAGTGGCATTAGTTATAGCGGCAAGTATGCGAATTGTCGGTATACTACTAGTATCATCTTTAATTACACTACCAGTCGCAGCAAGTATGAGAATTGCCAAAGGATTTAAACAAACCATTATATATGCAATTATCTTCGGTGAATTAGCTGTTATTATTGGTCTAATTAGTGCCTTTTATTTAAATTTAGCTCCAGGTGGAACCATTGTTGTTACGTCTATTATAATATTGATTTTAATTATCGTTTCTAAGAAGCTGTATTTGAAGATAAATATAGGAAGGGGATAAACTAGTGAATATTACACGAGCGTGGGAAATCTTAAAAGATAATGGTTATAAAAAAACCGATAAACGCGAATTAATATTGAGCATGTTTGAAGAAACCGATAAATATTTAACGGCTCGTGATTTATTAAATGTACTTAAAAAAGACTTCCCTGGAATGAGTTATGATACGATTTACCGAAATCTTTCGACATTTGTAGAACTTGGTATTTTAGAAGAAACAGAGTTAAATGGTGAAAGAAATTTCCGAATGCATTGTGAGTCAGACCACCACCATCACCATTTTATTTGTATGGCCTGTGGAAAAGTAAAAGAAATTGAAGTTTGTCCAATGGAAATGCTAGCCGAAAGATTACCAGGATGTGAAATAGATTCCCATAAATTTGAAATTTATGGAAGATGTCCAAATTGTGCTTAATCTACCGTAAATAATTGAGCTATGTTTTGTTTACAGCTAGTTATTCAGATTGAATCCATCTCTTTCTACAATTAGGTGTATATTGGAGAGACAAAAAAGTGTTCATGCTACCATTAGTCCAAAAGAAAGATTATTAATGAATAGAAAATGTTGCTGTTCAAGAAGTAAGGATATGCTTTTTGAACAGTTTTTTATATCAACATAAAGGTGGTGCTATTTTGGGGAAGATTATATTCATTACAGGTGGAGTACGAAGTGGGAAGAGTGCCTTCGCCCTTGAATATGCAATGGAAATAGGAGGTCTCTTATCAACTAATTCTTTTTGTTATATTGCTTCGGGTGTTGCATTTGATGATGAAATGAAACAACGCATCAAAAGGCATCAACTAGACCGAGCAACTTCTACTGTAAAATGGGAGACAATTGAAATTATTGATGAGATTCCATTGCAGATGAATTTATCTAAACACCAAGTCATTGTATGGGATTGTATTACTACTTGGTTATCCAATGTATTATATAAATCCGACCCTAACAATTATGAGGAGCGACAAACTGTTATTAATCGATATTTAAACAATTTTAAAGAATGTATTTTATATTGGAAGGATAAAGAGGTAAACGTTTTTTTAGTATCAAATGAGTTATTTGACGAACCTATTTCACAATTTGATGAGGTTAATTTGTATCGTCATATTTTAGGTAACTTGCACCAGTGGATTGTTGCTAATTGTGATGAAGCGTATGAACTGGATTATAGCATTTATAAACGTTGGAAATAGGGGAGTAAAACTGTGAGGTTTTTTGTAAAGGTGGTAAATTTGTGAAAAGAATAATAATAAGTATTTTTCTAGCATTTCAGTTTTTTACATCCATTCCCATTCGTAAACAATTTCAAATGAACACAATAACCGTTACTGGGATGTTTTTTTGGTTACCTTTAATTAGTATCTTTATGGGGTTAACCAATGTTTTACTCTTCTACGTAAATGAGCAATTCTTTCAATTTTCTAATCTCTTCCTTGCTGTAATTCTTGTTATTACGGGTATTGTAATGACGGGGGGCTTACATTTAGATGGCTGGATTGATATGTGTGACGCTTTTTTTTCATACCGTGATCAAAAAAGGCGAATTGAAATTTTAAGTGATTCTCGCGTAGGTGCGTTTGGGGCAATTGGTTTAATAGTGATTCTATTATTAAAAATAACTTTTTATTATGAAATGTTAACGTTAAATATAAACCCCTTTATCTATTTTGTTTTTATTCCAATGTTGAGTAGGATCACGATGTTAGTGTACTTTCTAACAACACAAACAGTAAAAAGTGATGGTTTAGCTGCTTACTTTAAGACTCAAGTAATACATAAGGTGATCTGGATTTCGGTTTTTCTCTATACTGTTTTAGTAATTACTGTAGCTTTATATGAGTTTAATATACACTTGCTACTATTACTTGTAGGTGTATTATTATATATTGTATCTTATGCAAGATGGTCGAAAAGACATTTTGGTGGTATGACAGGTGATTTATTGGGTGCGATTTATGAGAGTTGTGAAACATTTCTTTGGGGAATTTTACTATTGATGTTCAAACTTTTTTAGGGGGTTAGTATGAAAGTAGTTATTGGTGGGGCGTTTAATGGAAAGCGGAAATTCGTAGAGGATTACCTATTACAAATACACGTAAGCGAATATACAATTTTTGATGGAGTATTCCCTACAGAAAAATCCATTTCGTCAAAAAAATATATTGTTATTACAAATTTCGAGAAGATTATATTAAGCCATTTTACTTTAGGAGAAGACGAAATAGTCCAACGAATAATGGAGAAACTTAGTTTACTTCATACCCAAACAGAGATTATTTGTATATGCAATGATATTGGTAGAGGAGTCGTTCCAATACATAAAGATGAGAGAAAATTAAGGGATACTTGTGGAAGACTTTATCAAAAACTGTTTCAAGAAAGTGATACAGTTATTCGTGTTTGGTATGGAATACCAGAACTATTAAAGGGGAAGTATGAAAGTGGACAAGAATAAATTAAGGATTTACATATTAACTGCATTAACTGCAGCCATCTGTGTTGTAGGAAGTTATATAAAAATACCTGGACTCATAACAACAGCAGCTTTAGATTCTGCACCGGCATTTTTAAGTATTCTTTTTCTACCACCTATTTACTCAGGCTTCGTAGGTCTACTTGGACATCTTGCAACAGCAGTTTCATCCGGTCTTCCACTCGGGATATTACATATCCTAATCGCAATAGAAATGTTTGTCGTTGTATATGGTTTTAGCATTTTGAATAAAAAAGGTTTTACCTTTTTGAAATGGATGTTTTTAATTGTAGCAAATGGAATTGTTTCCCCAATTCCATTTTATTTTATTATTTCACCTTATTTTTATTTTACCAGTTTGCCCAGTTTATTGGTTGCAACAATAATCAATGTAATTGTGGTCATAATGCTGACACCTCTTTTAAATAAAATTTTAAATCATTGGAAGGTAATGGATTTATGAGAAATGCAATACTAATTGATCAAAATATCGTTATAACAGTCGATAATACGGGTTGTGTAGGTGAAAAGGAACATGACTTAGTAAATACTTCGAACGAGTTAGTTGCGTATTATACTGCTAGAGTCGCTCTGATTGAGCAGTGGTGCGCGGGGGGACAGCCTACACATATATTTATGTCAAATTTTACAAGTGATGAAGCATGGTCAGACTACGAAAAGGGAATTCACCGTGTTTTCGTTGAAATTGGTGAAAGGATGCCAACTATAAGTGGGTCAACTGAGTCGAATTTTGAGTCCCTTCAATCCGGAATTAGCATCATGATGGTAGGAAAGAAAATATATGATAATAATGCTGAACAATGCAGCTGGTTTATAGTAGGAAAGCCACTGGTTGGAGAGGAGATATTAAATGAGCCTGAGCATATTGCGAAGTTGAATGAACTGTATATGTTAATCAAAATGGGTGTTATTAAAAGTGTTTGGCCAGTGGGTTCGAAAGGTATACGTTTTGAGTGTGAAAAATTATTTCGTGATTATGATATCGAGTGTGCTTTACCACTAGAAAAAACAAGTGGACCAGCAAGTTCCGTCATTGTAGCAGTTGATCGAGATCAACTTGAACAATTTAAAGATAGTATTTCAACGATTTACGAAGAGATTAAGTTGATACAAAAATAAAAAACTAAACAATACGTAAGTATTTACGCATTGTTAGTTTTTTATTACGCTCTCAGGGAAAGAGTCTATATTATCATAATAAAACTGAAAGACTTGTTCATAACAATTTTTCATCATTAAATAAAAGGAATTTGACGTATGTAGTTCTTTAACCGTCAATTTTACAAATTTTGTCTGATCATCAGAAAATTTACCAACCTCATCTTTACTACTTAGATGGGCATCAAAATAACTCCCGTGATTCATTTTATTTAATAATTTAACCATATTATTTTCATACAATAATTTATTGATCCATTGATTGATTCCTGTTGCAAGTTTTAAGGAAGCAATGTAAAGCATCTCTGGAGATAAATTATGCTTTTTTAATTGAATGAAATAAGATTGGTTAATTAAAGCATCTATCAAAATAAAATTAGATGGATAATATAACGTTTTACCTACAGTAGGAATGATATCATCATCTTGATCATCATAGTAAAGTAGAAGCCAAATATTAAATGCAATATTCCAAGCATCATTTAAAGAAAAAGCAGCTTCTTCAAGTAAATAATCGAATTCTTTCATTTTGTTAGCAATTGATTTGAATTGATCTACATGATGTTGTTGTACATATAATAAACTTCTTTCTACGGTAATCTCATCATGCATATTTCCACAACCTTTACATCATTTACTTAAGAAATAGCTATTATTAATTTTCATATTTACCTTTTTGATTAAATCAACTGAATATATATATAATTAATTATATTATCAACTGTTGATTATAGCAACAAGTGATTTTCGAAAAACATAGGAACTGTTAATTTTGTTGCAAATATAGTTGAAATTCATAGACAAACTTTAATAACTCTTATAGAATAATTATATTACGAATCAATAAGTTGATTTAATAAACATTTCAATCTGTTAACTCATTATTAATCTTTTAATAAAAAGCTTTTATAATAGAAATAAAACATATACAATAAATATTGGTTTATACTTTGTTTCCTATAACAACCAATAACAAGGCGTGTAAAAAGGTGGATTGTTATGACAAAAGAGAAAGATCGCGAATTGGATGAATTAATTGATGCGAAAACATTCGGAGAAAGACTGAAATTATTACGAATTAGTCGGGGATGGGAAGTGGCCGATATAGCTGATAAAATCGGTGTACATCGCTCTACTTTTGCGGGTTATGAAACTCAAAAAAAATTCCCACCAATTGAGAAACTTTCGAAAATCGCTTATCTATTACATACGTCAACGGACTTCTTAATTGGCTTAACGGACGATCCATCACCAGTGAAAACTTCACGTGAGTTAAAAGAATATTTATTGGAAACAAAAAACTTGCACTGGGACGGAATTCCATTAACGGAAGAACAACTAAAACCACTCGCCGAATTATTTGAATTTGTTGTGAAAAAATTTGCTGATCAATCTTCGAACAACGAAAAAAACGTAAAATGAAAACGCCCGAAATCATGGGCGTTTTTTTAACCTTTTAACCTTTTATCATTTTTAATGATTTTAATTTTACTTCGCGTTCAAATTGTTTACATAAGATCGTATTGGTAAATCCTTCACCTAATACATAACGCACTGATCCATCATCATTTAGAATTGGCTTGAAATGGACCTCTACAACGATTATTCCAACATCATAAATCCCCCGACCAACAAAAGTTTGGGGGATTTTTTCACAAACAGATTTTTTAAAACATTCCCTTTGCCCTTCTTTATCTTCGGGATGGGTGAAATAATCATGAGGGATTGATTTTTGGCTATTTATATAACAAACATCTTCCCCTAATGCATATTCAAAAGCTGAATCAATGTAACTCAAAAAACCATCGTTCGAAATAATGCACGACCACCGAATTTTCCTTAAAGATTGCCATTGATATTGTAAATGATCAATCGCATTTTCCATTAAGTGGAGATAGTTAAAAATTCGGGTTTTCATCTTCTTCGTTAACTTTGGAATTTTATTGGGGCTAAATAAAGCAATAGCAGCAACTGTCACCCCATTTAATACGATCGGAACTACAAAATAATCTTTGAACCCATATTTCTCCATTGTGTTTTGGTGTGATGTTTCAATTTGGAGATCCTTAACACTACCTTGTACAATTTGTTTATTTAAAATGATTTGGTTTGCAACATAACTACTTGGTCCGACATCAAACTCGTTAAATGCCTGTATTATTTCATCGTTCATATTAGGGGCAGTAATATAATATAAGGTACCAAAATTACCAGGTGCCTTTACATTACGATCGAATAGGAATAGCATTCCTTGAACATTTAGTCCGAAACTTTCTTTTACAAATCTTTCAGTCTTTAAAATTATTTTTGCTGTCTCTAATTTTGTTTCAAAAAACTGATAAGTTTCAGGACCTATAATACTTTGTCTCTGCATTTCTTGTAAAATAGACTTGCTATTTTTTTCTGATAAAAGATAGGGGGCAGCTTTGTGAATTGATTGTTCAATTTTTTTAATGTAACCTCTTTCTTTTATCATATTTACAAGTTTCATGATGTCACCCCTATTTTTCGTATTTTAAACGATTTAAAAATTCGGTTGAAAATGGTTTAGCAACGTGCTTATTAGAAGGAACGGAAGCTTTTCCGTTACAGCATAAAATAGAGATATAAATTATATTTTTTATTTATTTAAATAATACTAAATTCTGAAATGTTAATAGGGAACATTTTTCCCTATTAGGGTCTAAATAAGGCATCCTTTTAATATAAATAACAACTTTATTTAGTTTAATGCTTTTTGGGTGTTTATGCCAAGCATTTATTTATACGATTCACACACTTATTATTAAGGTTATTCATATTGTAGATTTGTAATTTATTTACTCGAAGTTTGAATTATGTCTAAATCTAAGAAACTTTGTTAAAATGTAAATGTATTCTTTTAAAGGCAGGTAAACCATGATGAACACACCCTATTTTTTTAAACATATAGGTCCAAATTTAGAAGTAGACGAAAAAAATGCAGCAGTATTTTTATTTCATGGATTAGGAAGCAATGAAGAAGATTTATTTCAACTAGTTGAATCCTTAAAAGGAAAGTGTCATATTTTTAGTTTAAGGGGACCGATTACACATTCACCTGGATATGCGTTTTACACTTTTGAAGAAGAGGGGAAACCTATTCGTACAATCTTCGATCAAATGATTATTGCTACAAAGCAATTTATTTTAGAAGCAGTTGAACAGTATCATCTAGATTTAGAAAAAATCTATCTAGTTGGTTTTAATCAAGGAGCTGTCGTTACACAAACCTTAGCTGTTATCTTCGGAAGTGAGTTGGCAGGTTATGCCTCTTTAAGTGGTTATATACCAGATTTTGTGAAGTTAGAATATCGCAAAAATATTCAAGACTTAAAACTATTCATATCTCATGGTGAGTATGATTTCGATTATCCAATAAGCTGGGCTGAAGAAAGTAAGAAATTCTTCGAAGAAAACGGTGCAATTGTGACTTATAATAAGTATCCAGTTGGACATGGCGTATCATTAGAAAATATAGAGGATTTATTAGCTTTCATTAAAATCGATTGGATTAACTAAATATTAACTCCACGGAACAAGTACTGTTCGTGGAGTTTTTTTAGGAGAAAATGTTGATGCTTTGTAGTAAGTTTTTGTTTTTTATTCTAATGTGGTATGACTAAGATTCCATTTATCATCTACCATTATTATTTATTCATGTCTATGTATTAGCCTCATAATCTTTTCATAATCCCACCCGAACGCACGTAAACTAGATGTAAACTAGTACATTTAAAGTAAATTCTTTGTGTATCCATTGAGTTATTTCGGAAACTGTAAACGAAAGGAAGAATGTATGAGAATTGATGATGATATTCTCGAAAGACTAGGTGTATATTTCGTTTATCACGATATTTATACTCGTTATGGAATTACGTTTGAGTCATTTGTGGATCGTTGGACTAGAGGAATTATAGACGTATAAAAGAGGGTGGCTCTATTGGTAAATTAAATCCAGCTAGAGTCACCCGTATTTTACTCAAAGTATTTTTTTATCCAATTATTGGCTTCAAGCCAATTTTGCACTCTTATAACGTTTGGTGGGACAGCCTTACGATTATAAGGTGTATCAAACAACAGAACTGGAATTTTTAGCTCCTCTGCGATTGCAACAGCATTATCGTGTTTATCTTCAAAGAAAACTTGAATATTAAACTGTTTCGCAGCCTGGAGTTTGTCATGACTCCCAATTAGTTCTATATGATGATAAGGGACATCATTAGCCGAGAACCATTTCTCAGTTACATCATAAACTTCATTACTTCGTGCAGATATATAATAAAGTTCAAAAAGTGGATGCCAATTTTGCAAAATAAGTTGTGCATCATTTGCAATTTGACTTACAGAATACATATAAGCTTCATTTTCTTTAAACCATTGAGAAAATTCGTTGCGATCCACTGGATGTGGGAAAGCACTTAAAAAATCATACTCGACTACATCATCTAAAACAATATTTGTATTATATTGTTTATTTATATGAGGAATTAGTGTATCCGCAGTAGTTACGGTGCCATCAATATCTATTCCAAAGCGAGGTTTATTTTGCACTTAAAAACCTCCCAATTATTGTGCCGTTTCCGCTTTTGCTCTTTCTTCAGCCATTTCAGCAGCTAAACGATCGATTTCTTTTTTCAGTTCTTCTACCATCGTTTCTTCTGGTACATTACGAACTGTTTTACCTTTCATAAATAACAATCCTTCACCACGAGCTCCTGCGATCCCAATATCTGCCTCACGAGCTTCACCAGGACCGTTTACTGCGCAACCAAGAACTGCAACTTTTAAAGGTACATTCAATTTAGAAATATATTCTTCTACTTCATTTGCAATAGAAATTAAATCAATTTCAATACGTCCACACGTTGGACAAGAAATTAATGTAGCCATGTTTGAAGCTAAGCCAAATGATTTTAAAAGTTCTCTAGCAACTTTTACTTCTTCAACAGGGTCAGCAGATAATGAAATACGTAACGTATTTCCAATTCCTTTTGACAAAATGGCACCAAGACCTGCAGCTGATTTAACAGTACCAGCGAACAAAGTACCAGATTCTGTTATACCAAGGTGAAGTGGGTAATTAAACGCTTTTGATGCCTTTTCATATGCTTCAATCGCTAAGTTAACATCAGAAGCTTTCATAGAAACGATAATATCATGGAAATCTAAGTCTTCTAATATTTTAATATGATGTAATGCTGATTCTACCATACCATCTGCAGTAGGATAGCCATATTTTTCTAGAATATGACGTTCTAATGATCCGGCATTTACACCAATTCGAATAGGAATTCCTTTTGCTTTTGCAGCATTTACAACAGCTTCTACTTTTTCACGGCGTCCAATATTTCCTGGGTTAATACGTACTTTATCAATTCCGTTTTCGATAGCCATTAATGCTAATTTATAGTTAAAGTGTATATCTGCAACAAGTGGGATATGAATACGTTTCTTAATATCAGCAATAGCGTTTGCTGCGCGCTCATCTGGAACGGCAACACGGACAATTTGACAGCCCGCTTCTTCTAATCGTAAAATTTCCGCTACAGTAGCTTCTACATCATGTGTTTTAGTTGTACACATACTTTGAATAAATAACTCATTACTACCACCGATTGTTAAGTTACCGACACGGACTGGTCGAGTTTTTGTACGGTGTGTCATTTCATTCATGAAAAATTCTCTCCTTTTAAAGGTACATAGGTGAAATTAGATTGTACCATCGCCCCTCTATTTTATCAGTGTTTTAAATAAAAACACAAGAAAATAACAGTTTTTTAGAATCAGCAATTATTATTTACACTAACATAAATAGGAATTTTGATTAATTCACCAGGAACCATAGCTTGTTTCTGTAAGTGTGGATTTAATTGATAGAACTCAGCTAATCGTTCAGCTAATGATATCTCAATTTCTGATGGATAAGCTGCAAATAATGATTGCGGAGAATCTCCGTTCTCTGTTATGACAGGTATAGCTTTAATAGAATATTGTTTCTCACATTGTTGTTGTACTTTTGGATTTTCAAAGGCAGCCAGTGGTAGAGTACCATCAGTTAAATCTTCCTTAACTGCAAAGGCGATAATAAAAATGATAGCAGTAATAATAAGATAACGCATAAAAATATCCCTCCTATCTCCACTATATGAAGGCAAGAGGGATTCATGCATATTATTTAACTGGCATTTTAGGATATTTGGTAGTGGCAACACATAATAGAATAATTGTAATTACTATTCCTAGTAAAGTTCCTATTAAATTGTGTAATGGTAGAAAGGAAAATAGAATTGAAACAAGTGTTGACCATGTAATTGCTAATGCAGATGATCTCCAAATATGACGATACTCACCACGTCTCTTTCGTAATGATAGAATGCCGACACCTACCAACGCATAAATACTTATCTGAATAAAAATGAGCATAGTAGTTGTTAAAATGAGAATTATAAGTGCAAATGGATATAGTAACCATCGTATATCTGAAACATATTTTGTTAACCCTTCTAAATTAAAAGCATCATCCGATAAACCAGTTATAAATTGCGCAAATGAAAAGATGGTTACAAGTGATACTAATAAAAACACATATTGTATAACCTTTCCAATTGATAACATCCGATAAGCTGCTAACTTTTTAGGGTGTATTAAACTATCTATAAAAAGTTGTGAATGTTTAACCATATTCTCTCCTCCATCCGAAAGTTTAACATGAAAAGGAGAAAAGAAAAATTAATTAATTTACTATAGTTTTGTCCAATTGAAACTTTTCGAATCAATTTTTCGTAAAGGTTATGGATTAGTGAGGTGATTCTGTGGAAATAATAGCCTGGACATCAATTATTGTTTGCTTTGTGATAGCTTTTGTAGGTCTCGTTTATCCGATTATTCCATCTGTTATTTTTATGTTACTAGGTTTTATACTTTACGGGGTATTTTTCTCATTTGATACATTAAGTTGGTGGTTCTGGACTGTTGAGGTTTTGTTAGTCATTTTATTATTTGTTGCAGATACAATTTCAAATATTATAGGTGTCAAAAAATTTGGAGGTTCAAAAGCAGGCCTGTGGGGAAGTACAATTGGGTTGTTAATTGGTCCATTTATAATTCCATTTGCAGGAATATTACTAGGCCCTTTTTTAGGTGCAATTATTGGTGAACTGATCATCACCAAATCAACCATTTTTCAGGCAGTTAAATCAGGCTTTGGATCAGTAATTGGCTTCTTATCATCCATTGTTACTAAAGGTGCAATCCAAATTATCATGATTATTATTTTTGTATTAGAGATTTAAAATATGAATAAACCTTTTTCATAAAGGAAATAGTAGCAAGTGGAGCTATACCTATTAGTTTATCAAAATAAATTGAGATATAGTCTTTTCAGTCTAAAGGCTGAAAAAGTGAATCTTTAATGTCAAATAATTGAACAATATTCCTAAATTTGATAACCTACTAGTGTAATCAACATTATTTCTAATAATAGGGAGGAAATACAAAATGGCTTACGAATTACCAAAATTATCATATGCATATGATGCATTAGAACCAAACATTGATGCAAGAACAATGGAGATCCACCACACAAAACATCATAACACGTATGTTACAAACTTAAATGCGGCAGTAGAAGGTACAGAATTTGCAGGTAAAGATTTACTTGACTTAATTTCTAATATTGACGCGCTTCCTGCTGACAAACAAACTGCTGTACGTAATAACGGTGGTGGTCATGCAAACCATACATTATTCTGGGAAATCTTAGCTCCTGGTGGCGCTACTAGCCCTTCTGGTGAATTAGCATCAGCAATCGATGCAAAATTTGGAAGCTTAGATAACTTTAAAGATGAATTTGCGAAAGCTGCTGCTGGACGTTTTGGTTCAGGTTGGGCATGGTTAGTTGTAGATGGTGGCGAATTAGCTGTTACTTCTACTCCGAACCAAGATTCACCAGTAATGGAAGGCAAAACACCAATTTTAGGTTTAGACGTTTGGGAACATGCTTATTACTTAAACTATCAAAACCGTCGTCCTGACTACATTTCTGCATTCTGGAATGTTGTAAACTGGGACGTTGTAGCTGAAAAATTTGCTGCTGCTAAATAATTAACAAATGAGTATGCACCGAAAGCGAAGCGACAGGTGTAAAAAAGTTAAAATCTATATTCAGCATTTTTCTGAAAATAATAAGAGCAAACCTCAATATTTTTTGAGGTTTGCTTATTTTTATTGTGTAAAATCAACGTGGTTACTATTTATTGTATAAGTATTGGAAAACATGGTAATTTGCATTCTTAAGCATAAAACCACTTAAAAATGTACATATTGTTCATTGTGGAGGTGACCATCATTGGCGAACGAGAAAAATAGTAAAAAAGGAAATGGACTTGACCGAGAGGAATATGGATATGGTTTCGACCTAAGTCCTGATGATTTTGATGTCATCGGTCAAAATGAACAAGCAAAAAAGCTTAATAAAAATGAAAATAAAGATAAACCTGATAACAAACATAATCCTTCTAGATTAAATGACTAAAATGATTATAAGTATTTGGCATGTAGTTTTAAGCCAAATACTTTTTTTATGTGAGAAGTGAGATCGGTAATACGTCACACAATGATTCCCTACGCAATTCCCTCTAACACAAGTTTCATTTCATATGCGTCTTTTTTTCGACATAAGTTCTATTTTCTCGCCCTTTTTCTTACAGTATAAAAAAGGAAGAGTTAAAGGGGCGAACAGATTGTTAATAGATGGCGTATTTTCAGGTGGTGGTATTAAAGGCTTTGCTTACGTTGGGGCTCTACAAGTATTAGAGAAAAATGATATTCATTTTAAAAGAGTTGCTGGAACTAGTGCTGGTGCAATTTTAGCTTGTTTTATAGCAGCTGGATATAAAGCGAACGAAATTGAGGCATTATTAGACGAATTAGATTTAAAGTCACTTCTTGATCCACCAAAAATTACTCGTACCCTTCCGATCTTAAAATGGCTAAATTTATACTTTCGAATGGGATTATACCAAGGGAATGCATTAGAAAAATGGTTCTATAAAAAGCTAGCTGAAAAAGATGTGTACACATTTGATGATATACCCCGAGGTTCATTAAAACTTGTAGCATCTGATTTAACAAATGGTAAGATGGTTGTATTTCCTGATGATTTAGCATCTTACGGTATAAATTGGAAAAATTTTTCGATAGCAAAGGCATTACGAATGAGTTGTGGTATTCCTTTTTTCTTTGAACCTATTAAACTAAAAAGTCAAAAGGAGGATTGTATTTTTGTAGATGGTGGTGTTTTAAGTAACTTTCCATTATGGATATTCGACAATGGCAACAAACAACGTCCTATTCTTGGCCTTAAACTTAGTAACCCAAAAGAAGAATCGAAACCACATATGATCCATAATGGACTTCAAATGTTTGAAGCACTCTTTGAAACGATGAAAGATGCACATGATAAGCGTTATATTTCTAGAAAACATGAAAAAAATATTATTTTTATACCAGTTGATGATTACGGTGCAACTCAATTTGACTTAGATGAGAATGGAAAAGATACGATGATGAAAATTGGAAGAGAACGAACAGAAAAGTTTTTACGCACATGGCGTCCAAAATGATTTGTTAATTTAGAATTGAGAATAATATCTTAGCAGATAAAATACCATAAAAATTTAAAGAATATTAATAGTAAAAAGTGACCCGATTATGTGAAATGGGTCACTTCTTATTTTTAAAGGTAAATTACGATAAAAATATGATTAAAAGATTTTTTTTTTTTGAACAAACTAGCTAAATGGAAAACAAATCTGAAAAATTAAGATTATTATATGAACAAAAACAGATAGTTTGAATATAATATATTAAGAATACGTAACTACATTTTTTAAAGCGCTTACATTTTGTTGATGTAAGTAACCAACTACTAGCAATGAAATCTTTTTAAGTTACATAATAATAGTTAGGTGGTGAAAATATGGACTACTTCTTTATTGGATTATCACTCTGGCTGATCATAATTGTGGGACTCATTTTCATGGTTAGAGGATTTTCGAAAAAGTCACGACCACTTGTCTATGTTGGTATTTTGGGATATTTACTTCCAATGCTATATTTTGCGACGTATGAAAAGTATTTTGTCGCTTTTGCGCTCCTAGCTTTTATTCCATTTATAAGGGCTTTCGATATAAATGATTAACAAACCAATCAATTAAAACTATTGCTAATAGGAACATAAAATGAGGCACAATTGACATAATGAAGTCAATTGTGTCTTTCTAGTTTTTTAGATAAATCTTTAGGACCACCTTCTGAGTGATATCCAAGTTATCCCAAATTGAATATAAACATATCCTTTTATTATTGTAAGAAGGATTTTAGACGGATAATACAAAATTAAGTGCAAATAATACCATTTTTTAATCATTAGGTACATATTATTTAAATTTTCAGAAATATAAAATAATAATTGAAGGAATTTAAACAGTTGAGGTGAATGTTATTGGAAAAGAAAGTCATCAATCTTTTTGTAGAAATAGTCGGTAAAGAAAATGTTAAGTATTCAACTGCACAATTATTAGCTTATTCTTATGATGCTACGGCAAACTTTCAGGCTTTACCGGATATAGTTGTCTCACCGCATAATACTGAGGAAATACGTCAGATTGTTAAAGTTTGTAACGAATTTGAAATTCCAATCGTTCCAAGGGGATCCGGATCCAACTTAGCTGCAGGTACTGTCCCAAATCAAGGTGGAGTTGTGCTACTGTTCAATAATATGAATAAAATTATTGAATTTGATAAAGAAAATTTAACGATTACTGTACAACCAGGAATGATTACGGCTGACATTTGTAACTTTGTAGAAAACGAGAATTTATTTTACCCACCGGATCCAAGTTCAATGAAAATCTCGACAATTGGTGGAAATATTAGTGAAAACTCTGGAGGCCTCAGAGGTTTAAAATATGGCGTAACAAAAGATTACGTGAAAGGGCTTACAGTTGTGTTAGCAAATGGTGAAATATTAAAAACGGGTGGTAAATTAGCAAAAGATGTTGCGGGCTATGATTTAACAGCTTTGTTAGTTAGCTCAGAAGGGACTTTAGGAATTATAACTGAGATTACCTTGAAACTCATTCCATTGCCAAAAAATAAAATGACAAGCATTGCATACTTTCATTCATTAGAAGCTGCAGCTGAAACAGTTTCAACGATTATTGCTAACAAAATCATTCCGGTAACACTCGAATTTTTAGATAAAAGAACCATTGAAGCTGTTGAGCAATTTATGAAGATAGGTTTATCAACAGAAGTAGAGGCCATGTTAATTTTTGAACAAGATGGTGAGATAGCTCAAGTAAAAAGTGACATTGAAAAAATGACTCAGATTGCAAAATTAAATGGTGCAATCTTCACTCAAATTGCAACAGATGAAATAGAAGCCGAAAAGTTAAAGACAGCTAGACGAATTGCACTTTCAGCATTATCTAAACTAAGGCCAACTATAATATTGGAAGATGCGACCGTACCACGTTCAGAAATTGCCGAAATGGTAAGAATAATTAACCAAATAGCCAATAAATATCATTTAACAATTGCTACTTTTGGTCATGCAGGGGATGGTAATCTGCATCCAACATGTTTAACAGATGTACGCGATAAAGAAGAAATGGAACGTGTGGAAAAAGCCTTTGAAGAAATTTTTGAAGCCGCTATATCTTTAGGAGGGACTATTTCAGGCGAACACGGAATTGGAGAAATGAAAGCTCCATATTTAGAGTGGAAAGTAGGAGCTGTAGGTATAGAACTAATGAAAGGAATCAAAGCCGTATTCGATCCAAAAAATATTATGAATCCAGGTAAAGTGTTTGCGAAAGAAACTAAAAAGAGAGTGGTGGTTCAAAGTGGTCAATAATTCAATGCAAGAAGCGTTCAAACTTCATGTAGATGAAAACGATCTTTTAGATTGCATGAGATGCGGTTTCTGCCTGTCATCATGTCCAACATATGTCCATACTGGCCAAGATGAGTCACAGTCTCCTCGAGGAAGAATAGCTCTTATGAAAGCAGTTCGCGATGGGGTAGTAGAGTGGGACTCTTCCATCGAAAATTCTTTTAATCTTTGTTTAGGTTGTCGGGCATGTGAGCCTGCGTGTCCTGCAGGTGTACAATATGGTGCTCTAATTGAGCAAACCCGTGTAGCTATTCAAGAAACAAAACAGCCAAAAGGAATTCAAAAAATTGTTCAAAACACGACTTTTAATCATTTGTTTGCGGATAAAAATGATTTAGGTAAGGCTATTAGTTTACTACGCTTTTATCAAAAATCAGGATTACAAAAGGTAACTCGAAAAATAGGTTTCTTAAATCTATTTCCTTCGTTTTTGAAGGATATGGAGAAAGTACTTCCACAAGTTCCTAAAAAGGTTGAGCCTTTATCACCTATAAAAAAGACATCTCTAAAAGTAGCTTTTTTCACTGGTTGTTTAATGGATTCATTATTTAAAGAAATTAACGATAGAACGATTGAAATTATTAATCTATTAGGTGCAGAAGTAATCATTCCAAAATTCCAACAATGTTGTGGTGCGTTACATGCCCATAGTGGAGAGTTGCAAAAAGGATTGAAAAATGCACGTGCCAATATTAATGCATTTGATAGTGATGAGTATGATTATATTGTTAATAATGCGGGGGGATGCGGGGCCTTCTTGTCAGAATATGAGAAGCACTTAAAGAGTGAAAAAAAATATAAAGAAAAAGCAGAAAGATTTTCAAAGAAAATGATTGATATTTCATCACTGTTAGTAAAATTAGGGTTAATAGACTACTTAAAAACAATACCAAATCAAAGCGAAAAAATTGTAGTGACATATCAAGATTCATGTCACTTAAGAAATGTGAACAAAGTAATTCAACAACCAAGATTAATAATTGAAAATTTGCCGGGTGTTATTTTTAAGGAAATGGTAAAAGCGGATACATGTTGTGGTTCAGCTGGTATTTATAATCTATTACAACCTGTCATGGCTAGTAGAATTCTAGAAACAAAAATGGAATATGTTAAAAAAGTGAATCCAGCTATTATTGTCACATCAAATCCAGGCTGCTTGATGCAAATGCAAGTAGGAATTAATAGAGAAGGATTATCGAGTAATATCCGAGCTGTCCATATAGTAGATATAGTATATGAACAATTGATTTGTACTAAAAAAGGGGAACGTGAACTTGTTGCAGCAATAGAGTAGGGGGCGAAGAATGTTCGATTTACAAATAATCGGTCCTAAAATTGTAGATGAATTGAAAAATTTAATCGACAAAGAGGTTGTGGTAATTGATCATAATGGATTTATTATTGCGAGCACTGACGTAACCAGACTAAATCAGTTTCATGAAGGCTCCTTAATAGCCATGAAAGAGAAACAAGTAATGCATATGACAGCTGAATTAGCAAAAAAGTTAAAAGGTGTACGAGAAGGGATGGTCATGCCTTTAATATTTGAGAATTCACCAATTGGTGTAATTGGTGTGACCGGAAAACCTTCTGAAATCGAGAAATACTGTAAACTCGTACAAAAAATAACGCAATTATTTATAGAAGATTTTTTTAAGCGCCAAGAAAAAGAACGTGATGCTCGAATGTTCGAATTTTTTCTATTAGAATTACTTAATGGAAGAATTGAAAAGGAAATACTTGCTCAACGTGTAGAAATGCTAGGAATTGATACGCAAAATTATTGTAGAGTCGTTATTATAAGAGTGGAAAGACGTTTTGAATATAGTGAAATTGAATTTTTATTAAGTATTCAAACAATTCATCCACAAGTTAGAATTACACAATGGAGCTTTGATCGGTTAATTATGCTAGTCCCTGACGTTTCAAGAACAAACTTAGAAAATGGGTTAAAAATATTAAAAAGAAAGATGGAAAAGATTTATAAAACACCTGTATCAATCGGAGTAGGAAATAAATCTGATTTTTACTTTTTAAAGGAATCTTACGAGAAAGCAAATATTGCATTAGCTGCAGCGTATAATGACTTAGAAGAAATGGTCTTCGAAGAGGATTTAACAATTGAATTGTTGTTAACAGAGATTTCCGAAACAAAGATACAAGATTTCTTAGAAAGAACTATTAAACCGATTATTTTTGACGAAGAGTTGATATTAAATCTAGAAATGTGGTTGAACAGCAATAGTTCGCTTCAGGAAATAGCAAATGATCTCCATATTCATAAAAATACGTTAAAATATCGATTGAAAAAAATTGAAAAACTATTAAATATAGATATTAATAAGAGTAAAAACAAGCTGGAGTTAAATCTAGCTCTTTATTTATATAGAAAGCACTATTGCGAATTTTAGGTCTCCGAAAGTGAATTTCGAGACCTTTTTATTTTATCTGAACAAAAATGAACTTCATTTAAATGAAATGTTTATATCGTTTGTATATATTTTATTAGTTGTCAGAATTATAAAATAATTACAAATTCGAAGTTTTTGTAAAGGCTTTGGGTTAAACACAATAGCAAAGGGGATAACGAAATGAACTCAATAAACAAGGGGAGAATAATTCTACTGTCATTGATTTTTTCAATTGTAATGGTTTTAGCAGCATGTGGAGGTAGTTCACAATCTAGTGGTAGTTCAGGAGGCAATACGGGGACTAGCACAGGTGAAACTAGTACTGAAGAAGCACAATCTTATGACTTAAAAATGTCTGTTACAGTAGGTGAAGGTTCAACTTGGTATGAGGCAGCCAAAAAGTTAGCCGATGATATAGAAAAAGAAACTGAAGGTCGTATTAAGATAGAAGTTTTCACAAATGAACAGTTATCTGGTGGTGACTCAGGTAAAGCGGTAGAAGGATTAGCGAAGGGGTCAATTGATTTAACGTTTAATTCAACAATAATCTATTCAATCCTTGATCCTAAGTTTGGTGTTGCGAGTGCTCCTTTCTTATTTGATAACCATGATCAAGTTGATAAAGTATTCGCTGGTAAAGGTGGAGAATTAATTAAACAGCTATTAGCTGAAAAAGGCGTACACGCTTTAGGTTATGGTGAAAACGGTTTCAGACAATTGACAAATAGTAAAGTAAATGTAAAGTCTCCAGCAGATTTACAAGGTTTAAAGATTCGTATACCTGGTATCACAATGTATACTGATTTGTTCCGCGAGCTTGGAACGGATCCTGCTACTATGACATTCTCAGAAGTATTTACTGCCTTACAACAAGGAACGATTGATGGCCAAGAAAATCCAATTGATGTCATTTATTCTTCAAAACTTGATGAAGTTCAAGAATACTTAACGTTATGGAATTACTCATATGATCCGCTAGTTTTAGGTATTAATAAAGAATTATATGACTCAATGAGTGATGATGATAAAGCTCTATTCGATCGTTTAGGTAGTGAAGCTGCTGCATACCAAGTTCAAATTACTCGTGAAAGAGAAACAGAGCAATTAAAAGAGCTAGAGGAAAAAGGTATGACAGTCTATACTCCAACAGAAGATGAAATTAAGGCATTTAAAGAAAAAGTTCAACCTATCTATGAAAAATATGAATCTATTTGGGGAACTGAATTATTAGAAGCATTCCAAGAAAGATAATGGAGGAATGGTATGAAAATTCTTGATTATTTTGAGGAAATTATTTTATTTATTACATTTCTAACAATTACTTTAATTACTTTTGCAAATATTTTATCACGGAACATCTTTAAATTTTCCTTTTCCTTTACGGAAGAAATCACGATTAACTTACTTGTATTATTAACGTTTGTTGGTACTGCTTTAGGTGTGCGTAGATACGCACACCTTGGTTTTACATTAGTCTACGATGTTGTGGGTAAAAGTATAAAAAAAGTGATCATTGTCATTTCTTCAATTATGTCGGCAACTTTATTTAGTATTCTTTTATATTATGGATATGAGATGGTTCAATTTCAAATGAAAATTTCACAAACTACACCTGCATTAGGAATGCCACAATGGATTTTATCTTTAGCACTCCCACTAGGTGCGCTACTTTGTTTAATTCGGACAGTTCAAGTAACTATTGGCGAAATTTTATTAGTTGAAAATGAAGCCAAAGAAAAACAAGAAGTCCAAAATGAAGAAATGGACCAAACATTAAAAGAAACTGAAGAACAGAAAGGAGAAATGAAAGTATGATTGCTATTACTTTATTTGGTGCTTTCTTAGCATTAATTGCACTACGTGTACCTATTGCTGTTTCTCTCGCTGTATCTTCAGTTGTAGTTTTATTTATGAATAGTGGTTTAGATAGCTTTGAAGTTGTAACCGACATCATGTATACAAGTGTCGCAAAATTTACACTTCTTGCAATTCCTTTTTTTATTTTAGCTGGTGTCATCATGGATCATATTGGAATTTCAAAGAGACTCATAGACTTTGCACACACATTAGTCGGTCATCGTAAAGGAGGAATTTTGTTAGTTACCGTTCTAGTTGCTGTATTCTTTGCGGCGATATCTGGTTCTGGCCCTGCAACGGTAGCTGCAATTGGTGGTATTTTAATTCCGGCTATGATTAAAAATGGTTATCGAAAAGAAACTGCTGGGGGGCTAATTGCAAGTGCAGGAGCAATAGGTATTATCATACCACCATCTATTGCACTTATTATTTTTGCTATCGTAGCTGGTGACCAAATTCCAATTACAATTGATCGGCTATTCATGGCTGGTATTGTCCCAGGAATTTTAGTTGGTTTAGGATTATTTATTGCAGGTATGTATGTTAGAAACAGAGATATTAAACGAGGTTTATTTATTTCAGCTGAAGAGTTAACGGTTCAAAAAAGTAGTGGGAAAGAAAGATGGGAGGCATTTATAAGAGCAATTCCTGGATTATTAATGCCTGTCATTATTTTGGGTGGAATTTATGGAGGGTTCTTCACTCCTACAGAAGCTGCAGTTGTAGCTGTTATGTACGGTTTAATTATAGGAATATTCATTTTAAAGAAAGAGTATCCAAAAGTACTTTATAAAATTTTTATTGAATCTGCACTTCAAACTGCTGTTGTCATGATTATAGTTAGTGCTGCATCGGTATTTGCCTACATCGTAACGACCGAACAGATTGCATCCACAATATCGAATGTTCTGTTAGGTATTACGGATAATAAATATATCATTCTATTACTAGTAAATATCATTTTGTTAATTGCTGGAGCTTTCATCGATGCTATTTCAGCATATTACATCTTCGTACCTATTTTACTTCCTATCATGTTGCAATTAAATGTTGATCCGACAGTTTTTGGAGTGTTTATGACAATTAACTTAGCTATTGGTCTATTTACACCACCTGTAGGCTTAAATTTATATGTGGCTGCCAGTATGTCAAAAACGAACATCATGCAAATTTCTCGTGGAGTTGTTCCATTTATCATCGCATCAATTATCGTTCTTTTAATCGTCACTTACATTCCAGCTATTTCAACATTTTTACCTGATTTACTTGGCGTGAAATAACATAAAAGGGGATAGATTATGAATTTAAAAGATGATGTAGCGATTATCACTGGCGCGGCTAGTGGAATTGGGCAAGCAATTGCTGTTCAATTATCTCAACATGGAGTTCATACGGTATTAGTTGACTTAAATTATTGTGACGAGACAGTCTCGATGTTAGCGCATGAAAGTTATATAGAATGTCTTGGCGATATTCGTGATGAAAAATTTGTTCGAGCAACCGTTAATCGGACGATTGAAAAATTTGGCGAAGTTCACATTTTAGTAAATAATGCTGGTACCGCAAGTAGAAAAGATATTGAAACGATGACTTTAGAAGAATGGGATCGTGATTTAGATACAAATTTAAAAGCAGCATTTTTATTTACCCAAGCATGTGTCTATCCACATATGAAAGATGCAGGTTACGGTAGAATTATCAACATTAGCTCAGTTTCTGGGCTGAACGGTGGTGTAACGTCTGGTGACGGAGGAAAAGGAAGATCAGGTCCTGCCTATGCGGCATCTAAAGGTGGAGTCATTGCATTAACAAAATGGGTGGCAAAAGAATTGGGCCCATATGGGATCACTTGTAATTCAGTTGCTCCAGGTGCAACTGCAACAAACATTACTGCTGGAGTTCCTTATGATACGAATCAACAAGTTATAAAACGTATGGGTCAGCCAGATGATATCGCTAGTGCCGTATTATACTTTGCTTCAAGAGATTCAAGTTATACGACTGCACAGGTTTTAAAGGTGGATGGGGGAATTAGTATTGGATAACCCTCGTTTACAAGCAGTTTATGATACAGCAACTGAACGGATTGTTGGGCGATTAAAAAAGGATACAGATCTTTTTGCAGGCATTAAAGAAGTATGTATTCATTACGGTATTACAGCGGGTCACTTTCAATGTTTAGGTTCGTTAAAATATGCAACCTTCGTACAAGTTTCGAAGGGAGAAATAGAAGGGACAATTAAATATTCGCCAAAAATACAAACGACTACAGAGGTAGAAATCATATCTGGCACAGGGTTTATAGGCGTGGATGACCAGAATGAGCTAGATATCCATTTTCACGGAACAGTAGTTGATTGTGATAAAAAACTTGACGGGGGACACTTTTTAGAAGGGGAAAACTTAACAGCAATCACTGTTGAATTTATTATCCTACCGTTAAAAAATGTGAAACTAACTCGCAAAAATGATGAGATCTTTCACGTACCAGTTTTTACTTTTTCAACAAAGGAGGCATAAATTTTGAGCACAATTGGTAAATTGGCTTTAAAATCAGCAAAAGCTTACCCTAATAAAATTGCCATTAAATTTAAAGAGATTTCCTACACATATGATGAGTTAATACAAAGAGCTTATGCTTTAGCTTCATATTTTCAAAGTATTGGTTTGAAAAAAGGAGATCGCTTAGGGATATTAATGTCTAATCGTTCTGAGCATATAGAATTAGATGTAGCAGTTTCCTTTGTTGGATTAATAAAGGTCCCTTTAAATTATCGACTTC
Source organism: Lysinibacillus timonensis (assembly GCF_900291985.1). Taxonomy (NCBI): domain Bacteria; kingdom Bacillati; phylum Bacillota; class Bacilli; order Caryophanales; family Bacillaceae; genus Lysinibacillus; species Lysinibacillus timonensis. The sequence continues at coordinate 772,458 of NZ_LT985980.1, read as the reverse complement.
ATCCAGAAGAACATGAATATCAAATAAAAGACTCTGGAATGGTCCTTTTAATTGGTGAAGCAGATTTAATTCAAAAATTAAAAGTCGAACTACCGTCTATCATCGTTGGTAATGACTATGAGAATATTATAAAAAAATTCTATGGCCAAACGTTTGAAAATGAAGTGAGTGAAGATGACTTAATGGCCATTATGTACACTTCTGGAACAACTGGAAATCCAAAAGGTGTCATGTTGACTCATCGTAATATGGTCAGTGGGGCACTGTCTTTAGCTATAGCATGTGAAGTGGATTATAAAGATACAATTGGTCATGTAGCTCCTCTCACACATGGTGCCAACTTTTTAAGCCATGTTGCTTGGTTATACGGGCTGACACAAGTAGTATATGACAAATTTGAACCACACCAATTTATTCATCATTTAGAAGAAGACCAAATCTCAATCATCTTTTTAGTTCCAACAATGGTGAACTTGATGGTTCAACATGAGCAGTTTGATTCTGAGAAATTAAAAACAATCAAATCTATTAATATGGCAGGGTCACCAATTGCTGCAGCTAAACTGCAAGAGGCCATTGATAAAATTGGTACAAAATTTGTAGAAACATATGGGCAAGTGGAAGCGCCTATGTGTATTTCTATTATGCCAAGAGGCGATTTGCAAAATCGACTTGACTCATGTGGTCGTATTGGTCCATTTGTCGATGTCAAAATTATAGATGACGAAGGGAATGCACTTCCATTTGGGGAGGTTGGAGAAATCGTTGCAAAAGGTCCATTAGTTATGAAAGGATATTGGAATAATGAAAAAGCGACAACGGACACTTTAAAAGATGGTTGGCTTTATACAGGTGATTTAGGCCGTTTAGACGAAAACGGTTATTTATATATCGTTGATCGAAAAAAAGAAGTCATCATTTCTGGTGGTGTTAACATCTATCCTAGAGAAGTGGAAGAAGTATTAAATAAACATCCTTATGTCAAAGAAACGTGTGTAATCGGTGTACCGGACGAAAAATGGGGTGAGTCTGTAGTTGCTTACATTGTTCCAAATGGTCGTGGACTAATTCAGTCTGAAGAGTTAATTGAATTATGTAAAAATCATCTAGCAAGTTTTAAAAAGCCAAAAGAGATTTATATTGTTGAAAGTTTACCGAAAAGTTCATATGGCAAAATATTAAAAAGAGAGCTTGTGAAGCAGCATAATGAGGTGATGAAATGACAACTCAAGTATATATTCATGGCATTGGGATGACGAAGTTTGGAAAATTTGAAGACAAGACTTTGAAAGACCTTTTAATTGAAGCATCACTAAAAGCTATCAAAGATGCCGGGATTAAGAAAATTGATGCAGTCTTTGTTGGGAATTTTATGGGTGGTTCATTGTCTAATCAGGAAATACTCGGTGCAATTGTCGCAAATGACCTAGGTCTCGGATATATACCAACTGCGAAACTAGAGGGGGCTTGTGCTTCAGGAGGAATTGCACTACGACAAGGCATATTAAGTATATTGAGTGGGGAGTACGAGACAGTGTTAGTTGTAGGTGCTGAAAAAATGAAACATGCTTCTACAGCTACTGTCACACAAGTCATCAATACCGCAATGGATCAAAGTACAAATGAAAAAGAAGCTGGGTTAACGTTTCCGGGATTCTTTGGCACGGTAGCGAATCGATATTTTTATGAAACCGGTGCAACAAAAGAGCATTTAGCAAAAGTGGCATTAAAAAATCGTGAAAATGCGATGAATAATCCATATGCTCAATTTCAAAAACCTACGACAATCGAAGAAATCTTGCACGCTCGTATGGTAACTGATCCACTTGGTTTGTTTGATTGCTCCCCAATTACGGATGGTGGTGCTGCAGTTGTGTTATCTAAAAAACCATCGAACATTAAAGTACGTGCAAGTGCACAGGCCTCTGGTCCAACACTAATGCAAGATGCGGACGATTTACTATCGTTACCAGCTGTACGTGTATCTGGCGAAAAAGCTTATGAAAAAGCAGGTCTTGGTCCTGAAGATATTGATGTGGTAGAAATACATGACTGCTTTTCTATGACTGAAATTCTTTCTAGTGAAGAACTAGGTTTCTTCCCTAAACTTGAAGGTTGGCAAGCGGTACAACAAGGAAAAACTGGTGTAGATGGGGAAATTCCAATAAATACGAGCGGAGGACTCTTATCAAAAGGTCATCCAATTGGGGCTACTGGCATTTCACAAATCTATCAACTTGTTAGCCAACTAAGAGGAAGTGCCCCAAACCAATTAACAAAACAGCCAACAATCGCGTTAGCCCAAAACCTGGGTGGTACAGGTGCTTACTCAGTAGTTCATATATTAGAGAGGGTGTAAGTATGAGAGTATATGAATGTTGTGGTATTGAATCGGTCACGAAAAAAGTATATTGTAGTTCTTGTGGTAAAGAAATTACAAATGAATTCGAAGTGCCAGATGTCGGTATAGTATACAGTTATACAGTAATCCAGGTCCCTCCAGCACAATTTTCCCACTTGGCACCATATACAGTAGCACTCGTACAACTAAAAAATACGAAAGCAAAATTAACGGCCAGAATAATAGATGAAGTTACCATAGGGGACGAGGTAAAACTAGATACAATCGTAGATGGGGCATTCGTTTTTAAAAAGAGTGAAGTACTCCATAATTCGTAAATTACGAATTATGGAGTTTTTCCATAAGAAACGAAAGAGGCGGTAGGTTGAGTAATAGCAAAGTATATTCCATCTTAATTTTAGTAATGCTTTTGTGGGGTTTAAATATAACATGGCTCAAACTGATTGTAACTTACGGCGAACCTATAATAATACAATCCGTACGTATTTTTATTGCAGGTATGACAGTTTTTCTCATCTTAGTCCTTATTAAACAAAAAATATATGTACGTAACATGCCTTGGACATATATATTAATTGGTAGTTTTTTTGGTGTCGTATGTCACCATGCTTTAATGGCAGTTGGAATTGATCAAACAACAGGTACTAAAGCTGCTATCATTGGTGGATTAAGTCCATTAATTGTTGCTTTAATTGCCATTATCTTTAAAGACACGGTCATGACGAAATCTAAATTAATTGGATTTATTCTAGGTGCTATAGGTGTCTGTATTGCCGTTATTCAAGATTTTAATGACTTATTAAATTTACAAACCGGGGATATTTTAGTATTTTTATCATTCTTTTTGCAAGCTTTTAGTTTTATAGCAATCAGAAGAGGCACCAGAACGATCTCACCATTATTAATGACAGCATATATGTTAACAATTGGTGCCATTATATTAATCTTTACCTCTTTATTTATACATCCAACTGGTTTGAATGTGTTTGTAACAAGCGATTTTCAATTTTGGAGTGTTTTTATATTGTCAGCCGTACTTGCAACTGGGATTGGGCATAGTCTTTACAATCTATGCATTAAACATATCGGAACTGCAGAATCAGCGATCTTCGTTAATTTAAATACTGTTTTTGGGTTATTTGGTACAGCCCTTTTGTTAAGTGAAATCATAACAATACAACAATTAATAGGAACGATGATTATTATTCTTGGTGTAATAATAGGTACAAGTAACCTAGAAACCATTATTATGAAATACAAACAGTTGAAGAAAGATAGTGAACTATTAAATGAGCATTCAAATATCACACCGATTGAACTACCAGAAGAAAAAACTACTCCGAAATCTTAATTTTAGGTAGCTTAGGTTGTAATTTAAAAAACTAGTTAATAATAAGTTTTTCTGAATACTTCATTTTATCTGACGAAATATGATATAGTAGATAAAAATTATATTTCAATAGAAACAGTCAGGATTAGAGTAGTGATTAGTATAGGAGTTTTGAGTACTCGAAAAATCCTTGAATGTGCGTTAGGTTAAAGGAGATAAGATAATAATGACAAGATTTGAAACCCCATTTCGTTATGACCACGTAGGTAGTTTTTTACGACCACAAACACTAAAAGAAGCACGTGCTAAGTTTCAGAACAATGAAATTACATATGCTGAATTAAAAAAAGTAGAAGATGAAGCAATTATTCATATTATTGAAAAGCAAAAGGAAATCGGTGTACCAATCTCTGATGGTGAGTTCCGCCGTGGTTGGTGGCATTTTGACTTCTTAGGCGGGCTAGATGGAATGGAATATTTTGAAACATTAAAAGGTGTAGACTTCCATAATGTTCAAACACGTACTGGTGGAGTTCGTGTTACTGGAAAAATTGATTTTAGTAATCATCCATTTTTAGAGCAGTTCAAATTTTTGAAAGAGCATGCTGGTGACGCAACAGTCAAATTTACGATTCCAAGTCCAAACATGCTTCACGCACGTGCAGAATTAAATAAAGATATCTATCCAAACGAAAAAGATTTAATTGATGATACAATTAAAGCGTACCAAAAAGCAATCCAAGCATTTTATGATCTAGGTTGCCGCTATTTACAACTAGATGATACTTCGTGGGCTAGTCTATTCTCAGAGGAGACACGTGCGAAACTTGAAGCTAGTGGTAAAGATCCACAACAATTTTTAAACACTTTGCAATATGTCATTAATGAAACAGTAAAAAATAAACCAGCTGACATGACAATTACAATGCACATTTGTCGCGGTAACTTTAAATCAACATTCCATTCAAGTGGTGGGTATAATTACGCTGCTGAAGTCATTTTTGGTGGACTTAATGTGGATGGTCTGTTCTTAGAATTCGATGATGAACGTTCAGGCAGTTTCGAGCCTTTAAAATATGTGAATCGTCCAGATTTAAAAATTGTTCTAGGATTAGTTACTTCTAAATTTGGTGAATTAGAAGATAAAGAAGCAATTAAAGCTCGTATATATGACGCTGCAAAATATGTTCCACTAACGCAATTATGCTTAAGCCCTCAATGTGGTTTCTCTTCTACTGAAGATGGAAATATTCTAGAAGAGGAAAATCAATGGCAAAAGCTTACATTAATTAAAGAAATTGCAGAAGATGTTTGGGGTTAAAATCATATAAACTTAAGATCGTTCAATTGTTAATTGAGCGATCTTTTTTATATTTAAAAAGTCATATAATATGGTTCTTTCTAGTTTGTTTTTGACTAAAATGTATATATAAGGACAAACATATGAGGTGGGGAACATGGCGAAAAAATGGGGTATTATTTCACTCGTTGTTTTTGGAATTTATTCAATCATTATGTATTTATATATTTTCCACTTTAATGATGGTGGAATTCCAGAAAGCTTAAAAGGCACACTTGCTGATCCAAGTACATTTATGACAGAACGCGAATTAATATTAAGTGAAGAGTATTCAAAAATTAGGAATTTCTTATTCTTTATATTGACACCATTTGAATGGTTAATGTACTTTTTTATATTAATTTCTGGAACTTCCTTTTTTTTCGAAAAGTGTTCAACTATTTCAAAATGGAAGGTTGTACATAATACCATTTATTTATTTTTATTATCTATTTTGACATTTGTTATCTTCTTACCAATTGACTACTATCGTTATACATTAAGTAAAGGTTATGGCATAAGTACACAGGATTTTTCTTCCTGGATGAAAGATAATATCATCAGCTTTTGGGTGAATTTTATTATTACCGTTATTGTCATTTCGGTTCTATATTGGTTGATAAAGAAAAGTACAAGAAAATGGTGGCTTTATGCTTGGTTACTCACTGTACCATTTTCAATTTTTCTAATGTATGTACAACCAGTAATCATTGATCCGTTATATAACGAATTTTATCCATTGAAAAATAAGGAATTAGAAGAGAGAATTTTAAATCTTGCTGAGCAAGCGAATATACCTGCTGACCATGTATTTGAAGTAAATATGGCTGATAAAACGAACGCTCTGAACGCATATGTAACAGGGGTAGGAGATCATTCGCGAATCGTATTATGGGATACAACCCTTAACCGTTTAACAGAAGACGAAATTCTCTTTATAATGGGGCACGAAATGGGCCATTATGTTGAAAAACATATATACATTGGCATAGTAGGATACCTGCTAATGATGCTTGTGGGACTTTGGTTAATAGCTAAAATAATGCCAGGGATAATTCGTAGATTTGGTTCTAAATTAAAAATAAAGAGCATCGAACAAATTCATTCCTTACCCTTACTATTGCTCATTTCATCTGTCTTACTATTTTTCTCAAATCCATTCTATAACACGGTTTCAAGATACCAGGAAGCGAGGGCAGATGAGTTTGCAATTGAATTGGTGCAAGACCCGGAAGCCGCAATTAGTGGTTTTCAGAAACTTGCAAAGGCAGGGCTTAGTGAAGTGAATCCACCTTTACTTGTGAAATGGTTTAGATATACCCATCCACCAATGTTAGAAAGAATTAATGCAATAGAAGAACAATTAAATGATAACGGAGTCAATTAAAGGCTCTTATTTTTAAAGAACGTAAGTGTTAGGGGAAAACTCTAACACTTTTTTTATCGCAGAACAGATTTAGTTGATCTTTATACGAGAGAAAATTAATTTGAAATCTAGAAGAAATAAAATATTAAATAATGGGAGATATGGATAAAGAAATCTTGAAACCTTTTAACAATATTTACGTCTTAATAGATAAACTGTAAAGGCTTTTTTATGTATAAAACAAATGCTATACTAAAATGCATGAAACTAAGTAAACTGACTCAATTTAAATTTAGGAGAAAGGAGGATTCACTTGAGGAAACTCCCGAAAAACAACCGTGCTTCTAGTGTCAAGGCAAAGTTTCGTACGAATTTATCGTTTCGTATGAATGTTCTATTCTTTTCTATATTTATATTATTTTCACTATTGATTTTTCGCCTCGGTTATTTACAAATTGTAAAGGGCGAAGATTTTGTGCGTGCAATAGAAAGAACAGAAGAAATTTCTGTGAATACAAGTGTAGCTAGAGGGCGTATTTATGATCGTTTTGGCAGGATATTGGTCGATAACAACCCGGAAAATGCCATTACATATACGAAAATGCCAAGTACCACTTCAAGTGAAATGCTTAATATAGCTGAACAATTGGCGATGCTAATTGAACAACCAGATAATCGTGTTACTCTCCGAGATAAGCAAGACTTTTGGATATTAAAAAATAAAGAAGAAGCTTACAACAAAGTAACTGACGAAGAGGAAGCTAAACTTCGTGCTAATGAAGAACTTGATAAAACTCAAATTCAAACAGAAATTGATCGATTAGTTCGAGAACGAATTACCGATGAAGATTTAAATGAACTGACAAAACAAGATCTAGAAGTACTCGCTATCTATCGTGAAATGACATCTGGATATAGTTTATCGCCTCAAATCATTAAAAGTGAAAATGTTACTGATGAAGAATTTGCGCGGGTATCGGAAAGATTATCAGATTTGCCGGGTGTCAATACAACGACAGATTGGAAACGTATAAAACTAACATCGCTGTCAATTCTTGGACGAACAACAGTACCAAGTAAAGGGATTCCATTAACTAAATTAGATTATTTTTTAGCTCGTGACTATTCACGTAATGATCGTGTTGGGGAAAGTTATTTTGAAGCTCAATATGAGGAATTGTTACAAGGTAAAAAATCGGTAGTAAAAAATATTACGAATAAACAAGGAGAAGTTGTTGATATTGTCACTACCTATGAAGGTGAACCGGGTAATGATTTAGTGACAACAATTGATATTGAGCTACAAAAAGAAGCTGAAAGAATTGTTGAAGAAAAGCTACTCGAATTGAAATCGTACAGCGGTTCCCAATTATTAGATAGAGCCTTTTTTGTTATGATGAACCCAAATACAGGTGAACTTTTATCTGTAGTAGGGAAAAAAATTGAAACGGATCCTGAAACAGGTGAAGAATATATCATCGACTACTCATATGGAACATTTACAACTGCATATGAGGCTGGTTCAACTGTTAAAGCCGCTACGTTATTAATGGGTTATAAAGAAGGGGTTATTCAGCCGGGAACTACACTAATTGACCAACCTATTAAATTACTGAATACAGAAGTGAAAAGTTCGATTTTCAACCGTTCTGGTGCAATACAAATGAACGATATAAAAGCATTGGAAAGATCGTCAAACTCCTATATGTTCCAAGTAGCTATGTTTATGGGAGGTACTAGTTATTCTTATAATATGCCGCTTATCATTAGAGAGAACACATTGCAAAGAATGCGCAATGGATATGCTGAATTTGGATTAGGTGTTAATACCGGTATTGACCTGCCAGGTGAGTTTTCTGGTTTTAAAGGTATACCAGACAATCCTGGGGTTGTTTTAAACCAAGTAATAGGACAATATGACACATATACTACAATGCAATTAGCTCAATATATTTCAACAGTGGCAAATGGAGGATATCGGGTTCAACCAAGAATGTTAAAAGAAGTACGTCAACCGTCTGAAGATGGACAGACATTAGGTCCACTTGTCGATGAAGTTACCCCGACGGTTCTTAATCGAATCTCCAATAGTGAGGAAGAAATGGAGCAGGTTAAAAAAGGACTGAGACAGGTTTACGTTGGTTCACAAGGGTCAGCTCGGAGTCAATTTGCGGATGCTCCGTATACTGCTGCAGGTAAAACCGGTACAGCGGAGGTGGTTTATTATGGTCCAATTCGTGAAGAATATGGCACGCTAACTGTTAATTTATCGCATGTTGGTTTTGCACCTTATGAAAATCCTGAAGTTGCATACGCGGTAATCATTCCATGGGCAACAACAAATTATGACTTATATCTACCACACAATAATGAAATAGCTAGAGAAATATTAGATTATTATTTCGAGTTAAAAGAGAAGTATTCTGAAAATGGTATTTCAAGTAGTACTGTTAAACAGGAGATTTTACCTCCTACAACTGACGAAAAAATCGATGAAGAAACAGAAGAACAAGTTGTTAATGAATAAAACAAAAAGTTCCAAAAGTAATCATTACTTTTGGAACTTTTTTTCTTGTTATGAAAAAAATATTAATATTGAAATATAAAGATCTTGCGAGCTAACTCATAGATTATATAAAAAACCATCTATTATAAAAACAATCATGAGTTTTTCACACCCAACCCTGGCATGAAAATAAGTACCTTCGGTTCATAATGGTAATGACACAAACAGGATGTAAGACGTGGGTTTTTTTGGTGGCGTTGACCCTGTAATAAAAACTGTTTGAGTGAATTTGGTGTTCAACCCTTTGTTAGCTCCGCTTGTTAGAAGGATGACTACGTACAGAAAAATGCTTATATTCAAATTCACTCACTGTTTGTGATCTTCATGTATCGGAGTGATTTAATGGAGGTATTCATTGAGAAGTGTGCAGGTTTAGATGTACATTCAGAAACAATTGTAGCCTGTGTTATTAAGGGGAATCGTGAGGACGATCTGTATACAGAAATCGAGACATTTCCAACACTCACAAAAGATTTGTTTCGACTTTTAAAATGGTTAGAGGGGCATGAAGTTACACACATTGCAATGGAAAGTACGGGTGTGTATTGGAAACCTGTTTTTAACATTTTAGAGGATTTCTTTGATATCACTTTAGCGAATGCACAGCGGATTAAAAATGTACCTGGAAGAAAAACTGATGTTTCAGATGCAGAATGGATAGCGAAGCTATTACGTCATGGTTTGATTGAAAAGAGCTTTGTTCCTCCTCTAGATATTCGTGAACTAAGAGATTTAACAAGACTGCGTAAAAAGTGGATTAGTCACTTAGTTTCAGAGAAGAATCGAATACAAAAGGTATTAGAAAGTTCAAATGTTAAACTAAGTACAGTTATCTCAGATGTATTCGGTGTATCTGGTCGAAAACTATTAAATCGATTAATTGAACAAGGCTATGTCGAAGAAGTAGATGTGGAAAAAGATATTCATGGAAAGTTGATTCCAAAAAAACAACGGATTACAGATTCTCTATTTGGAACAATTAATGAACATCAAATCTTCCTAATTCGTCAATCTTGGCAACATATTCAATACTTAGAAACTTTAATTTCAGAAATTGAAGAACGGATAGATCAACTCCTGCAAAATTATCAAGAAGAGCTACAGCTGTTAATCACCATACCAGGAATAAGTAAAGAAACTGCGGCTGTGATTATTGCAGAAATCGGAGTAGATATGGGACAGTTCCCGACATCTCAACATCTTGCATCATGGGCTGGCGTTTCGCCTGGTAATCACGAAAGTGCTGGGAAAAGAAAGAGTACACGTACAGTGAAAGGAAATCCTCATATTAAATCCGCCTTGTGTGAGGCAGCTTGGGCTGTATCTAGAAGTCGAAATCGATGGCTAGCAAACAAATATTGGTCACTCGCCTCGCGAAGAGGAAAGAAAAAAGCACTCGTTGCGATCTCGCATCGAATGCTTCGGGCTATTTACTCCATGTTAATGAACAAGGAGCCATACAAAGAACCCCAATTAGTTTAATATAACCATAACCAAATAATTTTATACAAAGTTACCTCGGAACAGGTAGCTCTGCTTTCTTATTGGCTTTTTTAGGTCACTTTCAGAATTACCCAATACAAATAGTATTATTCAAAGACCGAAGGTTTGATTTATTTTCACAGAAAAATACCAGTAATAAATGGGGCCGAAAATAAATTATTAAACATATTATTGTGCCCAAGTAAGATTAGTTTTTTACAAAAGAACCTACTCATTTACAATCTCTTAACAATTCATTTATATAACATCAACAAAAAACCTTTATATTGTTATTTGTAAGACAACTTACTATGAATTTTATGGAGGAAATAAAAGATGAAAAAATGGAAGTACTTAACAATGACAGCTGTTGTTGGTTCTGCTTTATTATTAGGAGCATGTGGATCTAACGGCGAAACTACTACAAATGAACAACCAACAAACACACCTGCAAATACAGGTTCAGAAACTCCTACAGATGAGGCTGCAAAATTATCTGGTTCAGTATCAGGTGACGGTTCATCTACAGTAGCACCAATTTCTGAAGCTTTAGTTGAAGAGTATAAAACTTCTCAGCCTGATGTAAAAGTTTCTGTAGGTGTATCAGGTTCAGGTGGTGGATTTGAAAAATTCATCGCTGGAGAGACTGATTTCTCAAACGCTTCACGTCCAATTAAAGAAGAAGAGGTAACAGCTTTAGAAGAAGCTGGAATCGATTTTACTGAATTCACAATAGCATATGATGGCTTAACTGTAGTTGTTAACCCAGAAAATACTTGGGCAACAGATCTAACAGTTGATCAATTAAAACAAATTTGGATTGAAGATGGTTCTGCAAAAAAATGGTCTGATATTGACCCATCATGGCCAGCTGAAAAAATCGTATATTACGCACCAGGAACTGACTCAGGTACGTATGACTACTTCGATGAAGTAATTTTAGAAGGTGCTGATTTAGTTAAATCTGCTCAATTATCTGAAGATGACAACGTAATCGTACAAGGTGTTGCTTCTGATAAAAACGCTATCGGATTCTTCGGATATGCATACTACCTAGAAAACAAAGATTCATTAAGTGCAGTTTCAGTTGAAGGTGTAGAGCCAAATAACGATACAATCGAATCTGGTGAATATTCTCCACTTTCACGTCCATTATTTGTTTATGCTAAACATAGTGCTTTAAAAGAAAACGAAGCATTCTATGATTTCATGAAGTACACTTTAGAAAACGCTGGAGACATGGCTGAAGCTGTAGGTTATGTAAGATTACCAGATGAAATGTATAAAGAAGCTTTAACAACATTAGAAGGTTTAAAATAATTATAACTTTATAGTACTAGATTTTTAGAGATGTGTGGGTAAATCTAGAACTCACACATCTTCTCACGTGTATTGGAAGGGAGTTTACATTATGGCTTCTCTAGGTTCAGGGAACGGTCAATCGATTCAAGATATGATTGCAAAGTCTCGAAACAAAAAAGGGAAAAGAATAGTTGAGAAATTAATGCCTATTCTGTTATTTATCGCGGCATTTATTTCGGTATTAACAACAATCGGCATTGTTTTCACATTAATTTTCGAGACCTTTGAATTTTTTCAGAGAGTATCAATTACAGATTACTTATTCGGTACTGAATGGTTCCCATTTGCAGGGAATGATCCAACATTCGGTGTCTTACCGTTAATTTTAGGTACATTAAAAGTAACAGTCATCGCAATATTAGTTGCAGTTCCAGTTGGATTAGCAGCTGCTATATATTTAAGCGAGTATGCATCTGACAAAGCAAGACGCATTATTAAACCTATTTTAGAGGTTTTAGCAGGTGTTCCTACAATTGTTTATGGATTTTTCGCATTATCATTTGTCACTCCAATTTTACAACAATTGATACCGTCGCTGAAAATATTCAATGCGCTTAGCCCAGGTATTGTGGTCGGGATTATGATTATCCCAATGATTGCATCATTATCAGAAGATGCGATGAGTTCCGTTCCGAATTCTATTCGAGAAGGTGCACTAGCTCTAGGTGCAACTAAGTTCGAAGTAGCAATTAAAGTCGTATTGCCTGCAGCATTATCTGGAATTATCTCTTCAATTGTGCTTGCAATTTCCCGTGCACTTGGAGAAACAATGATTGTATCACTAGCAGGTGGAGCTACGCCTACATTCGACTTAAATGTGACAGGTTCGATTCAAACGATGACGGCCTATATTGTTCAAGTTTCATCCGGTGATGCTGGTTATGGAACGACGATTTACTACTCAATTTATGCAGTAGGCTTCACATTGTTTATTTTCACGTTAATCATGAATTTACTAGCGCATTACATTTCAAGACGCTTCAGAGAGGAGTATTAATATGAAATACATCGATGATACAGTTGTAATGAAGCGTATGAATTCTCGTTTAAATAAAAATAAAGGATGGAAAGCACTTTTCTTTTCAGCAACTTTATTTGCTTTACTCTGTTTAGTCATTTTGTTAGTACGTATTATTTCTCAAGGTATTGGGTATTTAGATTGGGGCTTTATTACAAGCTTCGCATCACGTTTCCCCGAAAAAGCAGGAATTCATGCTGCCCTAATAGGGACAATATACATGATGTGTATCGTTGCACCTGTTTCAATTATTTTAGGTGTAGCAACTGCTATCTATTTAGAAGAATACGCTAAGAAAAATAAGTTTAATAATTTTATTCGTACGAACATTTCAAACTTAGCCGGTGTGCCATCTATTGTGTTTGGTTTATTAGGTTTAACTATTTTTGTTCGAGCTTTAATGTTAGGTAAAAGTCTATTAGCAGCTGGTTTTACAATGAGTCTATTAATTTTGCCAGTAATAATCGTTGCAGCTCAAGAAGCAATTCGCGCTGTACCAAACGAACAACGTGAAGCATCATACGGTATGGGTGCAACAAAATGGCAAACAATTACACGAGTAGTGTTACCAGCAGCGATTCCTGGTATTTTAACAGGAAGTATCCTAGCATTATCTCGTGCAATCGGTGAAACGGCACCATTAGTGGTAATTGGTATTCCTGTTATTTTGCAATTTTTACCTGATAGTTTATTAAGTGAATTCACGGCTTTACCAATGCAAATTTATGATTGGGCAAAGCGTCCACAAGAGGAATTTTTATATGTGGCCTCAGCCGGTATTATCATTTTGATGTTAATCCTTGTGATTATGAACTCTATTGCGATCTACATTCGTAATAAGTTCCAAAAACGATACTAAGGAAGTGTAAAAGTGGTACAATCTATGATTAAAAACGAAAATAATTTAAAAATAAATGTCCAGTCATCTCAAACTTCGGCGGGTGATGAAGTATCTTCAACTGAGAGTAAAAATTCTGTTTTTGAAACGAAGAACTTTGATCTTTGGTATGGTGATCACCATGCACTAAAGGATATTAATTTAGATATTAAAGAAAATGATGTGACGGCAATCATCGGACCATCAGGTTGCGGTAAATCCACATACATTAAAGCATTAAATAGAATGGTAGAGTTAGTACCTATTGTTAAAACGAACGGTGAAATTAATTATCGAGGGCGTAATATTTTTGAAGCTAATTATGAAGTTGAAGAATTACGCACTAAGGTAGGCATGGTATTCCAAAAGCCAAATCCTTTCCCTAAATCAATTTATGATAATATTGCTTATGGTCCGCGTATTCATGGCATCAAAAACAAAAAAGTTCTAGATGAAATCGTTGAAAAATCTTTAAGAGGTGCCGCTATTTGGGATGAAGTAAAAGACCGTCTAAATCAAAATGCTTATGGTTTATCTGGTGGACAGCAGCAACGTATTTGTATAGCACGTTGTCTTGCAATTGAGCCTGATGTTATTTTAATGGATGAACCAACATCTGCATTAGATCCAATTTCGACACTTAAAGTAGAAGAATTAGTACAAGAATTGAAAGACAATTATTCAATTATTATTGTTACACATAATATGCAACAAGCTGCTCGTATTTCTGATCGAACTGCATTTTTCTTAAATGGAGAAGTAATCGAATTCGATAATACGGATAAAATTTTCTCTACGCCTACAGATCAACGTACTGAAGATTATATCTCTGGTCGTTTCGGTTAAAAACAAAGGAGTGTAGTGAATGGGTGTTCGTGAGCGTTTTGAACATGAGTTGGATGCAGTGCAAAAAGATTTATTGAAACTTTGTGACCAAAGTATAGAAAGACTTGAAACATCATTTCGAGCATTTATTGAAAAAGACTTAGATACAGCTAAAGACATAGTACAAAGAGATTCGGAGATTAATCGTATTGAAGAAGCGATTAACGATAGAGTTATTTTAATAATGACGAGGCAACAACCTGTAGCTACTGATTTGCGACGTCTAATTGTTCTACTTAAAGCAGCAGCTGATATGGAACGGGTTGGTGATTATGCTGTAAATATTGCGAAAGAGGCTCTTCGTATTGGTAGTGAACAATTTATTACTTCGGTCGAATTAATTGAAGATATGTGTTTAAAGGCAACTCAAATGCTAAGACAAATTGTTGAAGCATTTGTGGAGGAAAATACGACAAAAGCAAAAGAAGTAGCAGAATTCGATGATCAAGTCGATGAGATGTATGGGAATATGATTAGACATCTTATGAAGCTTTCAAGTGTCAAACCTGAAAATATCTCACAAATTACTAATTTGGCGTTTATTTGTCGCTATATTGAGCGATGCGCTGATCACGCAACAAACATCGCGGAATACTTACTCTATTTGAAAAAAGGTCAAAGATTTGATCTAAATCACTAACATGAAGGAACTCTTGCGAAATGCTGAGTTCCTTTTCATAATTTTTATACTATTTACTTAATTTATTTGAATAATATCATAATATCGGGTAAAATAATTACTAATAAAATATTAAAGCAATGATGAAAAAGAGTAGTATTGTGTAATGGTATAGAGAGCTAGCGGTTGGTGGAAGCTAGTCCGGAACATAATATGAATGGGCTTTCTAGCTTCTAGTATTGAATGTTGCAGTAGGTACTAGCGTATTGATACGTTATCACAGTTAAGTGGACTAAATTGTAATCATTTACTTTAGTCAATGAAGGTGGCACCACGGCTTTCCGTCCTTTTTAGATGGAAGGTCTTTTTTTATTTGTCGGATTAGCAATGGCTATTTTATCCGTATCAGAAAGGACATCAACTTGACCTAAATTAGTTAGGTTGTGTTTTTTCGAAATAAGATTAGTTGAGTATGAGTTGAGAAGGAGAGAGTTGAGAATGAAAACTGGGGTAGAACATTTTGTCATTCGAGAATTGCAAGGCGATATGATGACACCAATTTCTGTTTTTGAAAGTTTAAAAGGAAAACATAAGGTTTTGTTTGAATCATCTGCGAAACATGAGGAAAGTGGACGCTATTCTTTTATTGCTGTAAATCCTATTGCAGAGTTAAAAGGTAACAAGGATTATTACTATTATTGTGAAAATAAAGAACCATCAATTTTAAAAGAGGAATCCGTTTTTCAAAAGTTAAAAGAGGTAATGCCTATTCATAAAGTGCAGTATCCATATTCATTTTTTGGAGGAGCAATTGGCTATTTTGGATATGATACCGCCTTTTATAACGAGAATATTGGAGATTTTTCATTGGATGAATTAAACATGCCAGATGTACATGTTTATTTTTATGATACATTTATTATTTTTGATCATATGCTACAAACGGTCTCAATAGCTGCCATTGACTTATTCCAAAATGGAAGAACAGAGCAGGCAATGAACGATGCTATTGTAAAAGTTGAAAATCAAATTAAACAAGGGGTAACTTTTATTGAAGATGAGGTGATCTCTTTAAAATTTCAACCGACAATTAGAAAAGAAGACTTTATCAATATGGTTGAAAAAGCAAAGGAACATATTGTAAGAGGTGATATATTCCAAGTAGTTCTATCACAAAGATTTCAAGCGAACTTCAAAGGCAACCCATTCTCATTGTATAGAAAATTAAGAACATCAAATCCTTCACCGTATATGTTTTATTTAGAGTTTGATGACTATACAATACTTGGAACGTCTCCAGAAAGCTTAGTAAAGGTAAAGGACCGTTACGTTACAACGAATCCAATTGCTGGTACAAAGCCCCGTGGTAAAACAAAAGAGGAAGACCAACATATTGAACAGCAACTCATGCAAGATGAAAAAGAAATCGCTGAACACCGTATGCTCGTAGATTTAGGACGTAATGATATTGGGCGCGTTAGTAAAAGTGGCACCGTTCAAGTAAGCAAATATATGACGGTTGAACGTTATAAATTTGTTATGCATATTGTTTCGGAAGTAGTCGGAGAATTGAAGGAAGATGTTCATGTATTAGATGTATTAACTTCATGTCTTCCTGCAGGAACTGTTTCAGGTGCTCCTAAAATAAGAGCAATGCAAATCATTAATGAATTAGAAAATAAAAAACGTGGCGTATACGCTGGTGCAATTGGCTATGTATCCGTTAACGGAAACATGGATTTAGCGTTAGCCATAAGAACTATGGTTGTGAAAGATAACAATGCTTATGTGCAAGCAGGGGCAGGTATTGTATATGATTCGGTTGCGGAGTCTGAATATCAAGAAACATTAAATAAAGCAAAAGCATTATTGGAGGTGGTTCGATGATACTACTTATCGATAACTATGATTCATTTACTTATAATTTATATCAACAAATTTCAAGTTTAGGGAAAGAAGTAAAGGTTGTAAGGAATGATGCAATAACAATTGATGAAATACGAACATTAAACCCTAGTGCAATTGTATTATCACCTGGACCAGGTACTCCAAGCGAAGCAGGTATAACTGTAAAGATTGTAAAAGAGTTGTTTAAAGAATTTCCGATTCTTGGAATATGCTTAGGTCACCAATCGATTGGAGAGGCCTTTGGGGGGAGAATTAGCCGTGCAACAAATATCATGCACGGGAAGCTTTCAAAGCTAACGTATGAGAAAAAGGGGCTATTTAAAGACTTAGCCGGGGAAATTATCGTTATGCGTTATCATTCTCTTATTATTGATCCACAAACTTTACACGAGGATTTAGAAGTAATTGCAACATCATCAGATGATCATGAAATTATGGCAATACAACATAAACTATATCCAATTTACGGGCTACAGTTTCACCCTGAATCAATAGGAACAGAAGCTGGTACTCAAATGGTGGAAGCATTTATAAACCGTATTCCTCTTATTCAAAGTTAAAAAAATACAATCTAAAACTGAAACAATTATTGAAGGGGCTAGGAATTTATCCGCGCCCCTAGCTTTATAAATATTTTTCAATTTCTTCTTCAAACTTTGTTGGTTTCTCTGTTGGAGCAAATCTTTTTACAACATTGCCATCACGATCAATTAAAAATTTAGTGAAATTCCATTTTACATTTTTCCCTAATATTCCTTTTGTATGTTCAGTTAAATATTTAAAAAGTGGGTGTGCACTTTCTCCATTTACCTTCACTAGATCATGCATTGGAAATGACACACCGTAAGTTAAACGGCAGTTTTTTGCTGCTTCACTTCCAGAAGTTAATTCCTGTTTGAATTGATCAGAAGGGAATCCGAGCACTTCAAAGCCATTTTCTTTATATTTTTTATACATTTCCTCTAATTCTTCAAATTGCCCCGCTAAACCACATTTTGTTGCTGTATTCACGACAAGTAGAACCTTCCCTTTATATCGCTCTAATGAATAAGTTTCCCCATTTTCACTTGTAACATCAAAATGATAAATGTTCATCTTCTAACTCCTTAAAGTAAATTAAAACTGTAAGTAATCCTTTAGTTTGGCATTCGTTTTTTTATTCAATACCATCAGTGTAACAGCAAACAAGAAAGAAGTAATTAAAAACACACTGATAAATGCAATGACACCATTCCAACCCCATAGCGACCAGAATATCCCACCAGTTGTTCCGCCCACACTTGAGCCAAAGTAATAAGCAAATAGGTAAAGTGAGGAAGCTTGTGCTCTGTCTTTTTTAGCCCGATAACTAACCCAGCCACTTGCAATAGAATGTGAACCAAAAAAGCCAAAAGTGAAGATGACAATACCTATAATTTTAATGAAAAGATGTGTGGGTATTGTTAGTAATGCACCTGTAAGCATAATTAATATGCCACTAAATAATACGTTTTGACGTCCTAATTTATCAGATAAACTACCAAAGTAAGTTGAACTAAATGTCCCAACTAAATATACTACGAAGATCCATCCAACAACTCCGGGACTTAAGTTGTAGGGAGGACCCACTAACTGAAAGCTAATGTAATTGTAAAGTGTCACAAAACTACCCATTAATGTAAAGGCAATTCCAAATAAACAAATTAAGCCGGGATCCTTTAAATGGTACAATAGTGATTTTGCCAAGCCTATAAATTCGAGATTTCTAGGGACAAAGTTTCGAGATTCAGGTAATGCCCATACGAAATAAAGACTAACGAATAAGCTCAAAACTCCAAGAAAGACCATTCCGACTTGCCAAGTAAATATATCAGTCAATGAGCCCATAATGACCCTACCTGAAAGCCCGCCAATGGAGTTACCGCTAATATAAAGCCCCATAGCAATCCCTAAACTCGATGGGTCAACTTCTTCTCCTAAATAGGCCATTGCAATAGCGGGAATCCCTGCGAATACAAAACCTTGCACCATTCGAAGTAATAAAAGAATTTCAAAAGTCGGAGCAAACGCAAGAGCTATTGTTAGAATGGATGCGGCAAAAATTGAGAAGGTCATTAATTGTTTACGACCTAAAGCTTCGGATAATGATCCGAAAAATAGTAAACTAATAGACAAAACACCTGTAGCAACAGATAAGGATAGACTTGCTACAGTAGGGGATACCCCAAATTCTTCGGAGAACTGTGGTAATAATGGTTGTGTAACATATAAATTAGCAAAAACAATAAAAGCAGCAGCAAACAACGCCAAGTTCGCTAATTTAAACTCTTTGGTGCCTTTTTTTAAATATGACATATGTTTCAGTCCTCTAATCTTCTTTGTCATTTGACAGTATTGTAATTTTTGTTGTTGACTTTATTATAATTATGAAGGATTCTTAAGGAAAATCGATTGTTTTTATACATCTTATAAATATAAGTTATAAGGGGTTATTTCTAATGGATATGATGGCTCTCGTATATTTTAAAACAGTTGCCAAATATGAAAATATGTCTCGAGCAGCTGAACAATTACACATCTCTCAACCCGCATTAAGTAAATCTATTGCGTTATTAGAAGAAAGTTTAGGTGTTGGATTATTTGATCGGCACGGGCGTTCCATCAAATTAAACCGTTATGGAAAGTTTTTCTTAGAAAGAACGGAAATGATTATTAGGGAATTTGAAAGCGCGAAAATAGAATTAAGGAATATGGTTGCACCTGGTTACGGTGAAGTTTCATTAGGCTTTATGCATACTCTTGGAGTAGAAATTATTCCTTCTTTGATGACAAAAGTTAAGGAAGTATACCCTCATATGAAGTTTCAATTAACTCAAAGTAATTCTAGTTTATTAATGAAGAAATTAGAAATGAGAGAATTAGATCTTTGCCTGATTTCTTCATTAGAAACTAATAAGGATGTCATTTGGGAAAAACTATGGGATGAGGAATTATTATTAATTGTTCCAAAGAAACACCCTTTAAGCGATAAAAAAGTGGTGAAAGTAGAAGAATTTGCACATTATCCATTCATTTCAATTAAAAAAGGCAACTCCCTACGTCATTCCGTAGATGAATTATTTCGGCAAAATGGGTTTAAATTAAATGTTGCTTTCGATGGTGAAGAAGTACATACAGTGGCAGGTTTAGTCGAAAGTGGGCTAGGTGTTTCCTTAATTCCGAGGATAAAAGGCCTTGACCAATATGCTTTAAATGTTATTCAAGTTGATGCAAAGAATTGTAAAAGAGAAATAGGTTTAGCATATGTTGAACACCGATATTTAAGTGACGCAGTGGAGCAATTTGCGGATTTTATTCGAACCTATTTTATTCGAAACAAAAAATGAGGCTGGGACAAAAGTTAGTTTTCAACAAGCAGAGCGTTTTGGATATAGTAAAAATTTGCTTATCTGTTTATTTCGAAGTCGTTCGTTGGAGATGCAGACTGAGAGTGCATCTGTCGCTTCGCTTTCGATGCAAGGCAAAGCCTTCCTACGGGATGTAGAAGCAGTCTTGAGACCCCGCAGAGCTTGAGCTCGAGGAGGCTCAAGGCTTCCCCGTGGAAAGCGAAGTTTGCATCGGAAACGAACGTTCATATATCCAAAAGATACTATCTAAAATGAAAGAAGAACTGTTCTTTTCTACTTCTGTCCCATCCTCATTTTGCCAGTGATCATATTTGCAATTTCTTCTATTGTCATTGCTGAAGTTAATTCATATTGGCCAATTTGAATCGACCTTGCATATTCTGGTTTTGCTAGGAAAAGCTCCATTTCAAGGGCATTTTCTACGATACCTAAATCTTCTAGCTTTTTAGAGATATCATATACGGTTAGACCAGAATAAATATGTAATGTTGCTTCAACGACATCATTAGTAGTTACTTCGGTTTTTGGTGAAGATGTTACCTCTTCAGTTGTTTTTTGCTCATTTGTATTTTCTGCAGGATCTTGTTTCATTTTTTCAAGTATTGTTATTTGTTCTTGTGCTTCTGTTAATTGTTGTTCTAGTTGAGCGATTTTTTCCTCGTATTCAATAAACTCTTGTGCATTTGACGTTAAAGGCTCGTCCAAGTTCATTCGATCCATTAACGTATAACCTGAGCCTATGACAATACATGCAATTCCAAGTGTACGCAATGTGGAACGATTCATTGGTTACCTCCATTATTTGCTAAAATAGATGCGATTTGTTCTTCAGTAAGAGTAGAAAGTCTGCTGATTTCTGCATTTGGATAACCTTGTTTATTCAATTCAATCACTTGTCGAACTAAGATTTCATTTACTGGTTTACTATTTTTGATTCGATTTGGTTCCTTTAGATCAAATAGTTCAGTATTATGGTCTTTATCGACTGATTGTTTTTTTAATGTAGTAGGAGATTTTACATGAAAGTGAGGCTCAAGAAGTAACTCTTCCTCCACAACTTTTAATCGTTTTTTTATTGAATTCGTTTCTTGATATATACTAATTGAAAGTTCTTCTAAATCTTTTTCGACTTTTTTCGTTGAATCTTTTAAGAAAAATGATGCAATGATACATAGTATGCCTATTATCATAAGTACGATAGAAAAATCCACGATGTTTCCTCCAAAGCAAATTGTTTATTTTTTCTACCTCTTAACGATGAGTAAAGAAGTTTTACTTAATATTAACATAAGAAAAGTTAATAATAAATGATAGTAGATTTTTTATCATTTTGTGATATAATGGGTTAGTCGTATAAATCATGCTCATAAAAAATAATTATTGATATAGAGTGGGAGGGTTAATGATGCGCGTAAACATTACATTAGCTTGCACTGATTGCGGTGAACGTAATTACATTTCTAAAAAGAACAAACGTAACAATCCAGAACGTCTTGAACTTAAAAAATATTGCTCACGCGAGAAGAAAGTCACTCTTCACCGCGAAACAAAATAATGATTGCTCCATTGCCAAAGCCACCCAAGGTTTTGGCTTTTTACTTTTCTACATACTTTCAATTAATTTCGCTTTGACAGCTTGATTCCGAGTCGATAGCAATAACCTGCATAGCTTGCAGCAAAAATTTATATGGAGCATAACCAATCAGTAGTCTTATTTACGAAAACGCACGTATTTACAGAAGGGAAAGATGCTGTATGGATAAAAAGGATCAACGCAACCATATGAAACAATTATTAGATAAAATGAGTGATCACGAATACAAACAACATTCTGCCTCAATAATGAACTATCTATTACAAGAACCTATCATAAAAAATGCCGAAACAATTGGACTTACGATATCAAATAAACCAGAAGTAGATACATATTTATTAATTAAAGAATTATGGTCATTAAGTAAACGTGTTGCTGTACCAAAATGTAATCCAGAGAAACGGACAATGGATTTTTATGAGATTCAAGAGTTCAGCCAGCTCGAAACAGTATATATGAATTTAAAAGAACCGAATACTGAACAAACTAGTTATATTGCACCTAGGAGTTTAGATGTCATAATTGTGCCGGGAATTGTTTATGATTTAAAAGGATTTCGGATTGGTTATGGAGGTGGATATTACGACCGTTATAATGTAAATTATAATGGAAAATTAATATCATTAGCGTTTGACTTTCAAATAGTTGAAGAAGTCCCTAAAGAGCAACACGATATTCCCGTGGATTTAATCATAACAGAATTAAGGAAAATCAATTGTACTGATTATCGAAAGGAGTCATTTAAATGAAGTCAATGATAGATATTTACGACTTGCTTAAAAGGTATGGTACATTTATCTATACAAAGGATCGAATGGGAGATCTAATTCTTATGGAAGATGAAATCCGTGAGCTTTACAAAGCACAAGTAATAAATAGCAAAGATTATCAGATGGCTTTATTAATACTTCGCCAAGAAGCTTCAAAGTTAGGGTCCCGTAATTAAAATAAAGGTCAAAAATATTAATGGAATGTATAATAAATGAATATATTTTTAACATTAAGCAGTGGAGTTCGTTCCACTGTTTTCTTTATGGGAACCTTTTTGTTAAAAAAGCGTAAATAATAACGGTATGTTTGTAAAGTTGTCAAAGTATATATTACAATTTTCAGCATATTCCGCGATTTGTAGAACCCCTTGCAATACAACAGTATTACTATTATGATAAACTTTGTTTTTTATAATCTTTGTAAATTTTTAATAATTTAGTTTGGAATGCAATAAGAAAGGTTGGTATGTATGAAGTCAATAAAATGGCCAAAACATTCAATATTGATAATAGCAATCGTCGTAACTTGGATAAAAACAGCCATCACATACCATACAAGTTTTGAAATAGATATTGAAAATACAATGCAGGAATTTATTCTTATTTTTAATCCACTTAGCTTTTTACTATTTATATATGGTATTTCATTATTCTTTCGATCGCCTAAAGTTAGAAACAGTTATATAGTGATGGTAAGTATATTGTTATCCATTGTGTTATATGCAAATGTTGCATTTTATCGTTTCTATAATGATTTTATTACACTGCCAGTACTATTCCAGACGGATAATGTTGGTCAACTTGGCTCCTCTGTTGCAGAAATTGTAAATTGGTATGATTTCTTATTCTTTATCGATGTAGTAGTAATATTTGTTGCAATAAAAATTATACGAGGCGTAACACCTACACAAGGAATACGTAAAAATGTGCGTCGAGCTTATTTTGTCATTGCATTAGCAGTTTCAATTTTAAATTTAGGATTAGCTGAAACAGAAAGACCACAACTATTAACTAGAAGTTTTGACCGTGAACTACTTGTTAAAAATATTGGTACATATAATTATCATCTTTATGATCTATATATCCAATCAAAATCATCAGCTCAACGTGCATTAGCAGATGGAAGTGAGCTTGTAGAGATTAATAACTATGTCCAAGCGAACCAGGCAAGTGTAAGTGAAGATATGTTTGGAAAATATGCAGGTCGAAACGTAATAGTCGTTCAACTTGAATCATTACAAAATTTCGTTATTAATAATGAGATGAATGGAGAAGAAGTTACACCATTTCTAAATACTTTAACAAACGATAAAGACACGTATTACTTCAGTGATTTTTATCATCAGACAGGTTTAGGAAAAACGAGTGATGCTGAATTTTTAGTAGAAAACTCGTTATTTGGTTTAGGACGCGGTGCAGTATTTTTCACTCATGGTGGAAATAGCTATAATTCAATGGCAGAAAAACTAGGGAACAATGGATACTTTACAAATGTTATGCACTCAAATAATGACTCTTTCTGGAATCGTGATATGATGTATCAATCGTTAGAAATTGACCATTTCTATGATCTAGATGATTATATAGTAAATGAAGAGAATGCAGTTAATTGGGGATTAAAAGATATCCCGTTTGTTGAACAGTCAGTCGAACATATGACGGAAATGCCTAAACCATTTTATTCTCGTTTGATAACTTTAACAAATCATTATCCATTTACGTTAGATGAGGAAGATAAAATGATCCCTGAATATAATTCGAATTCAGGTACATTGAATCGTTACTTCCAGACAGTACGATATTTAGATGAGTCAATTAAAGTATTGTTTGAAGAACTAAAAGAAAAAGGTCTTTATGAAAATTCAGTCATCATTATGTACGGTGACCACTACGGCATTTCTGAAAACCATAATAAAGCAATGTCAATGTATTTAAATAAAGAAGAAATTACAGCGTATGATAGCGCATTGCTCCAATCAGTTCCGTTATTTATTCATATTCCAGGCTCTGGAGACGGTCAAGAAGTTAAAAAAACTGCTGGCCAAATTGATTTAAGACCAACTATTTTACACATGTTAGGCATTCAAACGACGAATGACATGCAGTTAGGAGCAGATTTGTTTTCTGAGGAACACGAAGATTTTGTGATTTTCCGTGATGGACGATTTGTCACTAATCAATATGTTTATGCAGGAGAAAAATGTTTTGAACGACCATCTGGTGAAGAAACAGATATGGCTAAGTGTCAACCTTATATAGACCGTGTACAGGTTGAATTAGGGTACTCGGATAAAATTATTAATGGAGACTTGCTGAGATTCTACGATGATACTACAGGAAATTTAAAACGAGAGGCCCTTGATTAAAAAAGAGGATAGAACTTAAGAATGTAAGTAAATCTATCATTCATTTATGGATTATACTACAAAAAAACAAGGTATCGAATCGATACCTTGTTTTTTTGTAAAATTAATGTAGTGCCGGTGGGTAGCCTTGATGTAAAACTGTCATCACTACAAACCAACCGAAAATCGCAAATGAAGCAACACCGAATATTAAAGCAAGTATATTCTTGTTTCTAAGTGATTTGAATGCGCTTACTAGAGATAAAATTGCGATTAGAGCGAAAATAGGCATTAATAAGTTCATTAAAAATAGACACTCCTTTCGACATCAGAAAATGAATGTCGGTAAACAATATTCCTCCTCTATTGTAAAGCAATGGTTACCTTTTGTCGAGAATAAATCGTGACGTTTATATGAACTGTTCACTGCAATTTTTAATATAGAACAGTATAATATGGAGGAGGTGATAAAGTTGTTAAATGTAAAAGTATTTTCTCTTGGTCCAGTACAAACGAATTGTTATATTGTTAGCAATAAACAAAAAGAATGTATTATCTTTGATCCGGGTGATGAAGCAGCGAGAATTTTAAAGGAAATTCGTAAAAACCATTATAAACCATTAGCTATTTTCTTAACACATGCACATTTTGACCATATTGGTGCTGTGGATGTTGTTAGAGAAGAATATAACATACCGTTATATGTACACGAGAAAGAAGTAAGCTGGTTACAAGACCCATCAAAAAATGGCTCTGGACGATATGTTGAACTTCCAAATTATATTGTTAAATTACCCGAAGAGGAACATATTATTCGTAGTGAACAAAAATTTGATATCGGTGAGTTTAACTTTCAAGCTTTATTTACACCAGGTCATTCACCAGGAAGCATTTCATATATATTTGAAAATGACGGTTTTGCAATTGTTGGGGATACATTATTTGAAAGAAGTATTGGTAGAACAGACCTACTCGGAGGTTCACTCGATATTTTATTAAAATCCATCCATGATAAACTTTTAAGTCTACCAGAAGATATGATTATTTATCCAGGACATGGTTCGTATACAACACCAGGTGATGAAATGGCAATGAATCCATTTTTAAATGGCTTCTAAATATTAAATAAATAAAAAAACGCCGATTGCTATTTTGCAATCGGTGTTTTACTTGAGATTAGTGACCTCCACCAGGTATGTGGATAAATGTTGTATAGTACGTAAATCCTGCGAAGAAAATTGTTAAGTACGCACCGAAAATATACATGTACATTCTTTCAGAAAGGTTTAAAAAGCCTAATAATAAAAATAATCCAGTATTACCTACAAATAATAGCGCTACCTCGTTCATATCTCCGAGATAGAAGAAAGTGGCAAAAATACCTGTCCAGAAAGCCATAACTTTATACATGTTATTCATGAAGAATCCCTCCTTTTGCCAAATGACACAATTATCTCATGTTTTATTATAAATGATTTTCAACAATAATGTAAACTGATACTTTATTTAGTTTGTGACAATCAAGTGGAAATTATTATCGGTTTTGAAGAATCTTTATAGATAGCTCTCTTTTAGAAGGGAGAATTCCTTAGGTAATATTATGAATAAAAAAGCCTAGATGAAGCTTCATAATAGATATGAAATGAATTATTGATAGTGAAATGATTATGTGAAATCTATTATTTCATTTATTAGACAGTTTTAAAAAAAATTTTTTATTTTTAAAAATGAAGAGAAATACAAGTTTTTATTTCAAAACATTTCTTTGAGCTCTATTATTGCCATCAAATAAAAATATTGTTAAAAGGGGTTTTCAAAATACAAACTAGCATTTTATACTAGTTTTGAATTTAAATGCGGTCTCCAAAGAACTATATAGGAAGAGGTGTGGCGATATTGAATGTCGAAACAGTCGTTGAAAGTAAAAGCGAACAGCTATTATTCAAAGGTTTAACTTTTGGGGCATCTGATATACATATTGTTCCAACAAGTGATAACTATACTGTTCATTTTAGGAAATATGGCAAACTCTTTAATGCTGGTAACATTACAATAGACTTGGGAAATCGTATCATATCTTATTTTAAATTTTTATCTTCACTAGATATAAGTGAAAAACGAAAACCTCAGAGCGGTTCGTTCCAAAAAGAGATGCAAAAAAAACTATACTCTTTTCGAGTTTCTACATTACCTTCAATATTTCAAAAAGAAAGCCTCGTAATTCGACTCATGTTGCAAAATGCAACAAATTCAATTACCTCACTATGTTACCATTCGAAGTCAGCAGAAAGGTTAATTAATTTAATATCTAATCGTCAAGGATTGTTATTATTTTGCGGAGCAACTGGTTCGGGAAAAACGACCTCTATGTATTCATTAATTCATTATTGTAGTGAATCTTTAGCACGTCATGTCATTTCATTAGAAGACCCTGTAGAAAGTAGCCAAGAACATCTATTACAAATTCAAGTAAATGAAAGAGCAGGAGTTACGTATGCTGCTGGCCTAAGAGCTATTCTACGCCATTCACCCGACGTTATTATGATCGGGGAGATTAGAGATCATGAAACAGCTAAAATTGCTATTGAAGCATCACTTACTGGTCATTTAGTGTTGTCAACTATACACGCAAAAGATTCTGTGAATTGTATTTATCGTTTAATGGATTTAGGTATACCCATTGAAGAGATACGACAATCACTCCTTGGAATTATTGCGCAATGCCTAATACAGGTGGGGAAACATGATCAGCGAAAAGCACTGTATGAGATTTTAAGTGATATACATCTTTATGAAGCTATAGCTGCTACCATGCGCGGTCATGAATACTCCTTACCTGAAAACGAAACATTATTATTTCAATTGAAAACATTGGAGAGGAAGGACACTCATGCTTCAACAAGTTTTTAAATTGAAGTTGAAACAACTATTTAAAACAAATAAGAAAGAAAAGTTTAAACATATACCACCATTTTTAAATCGAATGAGCACGTTATTATATGAAGGATATACATTTTCGGATTCCATGAATATGTTGCTCCCTTATCATGTAGAAAATATAAGCTATTGGCGTGAAAAAATTAATAAAAATTTACGAAACGGTGAAAGTATAGTTGAAATATTTAAGATTATTTCAATACCGAACCACTTCTTAGTAGCGTTAAAAATAGCAGAAGAGAAAGGTGATTTAGCGAATAGCCTAAAAATAATATCGAAACAGATGGACTTTCATGAAAAAACAAAAAAGAAACTACTCAATCTGCTTACCTATCCAGTTGCATTACTTTCCTTTCTAGTAGTGATTTTCATAGCATTTCGCACCTTCTTTCTTCCGAATATTGAAAATATTATCATATCTAGAACAAATGAAGGTCAAGACAATTTAGCTATGACAAAGTGGTTCTTACATATACCTGATCTATTATTTTTAATCCTTTTGTTATTAGCACTATTCATGTCATTTTTTTACCACCATTTTAAGAAACTAACAGTTGAAAGTAAGATGACTCTTTTAAACTCAGTACCGATAATTAATTATTTTTTTAAATTACAGATTACAAAACAATTTTCCAGATTCATAGGCACATTGTTACTAGGTGGGTTTTCATTACAACAGACATTTGAAATTCTTAAAGAGCAAGATTTGAATCCATTTATAAAACTACTTGCATTAAGAATAGAGAAACAAATAATATTTGGGGAATCGTTTTCGAGCTCAATTCGAAGAGTTGGATTCTTTTTACCTAAATATGAAGAATTCGTAGAACATGGGGAAATCAGTGGCTACTTAGGGAAAGAGTTAACGATTTATAGTGAATTGTTAGATGAAAAATTACAAGACATTATTAGAATTGGTTTATCATTCATACAGCCTATTTTTTTCATGATTATCGCTTTATCCGTAATTGCTGCTTATTTAAGTATTCTACTTCCGATGTTTAACTTAATAGAAGTTATCTAAATATAAGGAGATGAACTACTAATGTTAAAGCATGAGAAAGGTTTTACATTGATCGAAATGATGATTGTATTATTAATTATTTCTGTATTAATCATTATAACAATACCCAATGTTACGAAACATTTTGCAACAATTGACGAAAAAGGTTGTGAAGCATATGTAACCATGGTGCAGGGACAAGTTGAAGCTTACCGTATTGAAAATAATAAATATCCAACAGTGCAAGAGTTAATCCAGGATAAATATATAACGAGTACGAATTGTCCAAATGGTAAACAAACAATTGTAATTGATGAAAATGGAAACGTAACGACAGAGCCAGTACCACCAAATTAATATCAACACTAATGGTATACCTGGAGCGTAACGCATGATAATGAAAGGGCGAGGATTTAGTAAATGTGTCAATGAAGAAAGTAAAGGATGAAAAGGGTTTTACGCTAATTGAATTACTTGTCGTATTATGTATAGTCGTTATTATATGTTCCGTTGTCAGTCAAATTACAATCAAGTTTACTAATGAAATAGTTGTAGATCAATTTTTTGAACAATTAGTATTAGATTTTCAAAGGATGCAAACATTGGCGATGGAAGAAGAAGTATACGCAAATATTGTTTTGTTAGATAACAATACTTACAAAGGCTATTTACGAAATGATTATAATAATCCGGTTTTTGAAAGAGTATTCCCAAAAGAAATTCATCTAAATACAAATAGTTATTTGAAGAAAATTAGATTTGATAAGTTTGGGGATATTATAGACTTTGGAAGTGTCGTATTTTATGTTCCGTATGGTCATAAAACATTAATAGTCAATATTGAAAAAGGTAGGCTGAGGTTAATTGAATGATAAAGGTATATCTTTTGTTGAATCTTTACTTTCAATAGCAATAATATTTCTGATTACTAGTTTCTTAATACCACTCAGTTATCAATTAAATTCCTCCTTGAAAGAAGCAAAAATGAAATTACATGCATCTGAAGTTGCATCGAATGCCGCTAAAGTATTAAAAACAAAAGGTATACATTCAGGCATAACATCCATTGACAATGTCACATATCAATGGAATTATGATGGGAAAAAGATTTGTGTCGAATATGAGTTGAAGGGTGAGGTTGAAGTGATGTGCATCGAATGATAAATGATAAATCTGCACAAGGTTACACTCTACCGGAAGCACTATTTCAACTAGTTGTTTTTTACTTACTTGCACAACTGTTAATTGTAATTTATTTTTGGCTCGATAAATTAAATGATTCATATTTTATGAATGAAGAGATTGCTTGGGAAATATTTGTAAATGACTTTCAAAATTACTTAAATAACGTTGTGACAATTCAAGTCACTGGATATAACGATAAAGTCGAATTAGAGTATGCTAACTCTACGAGAAAAATACAGATCGGCCAATCAAAAGATATAATACGAAAACAAGTGGATAATGTTGGTAATGTACCAATGTTCATAGGTATACAGAATTTAAAATTTGAACTTCACAATCATGAGCTACACATGACAGTGAGATTTCAAAATGGACGATTAAAGGAGCGAACGTTTTTTGTTCAAATTGTTACAAAATGAACGGGGTAGTATTTTTCCAATTGCAATAGTTTTATTCTTTGTAACTACTACTTCTATTATTTACTATATTATTTCATTTGAATCAAAAATTAATATTTATAATTCATTGGAATTCGTCAATGTTCGTGCTACGATAAACCTACTAGATGAAATAAATAACAATTAAGTCTTTTGTAGTAAAGTAGGTGAGAGCATGCGGAAAATATATTTGGTTGGTTTTATGGGATGCGGGAAAAGCGTAATTGGGCGAAGATTAAGCTACTTTTTAAAGCTCCCATATTATGATATGGATCGTGAAATTGTGAGACAACAAGGGATGACCATACCAGAAATTTTTGAAAAATATGGGGAGGAACATTTTAGAAATATTGAAACCGAATTTTTGCGGAACTTTAGAGATGAAGCTTGTATTATTGCGACTGGTGGTGGTGTTGCAATTAATGAAGAAAACCGAAAAATTATGCGAAGAACAGGAATAGTTTTCTTTTTAGATGCCACTTTTGAAGATATTTATAAACGCATAAAGGACGATAAAAACCGTCCCATTGTACAAAGCTCGACGCAAAGTGAACTAGAACAATTATTTTTCAAAAGAAGGAAATTTTATCGTCTAGCTGGGCATATAAAAGTATTAACAGAAGGCCGAAGCTTGAGACAAATAGTTGAATATATTGCTTTCCAAGTGAATAGGTTAAAAGGTGAATAATCTACTACGTGATATTCTCTATGTTGCACTTACAGTTCAGGAAGATACGCTACTTGCCCAATAGAACATTGAGATATGAATAATGCGGATGAGTATACGGGGAGAGAACGTTGGAACCTTATGTAGATAACAGCATAAGGTTGGCATCTTCCGGCAATTGTCTCAGGTTATAATTTTAAATATTTGTTTATAAAATAATTTGAATTATAGTGTGATTCGAAAACATGCAGGTTGGATTTCAAAACGTCGCCGAAGGAGCAAGTAGTTATACTATGAATCTCTCAGGCAAAAAGACTCGTATAGGACGCGTCTCTGGAGAGTGCTGTATTTTACGACCATTCATTTATTAACCTCAATACGTATGAAAACAGCCACCAACGGGGAAAGCCAACTAACAGTTAGCAGTTTTGTTGGTGTAACTTTCAGGTGCAAGGACAGAGGAATCCTTAAATATAAGGGATTTCTCTGTCTTTTTTTATACTTTTTTTACCCTATGTCATTTTGTCTCAGAATAAACAGATCTAGAATACTGTTGCATGGAGGAGATGTATTGGAAACAAAGTTGAACCGAACACCACTTTTTCACCATTATGCAAAGTACGGTGGAAAAACTATTAATTTTGGTGGGTGGGAATTACCTGTTCAATTTTCATCAATTAAAGATGAACATGAAGCTGTGCGTACACGTGCTGCACTTTTCGATGTTTCTCATATGGGCGAGATTTTAGTTGAAGGAGAAACAGTATTACCTTTTTTGCAAAAACTTCTTACAAATGATATTTCAAAAATAAATATTGGCGGTGCTCAATATAATGCAATGTGTTATGACAACGGTTGCGTTGTCGATGATTTATTAGCTTATCGTTTAGATCAAAACTGTTTTTTATTATGTGTGAATGCTAGCAATATTGAAAAAGACTACGAGTGGATGAAAACCCATCTTGACGGAAATGTAACAATTACTAACAAATCGAATGACTATGCTCAACTTGCTTTACAGGGCCCAATATCTGAAGAGGTTCTTCAAAAGTTAACGAATAAGGATCTTTCTGAGATTAAATATTTTAAATTTGAAGATCAAGTTGAAATTGCAGGCCATAAAGTCCTTGTTTCCCGCAGCGGTTATACGGGTGAAGACGGGTTTGAAATATACGGTACGCCAGACATAATTGTTCAACTATGGACAAAAATTTTAGATACTGGGAAAGAAAAAGGTGTCATACCTGCTGGGCTTGGTGCACGAGATACATTACGATTTGAGGCATGTCTGCCCCTCTATGGCCAAGAGTTATCAGAAAATATTACTCCTCTAGAAGCTGGAATAGGATTTGCTGTGAAATTACAAAAGAATGCTACTTTTATTGGAAAAGACGCACTCGTTAGTCTAAAAGAAAAAGGTTTGGAACGAAAAATAGTTGGGATTGAAATGGTTGATAAAGGTATTCCACGTAACGGCTATAAAGTGTTTAAAGATGGAATTGAGATTGGCAGAATTACCTCGGGTACGCAGTTGCCTCTAACAAAGCGAAACGTAGGTTTAGCCCTCATTCAATCTAAATATGCTGACATTGGAACAGAAGTAGAAATTGAGATACGTGGAAAAAAGTTGAAAGCAGTAACTGTAGCGACGCCTTTCTATAAGCGTCGATTATAATTTTAAGAAAAGAGGTTTGCGATTGAATCATCGTTATCTTCCAATAACAGAACACGACAAAAGGGAGATGCTTCAAACGATTGGCGTTGAAAGCATTGATGAACTTTTTGCAGATATCCCAGAAAGTGTGCGGTTTCATGGATTATACAATATTAAACCCGCAAAATCTGAAAGTACTCTTTTAAAAGAATTAAAGCAGTTAGCAGAAAAAAATAAAGATAGTGAAAGTAATATTTCATTTTTAGGTGCTGGTATCTATGACCATTATAAGCCAGTTATTGTTGATCATGTTATTTCAAGGTCCGAGTTTTATACGGCTTATACCCCCTATCAACCAGAAATTTCGCAAGGTGAGTTGCAAGCAATATTTGAATTTCAAACAATGATTACCGAACTAACAGGAATGGATTTGGCTAATTCATCCATGTATGACGGAGGAACAAGTTTGGCTGAAGCTGGAATGCTTGCATGTAGCCATACTAAAAGGAGTAAAATATTAGTTTCTGAAAGTGTACATCCTGAGTACCGCGATGTTTTAGCCACATATGCGTACGGTCAATCAATCGATATTGAAATCATTCCTACCAAAGATGGTGTTACGGATCTTGATGCACTATTAAAATTAGTAGATGACAAGACAGCAGCTGTAATAGTTCAATATCCGAACTTTTTCGGTCAAATTGAGAAATTAAAAGAAATCGGAAACATTATTCATTCAAAAAAGGGCCTATTCATCGTTTCTGCTAATCCATTAGCTTTAGGGGTATTAACTCCGCCAGGAAAATTAGGTGCAGATATAACAGTCGGAGATGTTCAAGTTTTTGGTATACCAGAAAGCTTTGGCGGACCATCTTGTGGGTATTTTGCAACTACGACAAAACTAATGCGAAAAATACCAGGTCGTTTGGTTGGGGAAACAATCGATCAAGACGGTAAAAGAGGATATGTATTAACTTTACAAGCACGTGAACAACATATTCGGCGAGAGAAAGCAACTTCTAATATATGTTCGAATCAAGCATTATTAGCACTTGCTTCGTCTGTTGCAATGACGGCACTTGGAAAACAAGGTATTAAAGAAATGGCGAAACAAAATATCGTAAAAACAAGTTATGCTAAAAATGCCTTTGAATCAGCAGGGTTTACGGTAGCCTTTCAAGGGCCTCATTTTAATGAAATTGTTGTAAAAACCAGTATATCTGTAAATGAGGTCAATAAAAAACTATTAAATAAAGGTATAATTGGTGGATTTGATCTTGGAAGTGTCTATCCAGAACTTGAAAATCACTCCTTAATCGCCATTACTGAGTTACGGTCAAAAGAGGAAATTGATCAGTTAATTGTAGAAATGGGGGAGTTTCATGCAAAACATTAATCAACCACTTATTTTTGAATTATCTCATGAAGGTAGAATTGGTTATAGTTTGCCACCATTAGATGTTCCCGATATAGAACTTAACGAACTAATTCCTGAAGGTTATCTAAGAGAAGAAGATGCTGAGTTACCTGAAGTATCTGAACTCGATATTATGCGTCATTTTACGGCCCTATCTAAACGGAATCATGGCGTCGACTCAGGCTTTTATCCACTAGGTTCTTGTACAATGAAATATAACCCTAAGCTAAATGAAACAGTAGCTCGCCTTTCAGGATTTGCGAACATTCACCCGTTGCAGGATGAATCAACTATCCAAGGTGCTATGGAATTACTGTATGACTTACAAACGGCGCTAAAAGAAATTACAGGGATGGATGAAGTCACTTTACAACCTGCAGCAGGAGCACACGGTGAATGGACCGCGTTAATGATGATTCGTGCATATCACGAATCAAGAGGTGAGGGATACCGGAATAAAGTAATTGTCCCCGATTCAGCTCATGGCACGAATCCTGCAAGCGCATCTGTTGCTGGGTTTGAAACCATTACAGTAAAATCTGACCTGAATGGATTAGTAGATTTAGAGGATTTACGTAGAGTGGTAGGAAGTGACACAGCGGCATTGATGTTAACGAATCCGAATACTTTAGGTTTATTCGAGGAGAACATTTTAGAAATTGCAGATATCGTCCATCGTGTTGGTGGAAAAGTATATTACGATGGTGCAAATTTAAACGCGGTAATGAGTAAAGCACGCCCTGGAGATATGGGATTTGACTGTGTTCATTTAAATCTTCACAAAACGTTTACAGGTCCACATGGGGGAGGGGGGCCTGGATCAGGTCCAGTTGGAGTGAAAGCAGACTTAATACCTTTCTTACCGAAGCCTGTTTTAATGAAATTAGAAGATGGTTCTTACCACTTTGAGTATGAACGACCTCAAGCTATCGGACGCGTGAAACCTTTTTACGGTAACTTTGGTATCAATGTTCGTGCTTATACGTATATTCGTTCAATGGGTCCTGACGGGTTAAGAGCAGTAACGGAACATGCAGTCTTAAATGCGAATTATATGATGCGTCGTCTACAACCATATTATGATTTGCCGTTTAACCGTCATTGTAAACATGAATTTGTATTATCTGGTCGTCGTCAAAAGAAATTAGGTGTACGTACATTAGATATTGCGAAACGTTTACTAGACTTTGGTTATCATCCCCCAACAATCTACTTTCCATTAAATGTAGAGGAAGGGTTAATGATTGAACCTACAGAAACAGAATCAAAAGAGACGTTAGATGCATTTTGTGATGTAATGATTCAAATAGCCAAGGAAACCGAAGAAAATCCTTCCATTGTTTTAGAAGCACCTCATTCTACAGTTGTACGAAGGTTAGATGAAACGCGTGCTGCAAGGTCTCCTATATTAAGGTATACAGAATAGGATTTAAACGACGCGGGTTATTAAAGTGCTGGAATTTCAATGAATAAAATAATTGAGTAATCTTTACTACGAGCCATATTTATTAATGGTAATTTTTTATACCTACACTTAGGATAAATGATTATGTAGTAACATATGAATGCTTAATAATAGGAAGAAACCCGATAAAATAGTTTTCATTAATCCAATAGAAAGAGTCCTTTAAGATTTCTTTAGTGAAACCTTAAAGGACTTTCTTTTTCCTTGTGAGAAATTGTTTACATCTAAATAGATTTGTTTTTCTAAGAAGGAATACTCACAAGGATAAGTTAATGTCAAATTACGCTTTTGTTTTAACTTTACCTGTCCAAGTTTTGAAGCCACCTTGAAGTTGGTGAATTTGGTTATACCCCTTTTTCTTAAGGAAAAGTGCAGCACGTGCGCTACGTCCAGAGTTTTGACAGTAAAGATATACTGGTAAATCTGGGCGAATTTCTTTGTAGCGTGTACGAAGTTGAGTTGAAGGAATGTTACGGGCACCCAGAATGTGACCAGAATCAAACTCCTTTGTTTCACGAACGTCGATTAATTGGGCTTTACGATACCCTTGAATGAATTGTTCTTGAGTTAAGTTAGTTACGGCCTTTTTTAGGCGCAATGTATTTACTACAACATACACAATAATAAGACCTAGTATAATTGCAATAGTATAAAGTACTGTCACTGCATTTTTCTCCTTTCTATCTACATATCCATTATAAAAGAGAAAGTAGCGATAGTCCAATGAGTTTGATAAAATGATATACATTGTAAGGAGATGATGATTTGAGAGAGAAATGGTATTTTATTAATTCAGGTCCTTGTAGCCCATCCTATAATATGGCGTTGGACGAAGCGTTACTTGATTTACATAGCAAAGGGGAAATTTCACCAGTCATTCGCTTTTATGAATGGAATCCTGCTACTTTATCAATTGGTTATTTCCAAAGTGCGGGTAAAGATATTGATTTGGATTCGGTGAAGAGACAAAATTTAGGTTTTGTTAGACGTCCAACCGGCGGACGAGCTGTTCTGCATGAGAGCGAACTTACTTATAGTGTAATCGTCTCAGAGGATTATCCGAATATGCCTGCAACAGTTACGGAAGCGTATCGAATTTTGAGTGAAGGTCTATTATTAGGTTTTCAAAATTTAGGATTAAATGCTTATTTCAGTATTCCGGATACAGAGGAAAAGCTATTAGATTTAAAAAAGCCAAAAAGCGCGGTATGTTTTGACGCACCAAGCTGGTATGAATTAGTGGTTGAAGGGAAAAAAGTAGCCGGTAGTGCCCAAACCCGACAAAAGGGTGTCATTTTACAACATGGTGCCATATTACTTGACTTAGATGAAGAAAAGTTATTATCTGTATTTAAGTTTTCATCAGATGAAGCAAAAGAAAGAATGAGACAAAAATTGCCCGATAAAGCAGTGGCAATAAATCAATTATCAGAACGACTAATTACGATATCAGAATGTGTACATGCATTTAAAAAAGGTTTTGAAGATGCACTTCATATAGAATTGGTTCCTTACGAATTAACGAAAGGCCAACAACAGCTAGTAAAAGAAATTGAAGAAACCAAATATCTAACAGATGAATGGAATTTTAGAAAATAGTTTTATTTTCTAACTACTGTTATTCAAAGGGTTGGTACATTCACACAAATTTTTATAAAAGTTTTGAAGCTATTATTCTATTCGTTTTTAACATTTTTCAAAAAATCAAGCCCTTGCATTGAAATACTTTATGAGGTAACCTTTTCTAAGTATAAGATTGAAACAATATCTAGTATCTATTATCAATAGATAAACACAATATATTGTGTGTTGTTAGATGGTAGTAGTATACTAGATATAACTTAGAAAAGGGAGGCTGGCAGATGGTATTGGCAAATGCAAGTAAAGCAACCATCCTCGTAGATCAACTAAACAAAGACATCGAGAAATTTCCACAAGTACATCCGATTACATCGGATATGCATATTACACATAAAGGTGTATCACGATTGGTCATGATCGACCGCTATTCATTTAAGGATACAGAAAAGAAAACGATAAAACCTGGAGATTTTGTCGTACTCACAATTAAAGAAGATCCTAGGTTCCCAGCTAGGGGGTTAGGATTCATTCGTTCAATTGATTTTGCAAGTAAAAAAGTTGAAATACTGATTGAGGAAGAATATCGTCACGTTCTAGATGATCCTAAAGAACAAGAAACAGGTATTATCATTCGTTCTTTAGACGTGGTGGAAAAGCCTCTTGAAGTATTTTATGAACAAATTGCAAAGCGTAATGCGACAGGTTTAGCGGCTGTTGAAAAAACGGAAGAAGACCGTGAAAAATGGTTTAATAAGTTTTATGAACAGCTTGTCTCATTAAAGTTCATTCCGGCTGGACGAGTATTGTATGGTGCAGGTTCCGAAACAGATGTAACATTTTTTAATTGTTATGTGATGCCATTTGTGCCGGATAGTCGCGAAGGAATTAGTGACCACCGTAAACAAGTAATGGAAATTATGAGTCGTGGTGGTGGAGTTGGTACAAACGGTTCAACACTCCGTCCTCGAAATACATTAGCGCGCGGTGTGAACGGTAAATCAAGCGGATCTGTTTCTTGGCTTGATGATATTGCTAAATTGACGCATCTTGTTGAGCAAGGTGGGTCACGCAGAGGTAGAATTTAGAGTGCTTCTGCGTTATCAAACCTCGTGAATTGCTGGGAAGTCTTTAACTGAATTATTTTTCACTCAAATGAGGTGACGAATATGAAAGTTTATAATGCGAAAGAAAAGCAAATTTGTAAGATATGCGGAATTATATTTTCTCACAACAAACAAGGCAGGTTCACATCACATTTAATTAATGAACAACAAATACCTTTAAATGATTATTTAGTAAAATACTTCTATTCAAAATAAGAGATAACTTGTCAGTACCAGTTATGTAATAATATCGTTTCCCTTAGAAGAGGAGTTCCAAATAAATTTTGTAGTCGTAAATGGAGAGGAAAAGGTAAACCACTAATTTGCGTTGTTTGCGATACTAAGTTTGATGATAAACATCGAGCAACGAAGACTTGTAGTAAAGTGTGCGCTTCGAGATTAAGGTCTTCGAACACAAAAAAATGGCATGAGAACATGCCTAAAGTTGAAAAAGAAAGATATTTTATAACCATCATACTTAAAACTACAAGAACTCGAAAAGTAAACAAAACACCGTCATGGAATAGTGGGAGAACTGGAATTTATAATGAAGAGACGATTGAAAAGATCCGTCAGGCGGCATTGGAGCAATTAAAACGTGAAACTTTTAGAAAAACTTCTATTGAGAAAAAAGTTGAGATGTTTTTAATAAAACAAAATATAAACTATCAATACTCATTTATTTTATCCGGTGTTCAATATGATTTCTATTTGCCAAGTGGTAAAATATTAATCGTATGTGATGGCGATTTTTGGCATGCTAATCCTAAATTCTATCCAAATGAAACTGAATTATATGATGTTCAAAAGAGAATTACGAATAAGGATAATTTAAAAAATCAAATTGCTAAGGATAAGGGATTTACTTTATTACGTTTTTGGGAAGACGATATTAATAATAATTTTGAATTTGTGAGAAAAAGCATTATAAATGCTCTACTAGCTACAACGTAACCGGAAACGGTAAGCGTGAACTGCCAAAAAATAGTAGAGGGATAAAGATTATCAGCAGCCAAGCTCCTATAATATGGAGAAGGTTCAACGACCATCGAAAACACATGCGTTGCATGGAAGTGAGTAGAGTAGGGGTGAAGCCACTCCGAAGCGCGAGGGCATCTTAGGAGATGTAAGATATGGTCTCAACTCTATGGTGACATAGAGGGTAAGTGTAGCGAACTTACGTAAGGAATCGGCTCAAATGATCATGCTAGCAGATTGGCACCCGGATATCGTGGAATTTATTATTTCAAAAATGCAAAATCCACGTATCCTTCGTTATTTAATTGAAAATACAAATGACGAGTTAATTTCACATTTAGCAAAAGAAAAATTAAAATTCACACCTTTAACTGCGCAAGAAGAGGCGATGTACCAAGGTATTGTTAATTATAAAAATTTCCCTGGTCTTGGTGGTTTCAATGAAGCAATCATTAAGGAAGCAGAACAAAAACTTCGTGATGGTGGAACATATAGCGTGCATAACCCTGAATTTTTAACAGGAGCTAACATTTCTGTTACATTAACGAAGGAATTTATGGCAGCAGTTGAAAATGACGAAGAATACGATTTACGTTTCCCGGATGTGGCAAATTACAGTCCGGAAGAGATGGCTATTTATAATGAAAAATGGCACGAAGTAGGGGATGTAAGAGAGTGGGAAAAACTTGGCTACAATGTACGCACATATCGCACAATTCGTGCGCGTGAACTTTGGAACTTAATCAACGTTTGTGCAACATACGCTGCAGAGCCAGGTATTTTCTTTATCGATAATGCAAATGATATGACGAACGCAAAAGCATATGGACAAAGTGTAGTAGCTACTAATCCATGTGGGGAACAACCACTTGCACCATATTCAGTCTGTAACTTGGCTGCAGTAAACTTGGCGCAATTTGCAATAAAAGATCAAAAGATAGTTGATTATGAAGCTTTAAAAGAAACAGTTCGTACCGGTGTACGTATGCAAGATAACGTAATCGATGCAACTCCTTATTTCTTAGAGGAAAACCGTAAACAAGCTTTAGGAGAACGTCGTGTAG
This sequence comes from Lysinibacillus timonensis, assembly GCF_900291985.1. Taxonomy (NCBI): domain Bacteria; kingdom Bacillati; phylum Bacillota; class Bacilli; order Caryophanales; family Bacillaceae; genus Lysinibacillus; species Lysinibacillus timonensis. Next base: position 731,758 of record NZ_LT985980.1, on the reverse strand, counting down.
GCCTAGGAGTAATGGGGCTTGCTGATCTATTAATCTATTGTGAAAAAGAGTATGGGTCAGAAGATGGTAACCAACTCGTAGATAAAATCTTTGAAACAATAGCAGTTACTGCATATGAAACATCTATTGAACTTGGTAAAGAACGTGGAAGCTTCCCATTCTTACAAGGTCAAACCGAAGAGGAAACAAATCGTCTAAGACAAGCATTTATCAATACAGGTTATATGAGCAGAATGCCTGAACATGTACGACAAGGCGTACTAGAGAATGGCATTCGCAATTCCCATTTATTAACAGTTGCACCTACTGGTTCTACTGGAACTATGGTCGGTGTTGCAACTGGTTTAGAGCCTTACTTCTCGTTCGTATATTACCGCTCAGGTCGGTTAGGTAAGTTTATCGAAGTAAAAGCAGAAATTGTTCAAGAATATTTAGAAGCTCATCCAGAAGCGGATGAAAACAACTTACCACACTGGTTTATTTCTTCTATGGAACTATCACCAGAAGCCCATGCTGATGTTCAATGTGTTATTCAACGCTGGGTTGATTCATCTATTTCTAAAACGGTAAACGCACCGAAAGGCTACACAGTAGAACAAGTGCAACAAGTGTATGAACGTTTGTACAAAGGTGGAGCTAAAGGTGGTACTGTTTACGTGGATGGAAGTCGTGATTCACAAGTACTAACATTAAAAGCAGAATCATCACATGATGAACAATTATCATTTGAAGAGCTTCAAGAAACTGAAGTGAAAGAAAAACAACCGGTTGTTTTAGTAGATACAATTGCACCTCTCCAATCGACGAATGTAACAATTGGTTCTGAAGTAGGGAATACTTGCCCTGTTTGTCGTCAAGGAACAGTTGAAGAATTAGGTGGCTGTAACACTTGTACAAGCTGTGGGGCTCAACTAAAATGTGGTTTATAAAAAACTCAAAGACGGCAAATTCCATTAAGGAGTTTGCCGTTTTTGTATCTAACAAAGAATTGAAGATCAAAATGTGAACTAAAGAATTTGTAGGTAGTGAAATTCCGCAAAAAGTAAGAGAGTTTGGAAAAGTTCCAAACTCTCTTATGTTAATCGTGATTTAATTCATTAGCAATTTCAGGGTTTTTCTCAACCTCATGTAATTTCTTAAAAGAAGCAATCGAAACCTCAACCATATCATCTTTTGGTTCTTTGGTTGTTAATAATTGTAACCATAGACCAGGGTACCCTAAGTATTTTAATACGGGAATATCTCTTAAGGCATTTGTCCCTTGTAATACTTCAAAAGAGATACCGATTACAACTGGAATTAATAACACTCGGATGACAACTCGTAACCATAATGGATCTGTTGGAAAGAAGAAGTAAACAAACATGCCGACAATTACGGTAAATAAAATGAAGCTGGACCCGCAACGATAATGAAGTCTTGATTGTTTCTGAACATTTTCAACAGTTAAGTCTAAACCTGATTCATAACAGTTAATGACTTTATGTTCCGCACCATGGTACTGGAATACTCTTTTAATAATGGGCATCATCGAAATGAAGTACAAATATCCAAGAAGCAATATTAATTTAAATACGGTTTCTAATAAGATTTGTCCAGTTTTATCTGGTACCCATTGTGTAAATAACTCAGCTAGAAATACTGGTACTAATGTAAAAACAAATTTACCAAACAAGAAAGAAAGAATACCAACAACTGCTACGCCTAAAATCATTTGCATTTTAGACATTTCTTGCCCTTGTTCTTCTTCTTCTCCTGGTGTTACGTCAAATCGATCGCCTGAAAATTGCATATGTCTAGCCCCTAAACCAGCAGATTCAATTAATGCAACATTACCTCGTATAAAAGGGATTTTCTTTAACTTTTGAAGTAAGGGCTTCTTCTCTTTTTTAGCGTAAAAATATTCAATTGAATTATCGTTACGACGAATTGCTGTAACGGAATGATCTTTTCCACCGAACATGACACCTTCCAAAAGTGCTTGTCCGCCATATACAGGTGTTTTAGTACTCAATGATGTACACCACTCTCTACTAGATTCTAAAAATAGTAACTACTTCATTGTACTAAATTTTTATAAAAAGCACTACCAAACGCATATGAAATTTTTAATTTGGGGAAACTAAAAGAAAAAAGAGGTGTTCTAAATGTTAAGAATTGCAATTCTTACAAGTATTGCTGCTTCAATTTTCCTAACCATTTCTCTGCTAGCATTATCCTTCTTTAAATTTATTCAATGGAATCCAGTCGATTATACGAATCGGTTTGGTATTTTACAGCATAATCATGAACTAGTTAAGTGGACGTTTCTAGGCATTATACTTGCTATTATCATTCTTATATTTTTTTTAATAATGCAATATGTAGCCCTAGTACCTGCCTTCTTTTCTTCCCTTGTAATTGGAGGGGTAGTTGCTTTAATAATTGAGTGGATTATCTATGGGCTTCCTGCTGAATTATCATCATTTTCACAATTATCAGTACCGTTCATTATAACGGTAATTATTACTGCTAGATTTGTATTCGAAACAGCTAGTTTCCATTATCAGGCGAATATGAACGAACGAGAAAATAAGTTGCCCTACAAGGACTCTATGATAAAATAAATAGTAAATCCTGGCGAAAAGGGGAAACTATGTGAAATTTCTAGTGTTAAATGGTCCTAATCTTAATCGATTAGGAAAAAGAGAGCCTGAAATTTATGGAAAGGAAACATTAGAAGATATTCAAAAAAGACTTCTAAGCCTTTCCAATGAATTTCAGGCATTACTTGATTTTAGACAGTCAAATCATGAAGGGGAATTAATTGATTGGATTCATGAAGCAGAAGACACTGGGGTAAAAGGAATTGTCTTTAACCCCGGGGCTTACACACACACTAGTGTAGCTCTTCGTGATGCTATTGCATCTGTCCAAGTTCCAGTAATTGAAGTTCATATTTCCAATATACATAAGCGAGAACCATTCCGACATAACTCTTTATTAGCTGCGGAATGTGTTGGTCAAATTTGTGGCTTGGGAACTTTTGGATATGACCTTGCACTTCGAAAATTTTTAGAAAATCTGTAGGGGGATCAAGTGTGACAAAATTAACGAAATTACGCCAAGCGTTAGAAGAGCATAATTTAGACGGTATCCTTATAACAAATGAATATAACAGACGATATATAACCGGCTTTACAGGAACAGCTGGAGTAGCGATTATTTCAAAAGAGGATGCTGTTTTCATCACAGATTTTAGATACACTGAACAAGCGAAAAAACAAATCCAAGATTTTCGTATCGTAAAGCATGAGAAATTAATCGTCGATGAAATCTCCACTCAAGTTGCACAAATGGGAATAAAAACGTTAGGTTTTGAAAAAGATACAGTAACTTATGGAACATTTCAGTTATATCAAGAGAAAATTAAAGTAGATTTGATTCCGGTTTCTGGGTTAATTGAAAAAATTCGCTTGATTAAGACAAATGAAGAGATTAATATTATTAAGGTTGCATGTGAAATTGCAGACAATGCTTTTACACATATCTTAAATGTAATCAAGCCAGGTATTACTGAGCTTGAGGTGTCGAATGAATTAGAATTTTTCATGAGAAAACAAGGTGCTACGTCTACATCTTTTGATACAATCGTTGCTAGTGGAATGCGAAGTGCATTACCACATGGTGTAGCATCTGATAAGGTGATAGAAAAGGGCGATTTTGTAACACTTGATTTTGGTGCATACTATAATGGCTATGTGTCAGATATTACAAGGACAATTGCAGTTGGTAATCCTTCGCAGCAACTAATTGATATGTATGAAGCTGTTCTTGAGGCACAACTCACTGCGCTACAAAGAGTAGGACCTAACATGACAGGGAAAGAAGCAGATGCTATTGCTCGTAATTTGTTAAATACAAAAGGATTTGGAGAAGCATTTGGTCATTCAACAGGTCATGGTATTGGATTAGAAATACACGAAGGACCTGCTCTTTCATTCCGCTCTGACACAGTTTTAGAGCCAAATATGGTCGTTACAATAGAACCTGGTGTGTACCTTCCTGGTATTGGTGGCGTACGAATAGAGGACGATATACTAATTACAGAAACAGGTAATGAACTACTAACTCATTCGAAAAAAGAACTAATTATTTTATAATGGAGGATTATTCATGATTTCAGTAAACGATTTCCGAACTGGTCTTACAGTTTTAATTGATGGCCAATTATACCGTGTAATGGACTTCCAACACGTTAAACCAGGGAAAGGTGCTGCTTTTGTTCGTTCAAAGTTGCGTAACTTACGTAACGGAAACGTACAAGAAAAAACATTCCGTGCGGGTGAAAAAGTAGAAAAAGCACAAATTGATAATCGCAAAATGCAATACTTATATGCTCAAGGTGACTCTCATGTATTCATGGATATGGAATCTTATGAGCAAACTGAACTTTCTGCTAACCAAATTACTGATGAATTAAAATATCTTTTAGAAAATATGGAAGTTCACATTCAATCTTACCAAGGTGAAATGTTAGGGATTGAATTACCAAACACAGTTGTCTTAGAAGTGAAAGAAACTGAACCAGGTATCAAAGGTGATACTGCAACAGGTGGCTCAAAACCGGCAACTTTAGAAACTGGTTTAGTGGTTAACGTTCCATTCTTCGTCAACGAAGGAGATAAGTTAATCATTAATACATCTGATGGTAGTTACGTTTCACGTGCATAAGGCTTAACTAAAAAGGTGGCGCTAGGGGATTGTGTATCTTCTAGCGCTTTTTGTCGTACTAGAACAGATTCAGTGACAAGTGGAATTTTTAAAATAAAAAAATGACCCGATTTTTTTAAGAAATCGGGTCATTTTTTATTTAGGCTTGTACGTATAATTGGTTGTAAATACTTCTTCATTTTGAAGTTTAAAAGATTTTATTAAGGCTAGTTGTCCAGTTTTAGTAATTATTGGTCTATTTAATAATACAAGCTCATATACTGCGTTACACAAGGAGGCGTCGTTAATGGAATTACAAGACGTTTTGCGAGTTGCTGGAGTAGGCTTAATTATAGCATTACTTCATGTCTTCTTTGAGCAAATCGGCAAAAAGGAATTTTCATTCTTTTTATATTTCATAGCATATTTGTATATAACAGCTGAACTAATAAGGTTTTTACGGCTATTCTTTGGCGACATCTTAACTTTTTTCCAATGGCTAAATTTAAATTAGGTAGCATATGATATTTATCTTTTATGCCGTAATCTTAATCTTAATCTTACTTTTGATCAAAGATTCCTTTAATAAAATACACACGTTAATAGCTATTATATTTTTCTTTATACTATTACATTTCCTTTTGTCAATGCTTGTGATTCCATTTTTGGAAAAGCTCTTGTCGTACGTACATTCAGTACCATATGTTGCTCAACTTGTGTATTCAGCTTTGTTTTATCAAATCGGTTCCTTACTACAATCGATGTTTGAGGAACAAGAATACGAAGCAATTGGAGAGCTCGTCATGATAGCAGTCCGCATTGTGTTGTTATCGTATTGGATTACAGAATTTGCAGATGTTTTATCAAAATTCTCTTCAATTTTAGAAAAGCTTCAATAAGGGGCTTATGAAATGAATGAAATATTTAACATCTTTTTTGATCCTCTTAAAATAGCAGGCCAATCGATATTTTTAATCATAACGTATACGGTTGTTTTTTTAGCCATTGAAGCATTTGTACCTAAATTTAAAAAGTGGAGCGATACATTATTTATTGTCGTACTCGTTTTAACTTTAGGACAGACTGTCATGGATGCATTCTCATTAATGACTCAATTAGCAAGTATTTTTTCAAATTTCTTTTTAGCACTATATCCAATTATCATGTCACTACTAGTTATACTCAACTCTGTGTTTTCCTTCATTGCTTGGAGTCCAATTATATTTTTTATTTTCGAATTGCTAATTTTACTATGTGAGAGAATATTGATTCCGGCAGTTACAATTGCACTAATACTCGACTTTTGTACAAGGTTTATTGGTGAAATGTCGTTTGGAAAAGGCTCTGATTTAATAAGAGGAACTGTAATGACAGTCATTACGGCAACTGTTCTAGCCATCGTAACAGTTTTATCATTCACAGGTGTTGCATTTTTTACAATCGATAAAGCAATTGCTGATCCAGTGAAAAAAGTAATTGAACAAACAATTCCAATTGTGGGTTCACTCATTGTTCAAGGGTTTTCAATTTTTCATAAGTATCAGTCAACAGCAACAACAGTTGCTGGATTAAGTGCAATGACAGCTTTTTGGGTTGCGGCATTTTATCCTGCTGGTAAACTACTTATCCATGCCATGACATTTAAACTATTAGCTGCCATTATTGAACCGTTTACGAATAGTACAGTAAGCGGGTTAGTGGACGACGTAGGGAAATCACTGCTCGTTTTATGTGCGGTTGCTTTTCTCCTAGGGATTGCTTTCGTATTTATTTGGCTGATTTTAATGGTAATGACACAACTAGGGGTGGGAAAAACTTTTTGATCAAACTAGTTGCGATAATTTTAATAGGAAAATGTTTATTACTATTGGCTGATGAGAAAGACTTAATTCTTTATATTAAACTAGCAACTTTAATTATTTTTTTAACAACTATGTTAGATTTTCTAAATCTATAAAGCATAGACGAGCATGAATCATCATAGAATGTTTTGACACGTTATAGAAAGGGGGCCGCAAAGGGACGTGAAGTGGAAAAGAAATGGACAAAACCTAATTTAATACTCATTCCAATCGCCCTAATTGCGTTCATTGCGTACATTTCTTTAACGTTTAATGATAAACAAACCGAACAGAATGATACGACGAGTGCAGAGAGTAAACTCGAGCATACATTAAAGCAAATTAGAGGCGTTGGACAAGTAAAGGTGTATTTTCATTACGATGAAAACGTACCAGAATCCAGTAATATGCTAGATGATTATTTTGCTTCAAAAGATGGAGAAAAAACAGTATCAGGAATGCTCATCGTATCGGAAGGGGCAAATGATCCCGCCATTAAAAATCAACTTTTGGAAACGATTAGTAGAGTAATGCAATTACCTACGCACAGAATCATGATTGTACCTATGGAGAGTAAAGGAGATGTAGAATGAAAGTAAAAAGAAGAACAGTATGGCTACTAACACTATTTAGTTTAGCAGCTGTCATTTCAGTTTATTATCTATTTGAACCAAATCGTGATGTGAATTTAACAACGGTGTTCACAGACGATACGCTTGAACAAACTACTTTAACTGGTGTTGATGAACTGACAAACACAGCTACTTCAACTGAAAGCTATCTATTCGATGAATTAAGAATGGAAGTTAGTAATGAACGTAGTCAAATCCGTGATCAATTAACACAAAAAATTGCATCTGATCAATACACTGCAGAAGAGAAAAATGAAGCATTTAATGAAATGAATCAATTAATTAAACAAGAATCATCTGAAGCAATGTTAGAAATGTTAGTTAAAGCATTAGGCTATTCTGATGCGTTTGTACGTGTTGAAGGTGAAAAAGTTGCAGTAACAGTCTTAACAGACGAGCTATCTAAACAACAAGCGAATGAAATTATATATATTGTTCGTAATGAACTTGATGAAATCAACGATGTTACTGTAAACGTTTCTACAAATTACTATTGATAGAATAGTATTTTCATATAAAAAATTTTTATGATAGAAATAGCGGTGCCTAGGTTTTACTAGACCTATGCACTGTTTTTTTATACATTTGATAAAGATAGAAATTATCTATTTCAAAAACTGCAAAAAAAAGATAAAATGGTATTTGTAGTTAAAATCACAAGAGGGGTGTTTTATCGTGTTTAAGGTACAAGAATTACGCGAAATTATAAAATTAGTTGATGCATCATCTATTGACGAATTCGTTTATGAAAACGACGGTGCCAAAATAAAGTTAAAAAAATCAAATGGAGTTGTATCTGAAGTAGTAGCGCCTAAACAAGAAGTAACTACACCAGCAGTTACGCAAACGGCTGCTCAACCAGTACAAGCTTCAGCACCAGCACCTGTACCAGTACAAGCTGTAGCAGCACCTACTAATGAAGAAACAGTAAAAACAACAACTACTACTGATGAGTCTCTACATAAGATTACATCACCAATGGTAGGTACATTCTATCAAGCTCCGTCACCAGACTCACCAGCCTATGTAAAAGTAGGAGATAAAGTTTCTGAGGAAACAATCGTATGTATCGTGGAAGCTATGAAATTATTTAATGAAATAGAAGCAGAAATTAAAGGTGAAATTGTTGAAGTTCTAGTAAAAGACGGACAATTAGTTGAATACGGTCAACCACTATTCTTAGTGAAACCTGAGTAAGGGGAGACTAACATGTTAAAAAAAGTATTGATTGCAAACCGTGGTGAAATTGCAGTACGTATAATACGTGCATGTAAAGAATTAGGTATTGAAACGGTAGCTGTCTATTCAGAAGCAGATAGTGAAGCTCTTCACGTTAAATTAGCAGATGAAGCTTATTGTATCGGTCCAAAGTTATCAAAGGATTCGTACTTAAGTTTCCCAGCAGTATTATCGGTAGCTGAAAAAACAGGTGTAGATGGAATTCACCCTGGTTACGGTTTCTTAGCCGAAAATGCGGATTTTGCAGAAGCTTGTGAACAAGCCGGAATCAAATTTATTGGTCCATCGTCTGATTCTATTAAAATTATGGGTATTAAAGACGTTGCTCGCTCTACAATGGAAGAAGCGGGTGTTCCGTTAGTTCCAGGAACTGGAATAGTACCTGATATTGAAACAGGTAAAAAATGGGCTAGTGAAATTGGGTACCCAGTCATTATTAAAGCAACTGCTGGCGGAGGCGGAAAAGGTATTCGTGTTGCGCGTACGGAAGAAGATCTTGTGAAAGGGATCGAGATTACGCAAAAAGAAGCAGCAGCAGCTTTTGGTAATCCAGGTGTATATTTAGAAAAGTTCATTGAATATTTCCGTCATTGTGAAATTCAAGTATTAGCTGATTCACATGGTAACGTTATTCACTTAGGTGAACGTGATTGTACAGTTCAACGTCGTATGCAAAAATTAGTTGAAGAAGCACCATCTCCAGCTCTAAGTCCTGAGCGACGCGCTGAAATGGGAGCAGCAGCCGTTAAAGCAGCTGAAGCTTGTAACTATGAGGGTGCTGGAACAATCGAGTTTATTTACGATTACCAAGCAGATCGCTTTTACTTCATGGAAATGAATACGCGTATTCAAGTAGAACATCCAGTAACGGAAATGGTTACGGGAATTGATTTAGTTCAACAACAACTGAAAATTGCTTCTGGCCATGAACTTTCATTTAAACAAGAAGATATTAAAATGAATGGTTGGGCAATTGAGTGCCGAATCAATGCTGAAAACGCTTATAAGAACTTTATGCCTTCTGCAGGTACTGTTGATACTTACATTACGCCAGGAGGTTATGGTGTTCGTATTGATTCAGCTGTGTGTGCAGGATATACTATTCCACCGTATTACGATTCTATGGTAGCTAAATTAATTGTTCATGCAGATACGCGTGAAGAAGCGATTGCCCGTATGAATAGAGCATTAAGTGAATTTGTGGTTGATGGTCCTGGTATTCATACAACAATTCCATTCCATGAGGCATTAATGAATAATGATGTATTTAAATCAGGTAATTTTAATACAAAATTCCTAGAGGAAAATGACATTTTAAATGCAAAAACACAAGTGCGTTAATGGAATAGAGAAACTAAATTAACTAGTTACTATGTATATTACCTTCTAACTCTAACTAAATGGAGTTAGGAGGTTTTTTTGAAAGTAATTAACTTCTTACCAAAATGCACACGCATCCTAAATAATTGTTAAAGTGAATTTTTTATACTAAAATTCGTAACCATGTTGAATGATAATATGTATTAATGGTAAAGTTAACCTAATCTATCATAGTTATATTTTAGGAGAATATTATGAAAAAAGTAATTACTATTATTATTGCGTTAATATTATCTTTACCATTGTTACCATTAAGAGAAACATTTGCAAATCAGGTATTTGAAGATGTTCCAGCGACACATGATTACTATGATGAAATCATGTACTTATTAGACAAAAACGTAATTAATGAAGCAGAAAAATATGGGCTTAATGATATTGTTACTCGTGAAGAAGTAGCGGTAATGGTATCTAAAGCGGTAGGGTTAGATGGTACTCCAAGAGAGACTAATTTTTCCGATGTGCTAAAATCTAATCCAAATAGTGGGTATATACAATCTGCTTACGAAAAAGGGGTTTTAGGTGGCTATCCTGATGGTACATTTAAGCCAAACCAAAAAGTAACAAGAGGGCAAATGGCAGTTTTTATTGCAAATGCTTTTGATTTACCAGATGGCGTTCAAGTTTTTAAAGATGTGAAACAAGGTCAAACAGGTTATGATCAAATTAAGAAATTAGTGGCAGCAGGAATCACTTCTGGTTATGCTGATGGAACGTTTAAACCTGCTAATCATTTAACTCGTGCTCACATTTCTTTATTTTTAGTTAAAGCGATGAAATATGATGGTACAGTTACGTACGATACGAATCCAGTAGAACCGCAACCAACTCCAGAACCCGTAAGTGGTGTTGTTGCTAAAGTGCTGAGTGTTTATGAGGATGCGGGTGCTACTGTAGAGGGTAGTGGAGATGGTTATTTTGCTGGTGGAAATGGTATCAATCAATCTTATACAAATGGTCTATTAACAGTTTTTAATACCGGAATTAATAATAACTATACAGTCGCTGGTCAAGCAGCTAATAAATTAGGTGGTAGCGGTAGTTCTAGTGAAATAGCGGCTGCTATTAATAAAATTTTTAAGGGAGAAGCTAGTGGAGCTATTACTATCGGTAATATAACAGTTTCTTCCGGTGGTAGAACTGTTGTTTTAAAATGGTAAAGTATACAGAGAGATTAAGATGGATAAGGAAAAAGAAAATCGTGGTATCATAGGGAAATTGACCTTTCAAATGCCCCTGACGGTTTGACGAGCAACTAATCATAGAATGTTGTATAATAAATTTAGAAAATTCAGCTACGAACTGTACAGTGTTGCTAAAGAAAGAGAGGATGAAGAAGATGGGTGACAAAGTAACAAAGACTTTTGTACAACCAACTCCTTCTGGTAAAGAAGAACTTGGTCAAATCGAAGTAGCGCCTGAAGTGATTGAAGTGATTGCTGGTATTGCAACAACAGAAGTTGGTGGTGTTGCTGCAACGCGTGGAAATTTTGCCTCTGGTGTAGCAGAACGTTTTGGTAAAAAAGTACATTCGAAAGGTGTTAAAGCGACTTTATCTGAAAATGGGGATATTATCATTGATGTATTTTGCTCTGTGAAATACGGATACTCCATTCCAAAAGTTGCAAGTGATATTCAAACTTCTATTAGACAAGCAATTTTTAATATGACATCAATTGATACAAGTGAAGTGAACGTTCACGTTACGGCGATTCAATTCGAAACAAAAGAACAAGAATAGAACATTGCGTAACCCTTCCTTACTTTAGGAGGGGTTTTTTATGTGTGAGAAAATAGTTTATATTAGTAAATAGTTTATATTAGAAAATTTGCTAAGGAAAGGATAAGGCGGGGGAAATAAAGAAGCCGACTAAAAGTAAAAATACTTTAGTCGGCTTTTATTTGTCTAATTTAGAATTAAAGTTTAACTACGTTAGTAGCTTGTGGTCCGCGGTTTCCTTCTTCAACTGAGAATTCAACTTTTTGACCTTCTTCAAGTGATTTGAAACCTTCACCTTGAATAGCTGAGAAATGTACGAATACGTCGTTTCCACCTTCAACTTCGATAAAACCAAAACCTTTTTCTGAATTAAACCATTTTACTGTACCTTGAGTCATTTAAAAGACCTCCAAATAATTTTAAAATTAATTAAATTCTGTTCATTCTTAAAAAAATTCACACATTACAAAAAGTATCGAACGTTCACGATTACTCTTTGTAACATGTGAATTCTTAGATAATGAAATAAATTTAATTAGTTATTAAAATATACACCAAAAAAATTCATTTGTCCACTATTTTTATTAAAATTACTAAAAAGCGTTATCGTATTCATTTTCTTCAAGGAATATAATAGGTAAGAGAAAAAAATTAGAGACGATTTAAATAAAGAATACATGGACATTGGGGGCAAAAAAATGGAAAAGTATATCCTTTCCTTAGATCAAGGGACGACGAGCTCAAGAGCAATCTTGTTTAATCAACAAGGACATGCAGTACATGTTGCTCAAAGAGAGTTTAAACAATATTTTCCGAAAGCAGGTTGGGTGGAGCATAATGCAAAAGAAATTTGGAGTTCTATTTTAACGGTGATTGCCTCTGTCTTATCTGAAAAAAATATACGACCCGAACAAATTGCAGGAATCGGGATTACCAATCAAAGAGAAACAACTGTCGTGTGGGATAAAGTAACCGGGGAGCCAATATATAATGCCGTTGTGTGGCAATCTCGACAGACAGTTGATATATGTAACCAATTAATCGAGGATGGTTATAGTGAATTGTTCAGGGAAAAAACCGGATTGTTAATCGATGCTTATTTCTCTGGTACGAAATTAAAATGGATTTTAGATCATGTGGAAGGCGCTAGAGAAAAAGCGCTGAATAACGAATTACTATTTGGAACAATAGACACATGGATTGTATGGAAATTAACGGAAGGTAAGGTTCATGTAACGGACTATTCAAATGCCTCTAGAACTTTAATGTATAACATATTTGAACTAAAATGGGATGAAGAACTACTAAATATACTAGGTGTTCCATTATCAATGTTACCAGAGGTAAAGCCTTCCTCAGAAGTTTATGGAAATGTTTCGAGTAAGCATTTCTTCGGTTCAAGTGTACCGATAGCAGGAATTGCTGGAGATCAGCAAGCAGCACTATTCGGACAAGCGTGTTTTGAGTCCGGTATGGTTAAAAATACGTATGGCACTGGTTGCTTTATGTTAATGAACACGGGTGAACAGGCTGTTCGCTCTAAGCATGGATTACTTACAACGATTGCTTGGGGAATAGATGGAAAGGTCCAATATGCACTTGAAGGAAGTATTTTTGTTGCTGGTTCTGCAATCCAGTGGTTAAGGGATGGTCTACGTATGTTTAGGGATTCGGCAGAAAGTGAGCGATATGCGTATAGAGTGGAAAGTACGGAAGGGGTTTACGTTGTCCCAGCATTTGTTGGTCTAGGTACACCGTATTGGGATAGTGACATAAGGGGAGCAGTTTTTGGCCTTACTCGCGGAACATCGAAGGAGCATTTTATTCGTGCAACCCTTGAATCACTCGCTTATCAAACGAGGGATGTATTATCCGCAATGGAAGCTGATTCAAATATTGAGTTGAAATCATTAAGAGTTGACGGTGGAGCAGTAAAAAATAATTTTTTAATGCAGTTTCAATCAGATATTCTAAATGTTCCTGTAGAACGTACCGCTATTACTGAAACAACAGCTTTGGGGGCTGCGTATCTTGCGGGACTAGCTGTGGGCTTTTGGAAAAGTAAAGAGGATATAGCAGAATATTGGCTTTTAGAGAAAAAGTTTGAACCTGAAATGAATGATGATAAGCGTAATAAGCTATATGAGGGTTGGAAAAAGGCAGTTAGTGCTGCCCAGGTATTTAAATAAATAATTGAAATTATTTGCAAAAGTAGAAGCACTGGAAGAAGCCTTTTCCAGTGCTCATTTGCTTTTTAAATATCTTTAAACGAATGTGAAATAACATAACGTTGAATACCTCTTGCTGCTTGTATTGCATTTTCTTTATGGGTTTTAAAGTCAGCTTCATTGTTCTCTACTTTAGCAATCGTTGCAAGAATAGCTTCACTCATCCATTTGTTAGGTAAATGATATGTAAGGGCTTGTTCTTTATTTCCCTGAGTTGCAAAGACCAATGCTTTACTATAGCTCATAATAGGCTCTTTACCAATATGGTCTGCTTCTTCTAGTGCAGCTGTGTAATCTTTGTTTAACATTTCCCTTATAAAACGATAATGATATTGTACGTTTTGTTGAGTATATTTTTTTAGTATTCCTTCAATTGATGCTAATTGTTCTTCTTTTGTACCGTTCGCTTGTGCATAGACAAATGCATAAATTGGTTCGTTTCTTTTCCCCTCTAAAAATTTCTCAACTTTTTTCATGTTTTTTGTACCATACAAAAGATATAACATCTCACCAAACATATAGAGAAATGCTATAAACACAAAAATAAATACTACCCATGTTGGCCAATCAAAGGATGTAGAAACCACAATACCGATCAAAGCAAAAAGTAAGTATACCCCTACTAATCTCACCACTATTTACACCTCTTTCCTAATCATATGCTAAAGAAAGTGCAAATAAAGGTCAATCCGTTTTTCATACATAAACCTTTATATAACAATTTAAAGATTTCAAATTATGAAAACTTGTTTGAATGTGTATGTGAATATAAAATATGTTATTATAGGTTTTAATGTTACCAATGAAGGAGATTTATGCATGAAACGACATGAAGCGCGAAGTAAAGCAATGCAAGTATTGTTTCAGTTAGACAATATTGAACTAACAAAAGAAGAAGCAATTAGTCATGTATTGGATGGAGAAAAATCAGATTCTTTCTTTGAATCGTTAGTTAATGGAACAACTGAAAATCTTCAAGAAATAGACGCTGCGCTTGTAAAAAATTTAGAGAACTGGTCGCTCACACGACTCCCTAAAATAGAAAGAACCGTATTGCGTTTAGCTGTTTTTGAGTTAATGTTTATGAAGGATACACCAAAGAGCGTGGTGTTAAACGAAGCGATAGAACTTTGTAAAACATATGGAGACGAAAAATCTAGTAAATTCGTGAACGGGGTACTTTCAAAATTTGTTGAATAGATAGAGAAAAAATTCAACCTTGAAGGTTCATGATGGAAGGAGTAATAAACATGGCAATTATTAATGGGAAAGAGATTGGACAACAAATTAGACAAGCTGTTTCAGAACGTGTTGACAAATTAAAAGAGCAAGGAATTATTCCAGGTTTAGCAGTTATCTTAGTAGGAGAGAATCCCGCTTCGCAAACGTATGTTAGGAATAAACAAAAATCATGTGAAGCAATTGGGATTTTCTCTGAATTAGTAAAACTTCCTGAGGACACAAATGAAGATGAGTTACTTCGTCATATACAAGCTTTAAATGATCGTAAAGATATTCACGGCATCTTAGTTCAACTACCACTTCCAAAACATATTGATGAAGATAAAGTGATTGCAACCATTTCCCCAGACAAAGATGTAGATGGCTTCTCGCCAATTAGTGTTGGGAAAATGATGTTAGGACAAGATACTTTCTTGCCATGTACTCCATATGGTGTTATGAAATTACTCGAGTATTCGGGAATTGAAATTGCTGGAAAACACGCAGTTGTAGTGGGGCGAAGTCATATAGTTGGTAAACCAATGGGTCAGTTACTCCTACAAAAAGATGCTACAGTTACTTATACCCATTCCAAAACAAAGGATTTACCATCTATAACGAAACAAGCTGATATTTTAATAGCTGCAGTAGGACGTCCAAATTTCATTACAAAAGAGCATGTGAAACCAGGTGCGGTTGTAATAGACGTAGGAATAAATCGAGATGAAAATAATAAATTAATTGGCGATGTTCATTTTACTGAGGTTGAAAATGTCGCTTCTCACATTACGCCTGTGCCAGGTGGAGTCGGACCAATGACAATTACAATGTTGCTTTATAATACAGTTCAATCAGCAGAAAAAACATTAACACAGGACAAATAGTCCGAAAACATGTAATATAAAAGGTACAAAGGGGGTGTCTGAAAAGTGATTTTGAGACACCCCCTTTGCGACTGAGGCTACAGATATTGTGGCAGATAAACCGCAACGATATGGCAAAGTCAAATACACAACCAGAGGAGCAGAGGAGAAAACATATTTTAGTTTTCCATTAGTAGCTAGAAATAGTTCCGATACATTCTAAACTTGTTAAATCGCTTCTATAATTTATGTAATACATGAAAATATAACTATAGAAAAGGAGTCGTATAAACATATGACAACTTCTTCTTATTTAACAGTAAAAGCATTAACAAAATATATCAAAAGAAAATTTGAAGCTGATCCTCATTTACGTGATGTATTCGTAAAAGGAGAGTTGTCAAATGTTAAAATACATACATCAGGTCATATATACTTTACACTCAAAGACGACACAGCAAGAATTACAGCAGCCATGTTTAGGGGACAAGCCGGTAAACTGAAATTTAAGCCAGAAGAAGGTATGCAAGTTTTTATCCGCGGTGATATTTCAGTTTATGAAGCAACGGGAAACTATCAACTATATGCACAGACGATGGAACCAGACGGGGTTGGTAGTCTTTTTGTTGCCTTTACTCAGTTGAAAGAAAAATTACAACAAAAAGGTTTATTTAATCCAAAATTTAAACAGCCAATTCCAAAATTCCCTAAGACTGTTGGGGTACTTACCGCAACTACAGGAGCAGCAATACGAGATATTTGTACTACAATTTCTAGAAGATATCCATTAGCGGAAGTTATTATATACCCTACACTAGTGCAAGGCGCTCAAGCTGCACCCAATATTGTAAAGAACATTCGGCAGGCAAACGAGCAAAAGCAATGTGACGTGTTAATTGTAGGACGTGGTGGAGGGTCAATTGAAGATTTATGGGCCTTTAATGAGGAAATGGTTGCACAGGCGATATTTGAGAGTAGAATCCCAATTATCAGTGCAGTAGGTCATGAAACGGATACAACCATTGCAGATTATGTAGCTGATTTAAGAGCGCCAACACCGACTGCTGCTGCAGAATTGGCCGTGCCACATCAACAAGAATTATATCAACGGATACTTTCTCATAAATCTTATTTACATCAAATCATGACATCCAAACTAACGTATGAGAAAAGTAGGTTAAAGAAAATACAAAACGCTTATCCGTTGGCGACACCAGAGAGGCTATACAGACCTTTTACTGAAAAAGTGATCAATTTAGATATGAGATTATCGCGTTCAATGCAATTATATATGATGCGAAAGCGAAACGAATTACAAAAAAAAGAGGGTGCAGTTAGATCGCACTCACCAAAAATTGCAATAAATTATTCGAGAAAACAATTAGATCAAACGACAAATGCATTAACGAGAGCAGTTTCTGGTGTTTTAAGTAACCGTAAAGATTCTTATCTCTCCACAATTCGTACTTTAGAAGCGCTTAACCCATTAACAATTATGACTAGAGGATTTACTGTTACATATAAAGATCACAAAGTTATAAAATCGGTCTCACAACTATCAACTAATGATGAGATTTCAATCCACTTCCACGATGGTGAGGCGAAGGCACAAATTATAGATGCGGAGTTAAATCAAGGAGGTCATCATAAATGACAAAACAACAATCATTTGCAGATGCAATGGCAGAACTTGAAGTTATTGTGCAAAAACTTGAACAAGGCGAAGTTCCTCTTGAAGAAGCGATTGATTTATATAAAAAAGGTATGGAATTATCTCATTTTTGTCATGACAAGTTACAAAATGCGGAACAACAGTTAATATCAATTGTAAATGAAAATGGAGAAAAACAACCATTTGAGCCTACTAACGATCGAGGACAAGCAGAATGACGAATATATTAAAACAGTTTATGGATGTTGAAATACCGAAAATTGACATTGAATTATATAGCTTAGTTGAAAGACTTGTAGCACCTAAGGAATTAAAAGAATCTATGCTATACTCATTAAAAGCGGGTGGAAAACGAATACGACCAATTTTTGTTTTAGCTGTATGTAACCTTCTTAACTACAAACAACTAGAAGCTTATACAGTTGGTGCTGCTGTAGAAATGATTCATACATATTCGTTAATCCATGATGATTTACCGAGTATGGATAATGATGAGTTAAGACGAGGCAAACCAACAAATCACATCGTATTTGGTGAGGCATTAGCCACTTTAGCAGGAGATGCATTAAACACGTTAAGCTTTGGTGTTCTAGCGAGAATGGAAAATGTTTCTCCTGATATAAAAGTTGAATTAATAAACTTACTAAGTGTTGCAGCAGGTGCAGAGGGTATGGTAGGTGGACAAGTGTTAGATATAGATGGAGAAAATCGTCAATTAAGCTTATCTGAGCTTGAAAATGTCCATATTAATAAAACTGGTGCACTACTTCGTTTCTGTATAGAAGCTGGTGCTGTATTATCGAAAGCTACTCAAGAAGAACGAAATACATTAATAACATTTGCACATCACATTGGACTTGCATTCCAAATACAAGACGATATTTTAGATATTGAGGGTACTTCAGAACAACTGGGTAAGACTGCTGGTAAGGATATTACAAGTCATAAAAGTACTTATCCAGCACTGTTAACATTAGAAGGTGCGAAGATTAAGCTGAAAGAGCATTATGACATTGCTATTACATCATTGGAATCTTTAAAAGGAGATACTACACTTTTAAAAGAAATTGCTCAATACGTTGTTCTTAGAAATAAATAACATACGTGTAATACTTTTGTCGGAGTCTGAACACTGATATAATAATGAAAACAATTTGCTGTTAATAATTTGATGAAAAGGTGTGTGAGAGATGGATTTATACCAAATTACTAGTCCATCCTTTATTAAAAATTTAAGTAAAAAAGAACTGGAATCTCTAGCAAATGATATTCGTTCTTTTCTAATAGAGAAATGTTCCATAACAGGTGGACATATCGGGCCTAACCTAGGTGTAGTTGAACTAACAATTGCTTTACACCGTGCGTTTAATAGTCCGAAAGATAAATTTTTATGGGATGTTGGTCACCAATCATATGTGCATAAAATATTAACTGGTCGAGCAAATCAATTTGATAAGTTACGTCAATTCAAAGGGTTAAGCGGTTTTCCGAAGCGTAATGAAAGTGCACATGATGAGTGGGAAACTGGCCACAGTTCAACTTCATTATCCGCGGCTATGGGTATGGCAGTTGCTAGAGACTTAAAAAAAGAAGATAGTTATGTTGTTCCTATTATCGGAGATGGAGCTTTAACAGGTGGTATGGCTCTCGAAGCGTTAAATCATATTGGACATGAAAAAACTCGAATGATCGTCATCCTAAATGATAATGAAATGTCAATTGCACCAAATGTTGGTGCTCTTCACAATATCCTTGGAAGATTACGTACTGCAAAAGAGTATTCTAAAGCAAAAGAAGATTTAGAATTTTTAATGAAGAAAATTCCTGTACTTGGTGGAAAACTTGCAAGTACTGCAGAACGAGTGAAGGATAGTCTAAAATACTTAGTCGTTTCAGGTGTCTTTTTTGAGGAAATGGGCTTTAAATATTTAGGTCCTATCGATGGTCATGATTTGGATTCTCTTGAAAAGACATTAGAATATGCAAAAAAAGCAAAGGGTCCGGTACTCGTACATGTCATTACGAAAAAGGGAAAAGGATATAAACCTGCCGAGGAAGATACAGTAGGTACATGGCATGGAACAGGTCCATATAAAATGGAAACAGGTGACTTTGTAAAAGGTACAACAAAAGGTCCCGCTTGGAGTAGTTTAGTTTCGGAATCGGTTCGAAAATTAATGAAGGAAGACCAAAGAATTGTTGCAATTACACCTGCTATGCCAGTTGGTTCGAAAATGGAAGGAATTCAAAGAGATTTCCCGGATCGTTTCTTTGATGTTGGAATTGCTGAACAACATGCTACAACAATGGCAGCGGGTTTAGCTACTCAAGGTATGAAACCGTTTTTAGCTATTTATTCAACGTTTTTACAACGAGCATACGATCAAGTGCTACACGATATTGCACGGCAAAATTTAAACGTATTTATAGGAATTGATCGTGCTGGATTAGTTGGTGCTGACGGTGAAACCCATCAGGGGGTATTTGACATTTCTTTCTTAAGACATATACCTAATATTGTCTTAATGATGCCTAAAGATGAAAATGAAGGCCAACATATGGTGAAAACGGCGATTGATTATAATGATGGCCCTATTGCGATGCGCTATCCTCGTGGAAATGGATATGGCGTTCCATTAGATGATGCAATGAAAGCAATTCCAATTGGTAGTTGGGAAGAGTTACGTGAAGGTGGAAATGCAACGATTTTAACTTTTGGTACAACAATTCCAATGGTCTTAGAAGCTGCAGAGGAACTATCTCAAAATGGTATCGAAGTGCAAGTTGTAAACGCACGATTCATTAAACCGATGGACGAAGAGCTGCTACATGATATTATGGCAAAGAATATGCCAATCTTAACCGTTGAGGAAGCTGTATTACAAGGTGGTTTCGGTAGTGCGGTATTAGAATTTGCAAGCGACAATTCATATCAAAATACAATTGACCGAATTGGGATTCCTGACCAGTTTATCGAACAAGGAAGTGTGGATTTGTTACTTGATGAAATTCATGTTACAAAAGAGGCTATTGTTGAACGTATTAAACAGATGACCTTAAGTAATAAAAAACTGGGAACGAAAACAGTATGACGAAGCAAATGAAAGAACGTGTCGATATATTATTAGTTGAAAGAGGATTATGTGAAACTCGTGAAAAGGCTAAAAGAGCAATTATGGCAGGACTTGTGTTTACAAATGAAACACGAATTGACAAGGCTGGCGAAAAGCTCTATGTGGATGCACCTCTTCAAGTTAAAGGCACGCAATTGAAATATGTAAGTCGTGGTGGCTTAAAATTAGAAAAAGCACTACAACAATTTGATATGTCTGTGGAAGGAAAGATTATGTTAGATATAGGTTCTTCCACAGGTGGTTTTACGGATTGTGCTCTACAAAATGGTGCTAAACATTGTTATGCGCTAGATGTAGGTACCAATCAACTTGCTTGGAAAATCCGCTCAGATGAACGTGTTACAGTAATGGAGAAAACCAATTTTAGGTATTCAAAACCTGAAGACTTCATAGAAGGTTTACCAAATTTTGCAACAATTGATGTTTCTTTTATTTCATTATCTTTAATATTGCCTGTTCTAAAAACCATCTTACTTCCTGGTGGCGATGTCATGGCACTGGTGAAGCCGCAATTTGAGGCAGGTAAAGAAAATGTAGGTAAAAAAGGTATTGTGAAAGATCCTAAAATACATTTAGAAGTTTTAGAACATATTGCTAAAATATCTAACGACATTGGTTTTATTGTAAAAGATGCTTCATTTTCACCGATTACAGGTGGAGAAGGGAATATTGAATTCCTATTCCATATAGTCAATCCCAAAGGAAATGAACTAATAGAGTCATTTACGGATTTTAAAAAGATAGTAGAAGAGGCACATCTTGAGTTGAAATAATGTTTTGTCCCTAAGTTCTTCTTTGGGACATCTTTTTTTGCAAATAATTAGTGTGTAGAAGTTTTATGAAAGCAAAATTAGCTTAACTCTTGTTTGACTAGTGATGTTTCCTATTGAATAATTTTTGTATTATTAACTAATGTCAATACATGTTCTTGTGAATTTTCTGTCGAAATGTTAGTATATTTATACATAATTATTCATAGAGGTGAACGTAATGAACAAAGGTCAACGACACATGAGAATTCGAGAAATTATTACAAATAATAATATAGAAACACAAGATGAAATTGTCGATCGATTAAGAGAAGCTGGCTATAATGTGACACAAGCAACCGTATCAAGGGATATTAAAGAATTACATTTAGTAAAAGTTCCATTACAAGATGGACGATATAAGTACAGTTTACCTGCCGACCAACGTTTTAATCCATTACAAAAGCTTCAAAGAGCACTTAGTGACGCATTTATAAGTATTGATGGTGCTGCACACTTTTTAGTGCTTAAGGCATTACCAGGAAACGCTAATGCCATCGCAGCATTAATTGACCGCTTGGATTGGAGTGGAATTTTAGGTACAATTTCAGGTGATGACACAATTTTAATTATATGTAAATCTGAAAATGATGCAGAAGAAGTAAAGGACCAACTGTTAGACATGCTTTAATACGAACGAGGTGGTAAGGATTGTTAAGAGAGCTGAGTATTCGTAATTTTGCAATTATCGATGATCTCACCGTTAGTTTTTCTGGTGGTTTAACGGTATTGACTGGTGAAACAGGTGCTGGTAAATCAATTATTATTGATGCGGTACATTTATTAGCGGGTGGACGAGCTTCTCAAGATTTTGTTCGCCACGGTGCGAAAAAAGCTGAGCTGACTGGATTATTTCAAATAACAGAAAATCATCATGCAATTTATGAAAGACTACAAGAGCTTGGGGTTGAGGTAGAAGAGGATACCGTCATTTTAAATCGCGATATCAATGAAAATGGTAAGAGTGTTTGTCGTGTAAATGGGAAAATGGTTCCTTTATCGATATTACGTGATGTAGGTGGGAAATTAGTCGATATTCATGGACAACATGAAAATCAGGAACTTATGGATGAAAAGCAACATATACAACTACTTGACCACTTTGCATCGAATAAAATTTCATCCGTAAAAGAGCAATATATTCAAGCATACCGAGCATATCGTCAACTTAGTAAAGAAATTGCTCAATTAAATATAGATGAAAAACGATCCATCCAAAAAATAGATTTATATCAGTTCCAAATAAATGAAATTGAAGAAGCAAAATTAAAAGTGGGTGAAGAAGAAGACCTACTTGACGAAAGACGTAGACTTTCCAATTTCCATAAAATCTTTGAACATGCTAATTTGGCTTATGATGCAATTTCAGGAGAAATGAAGGGACTTGACTTAATTGGAAATGCGATGAGTGAATTAGATGATATTGTTGAGCTTGATCAGCAGTTTAAAGAAGCCCAAGAAGCTGTATCATCATCGTTTTATTCCTTACAAGATGCAGCATACCAAATTAAAAATGTACTAGATGAACTTGAATTTAACCCAGAAAGGTTAAATGAGGTTGAATTACGGTTGTCACAATATCAAATGATGAAACGTAAATATGGTACGACTGTTGAAGAAATACTCCTGTATCATGGAAGAATAAAGGAAGAATTAGATCAACTTCTAAACCGTGATGAAGCAATCCGAGTAGCGGAAATAAAGCTTATCGAACAAGAAAAGCAATTAGAGAACCTTGCGCATAAACTAACGAAGCTTAGACAAGATAGCGCAATAAGCCTTAGTGAGGCAATTATGGAGCAGCTTCGTGACTTACATATGGAGAAGGCGAAATTTATCGTAAAGTTTGATAGCTTAAATCAGTTTGAAGTAACGGGTAAAGATTTAATTACTTTCTATATTTCAACAAATGTAGGAGAGCCACCTAAATCATTACCTAAAATAGCTTCCGGTGGAGAGCTGTCTAGAATCATGCTTGCCTTAAAAACCATCTTCTCGTCAGCTGATGGGATTACATCCATTATTTTTGACGAAGTCGATACGGGTGTTAGTGGACGGGTGGCACAAGCAATTGCTGAAAAAATATCTGCTATTTCGACTCATTCACAGGTATTATGTATAACCCATTTACCTCAAGTTGCCGCGATGGCGGATCAACATTATTTAATAAGGAAAGAAGTCGAACAAAATCGTACTTTTACGACTGTTTCTAATATTAATAAAGAACAACGTGCAGAAGAAATTAGTCGTATGATGAGTGGTACAGAAATTACAGAATTGACGTTACAACATGCTCGTGAGTTATTAAATTTAGCAGAAGAAAGAAAAAAAGAAAATAAAGTCAAAATATAATTTATCAAAATTGTCGACACTAATATTATGTATTGGTCGGCAATTTTTTATTTTTATTATGCGTATTTCACGACAAATATTTACCTCTTATTAATGTTCGATTTCTGACACATAGTAATGTTACAAACTTTAGAGGAGGTGGACTATGAAACGTCATTTGCGTAATCTGATGACAATTGTTTTACTCATAATTTATACTTTTTCACCAACAGCATTTGCTCAAGCGAAAAAGCTCATTCCGATGGGTGAATCAATTGGCATACAGTTGCAATTGCCATTTGTCTATGTTGCTCATGATGTGTTATTACCGAATGGTGAATGGCTAAAAAAGGGTGACGTCATAACAGAAATAAATGGACGAAAGACGAATTCTGTTGACACTCTAAAAGATGGATTAAATACAGATAAATTGACCATTTCTGTACAAAAAAGTAATAATGAAAGACAAATCACATTAACAAATGAAGAAGCGAATAACATACTACCTTTTTTAAAGGATGAAACGGATGGCATTGGCACACTAACATTTATAGATCCTGAATCAAAGGAATATGGTGCTTTAGGTCATCAAATTGTTGATGGAGTTTTAAATGCACCTCCAAAATTCACTGAAGGATCGATTTTTTTAGCTTCAATTGAACAAATCAAAAAGAGTAGTCCAGGCCACCCAGGATATAAAATATCTGTTATCGAAAACAATAATATTCGATTAGGTAATGTTGAATCAAATAATCTTTACGGGATTTTTGGTAATTGGGAAAGTAAATCTAATGAAAGTTTACGACAACCTATTGATATTATTCATGAAGAAGATATAGAATTAGGACAAGCAGAACTATATACAGCCATTGAAGGTTCAGATGTCGAAAAGTTTACAATCGATATTGTGAAAATTGAAGATAGTTTTTTACAATTTGTTGTAACAGACGAGAAATTATTAGAGAAAACTGGCGGAATATTGCAAGGAATGAGTGGTAGTCCAATCATTCAAAACGGGAAATTTGTAGGAGCAGTTACGCATATGTTTGTCGAACAACCTGAAAAAGGTGCCGCAATTACGGTAGTTGAAATGTTGAAAAAGGCACCAGAATGAGTAAAAACGACTACACTTGAAGGTTATGTGTAGTCGTTTTTTTTATTATTTATTATTTTTCTGCATTCTGTTCTATACATACATGTTGAATCGGCAGTAATCCTGTCGATATAAAATGAAAGTGTATTACTGCATAACTAATTTTTATGACTAAAAAGGTTTTTTTAACAAAATGTCGAAATTAGAATCGTCAAGTGAAAAGACTGTGACTATATACAAAAAGGGGTATAAATAAGTAGAATTTAGGTTGAGGGGGAATTTTTTTGACGAAAGTTAGAGTGGCAGTTGCCGACGATAACAGAGAATTAGTTAGAACATTGGAGCAATTTTTTGACGACCATCCTGAAATCGAAATTGTAGCAACAGCTCCGAATGGGAAATTGTGTTTAAAAATGTTAGAAGAACATCAGCCAGATGTTTTGCTTCTAGATATTATTATGCCACATTTGGACGGCTTAGCTGTCTTAGAAACAATGTATAATGATGATCGTCTAGCTAGCACGCAAGTTATTATGTTAACAGCGTTTGGTCAAGAAGATGTAATGAAACAAGCTGTTAATTTTGGTGCTTCGTATTTCATGTTAAAGCCGTTTGAATTTGACCAACTCGTTCAAAAGATTTTACATTGTGCCGGTCAAAAAACTGAAACGGTAAAACGCCAAAGTATTTTACAACCAGAACCAGTAGGGAAAGTAAATCAGCGTCAACTCGATACAACAATTACTGCTATTATCAAAGAAATTGGTGTTCCTGCTCATATTAAGGGATATTCATATTTAAGAGAAGCGATTCAGATGGTATATTATGATATTGAATTATTAGGTTCGGTAACAAAAATCTTATATCCAGAAATCGCGAAAAAATTTGGTACAACACCGTCACGTGTAGAACGTGCGATTCGTCATGCCATTGAAGTAGCATGGAATCGTGGAAACTATGAATCTATTTCCCAAATGTTCGGTTACACAGTACACCATCTTAAATCAAAACCAACAAATTCGGAATTTATCGCAATGATTGCGGACAAGATTCGAATTGAGTTAGTTGCGTCTTAAAATCTAAAATAACTATTTTTTTGAATACTCTACAATATTTCATGCTGGAATAATTTGTAGAGTATTTTTTTATGTTTGAAATTCGGAGATTCAAATAACTGCCACCTTAATAGATGTATAAATTATATTAAAATAATTATGTTTGCTGTTAATATCTAAACGGTCATAGGAGGTGACAAAGCAAGAATGTCAACTGGGATGTCCGTTTTACGCATAAACAATTTTGGCTTCTATAATTGCGCTTATTTCAAAAATTTGATGATATAAATCCGAAAACAATCTTGATTTAACCCGGTAGATGATGATAAATTCAACAACTAACAAAACGCTATTAATGAGTGCAGATTCATATTCATTAATAGCGTTTGCCACTAGTTACCAGAAACCTCTAAACAAATTGGTAATAATTGATTATACTTAATATAAGGGGGATGGTTTAAATGGCAATTTACACAAATGAATATTTAGAGATTACTGAAGAAAATGGAAAGGTATTTTTAAAAACTTTTAAGACTGGTTTTTCACTAAAGGAATTTGATGAGATATTGACGTGTCACCCTCGTTTAAAATTATTAAATTTTGCTTTATTAAAGAGTGTATTAAGTAAAGAAACACCCCAACCAACTGAGATTGGTATATGGCTACCAAGTATACAAATTGAAATCGACGACAGTAAAATGTCAGCTACTATGGTAATAAATGAATCAAAAGAGTACATTCAAGGAAATAAAGAGTCACTCTTAAAATCAATTAATAGCATGATATCCGAGAAAAAAATTGTTCATGGAATAATGCCAATTGATTTAACAATGGTTCAGACAGGAAAAACCATAGAAATAGCAAAAGGGACCAACCCAATTAGTGGTCAAGATGCACAAGTAAGGTATTTAGAAATACCTGAAAGGAAACCGATTATTCTAGAGGACGGACGTGCAAATTATTTTGATATGAATTTTTTTGTTGAAATTACAGAAGGTACATGGTTAGGTGAGAAAATACCGGCACAACTCGGTATTTCTGGAATAAATATTTTAGGTGAAACTGTACAAGCCCAACCAGGGAAAGATGTGCCGTTAAAATATGATCGACATTCTGCGATGGAAGTAGAAGAGGATGGGAAAATTGTATTAAGATCAACCCAAAAAGGAGTTCTAGAACAGCGTCAAGGTCTTCTCACTATTAGCCGACACTTACCTATAGATGGTGACGTAGGTATTGAAACGGGGAATATAGAGTTCGATGGATCTATTACTATTAAGGGTACAATACAAAATGGTTTTAAAGTTATTGCTACAGGTGATATATCTATAGAACATCTAGAAGGTGTAACAGGAGCCAAACTAATTCACTCTAAACAAGGTGATGTATATATCCGCGGCGGTGTCTTTGGTCTAGGAGAAACATTAATAGAAGCCGGTAAAAATATATTTGTTAAACATGTTAATGAAGCCAATCTTATTGCTGGAGAGGAAATCGTCATCGGCTCATACGCATTAAGTTCCAATCTATCTGCTAACAAAATTCTTGTTGATGAACGGAAAGGGAAAATTATTGGTGGTCGAGTTGTTGCAAAAGATACGATTATCACTGCAATAACAGGAAATCGGTTAGAACGGCGTACTGAACTAATTGTTGATAGTATTAGTAAACAAAAAAAGCAAGAAATCATTAAAGAAAAAGCCTCTTTGCTAAAAAGGTTAAATGATGAGATTCTACAACTCTCTTCTCAATTAAATAGTATGACAATATATAAAGAAAAAATGACTGAAAACCAGTTAGCTGCTTTTCAACAAGTGGAAAAACAAGTTGAAAAGAAGAAAATGGATGCCGGATTACTGGATGCAGAAATTAAACAATTAATGAACGAACTGCGACAATCTACCAAAGAAGAAATTATTGTTCGGAAAGAAGCATTACCTGGTACTTATCTACAAATCGGTAAGAAAAGCACCGTTTTATCTAAAATAACTAATGGAGCATTTCGTCTAGAGAACGGGGAGTTAAATGTCTAATAAAATTCCAATCTATGCTCATAGAGGAGCTTCAGGTTATATACTTGAAAATACAATACAGGCATTTGAAAAAGCAAAAGAATTAGGCGCAGATGGTATTGAGATTGACGTACAAGTAACGAAAGACAATGTACTCATTGTTTATCACGATTTAGATTTAAAAAGATTAGCTGGGGTAAATAAAATGGTAGAAGCGTGTTCTTTTGAAGAATTAAAAACAGTTCGAATAGGCAAACGATTTTGGAGGAGATTTACAAATTTTAGTATTCCAAGCTTACAACAAGTCGTTGAATGGTCAAACGAAGAAAATGTGCCACTTAATATCGAATTAAAGGAATCATTATTGAGAAATAACGAAGCTATTATTGGTTTTTTACAAAATTTAAAATTACCTAAAGACAGTCATTTTTCATCATTTCATGACGAATTGCTAAGAGTAGTAAAAATGCAAAGGCCGGATTTTCAAACTGCTATACTAGTTACAAAAAAGTTTGATTGGGAAAAATTAAAAAACATGTCTCATATTGATGCCGTTCATGCTCATAAAAGATACTATAAGCAACCTTATTTTGAGTACTGTAAGCAAGCGAATAAATTGTTGCGATGCTACTCAATTAAAGGGAATGAACAATTTTTAATGAACCCCAACCCTCAAGTATTTGGGTGGATTACAGATTTTCCTGATAAAGTACTAACAATGCAAAATTAGTAAAAAAGACGTTCTACCAACATAGAACGTCTTTTTTTATTTGGATTCTTTTTGGAAAGTAGAGGCAACTCGTCCGTTTTTTCGGTCTCTATGGAGTAAAAAGCCTGCAAAAAATCCAAGTCCAATTACAAAGAAAATAACGCCAATTACAAATTGTAACCATAACCATGGAAACGGTGTGATTAATTTTGCATATAATGTATCCCGCATAAATTTAATACCAGCACCTGCCATAATCGCTGGTATTAACAATACAATGAAAGCTAACATTCGTGCCATAAGATATCCTCCTTACACTTAGTTTAATTGTACATTCGGGAAGATGAAAGTCAAGGTAGGGATTGTTACGTAAGTTGAATGTTTATCCATTACCTAAAGAAATTTTTAATTGAATAATATCTTGATTCATAGGCGTTTTAAAAGTATTGTAGGAATATGGTATGTATTCCAGAATTTTTTTGAATATTATAGGGTAAATATCACCTTTTCGTAAAGAAAGCGCTTACGAAAAGTGAGAGGGGTTGTTATGCAATGGAAATCTTTAAGTATATGGAAAAGTATGATTACGAACAACTCTTATTTTGTCAGGATCACACTTCAGGCTTGAAAGCAATCATTGCAATCCATGATACAACACTTGGCCCTGCACTTGGTGGCGTGCGAATGTGGCCATATGCAACTGAAGAACAGGCAATTGATGACGCACTCCGACTAGCGCGGGGGATGACCTATAAAAATGCAGTTGCAGGGTTAAATTTGGGTGGAGGAAAAACAGTAATCATCGGTGACCCTATTAAAGATAAAAATGAAGAAATGTTTCGAGCGCTTGGTCGTTTTATTCAAGGTTTAAATGGGCGTTATATTACGGCTGAGGATGTAGGAACAACAGTATCGGATATGGACCTTATTCATGAGGAAACAAATTATGTTACGGGAATCTCACCAATGTTCGGATCATCAGGGAATCCATCACCTGTAACAGCATATGGAGTATTTTTAGGGATGAAGGCAGCTGTGAAGGAAGCACTAGGCGTTGACTCAATGAAGGGTGTAAGAGTTGCGGTTCAAGGACTCGGAAATGTTGCCTATACATTGTGTGACTATCTACATCAAGAAGGTGCAATACTAGTTGTAACAGATATTAACAAAAAAGCTATTGAACGAGTTATTCAGGATTTTGGTGCTAAAATGGTATTACCGAATGACATCTATAAACAAGATGTAGATGTTTTCTCACCGTGTGCTTTAGGAGCGATTATAAACGATGAAACAATTCCGAATTTTAAAGCAAAGGTTATTGCAGGGTCCGCAAATAATCAATTAAAAGAATCTCGTCATGGAGATATTATACATGAATTAGGAATCGTGTATGCCCCTGATTATGTGATTAATGCAGGAGGAGTAATTAATGTCGCAGATGAATTAATTGGTTATAATCGAGAGCGTGCAATGAAACGTGTAGAGACAATCTATGATAATATAACAAAAGTATTTGATATTTCAAAACAGCAAAATATTCCTACTTACTTAGCGGCAAATCGATTAGCAGAAGAGAGAATTAAGCGTCTATCAAAATCGAGAAAGCAATTTTTACGCAATGAGAAAAATATTTTGAATGGAAGATAAAATGCAAGTGTGGATAGGTGTAGGCCTTTCCCAACATGTTTAGGGGGATTATCATGGCTCAAGAATATGATCTAGTCATACTAGGTGGTGGAACAGGGGGATATGTAGCTGCAATAAAAGCAAGTCAGCTAGGCCTTTCTACTGCAATTGTTGAAAAAGAGCATCTTGGTGGCACTTGTTTACACAAAGGATGTATTCCTAGTAAGGCATTGCTAAGAAGTGCAGAAGTTTATCGACAATCGTTAAATGCAAAAGAATATGGTGTAGAAACTTCTAATGTTCACTTAAATTTTAACACTGTTTTAAGTAGAAAGGATTTAATCATAGAGCAACTTCATAACGGCGTGAAAAGCTTAATGAAAAAAGGAAAAATTGATGTTTATTATGGAACTGGTCGGATTTTAGGACCATCCATTTTCTCACCGATGGCAGGTACGATTTCTGTTGAAAAAACGGGTGAAGAAAATGAGATGTTGCTACCAAAGAACATCATCATTGCCACAGGATCGTCCCCTCGTCATTTAGATGGGTTAAATCCGGATGGTAAGTGGATTATGAACTCTGATCACGCACTACAAATGAAAGAGTTGCCATCTTCTATTCTCATAATTGGTGGTGGCGTAATAGGAATAGAATGGGCTTCTATGCTTGCAGATTTTGGGGTAAATGTAACTGTTATTGAATATAGTGACAGAATCCTTCCAACAGAAGATGTAGACATTTCTAAAGAAGTAGAAAACCTTCTAAAGAGACGAGGTATTAAAATTTTCACAAATGCCCAAATTCAATCAGAACGTTTGGAACTCTTGGACCATGGCTTAATAGCTTCTGCACTTGTCAATGGTGTGGAACAAATATTTGAAGCAGAAAAAATACTAGTATCCGTTGGCCGAATTGGAAATAGCGAAGATATTGGCTTAGACAATACAGAGATTGAAGTGGAATCCGGGTTTATTAAAGTAAACAAATCGTTTCAAACAAATGAAAAACATATTTATGCAATTGGAGATGTGATTGGTGGTTTGCAATTAGCACATGTCGCATCGCATGAAGGAATTGCCGCGGTGGAACATATTGTTCATGGTACAATTAAAGATATTCAATATGCTAATGTTGCACGTTGTATTTATTCCCATCCTGAAGTTGCGAGTATTGGATTAACTGAAGAGGAAGCAAAAAATAAAGGATATATGTTGAAAATTGGAAAATTCCCATTTAAAGCGATTGGGAAAGCATTAGTATTTGGTGAATCGGATGGATTTGTAAAGCTTATTGCAGACCAAAAAACAAATGATATTTTAGGAGTTCATATGATAGGTCCGCATGTTACAGAAATGATTTCGGAAGCAGCCCTCGCCATGTTGCTTGATGCAACCCCTTGGGAAATTGGTGAAACGATTCATCCACATCCAACATTAAGTGAAGTAATAGGAGAAGCAGCTCTAGCCGTTGATGGACTGGCGATACACTATTAAAAGTAGCTACAAAGCTCGTTGATTGTATGAAAGGGGATGATGGGTAAATGACAGATGTGAAAATCCATCACAAGAAATTAGGTTTAAGCGATAACGATGTGTTAAAAATGTATGAAACTATGCTATTAGCAAGAAGAATAGACGAAAGAATGTGGCTTTTAAATCGCTCAGGTAAAATCGCTTTCGTTATATCTTGTCAAGGTCAAGAGGCTGCTCAAGTAGGTGCTGCTTTCGCCCTGGACACAACAAAAGATTATATAGCTCCATATTATCGCGATATGGGGGTAGTTTTACATTTTGGAATGACTGCAAAAGACTTATTGCTGTCTGCATTCGCAAAAGCCGAAGATCCAAACTCGGGTGGACGTCAAATGCCTGGACATTTTGGACAAAAGAAAAATCGAATTTTAACTGGTTCATCACCTGTTGCTACTCAAGTACCTCATGCCGTTGGTGTAGCTCTTGTTAGTAAAATGCAGAAGAAAGACTATCTTTCATTTGTAACGTTGGGTGAAGGTTCAACAAACCAAGGTGATTTCCATGAAGGTCTAAATTTTGCTGGTGTTCATAAGCTTCCAGTCATCACAATGGTCGAAAATAATAAATATGCGATTAGTGTGCCAGTAGAGAAGCAATTAGGATGTGCAAATGTTTCAGATCGTGCGATTGGTTATGGAATGCCAGGAATAACAGTGGATGGTAAAAATCCATTAGAGGTTTATAAAGCGGTAAAAGAAGCAGCAAATCGTGCAAGAAATGGTGAAGGTCCAACTCTAATAGAAGCCGTAACATATCGCCTAACAGCACATTCTTCAGATGATGATGATCGTCAATATCGTTCGGCAGAGGATATCGCACAAGGGCGTGCAAATGATCCTATTGTTTTATTTGCGCAGTACTTAAAAGAAAATGCCGTAGCAACTGATGAGCTATTAAATGAAATGAATACACGAGTTATGGATATTGTGAACGAGGCAACTGATTATGCCGAAGCGGCATCTTATTCACCTCCAGAGCATGCACTGAAATTTGTCTATGCGGAAGGGGATGGTGAATAATGGCAGTAATGTCTTATATTGAGGCAATCAATCTTGCGATGAAAGAAGAATTGGAACGCGATGAGCGTGTTTTTATATTAGGGGAAGATGTTGGCCGAAAAGGTGGAGTGTTTAAAGCAACTGCAAACTTATATGATCAATTTGGAGAATACCGTGTCTTAGATACCCCATTAGCTGAAAGTGCAATTGCTGGAGTTGCGATTGGTGCAGCGATGGTAGGGATGCGCCCAATTGCAGAAATGCAGTTTGCTGATTTTATTATGCCAGCTGTAAATCAAATCGTATCTGAAGCAGCAAAGATTAGATACCGCTCAAACAATGATTGGAGTTGTCCATTAGTTGTACGTGCACCATTTGGTGGTGGTATACATGGGGCGTTATATCATTCACAATCTGTAGAAGCACTCTTTGCAGGAACGCCTGGTTTAAAAATTGTTATCCCGTCTACTCCATATGATGCAAAGGGGTTATTAAAAGCAGCGATTCGCGATGAAGATCCTGTATTATTTTTTGAACATAAGCGTGCTTATCGATTAATTAAAGGGGAAGTACCTACTGAAGATTATATTCTTCCAATTGGAAAAGCGGATGTGAAACGAGAGGGCAATGATATTACTGTCATTACCTATGGGTTAGCTGTTCACTTTGCTTTACAAGCTGCTGAAAGACTTGCTGCAGATGGTATTGAAGTACATGTACTAGATTTAAGGACAGTATATCCTCTTGACAAAGAGGCAATCGTCGAAGCCGCTAGTAAAACGGGGAAAGTACTTTTAATTACAGAAGATAATAAAGAAGGCAGTGTGATGAGTGAAGTTTCAGCAATCATTGCGGAAGAATGTTTATTCGAGTTAGATGCGCCTATAAAACGATTGGCTGGACCTGACATACCTGCAATGCCTTATTCACCAACGATGGAGAAATTCTTTATGATTAACCCTGAAAAAATAGAGCAAGCAATGCGTGAATTAGCTGCGTTTTAATGGAGGTGAGAAAATGACCATTGAAAATATTTTGATGCCACAACTGGGCGAGAGTGTTACAGAAGGTACGATAGAAAGATGGCTCGTAAAACCGGGAGATCAAGTAAAGAAATATGATCCCATTGCAGAAGTCGTCACAGATAAAGTAAATGCAGAAATTCCTTCCTCATTTACTGGAACCATTCATGAATTACTTGCAAAAGAAGGAGAGACGTTATCTGTAGGAAAAGTTGTATGTACGATGGAAGTTGAATCTTCAACAAGTCCCCCAATAGAAGACTCTTTTACGGATGCTGTTGACAAACAAACAGTAAATTTAGAGCGAAACTTCCAGGAACCTTCTGTAAGTAAGCAAAGAGAGGAGAAAGTTCGCTATTCTCCTGCAGTATTAAAACTTGCTAATGAACATAATATCGACTTAACTAGACTGACTGGTTCTGGACTAGAAGGCCGAATTACACGGAAAGACATACTGAAGTTTATTGAATCTGGTGGAATTTATGAACAATCTCAAAGTACAACTGACACTGAAATCCTATCTGAGCAAGTAATACAAAAAATCCAACAACCCGTTCAAGTTACACAATTGACGAATCATATGGTAGGGGATGTCGAAATACCCGTTACACCAATTCGCCGTGCAATAGCCAACAATATGGTTCGAAGTAAACATGAGATTCCTCATGCATGGATGATGATTGAAGTAGACGTTACTAAATTAGTAAGCTATCGTAATCACCTAAAAGATAACTTCAAGGCAAAGGAAGGGTTTAATTTAACTTATTTTGCTTTCTTTGTGAAGGCAGTGTCGATTGCCTTGAAGGAGTTCCCAATGATGAACTCTGTTTGGGCAGGAGATAAAATTATTCAGAAAAAAGACATTAATATATCCATAGCCGTGGCAACGGAAGATTCATTATTTGTACCGGTAATCAAAAACGCTGATGATAAATCAATTAAGGGAATTGCAAAAGAAATAAACGATTTATCTAAAATTGTACGTGCTGGTAAATTAAAATCGGATCATATACAAGGTGGAACCTTCACGGTGAATAACACGGGTTCATTTGGCTCAGTTCAATCAATGGGCATTATTAATTATCCTCAAGCGGCCATTTTACAAGTAGAATCGATTGTTAAAAGACCTGTCATCATTGATGGTATGTTTGCTGCTCGAGATATGGTGAATTTGTGTTTGTCTATAGATCATCGTGTTTTAGATGGACTAATTTGTGGGAAATTCCTGAATCGAGTAAAAACGATTTTAGAAAACGTTGATGGAGAGAAGATGTCAGTATACTGATGAATGCTGAGGTTGGGGTAAAACTAGCTTCAATTATAAAAAACATGAAATCGCTCCGTCTGTTTTACGGTTATTTTGGATTCACATAATAAAAGTCACGATCTTGCAATCTTTCCGCATGTTTTTCTAAGTTTGTGTCATTAAAGCAATGTGGATGTATTTATCAACTTTTGGGTCAAAAAGTGTCCTTTATAATGCAGAAAAATTAGCCGATGACATCTTACTTTTGTAAAATGTCATCGGCTTTTTCATTCCGAGGTGGGTTTTACGCGCTGCTTTTTTAATTTATAAATAAAATTGGCGGAGAAATTCTGTCTAATGTGTAAAGTGGGGCTAAAAGAAACGGATATTAGCGGAGAAATTCCGATTAACTGCCCTAATTTTAGTGAAATTCAAAGATTTAGATAGGTTAACAGAAAAAAATTCCCTTATTTTCGAAAAAATATAAGGGATTTCTTAATATAAGCGGAATATTTCCGTCTAAATATTTCATGCCCAGTTAAATGACCAGTAAAAAAGGATTTTCATTTTATAGAACGATTTAAAAAGAGACCATCTTTTTCAGTGTCATACAGAATCTATTAGTTTTGTCCCAGCATCTATCCCCACGAGCTATCGCTCATTAGATTTGGCTTTATAGGTAAGACTTTCTATTGTAAAATAGAGTTAGGTATTAGCAAAGGGGGAAGCTATAAGCGCGCGTATGTCAAACCTAATGAAAGAAATCCAGTTTAAACAACCTTCATATGATGAGTGGAAAGAAGAGGCAATGAAAGCATTAAAGGGGAAGCCGTTTGAATCTCTTTTCACCAAAACAATGGAAGGTATTACGTTAGAACCTTTATATACTCAACAAACAATAATAGACAAATTAGGAGACCGACTAGAAAAACAAATTGCTACAATCCGATCATACAAGGCAACAGATGATTTTCTTTGTGCACAACAAATTTTTGGAGAATCAGATGAACAATTTTTCAAAAATATTGAAGATAGCTTAAACAGGGGTAACCAAGTTTTAACCATAGATAGTAGAGTATCATTTCAATGGAATGATGGACTATTAACTAAGCTTGCTGACATTCTTTCAATACATCCATTTAAACTTGTCATTCATGAGTCAACAGATGCAATATTAACCGTGTTCGAAAAAATGAATCGATCAGTCAGAGAAAATGTTGTAGGTTATGTTATATCAGAAAAACCGATTATATTAAAAGGATATCCGAACATCCGAACAGTTTGTGCGAATACGTTACCGTTCCATTATAACGGGGCAAGTGCTGTTCAAGAATTAGCTATTGCTTTAGCTGTTGCAGCCAGGTATTCAAAAGAAGCGGATAGTTTTGACACTTTTACCAAACACTTTTTCGTTCATTTTGCAGTGGACACACAGTTTTTCTCTGAAATTGCAAAACTACGTGCATTTAAAGTACTTTGGAAAGCGTTTTCATCAGCGTTTGGTGTCAAAAAGGATCTCCCTGTTCCCATTATTGCTGAAACATCATTAAGAAGTTATTCGAAACTAGATATATATGTTAACTTGCTTCGTGCAGGTAATGAAACTCTTTCAGCTTTAATTGGTGGTGCAGATGTATTTACTGTACATCCACATGATGTATTAACAAAGCCAACTGAACAATCAATACGTATCGCACGTAATGTTGCGCTAGTTTTGAAGGAAGAATCTTACGTTGCCAACGTAAAAGACCCATCAGGAGGTTCGTATTATATTGAGTCACTTACTGCAGATTTTGTAGAGGAAGCGTGGGCATTGTTTTTAGAAATTGAAGAATCTGGGGGTATTGATGCTTACATCCAATCTGGAACCCTTCATTCTAGTATAGAAGAAGTGAATCGATTGAGGAATCACTCGATTGAAACTCGTAAACATTCATTAATTGGCACAAACATTTACGCAAACCCAGTTGATGAATTATCTACGGAAACAAATCCACTATTTTCAGAAGTACAACGTTTAGCAACGACATTTGAAAACTTAAGAACAATCTATCAAACAATTCAACCTAAGGTAGCTGTACTTACCTATGGTAAACTGAAAAACTTTAAAGCACGTGCAGATTTTGTTTCTGGTTTCTTTGCAACAGCTGGAGTTGTTGTGGAACAATCGGGCGTGATTGAATCAATTGAAACAGCAATGGAGTGGTTAAATGAAACAAACTACCATTATGTGATTATTGCAGCATCAGATGAAGATACAAAAAATATAGTACCAGTTATTCTTGAAAGTAAACGTGAAGGTTATATGTTAGATGTTGCAGGGAGATTCAAAGAAGAAGAGTCTAAGTGGCTTGCAAATGGGCTTAATGGATTTATCTTTGCAGGACAAAACATAGTAGAGAAGCTGAATACGGTTGCTAAGAGTCTAAAGGGGGTACAATCATGAGTCCAAATTTTAAATCAGTAGATCTTCATCAAGTATTAATTGATGGAAATTTGAAAACAGAACGTTCCTTTATGACAAATGAGGGGATCGAAGTAAAGGAATATTATACAAAAGCTGATATAGAAAACATTAACCATATCCATGATGTTGCAGGTATCGCACCAAATACGCGCGGACCTTATCCTACAATGTACGTAGCTCGTCCTTGGACTGTTCGTCAATATGCAGGGTTCTCAACAGCAGAAGAATCAAACGCCTTTTATCGTCGTAATTTAGCAATGGGGCAAAAAGGATTATCGGTTGCCTTTGATTTAGCAACGCATCGTGGATATGATTCTGATCACCCACGAGTTAAAGGTGATGTGGGGAAAGCAGGTGTTGCCATTGATTCAATAGAAGATATGAAAATATTGTTTGATGGAATTCCGCTCGACCAAATGTCTGTTTCCATGACGATGAATGGTGCTGTGTTACCAATTATGGCGTTTTATATTGTTGCTGCAGAAGAACAAGGAGTAACACCTGAAAAGTTAGCAGGTACCATTCAAAACGATATATTAAAAGAGTATATGGTAAGAAATACGTATATTTATCCACCAGAGATGTCAATGAAAATTATTGCAGACATTTTTGAGTATACAAGTAAGTTTATGCCAAAGTTCAATTCGATTTCGATATCTGGATATCATATACAAGAAGCTGGGGCAACAAATGATATCGAGCTTGCATATACATTAGCAGATGGACTAGAATATGTGCGCACGGGTTTAAAAGCAGGAATCGATATTGATTCATTTGCTCCACGACTTTCATTTTTCTGGGCTATTGGCATGAATTATTATATGGAAGTAGCAAAGATGCGCGCAGCACGCCGTATTTGGGCGCAAATGATGAGTACATTTAACCCGAAAAATCCTAAATCACTTGCTTTACGTACGCACTCTCAAACATCTGGATGGTCTTTAACTGAACAAGATCCGTTTAATAACGTAACACGTACACTTATTGAAGCAAATGCAGCAGCAATGGGGCACACACAGTCACTCCATACGAATGCACTAGATGAGGCAATTGCATTACCAACAGATTTTTCCGCCCGAATAGCCCGAAATACGCAATTATTTTTACAAGAGGAAACGGGTATGACGAAGGTAATTGACCCATGGGGTGGTTCTTACTATGTTGAAAAGTTAACAGAAGAACTAACAGAAAAAGCATGGGCATTGATTAATGAAATTGAAGAACTAGGTGGTATGGCAAAAGCAATTGAAACAGGACTACCAAAAATGAAAGTGGAAGAATCAGCAGCGAAACGCCAAGCAAAAATTGACTCAAAAACAGAAACAATTGTTGGCGTCAATAAATATCGTCTAGCGGAAGAAGAACCAATTGATATATTAAATATTGATAATACAATTGTACGTCAAAAGCAAATTGAAAGACTAGAAAAAATGAAGCAAGAACGTAACGAAGAAGAAGTTCAAAAACATTTAGCTCGACTGACACGAGCAGCAGAAACAGGTGAAGAAAACTTACTTGCAGTTGCCGTTGACGCAGCACGTGCAAGAGCTTCACTTGGTGAAATCTCCGATGCAATTGAAAAAGTATCAGGGCGTCATAAAGCCATCATTCGTTCAATTTCTGGAATTTATTCATCTAATTTCTCTGACGAAGAACTAATTGCTGAAGTGAAACAAATGACGGAAGAGTTTCTTGAAAATGAAGGTAGACGTCCACGTATTTTAGTTGCAAAAATGGGTCAAGATGGTCATGACCGTGGGGCAAAAGTCGTTGCTACAGGCTATGCGGATTTAGGTTTTGACGTTGATATATCCCCATTATTTATGACACCAGCAGAAGCTGCCCAAATGGCGGTAGAAAATGACGTGCATTGTGTTGGTGTTTCATCTCTTGCAGCTGGGCATAAGACGTTAGTACCGGAACTAATTGATGAACTGAGAAAGCTAGGTCGTGAAGACATTATTGTCATTGTTGGAGGTGTCATTCCTGCACAGGATTACGAATTTTTATATGAAGCTGGAGCAGTGGCTATTTTTGGACCTGGCACAGTCATTCCTGTATCCGCAATTAAAATCATTGAAGAGATATACAAGCGTTTAGGCTATGAGGAAGTGTCTGAATAAATGACAGGGAATAATGAGATGGAAAAAAGTGCTTTGTTTGTTATGGGTGGCGTAAAAGGTGGGCATGAAGGATTGGGAAAAACATCACCTAAAAAGTTTCGAAAAAAAAGAGAAAATCATATCGATATCCATCAATTAGCCAATGAAGTACGCTCTGGTAATCGTATGTGCCTATCAAAAGCAATCACACTGATTGAGAGTTCGAACAACGCCCATAAAGAACAAGCTCAACTTCTACTCCAGGAACTGCTCGCCTTTACAGGAAATAGTATTCGAATTGGTATAACTGGAGTTCCTGGTGCAGGTAAAAGTACATTTATTGAAAGCTTTGGAAGTATGCTTTGTGAAATGGGGAAAAAAGTAGCGGTACTTGCTATTGACCCTAGTTCAACGCTCTCGGGTGGTAGTATCCTAGGTGATAAAACCCGCATGGAAATGCTCAGCCGTAATAAGAATGCCTTCGTTCGGCCATCTCCAAGTGCAGGGACATTAGGCGGTGTCCATAAAAAAACTAGAGAGACAATGCTTCTATGTGAAGCTGCCGGTTATGATGTCATACTAATTGAAACGGTAGGCGTTGGACAAAGTGAAACGTACGTGCGTGGTATGGTAGATTTTTTCCTTTTACTTGTACTAACAGGTGCGGGCGATGAGCTTCAAGGCATGAAAAAAGGAATTATGGAATTAGCAGACGGAATCATTGTTCATAAAAGTGATGGAGATAATATCACTCGAGCAAAGAAAACAGTTCGTGAATATAAACAAATATTACATTTCCTACAACCTTCTACACCGGGTTGGATGAGTACAGCGCTACCAGTTTCGTCATTGAATAATTCTGGCCTTAATGAAACGTGGGATGTGATTTGTAAGTTTGAAAAAACAGTAAAACAATCATCTTATTGGGAAAAACGACGTTCACAACAGACACGTGATTGGTTCCATTCCATGATTACGGATCATTTAATTGAATCGTTTTACGATCATCCAACACGTAAGCAACTTATAAAAACATTAGAGGAATCCATTTTACTTGGAGATATTACCGTTACACAAGGTGTAAAAAAACTCTTTAAAAATAACGATGAAATAACTGATGGCTCATAAGTCTTTTATAATCGAAATATAGATTATGTGTGATAAAATGTAAAATGGAGAAAGGAGCATAAAAGATGAACATGGATTACGATTTATTTATGCAAGAAATTACAAGAACAGCTCGTGCTGAAATGGAAGCAGCGGGTTATGAACAACTTCGAACACCAGAAGAAGTTGAAGAAGCTTTTGCTCGTAAAGGTACAACGTTAGTAATGGTAAACTCTGTATGTGGTTGTGCAGGTGGTATTGCGCGCCCTGCAGCAGTAAACGCAATTCATTATGATAAACGTCCAGATCATTTAGTGACAGTTTTTGCAGGTCAAGATAAAGAAGCGACTGCTGCTGCTCGTTATATGTTTGGTGAGGATCATATACCATCTTCACCATCTTTCGTGTTATTAAAAGATGGTCAAGTTGTTGCAGATATTGGCCGTCATGAAATTGAAGGACATGATCCAATGTCAGTAATCACTAATTTACAAGGTAACTTTGAGCAATATTGCGAAGAAGTGTAATGGTTTGGAAGTAAATGAAGACTGTCCTTAAGTTCCAATGCTTAAGGACGTTCTTCGTTTTTTTATAAAAATAGATTTACATTTGCAAGTTTGTATCTTTTAAAGGAGGCAGTTTAAATATTAAAAAGTTTCGTATTGGTTATCGAACAGTTAAAACTGCGATAGGTACAGCTCTATCCATTGCAATAGCACAATATTTTGGCTTAGATTTTTTTACTTCAGCAGGTATTTTAACAATTCTTTGTATCCAAACAACAAAAAAGAAATCAATGCACGCAGTTTATACTCGTTTTATAGCAAGTATAATAGGTATGTTATTTTCCTTTATTGCTTTTGAAACGTTTGGATATAATCCGATTGTTTTAATGATCATGGTTTTACTATTCATACCAACTATAGTATCGCTGGGTGTAGCACCTGGATTTGTTTCAAGTGCTGTCATCATGATGCATATATATTCCGTGGCACATTTTACTCTTCCTTTATTTTATAATGAATTGGGTTTAATGGCTGTTGGTTTTGGTGTAGCACTTCTAGTTAATATGTACATGGGAGATACACAGAAGAAACTAGACCACTATCGAATTCAAGTCGAGGACTTATATCGTCATATATTTTCAGAAATTGTGAAATATTTGCGCAATGGAGATACTGCATGGGATGGGAAAGAGTTAATTGCTTTAGGAGATGTATTAAATAAAGCAAAATCTCTTGCCTTTAAAGATGTAGAAAATCATCTAACACGTAAAGAAAATGAATATTATCTTTACTTTGACATGAGAGAAAGACAACTTGAAATCATTGAGCACGTTTTACCTAAAGTTACGACATTACCTGTTATGGTACAGCAAGCTGAACTTGTTGCGGATTTTATGGAGGATTTAGCAGATCATATACATTCGGGGAATACAGCAAAATCATTCCGTAATAAATTGGATATGGTGAAAAAGGAATTTGCAGAAATGCCTTTACCAGAATCCCATGAAAAATTTTTAGCTATGGCATCTCTTTATCAATTTATAGAAGAGATGGATGAATATTTAGAGATAAAACAATCTTTTAAGGGGTTAAATAAAAGAAAATAAGCGATTACGAAAAGAGTAATCGCTAGTTCATTTAATTTAAGACAGCTAGACCGAATGCAAATGTTGAAAGTACCATAATTGCGATCATAATATATACAACAATTTTTTGAATTTTTTTATTGCTCATAGAAATGTCCTCCATCTTTTCTTATTGCTAGTTTATCAAATTTGAAAATTTTCTCAAGTACATAGCGAATTCTTTTTTAATTCGTTACAATGAATATGTACTATAACAGAAGGGGTGTAATAATGAAGAAAGTGGATCATATTGGTATAGCTGTTAGAAATTTGAACGAACGTATAACTTTCTATACTGAAACACTTGGACTGAAGTTACTGAAAATTGAAGAAGTTCCAACTCAACATGTACGAGTGGCGTTTATTGACGCAGGGAATGTGAAATTTGAATTATTAGAACCTACTAGTGATGAAAGTGCAATTTATAAGCATATAGAAAAACGTGGAGAAGGTATCCAACATATTGCATTTGGTGTAACTAGTATTCGTGAAAGAATGAAAGAATTAAAAGAAAAAGGGGTACGGATACTTTCGGACGAACCTAAACCTGGTGCTGGAGGGGCAGAAGTAGCATTTCTTCATCCGAAAGATTCTTTCGGAGTTCTATATGAACTATGTGACAAAAGTGGAAAAGGGGATTAGAGAAATGGATATGTTCGACAAAATTAATGAGATGTATGACCGTAAGCGAGAAATTGAGCTTGGTGGTGGGGACAAACGAATTGATAAACAGCATGAAAAAGGGAAGTTGACAGCTCGTGAACGTATCGATCTATTGTTAGACAAAGGTTCATTTGTTGAAATCAATCCATTTATCACACACCGTACAACTGATTTTGGCATGGACAAGCAAATTGGTCCTGGCGATGGTGTTGTAACAGGTTTTGGTAAAATTAATGGGCGCAATGTCTATTTATTTGCCCAAGATTTCACAGTATTCGGTGGAGCACTCGGGGAAATGCATGCGAAAAAAATTGCAGCAGTAATGGATTTAGCTGCAAAAAACGGAACGCCTTTCATCGGTATTAATGATTCAGGGGGGGCTCGTATTCAAGAAGGGGTATTATCATTAGATGGATACGGTCATATTTTTTACCGAAA
Source organism: Lysinibacillus timonensis (assembly GCF_900291985.1). Classification (NCBI taxonomy): domain Bacteria; kingdom Bacillati; phylum Bacillota; class Bacilli; order Caryophanales; family Bacillaceae; genus Lysinibacillus; species Lysinibacillus timonensis. The sequence goes on along the minus strand of NZ_LT985980.1, from coordinate 688,293 downwards.
TTCAATTTATTCAGGTGTAATCCCACAAATTTCTGTTATTATGGGACCTTCTGCTGGTGGGGCAGTATATTCACCTGCAATTACGGACTTTATTTTAATGGTTGATAAAACTTCACAAATGTTTATAACAGGTCCAAAAGTAATTGAAACAGTAACAGGAGAAAAAATTTCATCCGAAGATTTAGGTGGTTCTAAGGTCCACAACAGTATTAGTGGAAACGCACATTTCAGAGCGACAAATGAGGAAGAATCTATTAAACAGATTCAGAGATTACTAAGTTATTTACCGCAAAATAATAAAGAAAAAGCACCAAAATACCCTCGACCTCAAACAGATGATTATCGTCCAGATATAGTTGAGTACGTGCCAATTGAGCCTACTAAACCATACGATGTTCGTAAAGTAGTAGAGCAAGTAGTGGACGTGGATTCTTTTATGGAAGTACATTCTGAGTTTGCTAGAAATGTAGTTGTTGGTTTTGCTAGAATTGCTGGCGAATCAATTGGGTTAGTATGTAACCAACCGAAAGCATTAGCAGGTGGTCTGGATATTGATTCTTCAGATAAAGCAGCACGTTTTATTCGGACTTGTGATGCGTTCAATATTCCAATTATTACGTTTGAAGATGTATCCGGTTTCTTCCCAGGAGTTAAGCAAGAACATGGAGGAATTATTCGACACGGTGCAAAAATTTTATATGCTTATTCTGAAGCGACAGTACCAAAAATTACTGTCATTTTACGTAAAGCTTATGGTGGTGCATATGTTGCATTAAATTCAAAAGCCATTGGTGCTGACTTAGTTTTCGCTTGGCCGAATGCTGAAATTGCAGTGATGGGAGCTGCGGGTGCAGCTAATATCATTTTTGCTAATGAAATAGCCAATTCACCAGACCCTGAAGCAACTCGTTCAGCCAAAATTGAAGAATATAAAGAAAAATTCGCCAATCCATATGTAGCCGCATCTCGTGGTATGGTGGATGATGTCATTGATCCGCGTGATACACGTATTAAGTTAATCCAAGCATTAGATATGTTGTCAAACAAAGAGGAAACGCGACCGGCAAAAAAACACGGTAATATTCCTTTATAAGTGGTATTCATATGTACAAAAAAATGAAAAAACCCAAGAATATTCTTGGGTTTCAGATTGTCGACAAAAGGCTTACAGAATGAGACCATTCTGTAAGCCTTTCGTATTTTTAAAAGTTAGTTAGGTATTTTACAACCTTTTTTATAGCCAAAGTACTCTACGAGTACTTCAATTTCAGACGATTTTTGGTGCTTGCCATGTCCAATTGGCAAGCTTCTTTAAATTCATGGCAGCAAAAGTTAGCATCGCCTGCATAGACAATTTTTTAATTCCCCGTAGGGTTGTCCATCGCATACCATGCTTTTCTTTTGCATCTGCAAAGACACGTTCAATCGTTTCTTTACGTCTCGCATATATTTGTTTAATATCGTTTTGATGACGAAGATGATCCGCTTCCTCTACATGATGTTCCCAAATATGTCGTTCAATTACTTTTCGATGATCCTTACTATTAGTACATTGGGCAAGTAAAGGACAAGTTGCACATTGAGTTGGGTTTGATTTATATTGGCGTTTACCTTCTTTGGTCGTAGTTGAGTATTTAAGTTCTTGCCCTTCAGGGCAAAGATAGCAGTCATAGTACTCATCATATACATAATCATGTTTGCGTAAAAATCCGTCCTTAGTTTTGGGACGTGTATACGGAAGTACAGGTTGAATATCTTGGTCGAATAAGAATTTAGTTATCGCAGGCGTTTTATAAGCAGCATCGGCAGCAACAGCAAGTGGCTTTTTTACTTTTTCCATTACCTTTTCAACAAGTGGCTGAAGCATATGACTATCATGAACATTACCAGGTGTCACAATAGTTCCGAGTATAAACCCATATCGATCTGCCGCTGCATGAAATGAGTAAGCAAACTGCTTAGTCCTTTCATCTTTTACATAGTAGCCACTTTCAGGGTCTGTTGTACTTTCTTTAATCTCCTTCATCTCTTCTTTTTCAAATTTATCTGGTGAAAATGGTTTCTTTCCACGATTAATTCTATCTTGATTTAATTCTTCTTGAAGTTTAGCTTCATATGCACGAGTCTCTTTACGTACCATTTTCTTTTCAAATTTACGTTTATTCGCACTCGCTTTGACATGAGTTGAATCAATGAAAACATGGTCAGCACTTAGTAAACCTTTATCAGCAATTTCTTTAAGTATGTGATAGAAAATCTGTTCAAAAATATCAGTATCTTGAAAACGACGTTCATAATTTTTACCGAAGGTAGAAAAGTGAGGTACTTCTGAATGAAATCCAAATCCTAGAAACCAACGATAAGCCATATTTGTTTCAATTTCTTTTATTGTTTGACGCATTGAACGGATTCCAAATACATATTGAACAAAAGTCATCTTTATTAATACAACTGGGTCGACACTAGGTCGACCTAATGTAGAGTACAATGGTTCCACTAGTGGATAGATGAAAGAAAAATCAATCGCCGCTTCAAGTTTTCTGACCAGATGGTCTTGAGGCACAAGTTGATCAATAGTTATCATCTCAATTTGATCACGTTCATGATTGTGGTTTTTCGTCATCATATCTATCACCTCTAGTAGTTTCTACTTCTTATAAGTCTATTTTAAAAGAAAAAAGACTGTAGGCAAACTCGAAATTTCGAGTTTGTCTACAGTCTGAAACCCAAGAATATTCTTGGGTTTTTATACTACCTAAACATTATTTAACATCTTTAGCTTTTTTTGTTTCTTCTTCTTCTGTCACTTCATCGATGACATCTTTAGTAGAATCCTTAAAGTTTTTTAATGTTTCTCCAACTGAGCGACCTAATTGAGGTAATTTTTTAGGACCAAAGATAATTAAAATAATCACTAATATAATAATTAACCCCGGGATTCCGATTGATTGGAACATGATCTTTTCCTCCAATAATATCATTTTTTTAAGCAAAACTTACAACTCTCTCAACAGAATGATGGTACATCCCCTCTAGATACTAGTACAACAGACATTACACTATTATCTAGAAGGGACCGACCATTTTATTGAAGTAGTTTGGTTATTTTTTTTCTTTATCGTCTTTTTCTTTTTTACTGTCGTCTAATACAAATTCCTCTTTGACATCATCTACAATTTCTTTTGTTCCATCTTTAAACTCTTTTAAAGTTTGTCCAACAGCTCGACCTAGCTGTGGTAATTTAGATGGACCAAAAATAATTAAAGCGATGACCAAAATAATAACTAATCCAGGAACTCCAATTGATTGAAACATAAGATGATCCTCCTCTAAACGTTTTCTTGTACTTCATTACTCAATTGTTTTCTATAAGCCTTTTCCGAAACGATGATACTAATTTCAAATAACAGTAGTAACGGAATAATGATTAGAAAATCTGAAACAAAATCTGGTGGCGAAATCATTACACCGACAACAACTAATATCAAGTATGCTACTTTCCGCATTTTTCTTAAACGTTGTGGGGTAACAATTCCTAATCTTGTTAAAAACAGTATAACAACCGGTAATTCGAAAACAATCCCGACAGGAATTAGTAAATTGAACATTAATGTAAAATATTGCTGCATTCCGTAAGTTTCAACCGCACCGATTGATTCATTAATACTAGACATAAAGTTAAGCATTAAAGGAAATAAGATGAAATAACTAAATGAAATACCAACAATGAAAAGAATGAATGCAACAGGAATAAATGTTCCTGCTGCTTTTGATTCCTTGTTTGTTAAACCAGGTCTCATAAACAACCAGAGTTGATGCATTCCTATAGGCAATGTGAAACATAGGGCTACTAGTAATGCACATTTTACATAAATTTGAATTCCGTCAGTATAACCAAAGACGTTCCATTCAACACTTTGAGCAACTTCCTGACTTTTTATAAACTGTAAAAGATTTGGCGCGAATATAAACCCTACAATTAGGGTCACAAGAAAAACAGCACTAACGATAATAAGACGTTTTCGTAATTCAGTTAAATGTTCGACAAGGGTAAATTCTTGTTCTTCCATACCTTCACCACCGTTTCAATTGAAAGTCTTTTATTTCGAAAAGATAATTATAAATGTCGAATTAGAGAAAAATGTATACAAATCAGCAATAACTAAAATGTGTCTCATTCAGCTGCTGAATGTATACAAAAATCTAAAATTTGTATTCAGTTGTAAAAAAATGAATACAAAAGCTTTGCAAATTTCTACAACTGAGGTAGAATGTAATAGTTTTCTCCGAACAAAAAACAATTATACACGCTTTGTGTAAAATGTAAACAAAATTCATTTCGTGTTTGAGGAGGGATATTACTTAATATGACAGAGTATAATCGTCGAGAATTGTCAGATATTCTACAAGTATTGGCTGGCATTCTACTAATAGCAGGTTTTGCTAAAACGATTGCAGTGCTTCATGGATCTGTTCCTGGATTTGCACTAATAGGTTTAGCGGTTGGACTTGCAATTATAGTAGGTTGTTGGGTTGGTGCCAGACATATCTTCTTTATGACAAGTATCGTTCTAATGTCCATTGTCTTTGCCATTGTATCAATTTTCACATCTCTATTTAGTTAATATGTCAGGAGGAGTCATAATGTCAGAAAAAAAAGAAACCTTTACAGAAAAAAAATCGACTAGACGTAATTTCTTAAAAAGCTCTGGTCTAACTTTAGGTGGAATGGTTCTAGGTGGAGCTGTTACTAGTTTAGTAGTTAAAAATAATGATAACGAAGCAACAGCTACTGATTCTCATTCAGAACACGGAACACAATCTACTAACTTCAATCAAGCGTTAATGTTCTTTACAAACGAACAATATAAAACGGTTGAAGCAGCAACAGAACAAATTTTCCCAGAAACAGAAGTAGGTCCTGGTGCAAAAGCACTTCTTGTAGCATACTTTATTGATCACCAACTTGCGGGAACGTGGGGATTAAATGCAAAAGATTATACAAAAGGTCCTTTCAATCCAAGTGCAGATAGTAAATTTGGATACCAAACTCATTTGAATTACCAACAAATTTTTACACTAGGTATTAAACTACTAAACGATGAAGCACAAAGTCGTTTCCAAAGTGCATTCTATGAAATTACTCCTGAACAACAAGTAGAAATTTTAAAAGCTGTTGAAGCAGATGAAGTAAAATTGAGTGCTGCAGTGAAACCATCTTATTTCTTTAAACTTTTACGTAGCGCAACAATTGAAGGTGCATACGCTGATCCATTATATGGTGGTAATAAAGATATGGCTGGTTGGAAAATGCGTAAATATCCAGGACATCAAATGTCTTATACAAATATCATTGAAAAAGATGAGTTTGTAGAATACGAACCACAAAGCTTAAATTCTCAACATAATCATTAATAGAAAAATTAACTAAACGTTAATTAAAAAATAGTAGTAGTTTACAAGAAGAGGAGAAAAAAATTATGGCAACAACATTACCAAGTACAGACATCGTTTTGGTCGGCGTCGGCTGGACAGGTGGTATCATCGCAGCAGAACTTACTAAAAAAGGCTATCAAGTTGTAGGGCTTGAACGTGGTAAACCTCGTACAACAGAAGATTATCTAATGGTCCACGATGAACTTCGATATGCACAACGTAACGAAATGATGCAAGATTTATCAAAAGAAACATGGACAGTTCGACATGAACCTACTCAAACTGCACTTCCTTATCGCCAACACGGGTCATTTTTAATCGGTGATGGTGTAGGTGGATCTGGTGAACACTGGAACGGACTAACATATCGTTTTATGCCTTATGACTTTGAAATTCGTTCAAAAACAATTGCGCGATATGGTGAAAGTAAAATTCCAGCAGATATGCCACTTCAAGACTGGGGTATTACATATGATGAATTAGTACCTTACTTTGAAAAATTTGAACAAATGGCAGGTATTTCAGGGGAAACAAACCCAATAAAAGAAATGCCACAAGTTAACTTCCCAACTCCAGCATTGAAAGAAACACCTTCAATGAAAATGTTCCGCGAAGCTGCTACAAACCTTGGATATCATCCATATACAGCACCTGCTGCAACATTATCTGAAGGTTATACAAACCCTGACGGTATCACTCGTGGTGCTTGTCAATATTGTGGTTTCTGTGAACGCTTTGGATGTGAATACGGTGCTAAAGCTTCACCAACTGTAACTGTATTACCAGTTGCTGAAAAAACAGGAAACTTTGAAGTGCGTCCGTATTGTACTGTACGTCGTATTTTACACGAAAATGGTAAAGCTACAGGCGTTCTTTATGTTGATACAACAACAGGCGAAGAGTTTGTTCAACCAGCAAAAATCGTTGTTTTATCAGCTTACATTTTAAATAACGTTAAACTTCTTCTTTTATCTAAAATTGGTACACCATACAATCCTGAAACACAAACTGGGGTTATTGGTAAAAACTATTGTTACCAAATGACTTCTTCAGGATCAACTGGTTTCTTTGAAGGAAAAGAATTTAACCTATATGCAGGTACGGGTGCCCTAGCTAGCGTTCTAGATGACTTTAATGGTGATAATTTTGACCATACAGATTTAGACTTCCTACATGGTGGTAACATTGCTTTAGGTCATTATGGTAAGCGCCCTATCGCTAACAATTCAACACCAAAAGGTACTCCATCTTGGGGTGCAGAGTTTAAAGATGCATCTATTAAATGGGCTAATAGTACATTAGGCGTTGGTTCTCAAGGTTCAGTTTTACCTCACCGTAACAACTATCTTGACTTAGATCCAACATATACAGACCAATTCGGTGACCCATTATTACGTATTACATTTAACTATAGAGACAACGAACGTAATCAACAAAAATATATTCGTGAGATTACAACGAAAATCTTAAAAGAAATGGGCGCTACAGAAGTTTCTACACCTGGTGACCAAGGTGATTGGGATATAACAAAGTATCAAACAACTCACAACACTGGTGGAGCAATCATGGGAGCTGACCCAAAAAATTCTGCATTAAACAACTATTTACAAATGTGGGAATGTGAAAACCTATTTATTCCTGGTGCAAACGCATTCGCTCATAATTCTGGTATGAACCCAACTGGTACAGTAGGTGCATTAGCTTACCGTGCAGCTGAAGGTATTGAAAAATATCTTACAAACGGCGGCGGTTCATTAGTTTAATCTATTAGTCTGTAAATAGATAAGTAGTAAATAGAATTCTAGTCAACATATCAATGGGTTATCTCTAAGGATGAGATAACCCATTTTTTTATAAAAGGATTAGTGATTCGTATAGTAATTATAAGTTACATATTTAGTGAATTGTTAAATGATTAATGGTTAAGAAATAGACAATTTGTAATGGGAATCGTTGTTTTTATTGTTCTGCAGGCGTACAATATTAAGAAGATATTGATTTGGAAAGGAGTTTTTTATTTTGAATAGTCGATTAGTGAATGAATTTCTAGAATTAGTACAAATAGACTCCGAAACAAAACACGAAGAGAAAATTTCACCAATTATTATAAAAAAGTTAGAAGACATGGGTTTTGAAGTATATCAGGATGATGCATATCTTAGAAATGGACATGCAGTAGGCAATATTATTGCAACTTTACATGGAACATTAGATATTGACCCAATTTACTTTACTGTCCATATGGATACAGTTGTACCAGGGAAGGGAATTAAACCTAAGATTCGTGAAGATGGTTATATTTACTCTGATGGTACTACAATATTAGGTGCTGATGATAAGGCTGGAATTGCTGCATTATTTGAAATGGCTAAAAGATTAAAGGAACAAGACATGGAACATGGTACCATTCAATTCATCATTACTGCAGGTGAAGAAGATGGTCTTGCAGGAGCTAGAGAATTAGATCGTAGTAAAATTGTAGCGAAATATGGGTTTGCGGTTGATAGCGATGGTGAAGTCGGTGGAATTGTTACGGGTGCTCCTTATCAAGCAAAAATTAATGTAAAAGTAATTGGTAAAACAGCACATGCAGGAGTAGCCCCCGAAAAAGGGATCTCAGCAATTACATTAGCTTCAAAGGCGATTTCAAAAATGAAATTAGGTCGTATCGATGAAGAAACAACTGCTAATATTGGTCGCTTTGAAGGTGGCCAGGCAACAAATATTGTTTGCGACGAAGTAAATATTTTGGCGGAGGCTCGTTCTATTGTAAAAGAAAAGTTAGATGCTCAAACTCAACATATTAAGGAAACGTTTGAGCGTATCGCAATGGAGAATGGCGGACGTGCCGAAGTTGAAATTCAATTAATGTATCCTGGTTTTTCGGTCACAGAAGATGATCAAGTCGTACAAATTGCTTTGCAAGCAGTGCGAAATATTGGAAGAGAACCATTGTTAGGCGTTTCTGGTGGTGGAAGTGATGCAAATATTATCTCAAGTTTTGGTATCCCTACAGTCAATTTATCTGTCGGATATGAAGATATACACACTACAAAAGAACGAATGCCTATTCAAGAACTTGAAAAATTAGCCGATTTATTAGTTGAAGTAGTAAAATGCTCCACTAACATAAATCAATCATAGAGGTGATGACAATGGCTTTTGATAAAGTAGTAATATTCCGTAGTCGAACGGAAGAATATGCAGTACCTGTTGAAGAAGTAGTATCCATTGAAAAATTAGAACGTATTACACCAGTTCCACATCTTCCTAATTATTTACTCGGTTTTACACAAGTAAGAGGGGAGTTAGTTCCAGTAATAGATTTTGGAACTATACTTTATAATACCCCTAGTAGTGGGGACCTAACTAGAATGATCGTGCTTCATACGGATGTTGTCAATTACGGTTTAGTTGTGGATGAAGCAAAAGAAATAATTAATCTAACAGAATCTGATCTAACTCAGATGGGATTAGTTAACTATTCAAAAACGAAATATTTTTCTTCAATCGCTAATTTAGAGAATCGTATGATCACTTGTGTTGACCCGAAAATATTAGTGAATTCGCTTGAAGGTGTCAAAGAGATAATGGAATACTTACACAGCATGCAACAAGAAGATGAAATTAACTCATAATAGAATGCTAGAAATTGCCGAAGGATGGTAATTTCTGGCTTTTTATTTATAATAAGATAAACACAATGGTAATTTTTAAGGAAGATGAGGTGATTTTAGTGAAGGATTCATATCGGCCCATTTTGAATTTACCAAAAACGACACTTGAAAGAGTATTAGATATAATAGGTGGAGGTGTCTTTTTATTATCTATTATTTATGCGATTGTAAATTGGGGAAGCATTCCAGACCAAATTCCCGGTCATTTTAATGGGGCAGGGGAGGTTGACCGATGGGGTTCAAAGTATGAACTCATTATTTTACCAATCATTGGAATGTTTCTGTTTGTATTCATGACATTATTTGAAAAGGCGCCCCATATGCACAATTACCCAGAACGCCTAAATGAAGATAATGTAGAACAATTCTATTTAAATAGTAGGAAAATGTTAAATATAATAAAAAATATATGTCTTATTACTTTTGCTGTTTTACTCGTCCAAATTATACGTGTTGCCAAAGGTGAAATTCATACATTAGGAAATTGGTTTTTACCATTATTAATAGTAGCTGTAGTAATCCCCATTGTAATTGGTTTATATAAAAGTAGTAAAATTAAGTAAGGTCTTAATACGGAGTGATGGTCCTTTGATTAATTGGATTCAAGTGTTATTGGGTGGTATGACGGGTGCTGTATTACGATTCATTGTACAATCACTATTTACCACAACTTTTATGCTTTGGTTTGTGAATATATTAGGTAGTTTTTTATTAGGAAGTTTCACTGGTTTTTATGAACGAAGAAAATTTGAAACTTTAAAATTATACTTTACCACAGGGTTACTTGGTGCATTTACAACATTCTCCACATTCTCGGAGCAGTGGTTTTCCATTTTAAGAGATGATGTGTTTATAGGACTTATTTTTGGAATAGTCATGACTGTAACCTGTGTTTTAGCTGCAATGATTGGTTATCGATTATTTAGAGGTGATTTCCGGTGGAATGGTTAATGGTAGCTCTAGGAGGAGGAATTGGTGCATCTCTAAGGTATTTAGTTGCGAATATAATACAAAAAGTGAATTACCCAACCTTTTGGGCAACAGCTATTGTAAATTTAATTGGATCTTTTTTGCTCGGTTTATCTGTACATCATCTTGCAGATCAATCCATATTAGCTTTGTTTGTAACTGTTGGAATTTTAGGTGCCTTTACAACGTTTTCAACTTTTGCATTTGATATTGTTAAATTATTTCAAGAAAGTAAAGATATAAAGAAGCTTGTGGTATTTAGTTTTATTAATTTAGTTGGTGGATTATTATTCTTTACATTAGGATTTGTACTTTAGTAAACAGTACAGAAGCTAGTACTATTATTCCAGGTGAAGGGAATATCCACAATATAAAGCAAGGAAATGCCCTTCACCGCTTCCGATAAGCCTGCACCACCAATCTTTTACTATTGCTTATACGGAATCCCCTCCAACTGTAGAAGTCTCTCTTTTACTGGTAATCCACCACTATAGCCTGTTAAAGTCCCATTTTTACCTAATACGCGATGGCAAGGTATGATAATCGCAATGGGGTTTGAACCAATTGCTGTTCCTACAGCTCGAACAGCTTTTGGATTGTTAATTTCATTGGCGATGTCTGAATAACATTTCGTTTTGCCAAATGGGATTTGGAATAATGTGTTCCAAACATTGACTTGAAATGGAGTACCTAGTAAATCAAATGATGAACTGAAATCTTTCCTTTTACCGTCGAAATATTCTTTTAATTCATCTATTGAAGGAATTAATTTTTCCTCATTTTCTACTAACATCGCATGTGGATTGTGCTTTTTAATCCATTTTTCTAGTTCTTCCAATGGTTCTCCTTGTGATCCTACATAACATAATCCTTTTTCTGTAGCAGCTATGTACATTGTCCATTCCTTATAGTTAAAGAGTGAATAATAGATTGTCATAGTATTATTCATATATTTCCCTCCATTTGCATTATATCTCCATTAATTTGGTAAGGTTTTAGCATATATATCTGCTCGTTTGTTTTTGTTTAAGATTGATATGATACTATTATATACATAGGACATCGTTCAGTTCATTTGTTGAGCTTGGACGATTTTTATTTTCCCATTTCTTATATCATACATTTAATTATGATTCGATTAGGAAATTCTATTATTAGTTTTAGATATGTAGGTATGAAGGAGTTAATTGTATATGCAAGAAAGAATGAAACAATCATCAATCTTTATAGAAGCAATAAAAGTAAATAAGAAACCCTTTCCAGTAGTAAAAGCCTTTCTAGCAGGGTTATGTGCCGGGATTCCGATTTTACTGTTCGGATTATTATTTCAAAACTTTCAATATGGATTAATTGCAGGGCTGGGAGGTTTTGCATACTTATATGTTTTTCCAATTCCTTATGCACAATTAGCAAAAAAGTTAACATGGGTTGTACTTGGTCTCACCTCTAGTGTTTTTTTGGGAACACTTTTAGCTCCCCATCCAATTATTACAGCAATCATAATGGGGGTCATTGGAGCAACAGCGATTTTTTTATTTGGGGTATTTCGATTAATTGGCCCATCCGCTATATTTTTTGTTTTAGTGTTTGCAATGACGACAGGCATGCCCATCGCTCCGGAAGAAGCATTTATTAGAGCAGGTTTAACCTTCCTAGGAGGCTTAATTTCTTTTTTGGTTGCTATGAGTGGTTGGTTTTTCAATCCATATGGTCCTGAAAAAAGTGTGGTGAAACGTTCCTACATTACTTTAGCAAATTATTTAGATTCAATTGGAAGCGAAAAAGAAAACGAATACCAACACATTGTGATGTCGACATTGAAGGAAGCTGGTCAAACATTAAGGTCAGGATATATCCCTTGGAGTAATAATTCTAATTACAACTACTTATATGTATTAAATGATTATGCAAATAAAATCTTCTTATTTGTTGTTGAACATTTTAAAGACTCTCATGAGAAAATACCAAACAATTTTGGAGATTGTTTGCGAATCATCGCCAATCTAATTGAATCTAAAAATAGAGAAGATGATGCTTCAATATTATTACCCCACCCGGAAAAAATGGATGAGAAAAGCGCTTTACTTTATTTGGAAATAAATGAGGCGAAAGATAGCTTAACTGTATCTAGCACTAGTTTGAATAAACTTATATGGGTTTCTGCAGTATCACCAGCAACAGTAATTTTTGGTTCATTTGATAAAAATTCTATCGTTTTCATTAACGCACTTAGATTTGGTTTTTTTACATTTTTAGCCGCAATAATCGCCTATGAATTCGAGCTAATCCGTTCATTTTGGGTACCGCTATCTTGTGTCGCAGTGATGTCTGGTGCAACAGCGGTTGCAACATTTCATAGAGCCATACAACGTAGTCTTGGAACAATCTTCGGTATTCTAATTGCAGGCGTCATTCTTACCTTACATCCTACGGGTTATATGTTGGCATTTTTTGTTTTTTTATTAACATTCATTACGGAGTTATTTATAGTAAAAAATTATGGCTTAGCTGCACTGTTTTTTACACCGAATGCTTTAATTATGGCTGAAAGTGGCAATTCAGGCCAATTTTCATTTTCATTTTTTGCATCTGCCCGTTTAATAGATGTCACAATCGGTATCATGATTGGTTTAATTGGTGTTTGGGTAGTAGGTCGTAAATCGGCGTCAAGTAGGTTATCGCATCATTTTGCTAAAACGATTCGAAGTCAAGCACAAGTAATATATGTATTATTTTCAAAAAAAGAAATCCACCATAACTATGGGAAAAATATTGAGTTTAATAAGATGGAAACGAATTTGACGAACTTAAGAATGCTATACGATACCGCATCAGGAGAAATCCCTAAAGATAAGTCAGCACTTGAGTATTTTTGGCCAATGATTTATACGATAGAGGAATTAGGCTTTTTACTAGATAAATGCGCTAGATTGAATAAAAGACCAGTGCTTGAAGACGAGGATTTAGCACAATTGTTACTAGTTTTTGAGACAATGGCTAATGCAGTAGAGCATAAAACCTGTACTTCGATAAAACCAATCCCTGACATTCCTGGACATCGAAGAATTCAAGAAATAATTGAAGAATTACAAAAATCTTCGGCCATGCCGTTAATAGTAAATCAAAACTCGTAATACAAAAAAATGAGTTAATTTATATAAATTTCTTTTAGTGAACGTATTAATGAACTGTATAAATGAATAAATCTTTGGAAAAAGTATTATTGTTAGTCGTTCCCTTTCAATGGGTATATGTTTTTTACATGAGAATTTGTAAACAAGGCAGGAAAAGAATACGATTCGGAGGAATAACCAATGTTGAAAATAGGTATTATTTTAGGTAGTACGCGTGAAGGTCGTGTCAGCCCTCAGGTTGGAGAATGGGTGAAAAAAATCGCAGATGGTCGTGGCGATGCTACATACGAAATCATCGATATCGCTGAATTTAAATTACCTTTATTAGGCGAGCCTGGTGGAGATGCTTCAGGTGCAGCTGCGTGGTCCCAACGTGTAGCTGCATGTGATGGGTTTGTATTCATTGTATCAGAATATAACCATAGTATTTCAGGAGCACTAAAGAATGCAATTGACTACTTAAGAGATGAGTGGGGTAATAAGGCTGCTGGTATAGTTTCTTATGGTTCGGTAGGCGGTGCTCGTGCGGCAGAACATTTACGTGGTATTTTAGGTGAGGTACTAATTGCTGATGTTCGTGTACATCCTGCACTTTCATTATTTACTGACTTTGAAAATGGAAATGTATTTAAACCAAAAGAAGTCCAAACACAATCTGTTAACGATATGTTAGATCAACTAATTGCATGGAGCGGTGCATTAAAGACACTTCGTTAATTTGCCGACTAATGCCTCACACCTTTCATTGGTGTGGGGTTTTTTTCCGTTTCGTAAAGAATGAGTAAAAAAGGATGAAAGGAATATGTCCAACTGACCTCGAATATTTAATCTGTAGAACATTTTTAAAGAGAGAGTTGATAAAGATGGAATTAGTCCAGCTTGGAAATCCAATTGTAAAGCTCAAACCTATGGAATTAAATGATGTTGAAGGAATATTAGATGTTGCTTGTTTTGATGAAATATGGACACATATGTCAATTACTATAAATAATAAACAAGACGCCCTCAAATATATAGAAAATGCACTAAATTTGAGAGAGTCTGGAGCAGAGTATCCTTTTGTTATTATTGATGCGAAAACCAATAAAATAGTTGGTGCAACAAGATTAATGGATATAAACAAGCAACATAAGCGCGGCGAAATTGGTTTTACTTGGTTAACGCCTGCCTATTGGAAAACTGCTATTAATACAAACTGCAAGTATTTATTATTAGAATACTGCTTTGAAGTACTTCATTGGAAAAGAGTGCAAATTAAGACGGATCATGAAAATATACGCTCCCAAAGAGCAATTGAAAGAATTGGGGCACAAAAAGAAGGTATATTAAGAAACCATATGATAAGAAAAGATGGAACGACTAGACATACAGTAATGTATAGTGTAACAAGTGAAGACTGGGACCATGTTAAAAATCATTTAATTAATCTGTTAAAAAAATGGCAATAATAGTTTTGAAATATACTTCAAGATGAGAATGGTTCCTTATTATAAGCGTATACAATATTATCCTTATTCGCTTCGTTCCTGTAAGATAAACTTTACCTAAATGTTTCAGCAAGGAGAATACTAAAATGGAAGAAAAGAAAAGCTCACCATTAAAGGAATTTACTTCCTGGGTTTTGGCAATTGTATTTGGGATTGCTGTTGCACTATTATGTCGCGAATATATTTTTTCACCTGTCGTCGTAAAAGGTGCCTCAATGATGCCGACTTATGAAAATAGTGATGTCATAATTGTTAGTAAAATAAGTCAAATTAACCGTTTTGACCATATTGTTTTCGAAGCCCCTTATGAAGACGAGTTTTACATTAAACGTGTAATCGGTTTACCAGGTGATACAATTGAAATGAAGGATGATGTATTGATTATCAATGGTGTCGAATATGAAGAACCTTATGTAAATCGTGAAAATGATAGCCCTCTTCAGAATCGGATTACTGAGGATTTTACGCTGCAAGAACTTACAGGAAAAGATAAAGTACCTGAAGGATATATGTTTGTATTAGGAGATAATCGATTGAAAAGTGCTGATAGTCGTCATTACGGATTAATATCGATGGATTCCATTCTAGGAGAATCTAAAATCAGAATCTTCCCATTTAACAATATTGATTTGTTTTGGTAAAGGGAGATACATTCAATAAACTTAACGTATTGAATAAAACAAAATTCTAATTAGGGGTGTTTATTTTGATTGAATTAGAGAATGTAACAGTTGTTCGTAATAAAAAAATATTATTAAATAATGTTTCGTGGAAAGTAAATAAAGGGGAGCATTGGTGTCTGTTCGGATTAAATGGTTCTGGTAAGACAACTTTACTTAATGTAATTAATGGTTACATATTTCCGTCAACAGGTCGAGTGAATGTGTTAGGGAATGAATTTGGTAAAACAAATTTACCAAAATTGAGAACTCAAATAGGTATGGTTAGTTCTTCTATCAAATATGAATTTAGCAAAGCTGATAGTGTACTAGGGATTGTACTTAGTGGAAAATTTGCTTCGATTGGGTTGTATGAAGCAGTTGAGAAAAATGATGTGGATTTAGCCTATCGATTTATGAATCTATTACATTGTGATCATCTAGCAGATGAAGATTATGGAGTGTTATCACAAGGAGAAAAGCAACGTGTATTAATTGCAAGAGCATTAATGGCAGAGCCTAAACTATTAATTTTAGATGAACCTTGTAACGGTTTGGATCTTATTGCGCGGGAGGAATTACTGCAATTTATCGAAAAGCTTGCTTATGAAGATGGAGGTCCATGTTTAATTTATGTAACCCATCATGTTGAAGAAGTGTTACCTTGTTTTACGCATAGTTTACTTCTTAAAGGCGGAGAGATATTTGCAGAAGGTTCCACAAAGGACATTTTCGATGAAGAATCTTTAACAACATATTTTAATCGCAAAGTGTCTGTCCAAGTTGAGAATGAGCGTAGTTGGGTAGCGTTGAAGTAAACAATAATAAAAAAGTTGATTTGTAACACCAATTGTTCATTATCGAATAATTGGTGTTTTTTATTGTAAATTTTTAGTTTCAGAGACTTTTTGGACTGCTAAAGTTTAAAGTGAGCGTTAATTTGCCCCTTAATTAAAGAATTACGAACGTTGTCTTTATGAATCATTTGTTCTCGGCGTTTTAATTCTTTTCTGATTTCACTTGTCCATACACCATCTTCTAAATGGTTCGCAATATCAATTAATCTTTCAATATCTTCAAATGAATATTTTCTAAATCCTTTTTTTGTCCGTTCAGGAAACACTAATTTTCGTGACTCATAGTAACGTATTTGTCTTTCTGAAAGCCCGGTAAGTTCACTGACTGTCCCAATTGAAATAACCTTTTTATCTTTGTAGGAGGAATCTTCTATAGCCATGATAAAACACCACTCTTCCATTAAAGTAAGATATGTTACCATATTATGCTTTTTTATGAGATTAATAAACCTCTTTGTCAGATAATCTAACATTATATTTCTTTATGGTTTGTTGAGTTAACGAATAATTATAAATTAATTAGATTGAAAATAAAAAATTGCGTATATATTTGAATCTATGTTTTGTTCTAATAAATATCGTGTAATAAATTCTTACGTAAAATAGGTAATCTTATAGTTTTAGTTTTATTATCAAAAAGAACTACCAAAAAGGAATGGGGGATAGGAAATGATACTACTATAATTATTAAATTTATTCATAAAATCATGAAATTGTTTATAAATTGTAAAAACGTTCTAGGAATTTTGGGGGAATTACAGCTTTCGTTATATTTGGACTAATTAAAAGGAACTAGACTTAAGGAATAAATTTGAGGGGGTTTATTATGAATTTAAAAAAGGCAATAGGCTTACTTCTTTCAGGTATCTTCATAATTGGGGTTTTAGCAGCATGTTCATCAAATGCACCAACTTCTACAAACACACAACCTAGTGAAGGAGCTGAGACGACAACGGACGAAACTAAAACAGTTATCAAAATTGCAACTCAGTCACCTTTATCAGGTGGATCTGCAATTATCGGCGAAGCGATTAAGTTAGGTGCACAAATGAAATTGGAAGAAGAGCAGCCAAAATTCGAAGAGTTAGGCTTTACACTGCAATTAGAACCATATGATGATCAAGGAGATCCGAAAAAAGGTGTTTCTAATGCTAACTTAATTGGTGCAGATGAAGCAATCTATGGTGTCATCGGACACTATAACTCTGGTGTAGCAATACCGTCATCAGAAGTTTACGAAAAATACAATGTTGTAATGGTTTCTCCTGCTAATACTGCGGTTGAAATCACAGAACGAGGGTTAACAACTGTGAACCGTATCGTTGCTCGTGATGATTTACAGGGTCCTGCAGGAGCACAATATGCGATTAATGAACTAGGGGCAACGAAAATTTTTGTTATAAATGATAAGACTGCTTATGGTGTGGGACTTTCTGATGCATTTATCAAAGAAGTAGAAAATTTAGGTGGAGAAATTGTCGGGGAAGGTTCCATTACAATTGGTGAAAAAGATTTCAATGGTGTTATTAATCAAATAACAACAGCCTCTCCTGATTTAGTTTACTTTGGAGGTCTATACTCTGAAGGTGGGATTCTCATCAAGCAAGCACGTGATAAAGGTATCACGGTACCGTTTATGGGTGGAGATGGTATGGACTCATCGGGTCTAGTAGATATTGCAGGTGAAGCAGTAATAAACACTTATATTACATCAATTGCCGGGGATAGTAACGCTTCTGAATCTGGTCAGAAGTTCGTAGCTGATTATAAATCGAAATTTAGTAAAGAACCTGAATCATTTTCTGTATATGGTTACGATTCGATGGGTGTATTTTTAAAAGGGTTGGAAGAAGCAATCAATGCTAATGGTGGTAAACTACCATCTAAAGCTGATGTTGCTGCAGCTGTACGTGCAGTAAAAGATTATACAGGTGCACTCACTACAGTAACATTTGATGAAAAAGGCGATAACGTCAATGCAAAAGTATTTATTTACTCATTTGAAGAAGCGGCATACCCTCCTGTTCAAGTAGGGGAAGTAGGTCAATAATAAAAAGTTGATTTTTGTAGAAAGGGTGTTGGGATTGTTTTCTCTCAACACTTTTTCTATACATGGATTTGGTAAGACGTCTATATATTTAGTAAGTGCTTAAATAGATAAACAAAATAGATGAATTAGGGAGGGAGAATTATGATTCAGGATATCTTAATAAGTTTACCTCAAGTGTTAATTGATGGCTTAACACTTGGTGCTGTTTATGCAGTTGTTGCCCTCGGTTATACAATGGTATACGGTATTTTACAGCTAATTAACTTTGCTCATGGTGAAATATTTATGACCGGTGCATTTATTGGGACTGGCTTATTTATTGCGATTTTGGGTATGAGTTGGACATCTGTAGTGCCTCAATTGCTCTTATTTATTTTCGTAATACTTGTTACTGCAATTATTACAGGTTTGGTTGGAGTTGGGATGGAAAGAATTGCCTATCGTCCACTTCGTAATGCACCGAGGTTAATCCCGTTAATAACTGCAATTGGAATATCATTTATTCTGCAAGACATTATTCGCTTTATAGCTGAAATGGTGAATGGTAGCTATATTTTAACAGGCCCGTCATTGTTTTCGAACCAAATCATTGTCAGTTTTTCATCTATTTCAAATGTATTTAATGATGCTAGTTTTAAAACATCCTTTCTTATTGTATTAATTACTGCAATTTTACTTATGGTCGCTTTAGATTTCTTTGTAAATAAAACAAAATGGGGAACTGCGATTCGAGCAGTTTCATTAGACCGAGAAACCGCCTCGTTAATGTCGATTAATGTAAATAAAGTAATTTCGACTACATTTTTCGTTGGCTCGGCACTAGGAGGTGCGACGGGGGTGTTATTTGCAATGCAATATGGCACGATTGACCCGTACATAGGATTTATCCTTGGATTAAAGGCATTTATTGCAGCGGTTTTAGGTGGTATTGGGAATATTCGTGGTGCAATGTTTGGTGGGATTTTACTTGGTTTAATGGAAATGTTTGCAGCTGCTAACCTATCAATCTTGACAGGTGGAATTTTTGGTGCCGAATATAAAGATGTATTTGCATTTGCGATTCTTATCATTGTACTGATCTTCAAGCCAGAAGGTTTATTTGGTAAACCAATTGCAGAGAAAGTGTAGGTGAGTTTCATGAAGGAAAAAATGTCTACTTTTTTACAGTATAAATGGTCTCAAGTCATTTTATTTACGTTATTTGTTGTCGTCACTTCTGCATCTCTATACTTCTCTCAAAAATCAGTGGTCGCTTTTTTACTTTTACTTGCATCTTTATTAATTCTATATTATATGAACTTAAAAAATTTAACGAAGTGGATTACTGGTGGGGGGATATTAATTATCTTACTACCTGTAGCTTCAAGTGGTGGACCTGCATTCCAATCATACATGGAAGTGGCCACGATGGTAGGTATTTATGTTTCGATGGCACTAGGGCTTAATATTGTAGTAGGAATGGCGGGACTTCTTGATTTAGGATTTGTAGCATTTTTTGCGGTAGGTGCGTATTCGTATGCAATATTTGCAACTCCACAAGCATCTAACTTTATGCCATTTGGGCAATTCCCCCTTGGTGGTGAGTCTTTCTGGATTTTCTTAATAATCGGTGGGATATTTGCTGCCATTGCCGGAATTCTCATTGGTGTACCTGTGCTTCGAGTAAAAGGAGATTATCTAGCAATTGTAACATTAGGTTTCGGTGAAATTATTCGTATCGTATTTAACAATCTAGATCGACCGGTGAATTTTACAAATGGTGCAATGGGTATTTCATCAGTGACACCTCCAAAATTGTTTGGAATGGAACTTATCTTTCCTCATCAGTATTATTTTGTAACTCTCATTATATTGTCATTTACCATCTTCGCTGTACTACGATTTGAACATTCGAAACTAGGACGTTCGTGGAAGGCCGTACGTGAAAATGAAATTGCCGCCCAAGCAATGGGTATTCCAATAGTTAAGACGAAATTATTAGCGTTTGCTCTAGGAGCGTCCTTTTCCGGGATGATGGGTGTTGTTTTTTCTGCAAAACAAGCGTTTATCGATCCAACGAGTTTTACCTTAATGGAATCATTTACCATTCTCGTTATGGTTGTATTAGGTGGAATGGGAAGTGTGCCGGGTGTCATTTTAGGCGCATCACTTGTTACCGTATTGAATTTACAAGTCTTAACAGAATTAACCAACTGGGTGAATCAATTAAGTCTAAGTGGAGTCATTACAATACCTGATGCGCTTTCACCAGCAAAAATGCAAAAGATGCTATTTGGTGTGCTGTTAGTTGTCTTCGCTTTATATAGACCAATTGGGTTGATACCCGCGAAAAATAAAAAATTTGATGAAAACAAATTGAAACATAAGGCTACTTTACGAGTTACTGACGAACGATCTGTTTCTATCAAGAAAGAGTAAGTATAAGGAGGGGCTGTTCAAATGGCAATATTAGAAGTATCGAATATAACGAAAGGGTTTGGAGGATTGGTAGCTAACAAAGACATTTCATTAAGTGTGGAAGCAGGTTCAATTACTGCGGTTATTGGACCAAATGGTGCTGGTAAAACGACATTTTTCAATTTAATAACGGGAGTGTATCAACCGACATCGGGTGAGATTTTACTAGAGGGAACGTCTGTCGTTGGTTTAAAGCCAGATGAAGTTGCAAAGAGAGGAATCTCCAGGACATTTCAAAATATTCGACTTTTTGGTGAGATGACAGTAATTGAAAATGTATTGGTTGGTATGCACAAACATTTGAAAACAGGGTTAATTGGAATTCTATTAAACTTACCAAATACAAAAAAAGAAGAGTTTGAAGCAGAAGTCGAAGCGTACAGATTGCTAGAATACTTTGACCTTGCTCATCTGTTAAATGAAAAAGCCAAGAACTTAAGTTATGGTGCACAACGAAAATTAGAAATAGCTCGTGCATTAGCAACGAAACCGAAACTTATTTTACTAGATGAACCCGCTGCTGGTATGAATCCGAAAGAGACGGCGGAACTTACAGCAATCATAAAAGAAATGGGAAGAGAATTTGATGTATCAATTTTGTTAATAGAACATGATATGAAACTTGTCATGGAAATATCTGAACATATTTATGTACTGGACCATGGTGAAAAAATAGCCGAAGGAAACCCGGATGAAATTCGTTCAAATCCAAAAGTAATCGAAGCATATTTAGGATCAGCTGCGGTTCAAGTGGGGCAAAGGGAGTGATGAGAAATGCCGGTTTTAGAATTGAAAAACATTGAAACCTATTATGGTGCAATTCAAGCTCTTAGAGGGGTTAGTCTGGAAGTTGAGCAAGGGGAAATTGTAACGTTAATTGGTAGTAATGGTGCTGGAAAATCTACAACATTAAAGTCAATCAGTGGTTTGGCAAAGGTCAAAAATGGAACCATCATCTATAAAGATCAAAATATAACAAACAAACCTCCGCATGCTACGACGCTTCTAGGATTGGCACATGTACCTGAGGGGCGCAGGATCTTTTCGCAACTTACAGTAAAAGAAAATTTATTAATGGGAGCGTATTCTGTTAAAGGTAAGCAAATAATTGAAGAACGGATGGAAATGGTTTTTAGTTATTTTCCTAAATTAAAAGAAAGGCTCCATCAAAAGGGTGGAACGATGAGTGGCGGAGAGCAGCAAATGCTTGCAATCGGTCGCGCATTAATGATGAAACCTGAAGTTTTAATGCTTGATGAGCCATCTATGGGGTTAGCACCAATTATTGTAGAGCAAATTTTTCAGATCATTTTACAGTTAAATTCAATGGGCATTACAATTTTATTGATTGAGCAAAATGCATATCAAGCTTTAAATATTGCTCACCGTGGTTACGTTATTCAAAATGGTGAGATTGTTTTATCGGGTAAAGGCTACGAGCTTATAGAGAATGAACAAATTAAAGAAGCTTATTTAGCTTAAACAATAAAGGAAGTTGATTAACAAAAAAGAGGAACTCAACTGCCAGAGTTCCTCTTTTAGCTTAATACACTTTATCACCATTGAAGATGGAATTTTTCACAACGACATAGTCAACTGTACGAATGGCATCTAACTTATTACCACCTGCATAAGAAATAGATGATTGTAAATCTTGTTGCATTTCAGTTAATGTGTCCTTTAATGAACCTTTATGTTCAACATACATTTTCTTACCTTCAACATTTTTCTTTTCGCCTTTTTGGAATTCAGAAGCCGAACCAAAATATTCTTTATACATTTTTCCGTCTCTTACAACTGTTTGACCAGGTGATTCTTCGTGACCAGCAAATAATGAACCAATCATTACCATTGAAGCGCCAAAACGTACTGATTTTGCGATGTCACCGTGAGTACGGATACCACCATCAGCAATAATTGGTTTTGTTGCAGCTTTTGCACACCAGCGGAGAGCGGCTAATTGCCAACCGCCTGTACCAAATCCAGTTTTAATTTTAGTAATACATACTTTACCAGGACCGATACCCACTTTCGTTGCATCTGCACCCGCATTTTCTAATTCACGAACAGCTTCAGGTGTTCCAACATTACCAGCAATAACAAAGCTTTGTGGTAAATGTTGTTTAATATGCTTAATCATTTCGATGACTGCATTTGAGTGTCCATGAGCGATATCAATTGTAATGAATTCTGGAACTAAATCCTCGATTGCTAATTGTTCGATGAATTTATACTCCTCTTCTTTTACACCAACACTAATAGAAGCAATTAATTTTCTAGCGTGCATATCTTTAATGAAATCTGCACGTGTTTCCGGGTTGAAACGGTGCATAATATAGAAGTAACCATTTTCGGCTAACATTACAGCGATTTTTTCGTCAATAATTGTCTGCATATTTGCTGGTACAACAGGTAATTTAAATTTAAATCCTCCAAATGTGATTGATGTATCACATTCTGAACGGCTGTTTACGATACATTTATTAGGAATCAGTTGAATATCTTCATAATCAAATACATTATCCATCATTACACCTCTAAAAACGAATATTTTTTTAATTTACGGGCAAAATGTTCGCCCTTTGGTAATTTAACTTATTTTAATGTTGATGTCAAAGCATTTATTTAAAAATAATTAATTTTAGTTTGCTCTTTGAATATGAATTTAATTTATTTTGTTCTATGTTTTCCAAAATAACGAGTATCATTTTTATTTTGAAAGAGTATGGTAGAAAAACTTACATAAATAAATTTTTTTGTATAAAGAAATGTAACTCTAGTCATATTAAATCTCAAAGGAGATGAAATGATGCCTAGAGAAACTAGAAATAACTATGTTGAAGTAACGCCGCATTCTGATGGTATGCAAGAAAGTATTATTAACGATCCGACTGCTACAGCTGGTGATAAATTAAGTGTTTTTACTCGAGCAAAACAAACGGGGGAATTTGGTCAGGAAATCAATCCATACCATTTTACTCCGAAAGAAGATCCGATGATGCAACGGTTTGAGAAATTGATGAGGGGAAATCGTAAGAGCTAATTAAAAATCTAAAAAGGATGGCATTCGCACAGGTGCCTCTTTTCTAATAGTCGTACACTATTAGGAAGGGGGCTAATCGATGCAGGATAGAATAAAAGCATTAATAGGTCAGCCAATTGGCGTTGCGTTTAAAAATGGTTTGTCTATTTCAGGCGTATTATGTGAGGCAACAGATGATGAGATTGTACTTATGGAATACGTTTATCAATCGAAATTTAGACAAAAGCACTATGATTTAGAATTAATTGATGGCATTTATATGTTCCCTAGTTGTTTAAATGACCAATATTTGAATTAAATAAATACTTAACGAAGGTCACAAGGAAGTACTTGTGGCCTTTTATCATGCATAAAAGGTGTTGCCTTTAAAAGTGGAATAGCAAATAGGGATTTAAACTTTTATTTAGATAAAAAAATAATCTGAATCCAAATTGAAATAATAGAAGGTCATAAACGTTTTTTTGTAAACGCTTAAACAATAGACACAACAATAACTGTTACATATCCCTTCATATTCATTTGTGTGATATTTTCTTACATTAGATTGATTTTATCTATTAATGATATTGACTATGTTTTCTGATAGGTTAAAATAACATTATAAGTGGTGTTACATTTTATTACATAGATGAATAATAATATGTAACATAAGTTTTCGATCATGAAAGGAGAATGTTTTATGGATTTAAGTGCAGTAGTCGTCCTTATGGATAATCTATGGGTAGCAATTGGTGCAATTTTAGTCTTCTTTATGTTAGGTGGATTTATTTTATTAGAAGCAGGTTCTACAAGAATGAAAAACGCTGGTCATATTGCCGGTAAAACAATATTCACAGCTGGGATTGGAACTTTAGTATTCTGGGCAGTTGGATATGGATTTATTTATGGTGAAGGCAATCCGTTCATTGGACTATCTAGTTTTTTCTATGGTGACTATTCAGCGGCAGATGGCGGCTTAACGCCAGCGGTAGATTTCTCATTCCAAGTCATGTTCGCTTTAGTTTCATTAACAATTGCCTTTGGTGGATTTGCTGAACGTGCAAAACTATCAGTCTATGTCATCTTTGCGGTATTATTCTCAGCATTTATTTACCCTGTTGTTGCTCACTGGATTTGGGGTGGTGGATGGTTAGCTGAACACGGAAAACAAGACTTTGCTGGTTCAACTGTTGTTCACTTAACAGGTGCGATGGCCGCTCTTGCTGCAACAATGATTTTAAAACCTCGTATTGGTAAATATAATAAAGATGGTTCATCAAATAATCTTGCTGGGCATAACCAAGTCTATACGGCTTTAGGTGTATTAATCCTTTGGGTAGGTTGGTTTGGATTCAATGGTGCTTCTACATTTGGTGTTGCTGATGGATTCTTAGGATTTGTTATTCTAAATACACAATTAGCTGCTGGTGCCGGTGCAATTGCTGCCATGTTCACTGTTTGGGCAGTAACGGGTAAGGCGGATGTACCTACTACGTTAAATGGTGCTCTTGCAGGCTTAGTAGCAATTACGGCTTCTTGTGGATTTGTAGAGCCATGGGCAGCGGTTGTCATTGGATTAATCGGTGGTATCATGGTTGTATTCTCTATGAAACTATTTGATAGAATGAAACTAGACGATCCTATCGCTGCATTATCTGTACACGGTACTGTAGGGGTTTGGGGTACATTATCAAACGGTTTATTCGCTGTTCCAGCGCTGTCAACTGATATCGACTGGGGTCAAGCCGGATTATTCTATGGGGGTAGCTTTACACAACTAGGTGTTCAAGCATTAGGTGTTGCTGCTTCTGGTATCTATGCATTTGTTATTTCGTTCATTATTTTAAAAGTATTAGATATGACGATTGGCCTACGTGTTTCTGAAGAGGAAGAAATTATGGGTCTTGATATTAGTGAACATGGTAGCTATGGTTACCCTGAACAAATGGAGCAAGAAACAAAACTAACAACTGCAGCTACTACTGAAAAATAAAATTTTTAATAATAGATAAATAGATTGTTAATGGGGGTGTTTTGAAAGTTAGACTTTCAGGGCATCCCCATTCATCCTAATAGTAACAACTAATCGTATTAAAGAGTTGTTTCAAAAGGGATTTAAAAAGTATCATTTAACTAAAGCTAGCTTCAATAGAAAGAGGAAGTGGGTCATGGAAAGTTACGAATCAATTAAACAATGGAAGGAACAAAATATCGCATCATTTTTAGATACAAATGCATCACTCAACTATTTTCATGATCAGGTAATGTTAAAAGTACTAGAGGTAGCGAAAAGTAAAATGCAAGTTGTTCAACCACCATGTGCATTTGCATGGTTTGTTACTGGGAGTGGTGGGCGAAACGAACAAGGCTTAATTAGTGATCAAGACCACGGAATAGTTTATGAAACTTCTAATTTAGTAAATGATTTATATTTTAAAAATTTAGGTGATGAAATTTCATATGGAATGAATTATGTTGGTTATCCGTACTGCAAGGGATTGGTTATGTGTTCCAATCCTATTTGGAATAAGTCATTGGCACAATGGGAAATGCAACTTGTAAACTGGTTGGAAGACAAAAGTTGGGATGCTATTAGGTATTTACAAATTTTTTTTGATGCTCGTGTTCTTTACGGCAGTACGTACTTTTTACACCATCTGAAATCAGTAATTCTTCAATATCAAAAAAATTTTCCGAATTTACTAAAACGATTTGTTGCTAATATGAAGCTGGTGAAAAGTGTTATTGGTCCATTTGGTCAAATTATCGTTGAACAACATGGTGTTTATCAGGGTTGTGTAAATTTAAAGTATGCAGCATTTATCCCCTATGTCAATTCGATTCGTTTACTATCGATAAAAGAGGGTATCTATGAAACATCTACTTTAGAACGAATGAATATATTAGCTCAAAAAGAAGAGTATCAAACGTTAGTTCGATATAGTGAAGTGAACTTTACCAATTTAATTAGATATCGAATGAAACTAACTGATGCATCTAGTTATGATGATACCCATTACTTAAATACTAAGAAGCTTTCAAAAGAACAGCGAAAAGAACTGAAATTAATATTAAAAGATGGTAAAAGACTACATGATGAAGTTCTTTCTTTACTTAAAGACAGGAAGCCCTAATTCGAATTGAGCTATAAGTACCTAAATCACATTTTGCTATAAATTATAAAAGGGTGTTTAATATGGCGTTTGAACCGTTTATGCAAATGTTAAGAGGAATGCAAACAAGACGTTCCTTTGGAGGAGTTAGTGAGCCACAAAACTTACAACAAACTGCTTATTTAAGGCATTTACAAAAGGAAATTACTCGTGAAGATGTCATGAATAAAAATTTAAATGAGCTAGAAGTAGTTGTTTTTGACATTGAAACAACAGGTTTTTCACCAGAGAATGGTGATGCAATTCTTTCAATTGGTGCAGTAAAAATGACAGGTAGTGAGATTCGCGATTCTGAGACATTTTATTCGCTAATTCAGTATGATCAGAAAGTGCCAAGTGAAATTGAAAAATTAACAGGTATTACGAATGAACAAGTAATAAGTGCTCCTAATATAACGGATGTACTTATTGGATTTTTTCAATTCGTGAACAAGTATCCTTTAGTTGCGCACCATGCAAACCATGAAAGAAGCTTTATGCAATACTATAGTAATAAAATTTTAAGAACCCCTTTAAAACACCGTATTGTCGACACGTCTTTTCTATATAAAATAGTAGAACCAAACATTAAAACAGCATCATTAGATCAACTTTGTTCTTATCATGACATCCCAATTAAACATCGTCATCATGCATTAGGTGACGCGATGATGACGGCTAAATTATGGGGTGTATATATTGATAAAGTACAACAAATAGGATGTGAGACTTTAAATGATGTGTATCATCGTTTTTCAAAAATGTAGTTGAATGTGTCAAATGGTAGATAGGATACAAAAAGTGGTCGCATGTTGCGCACCATGCAAACCATGAAAGAAGCTTTATGCAATACTATAGTAATAAAATTTTAAGAACCCCTTTAAAACACCGTATTGTCGACACGTCTTTTCTATATAAAATAGTAGAACCAAACATTAAAACAGCATCATTAGATCAACTTTGTTCTTATCATGACATCCCAATTAAACATCGTCATCATGCATTAGGTGACGCGATGATGACGGCTAAATTATGGGGTGTATATATTGATAAAGTACAACAAATAGGATGTGAGACTTTAAATGATGTGTATCATCGTTTTTCAAAAATGTAGTTGAATGTGTCAAATGGTAGATAGGATACAAAAAGTGGTCGCATAAAACATGACTGTTTTGTGACGACCTCAGGCTTAATTATTGGCAATCGAACTCAATCCAATTGTACTTCACCAGCATGAAAACCGATGGCTGAACTAAAGGGGTAAAGAACAAGTGTTACTAAAGGGAATTGTTGTTGTCATTCTATTCTCCAACGGTTAGCTTCGTATTCATTATTGGAACGAACAATGCCACCTCATGCATTCACTTTTCCCAAACATCATCTAGTGAAATATCGAAGGATCCTTCTTCAAATATTATGATGATAGGTAAAATATAAATAAGATTCTCTTCGATAAATTTCTCATCGTAAAATAGTAGAAGTATCTGTTAACCAGGCAATTTTTCCCGCATTTTATCACCCAATTTCTCATATTTTTCATTCACCAATTAAAACAATAGCAAATGTAAATTGCTGTATTACTTGGAATGCTTCATATATAATTAATATTTTACAAAAGAGTTGATTATCCGTATGTATAAAGTAATATTAATTGAACAACTGGGGTAATGCCAAACTTAAGTAATAAGTAATTGCATATTATAAATTTGACACGTTTTAATTATTATAATACACTTAGTTACGAAAAGTAACTTAAGGTAAGAGTTAGAATTACAGAGCGAATGGGTGATGATTTCATATGAAAAATGTATTACAAGATAAAAAAGAATTATTATTTGAGAAGATGAAAATTGTTGAATATAAAGAGAATCAAACAATCTGTATTGTAGGTCCTGTAAAGCTACCTATTAGACAGGGAGACTTTGAAGCTACATTCCAATGGTATACTTGGCTAACATTGGATGGACAATTAACAAAAGAAGCAATACTAGAATCTATTTTACACGCCAATCTAGCGGCTAGACAACAGTCTTCTGTGTTAGTTTATGGTGACTTTGAAAACGAAGACGACGCAATTATTCGAATGCATAGTATTTGCCATACGGGTGACATTTTTGGTAGTCAGCGATGTGACTGTGGTTATCAATTACATGAATCAATGAAAATGATTAAAGAGCATGGTTGTGGGGCTATCTTTTATCTTGCAGATCATGAAGGACGTGGCATCGGTTTATTTTCAAAATCATTAGCTTACCTACTTCAAGAAGATGGGTATGATACTGTTGAAGCGAACAATGCTTTAGGCTTTGAAGATGATATGCGATCATACGAAGAAGCAATTAAAGTTTTAGAATCTTTAAGAGAAAAACCAGTCACATTAATTACGAATAATCCAAAAAAATTAGCAGCTCTAAAATTACATGGTCTTCTATCTGATAAACACATCTCATTGTGGGGTGGTTTAACGGATGCAAACCGTCATTATTTAAATACTAAAATTGAAAAATCGGGTCATATAGCAGATTCAAAAATTATCGTGTAAGTAGGTGCGTAGTATTGAAAACAGATAAAGAGTATATGCAATTAGCATTAGATTTAGCAGCTTCTGCATTAGGAAATACGAATCCTAATCCAGTTGTAGGTGCTGTACTCGTGAAAGATGGAGTCATTGTTGGAACGGGCTTACATCGTAAAGCGGGGGAACCTCATGCTGAAGTACACGCATTTAACATGGCTGGTCATCATGCAGAAGGTGCTACATTATATGTCACGTTAGAACCGTGCTCACATTATGGAAAAACGCCACCTTGTGCAAATTTAGTGATAGATTCTAGAGTAGCTCGTGTTGTTGTTGCTACAACAGACCCTAACCCTTCGGTAGCTGGTCGAGGGATAAAACTAATTGAAGATGCTGGAATTCCTGTAGAAGTTGGCGTATTAGAAGACGAAGCGCGAAAACTAAATGAGCGATTTATTCATAATATGCTTACGAGTAGACCGTTTGTCATTTCGAAGTACGCAATGACATTAGACGGTAAAATCGCTACACATACCGGTCACTCAAAATGGATTACTGGTGAAGCAGCACGTCAGCATGTCCATCAAATTCGTCACCGAGTCGATGCAATTTTAGTTGGTATCGGAACTGTTTTAGCAGACAATCCAACATTAACGACAAGATTGCCAGAAGGTAATGGGAAAAACCCAATTCGAATTATTCTAGATAGTCATTTGAAAATTCAATTAGATGCGAATGTATTAGACACATCCGTTGCGAAAACGATCATAGTAACGACTGTTAATGCTGATGCAAATAAAAGGATTGCTCTTCAAAATAAAGGTGTATCACTTCTTTTAGTATCAAAAGATGAACGAGGTTTAAACCTAACCGAAATGCTTGAAGAACTTTATAAACTAGGAATTACTGATATGTTAGTAGAAGGTGGTGGCCATGTCCACGCATCCTTCCTAAGAGCAGGTCTAATCAATAAATTTCTCGTTTATATGGCCCCTAAAGTCATTGGTGGCTTAAACTCAATTTCACCAATTTCAGGCCAAGACGTCGATTCAATGGATCAAGCATTAGAACTTGAATTTGATTCTTTCCAATCGATTGGACAAGATTTATGTATAACAGCATATCCAAAGCAGGGTGCACAACATGAAATATGACGCGGATGTTTGTATTGTAGGAGCAGGACCTGGTGGAGCGTTGCTAGCTTATTTATTAGCGAAGCAGAATGTTTCGGTCATTCTCTTAGAAAGACATCAAAAAATCGCAAAGTCTTTCAGAGGTGAACATCTAAATGAAGAAGGAGAAGCCATTTTAAAGAAGTATGGTTTATTTTCAAAAGTTGAGAAATTAGGCATGTTACCGATGGAATCTCTTGAGTATTGGGAAAATGGAAAATTAATAAAAAAAATACTTCCAGATCCCAATGTAGGCCATTTAGGGATTCATGTCCCCCAAGCCCACTTATTAAAGGTTTTGATTGAGGAAGCAAGCCAATATCCAAATTTCACTCTAATGACGAATACGAGGGTTGTTGATTTGCTCCTAAATGAAAATGGAAGTTTCTATGGAGTGAAGGCAATGCATGAAGGAAAAGAATTAACTATCTTGAGCCGTTTAACGGTAGGAGCAGATGGTCGATTTTCAACTGTACGTAAAAAAGCAGGAATAGAAGTAAATAAACGGAAACATGGCTATGACTTATTATGGGCGAGGATACCAGCTCCCCAAGGGTGGGAACCATCCATAAAAATGGCGCGAATTGACGGATATCAGCTTTCATTATTTACGCAAACAAATAACTATATACAAATTGGCTGGAACATTAAAGAAGACTCCTTCCCTGAACTGCGTAAGCAACCTTTTGATACATTTATTGAAAAATTAATAAAAGCATTTCCGATATTGGTGAGCTCGGTTAAAGAAAACATCACTTCTTGGAATGATTTCGTTGTACTAGACGTTCATAGTAATTTTAGTGAGAATTGGGGAAGAAATGGAGTCGCATTTTTGGGAGATGCCGTACACACTATGACACCAACAGGAGCATTTGGTTTAAATAGTGCAATGAAGGATGCAGATAGTTTGGCGCAGGTGATTACACCTGAGAAAATAAATGAATTAGATTTAATTACCTGTGAGTTGAATCGCAAAAAAGAAATTGAAAAATTACAAGCAATACAAATTGAGAAAGAACAAAATTTTGCCACTCAGTTTGTCATATATTCATAAAAGAAGGTAGATACTTCGTGAGATTTGGTTTTGATATTGATGATACATTAATTAATTTAAGGGAACATGCTTTCCATATTTATAATCGGAAATTAAATCAAAATATAGGGTTGGATGTTTTTCGACAGTTAAGAACTGTTGAAATCCATGAGGCTTTCGGTTTAACCAAAGAAGATGGCGGAAAAATGTGGACAAGTTTGTTAGAGGAAATCTATTTTACAGATTGTCCCCCCTTTGAAGGGTCAGTAGAATTGCTAAACAAACTAGAGGATATGGGACATGAAATATTTTATATCACCTCTCGTCCAAAAAGTTATTGCATTAGGACGAGACAGTGGATGAAAGATCAAGGTTTCCCTGTTAAAGAGGAGCATTTCTATTGTGGAATGCAGGATGATGAAAAAATAAACATCATCAAGGAATTAGATTTAGATTATTACTTCGATGATAAGCCAGCTGTACTAAATACATTAAAAGATGTAAATCTCAACATATTCGTAAAGGACCAATCGTATAATCAGCATTATAATATTCCCAGAATTAAAGAATGGTCGGATTTTTCGATATAAAAGTAAAAGCGGGCTTTTTAAGCTCGCTTTTACTAATTGTTATGCGAATTTTTGAAGTAAATTTGCGCTAAATAATCGGTTACGAACAAGTATACCGACCCAAGCTGCAATAACAGCTTTTACAATTCCTAACACAATAAATGGTGCTACGCCGCCCATAAATGCAGCTTCCCATGAAAGACTTGCGGCAAATTTTAGCCATGCTGTTCCAAACGCTAATGTAACAACCATACCAATTAAATTGGAGATAATGGAATGGAAATAATTATATCCCAATTTATCCATATAAAGTCCTTGGATAAATGCTTGTGCTAAAAAGCCGATAATATATCCTCCAGTTGGTCCTACAAGAACACCTAGTCCCCCTGACAGACCAGAATAGACTGGCATACCTATAGCGCCAAGAAGAATGTAAATGAAAACAGCAAGTGTGCCAAATTTTGTACCTAAGATTGTAACGACTAATCCTACTGCTAATGTTTGCCCAGTAATTGGAACCCCCATTGGTAACGGAATTGATACTTGAGCTAAAACAGCGATAATGGCAGCTGCAAACGCCGTAATTACATATGAATACGTTTTGGATTTCATTTATATGCCTCCCGATTGTGTTAACTCCCTAAAAAACGAGGTTTACACAAATGAGATTATTATATATTTAATTATTTGTCAATGTGAATTTTGAAAATATTAGTAAGTATTGTACATACTTACATATAAATCGTAAAAGTATGATAAAATTTGTTATTATTTTAAGGGGATTGATAAGGAGGTGGTAGCACTGAGTAATATAGCTCGAATCATTTTTCATGTCGATATGAATAGCTTCTATGCCTCAGTTGAACAAGCCTATAACCCTGAGCTAAAAGGGAAACCAGTTGCTATTGCAGGTAATCCAAGAGAACGAAGGGGTATTATTGTAACGAGTTCATATGAAGCAAGAGCTAAAGGTATTTATACAACCATGAATGTGGGAGAAGCCAAAAGGAAATGTCCTGAGTTAATCCTTCTACCTCCTGATTTTCCAAAATACCGAGCTGCTTCAAAAGCAATGTTTAAGATTTTAAAAAATTATACGGAATTGATAGAACCAGTTTCAATCGATGAAGGTTATATGGATATAACAGATCTCTCTAAAGAACAGCACCCTATTGACATTGCTAAGGAAATCCAGCTACGTATTTTTAATGAACTAGACTTACCTTGTTCAATTGGAATTGCACCAAATAAATTTTTAGCCAAAACTGCATCGGATATGAAAAAACCAATGGGAATAACGGTTTTAAGGAAAAGAGATGTGGCGAGTCAGCTTTGGTCATTACCTGTCATTAAAATGCACGGTGTAGGGGAGAGTACGGCTAAAAAATTGGCTTCGTTAAAAATTCATACAATTGGCGATTTAGCAAAAGCGAATGAAGGATTATTAAGGGAAGAACTTGGTAAAAATGGAGTACGCCTACGTGACCGAGCTAATGGAAATGATCCACGAGCTGTAGATCCAGACTCCATTTATGATACAAAAAGTGTTGGGAATTCGACAACGCTACCGTATGATGAAACTGATATCGAGAAATTAGAAGAGACCTTTCGACAATTAGCAAGTAAAGTTGCTGAACGCTTAGGTGCAAAAAAAATTTGTGGCTCAACGATTAGTATCCAAATTCGAGATGCAGATTGGCATAATCTTACCCGAAGTAAAACTTTACAAAATCCTATTTATTTAAAGAATGATATTTATGAAGAAGCGATTCAATTATTTACGAGAGCTTGGGGTGGTGAACCTATTCGATTATTAGGAATTACCGTTTCGAATGTTCGAGATTTAAAAAATGTACCACTTCAATTATCATTTGATAACTATGAAAAGTTCGCAAAGGATGAGCCTATTTATGATTTAATGAATGAGATAGAAAAGAAGTTCGGTAAGGGGTTAATTCAAAAGGGAATTGAACTCGAA
Organism: Lysinibacillus timonensis; assembly: GCF_900291985.1. Lineage (NCBI taxonomy): Bacteria > Bacillati > Bacillota > Bacilli > Caryophanales > Bacillaceae > Lysinibacillus > Lysinibacillus timonensis. Next base: position 654,123 of record NZ_LT985980.1, on the reverse strand, counting down.
AAGAAATCTTCCTTTGCCTCTAAAACAAGCTTTAGTAAAGACTTTTTAGAAGATTTAAAAGAGGATGATTGATTTTTAAATTGGAATCTAGGAGAACATGATTAAAGCGTTAAGTTGTTCATTCCAAATGACTTAAAACGAAAAAATATAGAATGTGGTGTTTAAAAATGCAACTACAATTTTTAGGTACAGGTGCTGGTATGCCTTCAAAAGAACGAAACACAAGTGCACTTGCATTAAAACTATTAGAAGAACGTGGTACGATATGGCTGTTTGATTGTGGGGAAGCAACACAACATCAAATACTATACACATCCATTCGGCCTCGTAAAATAGAAAAAATATTTATTACTCATCTACATGGTGATCATATATTCGGGCTTCCAGGATTACTAAGTTCGAGATCTTTTTTAGGCGGGGAAGATACGTTAACTATATACGGACCAAAAGGATTAAAGGAGTGGGTGCAATATTCATTTGAATTATCAAAGACCCATATCACATATCCTATTGAATTTGTAGAAGTTCAGGAAGGAGTCATATTTGAAGACGCCCAATTTATCGTTATAGCAAATGAACTGGAGCATGTCATTCAATGTTTTGGCTATCGAATTGAGCAAAAGCCTTTACCTGGTGAACTACTCATTGAAAAAGCGAGGGAATTCGGAGTACCAAAAGGTCCTTTATTAGGTAGGTTAAAAAACGGAGAAGATATCGAATTAGAAGACGGTAAGATGGTTTATAGCCAAGATGTGACGGCTCCGCCAAAAAAAGGGTTTATAGTTACCATTTTAGGGGACACAAAATTTTGCCATAATGCAAAAGATTTAAGTAGAAATGCAGATATTGTCGTCCATGAAGCTACCTTCGACCATTCTACTTTTAATCTGGCTAGTAGTTATGGACATTCTACAAATGTTGAAGCTGCAACAATAGCTCGTGAGGCAGATGCAAAGTATTTGATTTTAAATCATATTAGTGCGCGGTTTTTACAACATGATCTAGAAGCCCTTCTAGTTGAAGCAAAAGAACTTTTTAATAATGTCATGATTGCGAATGATTTTACACATTTTTTATGGAAAGATAATCAATTGATTAAAGAAAATTAATGGTATGCACACCTAATTGGGTGTGTTTTTTCATTACTAATATTTGAATAGACATGTTGAGATACAGGTTGTGTAGTAGCGCACTATGAGAAAAAATAAGGTGAAATGTCATTAGAAATGTCCCAAGTAGCCTTATACGAGAATAAAACGAAAGATAACTATAGAAAAAAATAGTAATACCGAGTAGATTTATATTAGAATAGAGAAATAAAGGGGAGGGATATGAATGAATGAACCGAAAATAAATCCAGCAGTTTTACGTTTACTAGTTATATTTCCGAATGTTTTAAGTTATCTCCTATTAGTGGGGGTAATAATTTACATTGTTACGAATTTTGAAGGGCTTAAAGCAGCAGATGCATTAAATTTTTGGTTAATACTCGTAATCGTACTTGCACCGATGGCTATGTACACTACATACTCCATTTCTAAAAGAATGAAAGCTGGAACTCTTTGAAAATGTAATATAAATGAGAAAGTGTAACCTATTGAGGTAAATGAGGCTGGGACAGAAGTTAGTTTTCAACAAACAGAGTGGTTTTGATATAATAAAAATTTGCTTACTTGTTTATTTGGAAGCCGTTCGTTGAAGATGTAGACTGAGAGTGCATCTGCACCTGTCGCTTCGCTTTCGGTGCAAATAAATTTGTCGCTTCGCTTTCGATGCAAGGCAAAGCCTTCCTACGGGATGTAGAAGCATAGATGAACAAAGGCTAAAAGCGCCACGTCCTGTGGCAACGCCTTTGTGACCAACATCCTGTTGGCCCGAGACCCCGCAGAGCTTGAGCTCGAGGAGGCTCAAGGCTTCCCCGTGGAAAGCGAAGTCTGCACCTGTCGCTTTGCTTTCGGTGCAAATAAAATTTGCATCGGAAACGAACGTTCACATATCCAAAAAGTACTATTTAAAATGAAAGAAGAACTGTTCTTTTCCACTTCTGTCCCAGCCTCATACTCTTTCTATGTTTAAAGCTATTGTGTTGACTGTTCTTTGTTATCTTTTGACATGAACCAACCAACTGCTGCAATGATTATTAATACAGCGTAGAAGAATATTTTCCATTCCTTAGAATGGGCAAATTCGTAAGATATTACACCGATGTCCGGGTGTCCTAGGGTTAAGACAGCAAGCTTAACACCAACCCAGCCTACGATCGTAAATGCTGCAATTTCAAGTCCAGGTCTTGATTGAAGTAGCTTTACAAAAAGGTTAGCAGCGAAACGCATAATAATTAAACCAATTAAACCACCTAAAAAGATAACAAGGAATTTTCCGCCATCCAAGCCGCCAATCTGTGGTAGATTTGTGTTTGGAAGTGTTACCGCTAATGCTACTGCAGCAAGAATTGAATCTATTGCAAATGCGATATCTGCTAATTCAACTTTTAGAACAGTTCCCCAAAAGCCTGATTTCTTCTTTTCCTCCATAGCATCCTCAGAATCCTCTGCTTTCTTTTTAAAGACTAGCTTTCTAACAATGTGGTTAATGGCGATAAATAAAAGATATAGGGCTCCAATTGCTTGAATTTGCCATACATCCACAAGGAAAGAAATGAGAAATAGTGATGCGAAACGGAAAATGAATGCTCCGGCTAAACCATAAAAGAGAGCTTTTTTTCTTTCGTCTTCCGGAAGATGCTTTACCATAATTGCTAAAACAAGTGCATTATCAGCTGCAAGTAATCCTTCAAGCGCAACTAATAGAACTAATACCCATCCATATTCTAATAGAATCGATAATTCCATATAAAAATCCTCCTTATTATAAGTTTTATAGGTCTACTCCACGGAATAATCTCGTATTTCTAAGAGTGTCTCTTTCTAACTAATTCACATTGTTCAACTCCATTCGTTTTAGAGTGCTTATTAATAAATGTTTCTTAGATGTCTGGTTAAAGCGAATATAAAAACAAAAAAACCTTTACCACAAATGGTAAAGGTTGAAAAAAATAATAAAAGACCTTTACCAAACAAGGTAAAGGTCTTGCTAACAACAAGTTCGTTGCCAACTAAGCCGGGAAGCACAAAACTTCCGAAGTGACGACTCAATTGTAAAAGCTACTCCCCTTTAGGAGAACTATTTATAATAAGTATCTTTAATATATCTCAGTGTTAACCATTCGTCAACAAATCAGATTACGAAGTGAACAAATCGAAAAGGTTGTTAATGTTTTCAACGAAGATGCATTACTTTAAAAGATAAGTTACTCAAAATATATGAGTCTATCATATTGAGGCTTTGTGAAATTGGTTAATCAAATATTTTATACGGCCGAAGGGTTCTCATATTCCGTAAGTACGTGAAAGAATACAGAGATACATCATATATAAATTATGCATGATTTCTTCATCTTGAAATAGAATGGAGGGAAGGGGGTACTACCAATCACGAAGAAAATTTTATTATTTTGTGATCCTGGAATTGATGATTCACTAGCCATAATGTATTCTATTTTAGATCCGGAGATTGAACTGGTTGGTATTGTCACTAGTTATGGAAATGTTACAAAAGACCAGGCAACAGCTAATGCTGCTTACTTGTTGGAATTAGCAGGTAGAAAAGATATACCTATTATTCCGGGTGTATCTAAGCCTGTTCAGCAGAATGATACGAAGTTTTATCCTGAGATACACGGCGAAAATGGAATTGGACCTATACAACCACCTAGTAATTTTAAATATCAAGTTTACCCTTTTGATACCATTCGTTACATCATAGAGAAATATAATAATCAACTCATCATTGTAGATACTGGACGATCCACCACTTTAGCAACCGTTTTTATACTATATCCAGATCAAATGAAGATGATTAATTCGTTTTTTGTAATGGGTGGAGCTTTTTTTGTTCCGGGGAACATTACAGCATTGGCAGAAGCAAATTTCTATGGTGATCCTGCTTCGTCTAATTTTGTTTTGAAGTTTGCGCATAATTTGACGATCACTCCGTTAAATGTTACTCAACATGCTATTTTAACTCAGGAAACCGTGATTGCGACCTCAAAAAATCTAAACAACATTTACGCGCCTATCATGGAGCCTATCTTTCAATATTATTTTGATTACTATCAAAAAAGTGTACCAGGAATTCAAGGTGCACCGATTCATGATCTTCTAACAGTCATGGTTGTAAAGGAACCATCTATTGTTGATTACATACAATTCGATGCACATGTAATTGAGAGTACTGAGGCTAAGGGGATGTCTTATATCGATTATCGACCAACAAGTAAAAAAGGAAAAACTAAAATTGCCACTAATCTTCATTATGAAGCATTTCTAGAGGAGTTTAGAAAAGTAATGTTACAGCAGTAACTAGTAATTTATATGAGATATTATATATTAGAAAATATTAGAGCTTGCATAATAAAAAGCGTGTGACAGTTCATTGTCGCACGCTTATAGCTTATTATATATCTTTTATTTAGTTGAGAGTATTAGAATCTCCAACCGCGACTATATGAGTCATTAGGAGCATCCAGTGTTATCCCTAATTGCTTAGCTGCGTGATAAGGGAAATATGGATCTCTTAGTAGTTCGCGACCAATGAAGACTAAGTCGGCCTTATTTTGTTGTAAAATTTCCTCTGCTTCTGTACCAGTTGTGATCATACCAACAGATCCAGTGGGTACACTAGCACCTTGTCTAATCGTTTCAGAATAAGGAACTTGATATAAAGGAAATGATTCAACTTTGGCTAGTACCACACCACCTGAACTTACATCAATTAAATCGACTTCTTGGGACTTCATCCATAACGCAAATTGTATGTAGTCCTCAGGATTTAAGCCGCCTTCCATATATTCCTTTGCAGAAATTCGCACAAAGAGGGGACCTTGCCAAACTGAACGAATTGCATCAATAATTTCACGAAGGATACGATATCGATTTTCAGGGACACCACCATATTGATCTGTCCTTTTATTCGTAAGTGGAGATAGGAATTCGTTAATTAAATATCCATGTGCAGCATGAATTTCCAGTACATCAAATCCAGCTTTAACTGCTCGAATTGCTGCTTCTTTAAAAGCTTCTATTGTTCTTTTAATATCCTGTATGGACATTTCTTTTGGTGTTTTATATTCTTCATTGAAGCGAATGGCAGATGGAGCGAATATTTCTCCATTCACTGTTGCTTTTCTCCCCGCGTGCCCTAGTTGAATTCCAGCTTTTGAACCGTAAGTTTTAATAGTTGAGACAATTTTTGATAGACCTTCAATATGGTCATCACTCCAGATACCTAAGTCATTTTCTGTAATTCGCCCCTCTGGTAACACTCCAGTTGATTCGAAAATGATTAGACCAACTTGACCAACTGCTCGTGATATATAGTGGACAAAATGGAAGTCAGTAGTAAAGCCATCTTGTTTTGCTTGATACATACACATAGGCGACATGACAATACGATTTCTCAACTCGATGTTTCGTAATTGATAGCTCTCGAAAAGTTTTACCATAGTGATTCTCCTTTCAGATAACTATCTTTATCTTACCGAACTTAGGAAAAATAATGAAAGATTTTGATTTGTACATAAAGAAACGAATCATTTAATTGAATTATTCGCCCTTAGCTAGTTCTCTAGATCTTGCCTCTGCACTTTTAATACACTCGTAAATAGCTTCATTGAATTTTAAGTTTTCTAAAGCACGAATACCAGCTTCAGTCGTACCACCAGGGCTAGTAACTTTACGACGAAGTACATCTGGTTCTTCATTTCCCCGCTGTAACATAGCTGCTGAACCTGCAATTGTTTGGATCATTAATTGGCGAACAGTTTCTTTTGATAATCCAAATTCAGTACCAACTTTTTCCCAGGCTTCGAGTAAATAATATAAGTAGGCTGGACCACTCCCTGAAAGTGCTGTTACAGCATGCAGTTTATCTTCTTCCACTTCAATAACAATACCGATTGCATGAAGCATTTGATAGTAGTGACTTTTTAAATGTTCAGTTACTTTCTGGTTAAAGGCAACCCCACTTGCGGACATCCCAATTGTGGCAGATGTGTTCGGCATAACACGGGCAATAGGGCGTTCGCCTAAATATTGAACAATAGAATCCATCGATATTCCCGCCATAACGGTTAAAATTGGCGTATGTTGTGGAATGTAAGCTTTAATCGATTCCATTGCAGCTTTACTATCTTTTGGCTTAACTGCTAATACAATTAAATCAGCATCAAATAAACTTTCTCTTTTTTGTAAAATATTAACGCCGTATTTCAAGCTTAAATAATCAAGTCTTTCAAAATTTGACCGATTCGATACGTATATATGTCTGGCATCCACAACTTCGCGTTCAATCCATCCTTGTATTAACGCTTCAGCCATGGAACCTGCCCCAACAAACATGACTTTTTGCATAGTAACCCCTCCATTAATTCCAAATAAAAAGTATAAAAAAATGCGTTTTTCATCCTAATAAGGACGAAAAACGCATGCTTGTTTCCGCGGTACCACCTTAGTTCGCCAAATAATTGGCACAACTTCATTCCTTTTATCGCAAAGGTTACGGTCATGTTGTCATGACTACTCAGAAGTAGGTTCAATGAATAGAGAGGGTTATGCTAATTACACCAAAATATAGCACTCTCTTAAACCATCCATTCATTTACTTGGCTTCGTCATTGTATTAAATATTAAATATTATGAAAATTATAGGCACTATGAGAAAATAAGTCAACACTGAACATGGACGAATTTAGCAAAAAGAAGTAAAATGGATGAAAATATTAGTTATTTTACTGAAATAATTGTTTTCCGTAATAGGGGGCTATAAGATTGAATATACATAAAATAACCATACCTACGCCATATTCAATAGGGGACGTAAATGCTTTTTTAGTCAAAGGGGATGCATTAACACTATTTGATGTTGGTCCTAAAACAGATGAGGCATATAAGGCTGTCAAAAAGGGGATAAGTGAAGCTGGATATCAATTAGAGGATATAGAGCAAATAGTACTTACACATCATCATCCTGACCACTCTGGGTGGATAGATGCCTTTCCAAATTCAACAATATTGGGGCATCAATATACGGATTATTGGATTAGAAAATCTAAAGATTTTTTAATTTATATAGACGAGTTTTATAAACAAGAATTAATGAAGCAGGCAGTCCCTAAATCGTATATCGAAAAAATTATATATAACCGTATGAACGATCTAGAGTATATGGGGACAATCCCTTTAACAGGATTCCTGGATGATGGTGATGAGGTACCTGGTCATCCAGGATTAAAAACCTTTTACACACCAGGTCATGCACAGAGTCATTTAGTATTTCTTGATGTACATTCTAATACAGTTATTGGTGGTGATCTGTTATTAGAACAAGTAGCATCCAATCCATTAGTTGAACCTCCTGTTGATTTATCAAATAATAGACCGAAGTCAATGATCCAATATCAAAATTCGTTGCGGTTATTAAGCTCTTTACAGGTTAATAGAGTCTTTACGGGACATGGAAACGAAGTGACCAATGTCACTGAACTCATTACAAAACGGCTAGAACGAGATCAAATGCGTTCTAAACAAGTGTATAGTTTATTAAATAAACCGAAATCAGTGTTCGAAGTGATGAAACAACTCTATGCTTCGATTTATCAGACAGAATTAGGTCTTACATTATCTAAAACAATTGGCTATTTAGATCTTTTGGAAAATGAAGGACTGGTCTATAAAAAACAACAAGAAGATATTATGATATATTCTCGAGTATAGTTGGTATTTTTGTACTTGTATATTGAATAAATAAATAAAATCACCCTAAATAGATGCTGAGTCAATGGCATTAATTTAGGGTGAATTTTATTTTTAGTATAATATTTCTAGAACCACATTTAAGAGTTTTCGAACGCTTTTATTGTCATGGCAGGTCCAAAGAACTCATAATGGATTTTTTCATCGGGAATATTTAGTTCTTTAGCAATTGAAATAACTGTCTCCATAAATGGTGTAGGGCCACAAGTATAGATTTCTGTATTTGCCTGAATATATGGGGCTAAAATTTCTTTCGTAATATAGCCTTCAGAATCGGAATAAAACGAACGATATTTTCCGTTTAATTCATTTACTTTGTTTTCGATTTGTTCTTGGAAAGCGATTACATTTTTGTTTCGTGCAGTGTGTACAAATGTTACTTCACGACCTGGTTCCATAGTTTGTAGCATTGTATTTAATGGAGTAACACCAATACCACCACTTACAAATAATACAGGGTTGTTTGATTGATCTAATGTGAATAAACCTGCAGGTGCACTTACATCAATTAAATCTCCTTCTTTTACATCGTTATGAAGATAATTAGATACAACACCTTTTGGATCACATGCATCTTCACGTTTGACAGAAATTCTATATTCATTTTTATTCGCTGGCTGTGACAAAGTATAGTGACGGTTTGAAGTGTATTCATCACCAGGTACTTTTACGCGAACTGTGATATATTGTCCAGGTTGGAATGCAGGTAACGATGATCCGTCTTCTGGTACTAAATAAAATGATGTGACTTCGTCATTTTCCTCTACTTTTTGTGCAACTTTAAATGGTTTAAATAAACGCCAACCACCATTTGCTTCAGTAGTTTTGTATAAATCTTCTTCCACTGAAATAAATACGTCCGCTATTACTCCGTATGCGTTTGCCCATGCATCAATAATTTCATCGGTTGCAGCATCGCCAAGAACTTCTTTAATAGCACCCAGTAAATGTTCACCAACAATTGGGTAATGATTTGGTAAAATTCCTAAACCTCTATGTTTGTGTGAAATTTGCATAACCACTGGAACGATTGGTTCTAAATTGTCGATGTACTTTGCAGCAGCCAAAACTGTATTTGCTAGTGCTGTTTGTTGACGACCTCTAAGTTGATTTGCTCTGTTAAATAAATTTAATAATTCAGGATGTGCCTTAAACATGTTTGAATAGAAAGTTTTTGTAATTGTAAGGCCATGTTGTTCTAATACTGGTACTGTTGATTTAATGATATCAATTGTTTTTTGCGATAACAATGCAATCACGTCCTTTCATGAGTCAATATACTCCTGGTAGTTTTTAAAAGCAATATTATAAATACATGTTTAACAAATTGGTCACAAAAGAGTATTTAAAATATATCTTTAACAAAATAGACATATGTAGAATATAAGATACTTCTTTTATTGCGTTAAACTAGTATGTCATACTAAAATTAGTTTGCTAAAAAATGTTATAATGTTTTAAGAAAGTGTGGTGGCTATGATGCGCTTAACATTATATACAGACTATTCACTAAGAGTATTATTGTATTTAGGAATAAAAGGCCCTGAAAGATTATCAACCATTAAAGAAATTGCTGATAATTATCATATATCTAAGAACCATCTTATGAAAGTTACTTATGACCTCGGACAACTTGGGTTTATAGAGACAATCCGAGGGCGGGGTGGTGGCATTCGATTAGCAAAAGATCCAAAAGATATTAATATAGGCGAAGTAGTCCGAAATACTGAAGAGGATTTTCATTTAGTTGAATGTTTTAATTCGGAAAATAACTTGTGTAGAATTTCCCCCGCCTGTCAGTTGAAAAATGCATTAGGGGAAGCATTAAAAGCATACTTACAAGTGCTAGATCAATACACGTTAGCAGATTTTCTAATTTCCAAAGATGAATTAATGAAACTGCTTAATATGACGTAATACTAAGAGTATAGAATTTATCTATACTCTCTTTTTTCAGATTACATTTATAGAAAAAAGTATAGACGAATCAGAAAGGAACATACGAATAAATGAATGGTAAAGTTATCTTTGTAACTGGAGCGACTAGTGGAATTGGTCGATTAATAACAGAATTGTGTATAAAAAAAGGTCACCAAGTTTATGCAACCGGGAGACAAGAACCCTCATTAGAAATGTTAAGCAAATTGGGGGCAACTGTTTTCAAAGCAGATTTAACAAAAATCGAGGATATTGAAAAAGTATGTGCAAAGCTTCCTCCAATTGATGTTGCGATTATGAATGCTGGTTTAGGGATATTCGAAAACGGATTTGATTTATCAGATGACGAAATCAATTCAATGATTGATGTAAATGTTCGAGCTCCGATTCTTTTGACACGTAGACTAGCGCAAGCTATGATTGTAAAAAAATCTGGGCATTTTATATTTATTGGATCCCAAGCGGGAAAAGTGGCTACAAGGAAAGCGAGTGTATATGCAGCGTCTAAACACGCAATTACAGGGTTCGCTAATGGACTAAGAATGGAGCTTGAACCTTATAATGTTAAGGTAACTGCCATTTACCCAGGCCCTATTGATACCCCCTTTTTACAAAAGGCGGATGCAACGAATGCGTACCGAAAATCGATTGAAAACTTCTTATTAAATCCTGGAAAAGTGGCGAAATGTGTTGTTCAATGCATAAATCATCCTGTTCGTGAAGTAAATTTACCGAAAGTAATGGGTCTTACAAGTAAACTTTATGCAGTAGCTCCACGATTGGTAGAAAAGCTTGGTAGTGGCTTTTTTAATAAAAAATAATACATAAACGAGAAGAACTCAAATACTACGGTATTCATGGTTTTAACTCGTTTTTTTAATTGTCACTTTTTTATAAAAATGCACTTGTATTTATTTTTATAACATGGTACTATTCATGTATAAACTTAAATGTGGTTGTATAAAAATACGTATATTCATATAACGGAGGCTTTCATTATGGTAAATAAAAAAGTTGTATTAGCTTATTCAGGAGGACTTGATACGTCAGTAGCAATTCCTTGGTTAAAAGAACAAGGTTGGGACGTAATCGCTGTTTGTTTAGATGTAGGTGAAGGAAAAGACCTTGAATTCGTTAAAAATAAAGCTCTACAAGTTGGGGCGATTGAATCATATATGGTAGATGCGAAAGATGAGTTTGCAGAAGACTTTGCACTTGTTTCTTTACAAGGTCATACTTGGTATGAACAAAAATATCCATTAGTATCTGCATTATCTCGTCCATTAATTTCAAAAAAATTAGTAGAAATTGCAAATCAAGTTGGTGCTGATGCTGTAGCTCATGGTTGTACTGGTAAAGGAAATGACCAAGTACGTTTCGAAGTTTCAATTAAAGCTCTTAACCCTAATTTAGAAGTTCTAGCTCCTGTTCGTGAATGGGGTTGGAGCCGTGATGAAGAAATTGAATACGCTGAAAAACATGGTGTACCTGTTCCAGCAACAATCGACTCACCATTCTCTATCGACCAAAACCTATGGGGCCGTGCAAATGAGGCAGGCGTAATGGAAGATCCATGGGTAGCTCCACCAGAAGAAGCTTACGGATTAACTGTATCAGTTGAAAATGCACCTGACACACCAGAATACGTAGAGATTGAATTCGTAGAAGGTAAACCAGTTGCATTAAATGGTCAAGAATTGAAGCTTGCGGATTTAATCCAAGAATTAAATAAAATCGCTGGTGCTCATGGTGTTGGGCGTATCGATCATGTAGAAAACCGTTTAGTTGGTATTAAATCCCGTGAAGTATATGAAATTCCTGGTGCTAAAGTTCTTTTAACTGCTCATAAAGAGCTTGAAGATATTACTTTAGTAAAAGAATTGGCTCATTTCAAACCAATCATTGAACAAAAATTATCTGAAATTATTTATGATGGTTTATGGTTCAACCCAATTCGCGAAGCATTACAAGCATTCTTAAAAGAAACACAAAAATATGTTAATGGAACAGTTCGTGTGAAATTGTTTAAAGGTCATGCAATTGTAGAAGGACGTAAATCTCCAAATTCTTTATATAATGAGAAACTAGCTACTTATTCTAAAGAAGATGCATTCAACCATGCATCAGCAGTAGGTTTCATCGAATTATGGGGACTTCCAACAGTAGTAGCATCTGAAGTCGCAAAAAACACACAAAAAGTAACTCAATAAAAAAATTCCACTAGTATTATTGGACTAAAGAAGTAGGTGTCATTATGACAAAATTATGGGGCGGTCGCTTTCAAAAGTCAGCGGAAAGCTGGGTAGATGAATTTGGCGCATCAATCGGTTTTGACCAACAGTTAGTAATGGAAGATCTCGAAGGTAGTGTTGCTCACGTAACAATGTTAGGCGCACAAGGTATTTTGTCTGCTGAAGATGTAGAAAAGATTCTTGGCGGCTTAGCAGAGCTAAAATTGAAGGCAGAGGCTGGAGAGCTCGAGTTTAGTGTAGCAAATGAAGATATCCATTTAAATTTAGAGAAAATGTTGACGGATCTAATCGGACCAGCTGGAGGGAAACTCCATACTGGTCGAAGCCGTAACGACCAAGTTGCAACAGACGTTCACTTATTCTTGAAAAAGCGTGTTGTGGAAGTGGTTGATTTAATCGAAACTTTCCAAACAACCATTTTAGAAAAAGCAAAACAGCATGTTGAAACAATTGCACCAGGTTACACGCATCTACAGCGTGCACAACCAATTAGTTTTGCACATCATTTAATGGCGTATTTCTGGATGCTACAACGGGACAAAGAGCGTTTTAATGAGTCAATGAAACGCATCGACATTTTACCGTTAGGCGCAGGGGCAATGGCGGGAACAACTTTCCCAATCGATCGATTAAAATCTGCTGAGCTACTAGGGTTTAGTAAAGTGTATGAGAACTCAATGGATGCAGTAAGCGATCGTGATTTTATCGTAGAATTTTTATCAAATTCAAGTCTTTTAATGACTCATTTGTCACGTTTTGCAGAAGAAATCATATTATGGTCAACAGATGAGTTTAAATTTATAGAATTAGATGATGCATTTTCAACTGGATCGTCCATCATGCCACAAAAGAAAAACCCAGATATGGCTGAATTAATTCGCGGCAAGACTGGTCGTGTTTATGGTAACCTAATGGGCTTGTTAACGGTACTGAAGGGTACGCCGTTAACATACAACAAAGATATGCAGGAAGATAAGGAAGGTATGTTCGATACAGTTCATACGATTCTTGGTTCTTTAAAAATCTTTGAAGGCATGGTTCGCACGATGAAAGTAAATACTCAAAAGTTGCACAAAGCAGTTCATAGTGATTTTTCTAATGCAACAGAACTTGCAGACTATCTAGCAACGAAAGGTATGCCTTTCCGCGTGGCACATGAAGTAACAGGAAAATTAGTATTTACTTGTATTCAAAGAGGCATCTATTTATTAGATTTGCCAATTGAAGATATGAAAGCTGAAAGTGATTTGATTGATGATGATGTGTATGATGTTTTAAAACCAGAAGCTGCTGTTCGTAGACGTCATTCACTCGGTGGCACTGGTTTTGACCAAGTGCGAGTTCAAATTGAAAAGGCTAAAAAGTGCCTGGCACTCGAATAATTTTGAATATTCATAATTGTTTGAGTGACAGGTACCCGACAACTATTAATGTAGTACAGGGATGCTCAATAGTTATCGACTTTTTATCTAGAAGCCAGAGGGTAACTAGGTAAAATAAAACTTTATAAGGAACATTTCATGCAAAGTGTGAGATGTGAACATATAAAGTTACATAAACCGTCTCGGGGTCGCGAGGCGGTTTTTTCGTTATTTATGTCTAACTTTTAAATATGTTTAAGATTTGTTAATTGCCTCAACAACTAATGTCACAATTACAAGGTTAATAATAAGGAGTAAATTCCTACTCGCTAAATCTTTCTATATATCTGAAATATTAAAGAAAAACATAGTATTTTGTTACTAATTTTAGTATTATTTGGTTGAGAACTTAATTGGTATAAATTAGAACAGGAGGCCCAAATGAAATTTTTTATTAAAGTAATTTTGCTTTTCGCCCTCACCATTGTCGCTACAAATTATCCCTCTCTTTTAAAAGCAAATGCAGAATCATTATTTTTTAAAGATGTTAAGGCTACTGAATATTTCTATGAACCAGTACTTGATTTATCAAGTCGAGGTATTATTAATGGTTTTGAAGACGGTACGTTTAAGCCTTATCAACCAGTCACTAGAGGACAAGCAACCCTTATGCTAGCTAACAGCCTTCAACTAGATTCCTCATATGTAAATGATCCTGGATTTACTGATGTTCCAAAGAACCACCCTTATTATAATCAAATAGCAGTTTTAGTTAATGCAGGAATGATAAGTGGATATGAAGATCATACATTCCGACCAAATGAACAATTAACAAGAGCACATATGGCAGCAATCCTTGCAAAAGCCTATGATTTTTCAAGTGCAGATTCTACTCTGCTCCCATTTAAAGATGTTAGTAACAATGCTTGGTATAAACATGCAATCCAAACTTTATTAGATTTAGAGATTACAAGTGGTGTTACAGCAACTACTTTTGAACCGAATCGACCTGTTACTCGTGGTCAATTAGCTACTTTTATATATAAGAGTGAGAATGCTTCCTTAAAAATTGATATAGTCGCTGGTAATGGTGATTACGACTATTTAGATGGAGATGCTCTTCATGCTGCGTTTCGTATGCCTTCAAGTGTAGCTATTTTACCTGATAACGCAATCGTCATCTCAGACCAAGGGAATCACTTACTACGTTTAGTTAAGGGAAAGAGCGTAACTACTTATGCAGGTATGATGTTAACTGTAGATGAATACGGAAAACCTGTAGGTGGATTATATAATGATGAACATAACAAAGCGGTCTTTTCTTCTCCATCGGGAATATCGATAGATTCTAAGGGGAATGTGTATGTCGCTGATACATTTAACCATGTCATTCGTAAAATTGCGAACGACGGTAAAGTATCCACTTTAGCAGGTGATGGCCTCCCAGGTCACATTGATGGTAAAGCAGAAAATGCAAAATTTTACTACCCTCAAGATATTGCAGTAGCTCCAGATGGAACTGTATATGTGGCGGATACATTGAATCATGTCATTCGAAGGATTGATATAGATGGTACCGTTTCTACACTTAATGCAACATCATTACGACCTGTGGAAGTGGTGGATGGTGTCGTTGAAAATGGTGGAGATTATCAAGATGGCACATTAGAGCAAGCAAAGTTTAATGAACCTTCAGGGCTCGTCTTAGATGATAAAGGAAATCTATATATCAGTGACACTGGAAATCAAGTAATCCGATACATCAATTTAGAAACCAATACTGTTACCACAGTTGCCGGTAATGTAAATTTAGGAAATGATTTATATGCAAAAAATGGCTTTAAAGATGGAAGTGCATTAAAAGCGCAATTCTCTTCACCTAAAGGTCTTACTTTAACAAAAGAAGGAGAACTACTAATTGCAGATCAAGCAAATCATGCAATCCGATTATTCTCTAATGGAACCGTTACAACGATTGCAAAAGATTTGAAATTCCCGACAGACGTTGCTGTTACGAAAGATGACACAATCCTGATTACGAATAGCTTTAACAATCAAATTATGAAAATATCAAAATAATTGAGAGGAGGATTAGAATTGTCAATGGGGGTCAAGAAATTTAGTACGATATTTTTGGTTAGCATAATTATCCTATCATTATGTTTACCAAGGATAGCTGTGCATGCACAAGAAATTAGAACATTTGAAATACAAGATATAACTGGTGTTGCTTATATACAAAAGGCAGGTAGTGTAAAAACAATTAGAGCAGCTATAGGGATGCAATTACAACAAGGTGACAGGCTACATACAGAAGATTATTCTACAGTGCTAATCCAAACAAACGATACAAATGACATCCTGACTATTGACGGCGGGACTGATATTTCCATTGTCCATTTAACCGAAAAAGACGGTGTTAAAACAACTCACATAAAAGTATGGCAAGGCAATGTATATGCGGATGTAACGCCTATCGCAAACACGCATGATATTTTCCGAATTGAATCAAATGGTGTACTATACGATGCCCAGGGGACTCATTTTGTAGTAGTAATTGATCCAGTAACTGGATTGCCAACTATGTATGTTGGTGCTGGTAAAGTAGAAGTTAGTCCTATAGCCAAACAAAACGGTAAAAATGCGACTGTTTACCCTGCACAGCAGATACATTTTTTTCCTGATGCAAGTCAAGACTTAAACAGTAGTATAAATCCTGTTGATGTTGCAAATGTTGTTCAGAATGTGAGTCCCTCAATTATAGAGAAATTACTCAAAAATAAACAAGAAATTGATAAAGAAAATAAAGAGATTTTAGATGCTGATACTCCAGATGATATGGAGGAGTATAATCCTACATCTGAGATTGATTTACAGAGGTATCAACAAAATGTTGATCATGCACTTGCAAATTTATTGAAAAGTGCAATGGAAAACGGTCTAATATCTGAAGAAGAAGTGAACAGGATCATAGAGGATGCCAATAAAACTAGTGATATTCCTATCGAATTAACTAAAATTCCACCAATCCTTTATAATGAAAAAGAACAACAAAAACAACAACAGATTGAACGAAAGACTGAAGAACTGAAAAAACAGAAAGAACAAGAAAAACAACAACGAAAACAAGCTGAGTCTCAATACTTAAATGTAATCCAACAAATTCAGGAGCAAATGAGAAGACTACAGGAAGCAAATCGCCAAGCAGCAGAAGAAAAGAGTAAAGAAGCACAAGACAAATATTTAAGCCAACTTACTGAACAACAACGACAAGCTTTTGAAAATCGACTCCAACAACAAGAACAAAAGAAAAAAGCTCAAGAGGAAGCCCGCGAACAACTCAGCAAGCCTACTGCCCCTGTTTCTCGACCACCTTCATCCGGTGGGGGAAGTAATAATGACAGAGATGATAACGATGATGATAACGATCTCCCAGTGAATCACGATCAATTAGCAGCGAAATCTGTAATTGATAGAATTAACAACATTCCTTATCCTGTAACGATTGCGGCAGAAGAACAAGTAGTAGAGGCAAGAGAGCGTTACAATGCATTAACAGAGGTCCAGAAAGTACTCGTAACAAATATCGAAAAGTTAATTGCATCAGAAGCAACTTTAGAAAAGTTACTGAAAGTCCAAGAAGTAATAACTGCAATTAACGAAATCCCTGAAGATGTAACACTTGCGAACTATGAACAAATAATACAAGCTAGATTGCTTTATGACGGTTTAGATGATGATATCAAGCTGCAAGTAACTAATCTTAATTCATTAATTGATGCTGAAAATAAACTAAATGAGCTATTACAAACAGAATTCGGAAATGTGTTCCTAGCAATTGAAAATCTTCCTGACGAGATCACACTTGCAGAGAAAGACATTGTATCAAATATTCGAATGAGAATCTCTGATATGGATGAAAGTTCAATTCCAAATATTTCGAAGCTAGAAGCGATAGAGGCACAAATTGTAACTCTTTTCATTATTTCTGAGATTGAAAAAAATATTTTAATAATTCAAGAAGAATATAATGGCGGAACAACAGACACTATCCATAAAACAAAACTAATGCTTAATAGTTTGTCTGAAGAAGAGAAGTCAAAAGTCTCTAAGGAATCTTTAGCTTATTTCGAAAATGCAGAAGTTGAATTGGTTGAAGATTTAATTTCATATTTGGAAGATGAATTCACCAAAGAACAAATTGACTATGCTCGAAATATATTTAATATATTAAATGAGAATCAGAAAATAAACGTAAGAAACAAAGGCATTTTAGTAAATGCAGAAGTTGAATTAATTGGTGAAATGGTAAATTCGTTGCCAACCGCTGATACGATCACACTCGAGCATTTACAGGATATAGATTATATTAAACAAACATTTGATCAATTTGATGAAAGCATAAAAATGCAAGTAGACGAATCAATCAAACTAAAAATTGTTGAATTAGTTGCAAGAAAAGAAAGCTTGCTTGAAAATGAATTAGATGAATATATTAATTATTTATCGAATCAAATGAATGAGGAAAGTGCTTACTCCTTATACAACATATATAAAGAATACGAATTAACTGAAGATCAAAAATTGACCATCGAAAATGTATTTGACATGTATATTAGGGAAAGAAGCTTTTATTATTTCTATACTGATTCACTAAACTTTTTAAATGAGTATTATGTTATATTTTTGAGTGATGGTGAAAAGGTAGTGTATATTCCTTTGTATACTGAGTTTAAAACTATGGAACAATTGAAGGAGTACTTTGAAACTTATATTACAGATAAACTATTAATTAGTTTTGAATTAAACGAGGATATAAATGGACTAATTGCAAAAGCAATTTTCCCAAATTTGTATTTGGATTTTCATGAAATTTGGTACTCAGAATATATATTAGAATAATTTACTAAAGCCCATTATTGCAGTTATCGCAATAATGGGTATTTTTTATTCTGTATTGTAAGATTCAAAAGTTTCTATTTATAAGGTCCATACAATTTCAATCAAATTTCGTATATAAATTTTCAGGGTAAAAGGTCATAATACCAATAACTGAGAGTAGAAAGGTTGGCAATAGAGATGAAGGAATATCGTATTAACCCAAATAAAGGGTTAGAATTCGGCATTTATACATTAGGGGATCATATAGCAAATCCGAATAAAGGTGAACGAATTTCCGCGCAACAAAGGATTCAGGAGATTATCGAATTAGCAAAACTAGCTGAACAAGCCGGGATTGATTTTTTCAGTGTAGGAGAAAGTCACCAGGAGTATTTTACAACTCAAGCCCATACAGTTGTGTTGTCTGCCATCGCTCAAGCTACAAATAAAATAAAAATTTCAAGTTCATCAACCATTATTAGTACATTAGATCCTGTTCGAGTGTATGAAGATTTTGCAACCATCGATTTAATTTCGAATGGACGAGCTGAAATTATTGCTGGGCGTGCTTCACGCGTTGGGTTGTTTAGTTTACTAGGATATGATCTTCGTGATTATGAAGAGTTATTCGAAGAAAAATTTGATTTATTATTGAAAATAAATAAAGAAGAAATCGTCAATTGGAGTGGAGAATTCCGAGCACCGTTACGAAATGCTCAAATCCTACCAAGGCCATTAAATGGCTCATTACCAATTTGGAGAGCTGTAGGTGGACCTCCTGCTAGTGCCATAAAAGCTGGTCGAGCTGGGGTCCCAATGCAACTTGCAATGCTTGGGGGACCTGCTACAAGCTTTAAATATTCCATTGATGCCTATCGTGAATCATTAAGTGATCATGGATACGACCCAAGTGAGTTTCCAGTAGCTACAGCTGGTTTTTTCTATGCTGCTGACACAACTCAAGACGCCCTGAGAGAGTATTATCCGTTCATTAATGAGGGGATGAAACTAACAAATGGTCGAGGTTTTCCAAAGCAACAATTTGCGCAAGGAGCAGATAGAAGAGACGTTATGAATGTAGGTAGTCCACAACAAATTATTGAAAAGATTCTCTATCAACATGAACTATTTGGTCATCAACGATATATCGGTCAAATGGATTTTGGTGGTGTACCTTTTGATAAGTTAATGAAAAACATTGAAATCATTGGGAATGAAATTTTACCAGCTATAAGAAAATATACTGCAAAACAGGGGGGAGAATGATGAAAATTATTGGTCTATCGGGATCAATCGTTGGTTCGAAAACTCGAACAGCTATGAACTATACAATGAAATCACTTCAAGAAAAGTATCCAGAAATCGAAACAACATTAATCGATTTAGCTGATTACCAAATACAATTTAGTGATGGGAGAAATTATTTGGAATACGAAGGGGATACGGGATATGTTACTAAATCATTAATGGATGCGGATGCT
This sequence comes from Lysinibacillus timonensis, assembly GCF_900291985.1. Lineage (NCBI taxonomy): Bacteria > Bacillati > Bacillota > Bacilli > Caryophanales > Bacillaceae > Lysinibacillus > Lysinibacillus timonensis. The sequence goes on along the minus strand of NZ_LT985980.1, from coordinate 634,339 downwards.
ATTATTATTGGTACGCCAATCTTCCAAGCATCCATACCGGCTACATTAAAGAATATTTTTGATTTACTGCCAGTAAATGCATTTCGGGAAAAGGTAATCAGCATGATTGTAACTGCTGGTAGCTCAAAGCACTATTTAATAGCTGAACAACAACTAAAACCAATCTTAGCTTATATGAAAGCTCAAATTGTTCAGTCTTACGTGTTCATTGAGGAAAAGGATTTTCATCGAAAAGTGATAGTGAATGATGACATTCATTTTCGAATTGAACGACTAGTAGAAGATACAGTTCTACTAACAGAAACATATATAAAAATCCGAGAAGAAAAAGAAGCGAAGTACGATTTTTAATAACTATCAGAAGGGTTATCTTAAAATTCAAACGATTCACGATAACCCTTCCTTCTAAAATTTAGGGAAAAACACCGACTAAACTAATCAACCATACTATCATATTCTTAATACAGACTTTTATTTAAATTAAACTTTCATTCTCTTTTTTTAGTTACGAATTTGACCATTACCATATACAAAATATTTTGAAGAAGTAAGGGAAGGTAATCCCATAGGTCCACGTGCATGTAGTTTTTGTGTACTAATTCCAATCTCCGCGCCATAACCAAATTCAAATCCGTCTGTAAATCTAGTGGATGCATTATGGTATACAGCGGCGGCATCAACATTTTTTAGAAAAGCATCAGCATTAAAACTATCTTCGGTGATAATAGCTTCTGAATGTTTGGTTCCAAATTTATTTACGTGTTCAATCGCTTCATAAACATTTTCAACTACTTTAACGCTGATCGTTAAATTTAAAAATTCAGTAGCGTAATCTTCTTCTGATGCGTTTTCAGCTGTTGGTAAAATTGCACATACATTCTCATCACCAATAACCGTAACACCTTCATCTTGCAATTGACGTAACAATTGTTCTCCAAATTGAGCAAACCATTCACGTTGAATTAGTAAACTTTCCGCTGCATTACAGACTGAAGGACGCTGTGTTTTGGCGTTGATTAAAATATTTTGAGCCATCTCGTACTGGGCATTATAGTCGATATATATATGACAATTACCCGCGCCCGTTTCTAGTACTGGTACTGTCGATTCTTTTACAACAAGGTCAATTAAAGATTTACTTCCTCGTGGGATTAATACATCTAAATACTCGTTTAAGTGAAATAATTCCTTGGCTGTTTCATGACTTGTATCTTCAATTAATTGAACTGCCTCGATTGGGATTGATGTATTTTCTAATGCGCGGTGAATCGATTTGACAAGTGCTTTGTTAGAATTTTTTGCTGATGAACTACCTCTTAAAATTACTGCATTACCCGTTTTTAAACTAAGTGTAGCAGCATCTACTGTTACATTTGGGCGAGCTTCATAAATCATTCCAATTACGCCAAGTGGGACTCTTCGTTTTTCTATTCTTAAGCCATTTTCTTTCTGAATGGTTTCAATCATTTCACCAACGGGATCCTTTAAAGTAATTAGTTCACGAATTGCGCTAGACATTGCTTGAATTCTTGAATTATTGATTAAGATACGATCTAGTGTTGAAGTTGGTAACCCTTTTTCTTTCCCAGCCATTAAATCCTTTTCATTTTCTCTCATTAATTCTGCTTGGTCTATCAAAAGCTGATCCGCGATTTTCAGAAGGGCATCATTTTTTTCAGCGGTCGTTTTAATGTTTAAGATCGTGCTTGCATTTTTTGCAAGTTTTCCTTTCACTTGCACTTCACTTTCTATTGATATCTTTGTCATTATAGCTCCTCCTTATTTTAAACTCTTACCCATTTATCTCTATGGATGACTTCTTTCGATTTTGATAATATTTCATCTGTGCGTTTTCCTAAAGCATTGGTTAGTTCATCGCTAGAGTAGAGTACTTCACCACGACCTAGCAATGTCTCTTGGTAGTACACTTCCACTACATCTCCAAAAGAAAAATGCCCCTCAATTTGATACACTCCAGCTGGTAATAAACTTTTTCCCTTGGATACTAATGCATTTTTTGCACCTTCATCGATAAAAATCTTACCTGATACTTCAGTGAATGAAATCCATTGTTTGTTATTTGGAAGAGTAAGAGAGTCGTCACGACTAATATACGTACCGTCTCCATAACCATTTAAAATTTCCAATAGTTTATTCGAACCTGACCCTTTTCCGATAAAAACCTTTACACCTGATTGCAGGGCACTTCTTGCAGCAAGAAGTTTTGATTGCATACCACCAGTACCAACCTTTGAGCCACTACCTGAAGCCAGTGCTAAATGCTCTTCTGAAATATTTGATAAATGATGAATTCGTTTCGCATTTGGATTTTTAGTAGGGTTACCGTCATAAAAACCATTAATGTCTGTCAAAATAATTAGATGATCTGCATGAACAAGTCCACTTACTAAAGCCGAGAGCATATCATTATCTCCAAAGGTTAATTCTGCAACTGACACTGTATCGTTTTCGTTAATAATAGGTAAAATGGATCTTTCTAAAAGCTCTGTAAAAGTTGCGTAAGCATTTTTATAACGATCTTTTTTAGAAAAATCAGTACGTGTAAGTAAAATCTGTGCAGTTGTAATATTATAGTCTTGAAAACCTTTGGCATACTGCTGAACTAATAAAGTTTGCCCTACAGCAGCTGCTGCTTGTTTTCCTTTCAGTGTGACTGGTCTTGTTGGATAGCCAAGTTTACGAAAGCCTGCAGCGACAGCACCCGATGATACGAGTAGTACTTCATGTCCTTGTTGTTTTAACGTAGTCAATGCTTCGATATGGTCTTGTAATTTTTCTTGGTCAATTTCTCCTCTGGGATTGGTGAGGGAACTGCTCCCGATTTTCACGACCACACGCATTTTCTTCATTCCCATCTACTTTGCCTCCTAAAAACAATAAAAAACTCTTTTCACCCTATAACAATAGGGCGAAAAGAGTTCGATTAACTTTCCGCGGTACCACCTAAATTGGATTTTAAAAATCCCACTTTCACCTCATAACGCTCGAGACTGCGTCTAGTTTAGCTAGAAGCTAGCGAAGTAGGTTCTGTAGGCCGTATTGTACGATTGCTTTCAGCTAGGACAATCGCTCTCTTGACAAACGGGTGTCTACATACTATTCTTCGTTACGCTTTTTTTGAACTATTTTCAATATAATATGACCGATTTTCGCTAAGCTGTCAATAACGTTATGAAAATATTCAAAAAAATAATTTAATTTGCAGGAAGGAAAAATAATAAATAAGTAGAAACTACTAAAAAAACACAAGAGAAATGCAAACAAAAGAGTAAAAAGTATATATTGTAAAGTATTTGGTGTTTATTTTGGAAATAAATCATTCGGTGTGGAGGATACTTAATGGGAATTAAAAAAATTGAACATACAGCTCTAATTGTGAAAAATTTAGAAGAATCCATTGAATTTTATGAACAATTGTTAAATTTTCAACTGCGAACTACAGGAAATACAGGGAATCGAAAACTTGCATTTCTAAATATAAAAGACCATCCAGAGGTTGAAATTGAATTAATTGAGGAATTAACAGAAACAGAAAGTCCTTATATAAACGGAGTCATCGATCATATTGCATTTGCAGTAGAAGACATGGAGGAAACAATAAAGGATCTACAATCGAAGGGTGTGTCTTTTTTAACTGAAAAGCCAAGTCTAACTGCATTTGGTAAGAAGAATATATTATTTAAGGGTTTAAATGGAGAGTTACTGCAATTAATTGAAATGTAAAGGATCAAGAGTAGGAGCAGATTAAATAATTTAATATTAATTTAGAATTAATCATAGTTACGAAATTTAACGAAAAGAATCTGCGAGTTCCATGATAACTTGAGAGGAATCCCTTAATTATCCAGATTCTTTTCTATTTTATTTTTGAATTTGTACAACTTTTTCTAACCAATTTTGTTCAATTTCAAAGAGCATGTTCCACTTTTTTTGATATATCCATTGAATTAGTTCATTTAGTTTTTCAGTTTCATGGGCAAGTAAGAAATTTACAATTAGAAAAACCTCTGATGAATCAAGGTTACCAGGTTCAGTTTGGCGATTACGAGAGAGGATTGTTTTCAATCTGGAAATTAAAACAGGAATTTGTTCTTCGTTACCATACTGAAGGATCGCGTATAGAGCATTTAATTTTACAGCTGGCGCTCTATCACTTAACGCTTTAACAAAATTAGGCATAAACTTTGCTCCACCTAAATGACGAATAGTCGCAACTGCAGAAGCACGAACATCTCCTATTTTGTGATGTAAATAAGGTTCCAACTGATATAATATTTTGGTTGACTGAATGGACCTTAATGCTCCAAGAATAATATCAATCTCAAAACGATCTAAGTTCTCATGAAGAGATGCAATTAGTATATCTTCAACAAGCTCCTTCTCATATCTTCCCAACAGTCGTAAGGCTACATGTCTTATTTGCCAATCTTTATGGTGAATGAAAGGTTTAATGGAATCTAAACTGGGAAGATATTCACTCTCTAAAAGATAGTGCAGCAAGGAATCACCAATCAAGTATTTATCCGTTTCCGTCGACAGTCTTTCCTCGAAATAAAAAAACACTTCAGGTGTTCTAGTATTCATCGCTAGTTTAAATAAAATAAAGTAAGATTTAGAACGTATGTTTTTTTCGATTACCTTGTTAGAAGAATGTTGCTGAATAATGTTTTTTAAAATAGGAACTAGGTTAATGTCTGTTAATGTTCTTGCTTCTTCGTATGCAAGTTGTGATAAAGGCCTTGAGCCACCCAATTCTATATCCTCTATAAGAGAAGTGTCAGACATTCGTCCAATTAAATCTAATACATACTCATGTTTGTTCAAAGTGCCACCTCCAAACGTTAAATATATGATTTATGATTAAGTATGTTTTTTTATTGTAAGTTGATTATTTCCTTTATGAAGTGATGATATACAAAACGACTTACGTGCCTTTAAGTCTACTATTAGCAAAATTCATTATTACATAGCATATGATGGTAAAAATAACAACTAAGTGAGGGATCATATGGCTGTAAACGTGCAATCTGAAATGACGGGATTAATATGGAAAATCGTTGTAAAGGTTGGAGATGAAGTTAAGAAAGATCAAGAATTACTCATCATTGAATCAATGAAAATGGAAATACCAATCGTTGCTCCGGTTGATGGTGTCGTAAAAGAAATTTTAGTGAAGGAAGAAGAGTTTGTTTCAGAAGGAGATGTATTGATCGTCTTAGATTAAAACATGCTTTGTAAGATTTCATATTAAATTGGCACTTGCTGTTCGTCAAAGTGTTTCGAATTGTTTAATCTGTAAAAATCTATAATTAACGATAGAAGGGATTTTTTTATCTTTAGCGAAATAGTTATGATAATATAAAGAACATTCATGTTTTTAGAAAGAGGTAGAAATAATTGAAATACGTTCGTATCACTAATATAGAAGATCCGTTGTTTGCAAAGATGCATAACCTTTTAGGGGAAGTGTTTCCTCCAGAAGAAGTATTGGAATTTGAACTATGGAAAGAACCACTTGAAGATCCAGGGATTCGCGTATTTGTAGCGGTTCATGAGGAAGAAGTAGTCGGTGCTACAGAATACCGTTATTACCCACAATGGAATATCGCAATGACAGATTTTACGATTATTGGTCGTCCTGGCCTATCACTTGGACGTTTCTTAGCAAAAAATCGGGAACGAGATTTAAATAATTTAGCTAAAGAAAATGGTAAAGAGTTATTTGGAATGTTTGCAGAAATTTATGACCCATACGTAAAAGAAGATTTTGACTTTGGCGGAGTTAAGCCAATGAATCCATTTGTTCGTCGTGAGGTTCTGTCCCATCTCGGTTATAAAAAAATAGATTTTCCATATGTTCACCCTTCTTGGAAGAATGATGGTGAAGCTGTAATGGGACTTGATTTTTGCTTTATGCCTATGGAAGAAACAGTTACTGAAATTCCTTCTAGCCTAGTGGTAAGTTTTCTGAAAGATTATTATGCTGTTTTACCAAATAAACCTCAAGAATGGCTTCAAATGATTGACGAATTAAAACTAAAAGAAACAGTGCAATTACTACCAATTTAAATTGAAATGAACGCTTTGATTCTTCCTAGAATTCAAAGCGTTTTTCTTTAAGAGCTGTAGAAACAACATTAATATCTATTGAAATGAATAATTTACTCTAATTACAGTTCGAAGGTTAAGTTTTCACGTTTTAATACATTTAGGGAAAGGATAGGGTGGAGTAAATTATGAAGGATTACGAAGAGGTTGAAAATTTGGGTAATAAATATTACATCAAACGTTACCCGGCCACAAGTATGATAATAATCGCACTCATCATCCTTCATTTAAGTACTTACATATTCGGTAATGGTGCAACCGATTTTGATACGGCACGAACATTTGGAGCGCTCGTATCAAGTAATAAGGATTGGTCTGAATTTCCGTACTTACTTACATCCATCTATCAACATATCGGAGGAATTCTTCATTTAGTTTGTAATGTAATTGCTATTTTAGTCAGTGCACCATTTTTAGAAAGAATATACGGAACCATTAAATTTGTGTTTTTATTTAATATTTGTGGCATAATTGCAGCTTTCATTACGTTAATTTTTGAGTTGAATATTATTTTCAGCGGTGCTTCCGGAGCTGCCTTCGGTTTACTAGGAATTTACATCGCATTAATTGCAAAAAAGCATCAACTAATAGATCGATCAATAACATCAGCAATCTTTTCAATTATCGCTCTCAATATAGTTGGAACTTTTTTGATTCCAGGTGTCTCTATTACAGGACACTTAGGTGGTTTATTTGCAGGGATGTTATTTGGTATGATGATGCCGACATCAAAAGGTTTCATACAAGAAAGTATATGGGGTGGTTTTGTTAAAACAGTTATCACAACATTTCTATTACTAGGTTTATTATATTTACCGCAAAATGTAATAAGAGAGAAAACCTTTATAGATGTTGCGAGCCAAATCGGGTTAGGTGATTATATTACTGGTGAAAGAACGATTGCTTTATTTCATTACAATAAAGATCCAAAATTTAACGAGATTAATTGGATTATTACTCAAACAAATGAGGGTTATATTCCAATTTATAATGAAGTTATTGAAAGTTATAACAGTGGGATAGAAAAGGATAATCCCTCTGAAGAAATTACGTCTATTTTAACAGTCATTGATGGAGCGAAAAGATTAATTGAAAAGTTAGAAGAGCATCCTAGTATCCCTGAAACGGAAGGATTGCAAGAGCAACTATTGATGGCAGCTGAAGCTATTTTAGATGCTGCAATTCAAGCAAAATATACACTTGAAACGATGGACTATTCAGAAGGGGCTTCATTTTTAAAGAAAATGGACGTGGCTGAGGCAGAGTTTGACGTATTTATTGAACAATTGGAGGATTTTCGAACTCAGTATGATTTTTAGTAGATTTTATTAATCATTAGTTAGCCCCCTTAACTATTTAGTTCAGAATTATTTTATCAAAATTACTCTTTTTTGTTTACTTTTAACGTATATTTTAAAAGTATCTTTAGATGAAGTAGTCTAATTATCATTTAATTAGTATAATAAGATAGAATAGCGGTTAATTAGATTTTGTTGTTTGCAAAGACCTCTAGAGTATTCATCTATTATATTGCATACATATAAAATGCTATTAAATACGCAACTAAATTTCAGAACATTTCAACTATATGGAGGGGTAACAATGTTAGACATTAAAATGGAATTAACGACAAACCCAAAACAAAAACCAGCTACTGAAAGCCTAGGGTTCGGACATTATTTTACGGATCATATGTTCATCGTAGAATATACGGAAGGTCAAGGGTGGCATGATGCTAAAATTATACCTTACCAACCGATTCAAATTGAGCCATCTGCAATGGTCTTCCATTATGGGCAAGCGGTGTTTGAAGGATTAAAAGCTTATAGAACAGTGGACAATCAAGTGTTATTATTCCGCGCTGACCGTAATTTTGCACGTCTTAACAATTCCAATGATCGTTTAGTTATTCCTGCTATCGATGAAGAGTTTGCTTTAGAAGCATTAAAACAACTTGTAACAGTTGATCGTGACTGGGTACCTAATGCACCAGGTACTTCATTGTATATTCGACCATTTATTATCGCTACTGAACCAAACTTAGGAGTACATCCTTCTAAAAATTATAAGTTTATCATTATTATGTCACCGTCAGGCTCTTATTATAAAGAAGGAATTAACCCAGTTAAAATTATGGTTGAACAACAATTTGTTCGTGCTGTTTCGGGTGGTACTGGTGAAGCAAAAACTGCTGGTAACTACGCAAGTGCTTTAAAAGGTCAAGAAATTGCAAGCGCTCAAGGCTACGCACAGACATTATGGTTAGATGGTAAAGAAAACAAATATGTTGAAGAAGTAGGAAGTATGAATATCTTCTTCAAAATCAATGGAACAATCATAACGCCAGCGTTAAACGGTAGCATTTTACCTGGTATTACTCGTGATTCAATGATTCAAGTATTGAAATCTAAAAATATTCCAGTTGAGGAACGTCGTATTACAATTGACGAAGTAGTAGAAGCTGATCAAAACGGTACTTTAGAGGAAGTATTTGGTACTGGTACTGCTGCTGTAATTTCTCCAGTTGGTGAATTAAAATATCTAGACAAAAAAATAGTTATTAATGAAGGTAAAATCGGTGAAGTATCACAATTGTTATACGATACACTTACAGGCATCCAGAATGGTACAGTTGAAGATACGTTTGGATGGACAATTAGACTTTAAAACATGTAAAAGCAACACGCAGCCATTTAATTGGTTGCGTGTTTTATTATAATTTCGAAAACAGTGCAGTTTTAAAAAAATCGTTGTTATGAAGCTCTCATCATATTGGGAGCTTCTTTATTTTTCTTTAGTTTTCTGTTTACAATGACTAAATCTTTCTTAATGTGTTTAATATGTTAAAAAATGCGCAATACTCATATAAGCAATTATTAACAACTTAGGAGGATTCAACATGGAAAACGATAAAAAGGGTGTATCCCGTCGTGACTTTATGAAAACAACTGGGATTGCAACTGGAACGTTAATCGGAGGTGGGATTATTGGTGGTCTCATCGGATATAACGTCAATAGAGGTGGTACTGCTACAGATCAAACGACAGGTCAACAACAAGGTCAGGGTCAAGGTCAACAACAAGATCACCCCGCAAATGTTGGTCTTAAGTTTTTTACAAGTCTTACTCAATTTAATATCCTTGCACAAGCAACGGAACGAATTTTCCCTGAAGATGATTTAGGACCGGGAGCTATTGGTCTAGGTGTTCCATACTTCATTGACAATCAATTAGCCGGTGCTTATGGTATGAATGCAAAAGAGTACATGCAAGGTCCTTTTGCTGATGGTGCTTCAACGCAAGGATACCAAAGCAGGCTAACTCGTGCAGAAATTTTTACACAAGGTATTGCAAAGCTTGAGGAAGAAGCAGTTAGCCGATATGAAAAAGGATTCGCTGAACTCGAGCCAGACCAAATGGATGAAATACTCACGGCATTCCAAAAAGGTGAAGTACCAATGTTAGCAGTGACGTCTGACTTCTTCTTTAAATTGCTACGTCAAGCAACATTAGAAGGAGCATATGCTGATCCAATTTATAACGGTAACCGCAATATGGATGGCTGGAGAATGAAAGGATTCCCAGGACACCAATACGCTTATATCGGTCAAATCGAAAGCGAAGAGTTTGTTCAAATCGATCCACAATCAATAAGCAGTATGACGCATTAATAGATGGGGGAGTAAATAATGGCTACTACATTAGAAAAAGTTGATGTTGTAACAGTTGGAGTTGGTTGGACAGGTGGTATCATCGCCGCTGAATGTGGAAAAGCGGGATTAAAAGTACGCGGATTAGAACGTGGTGCTGAACGTGGTACTGAGGATTACGCAATGGTTCACGATGAATTCCGATATGCAATTCGTTATGAATTATTTCAAAACTTATCAAGAGAAACGATTACATTCCGAAATAATCGACAAATGAGAGCACTCCCAATGCGAATGATGGGTTCCTTCCTTCTAGGAGAAGGTTTAGGTGGTTCCGGTACTCATTGGAATGGACAAAACTGGCGTTTCCTGCCGTACGATTTCCAAATAAAATCTATAACAGATGAACGATATGGTGCGAATAAACTTGGGAATGATTATCTTCTTCAAGATTGGGGCATCACCTATGATGAGCTTGAACCTTATTTCAATAGATTTGAGTATACAGCTGGAATCTCTGGTGAAGACAACAATCCATTTTGGGGCAAGCGTTCTGAACCTTTCCCTACACCGCCGATGAAGAAGACACCTATATTGCAGCGCTTTGAACAAGCAACGACAAATCTAGGTTATCATCCATTTATGATGCCATCCGCGAATTTATCGGAATCATACACAAACCCAGACGGTTCTACTATTGCAGCTTGTCAATACTGTGGGTTCTGTGAACGTTTTGGTTGTGAATATGGTGCAAAATCTTCCGCAGAAGTAACCGTTGTACCGACTGCATTAGAATCAGGTAACTTTGATATTCGGTTCAATTCAAATGTTGTTGAAGTACTTAAACAAGGAGATAAAGTAACAGGCGTACGTTTCTTCGACACAGTGACAGGTGAGGAGTTTATCCAGCCTGCTGAAGTTGTTGTCTTAACTTCTTATGTATTAAATAATGCAAAACTATTGATGGTGTCCAATATCGGTGAACAGTATGACCCTGAAACTGGAAGAGGAACATTAGGAAGAAATTATTGTTATCAAATTTTACCGGGTGCTACAGGATTCTTCGATGAACAATTTAATACGTTTATGGGAGCAGGGGCATTAGGAATGACAATCGACGATTATAACGGCGATTCGTTTGACCATACGAACCTTGATTTTATTCATGGTGCAAGCCTTTCCATTACTCAAACTGGTCAACGCCCAATTCAATTTAATCCGGTTCCACCTGATACGCCAGCTTGGGGTGCAGAATTCAAAAAGGCTTCTATTCATTACTACACAAGAACATTAAACATTGGTGGACAAGGTGCATCCATGCCACATAAAGAGAACTTTATGTCACTTGATCCAACTTATAAGGATGCTTATGGAGTACCATTATTGCAATTAACGTATAACTTTACAGATCAGGACCGTGCTCTTCACAAGTACTTATCGGAGAAGTCAGCAGAAATTATGAAAGAAATGGGCGCTAAAACTGTAGCGGCATCCAACCCATTAACCGATTATGATATTGTTCCTTATCAAACGACACACAATACTGGTGGAACAGTCATGGGTAGTGATCCGGCAATCAGTGTTGTTAATAATTGGTTACAACATTGGGATGCAGAAAATTTATTTGTAGTCGGAGCAGGAAACTTTGCACATAACGGTGGCTACAATCCGACAGGTACTGTTGGCGCTCTTGCCTACCGTTGCGCAGAAGGGATTATCAATTATAGTAAAACAGGTGGCAGTCTTGTCTAATTGATTGGAGGAATTGATAATGGGTGGTTTTGGTTCAATCGGTGTTCCTGGTTTAATCATCATATTAGTAATCGTCTTAATCGTTTTTGGTCCTAAAAAGCTTCCTGAAATTGGTGGGGCTGTCGGGAAAACGCTATCTGAATTCAAAAAATCAGCACGAGAAGCAATAGATGACGATGAAGATGATAAAAAGCCAGTTTTAAAGGAAATTAAAAAGACCGAAGACGCATCGTAGGTGATCTAAAATGGATCCTTATGGATATAACAATTTAAGTCCCTTGGATAAAAAAAAGAAGCAGAATAAAATTGAAACTCAAGAAGAGCAGATAAAGGAAACAATGGAAGTAATTGAAAATATACAAGAAACAAAACAAGAAGTTGAACTAAAAACTGGTCAATCGCAGGAGAGTTGGGTTGACCATTTAACTGAATTGCGAAAGCAACTTATTAAAAGTGCTTTTATCTTCGTTGCGTTCTTTATCGTTTTATTTTCAACGATTAATTTCTGGTTCCCATATATCTCAAGGGGAAATAATCTTATTATTTTAGGTCCCTTGGAAGTGATTAAATCCTATACATCTATTTCGGTCACCTTATCACTTGGATTATCGCTCCCCTTTATCTGTAATTTTATTTGGCAATTTGCAAAGCCTGGTTTATATGAAAAGGAACAAAAGTTCATTGGTTTATATTCTCCCATTATGTTATTGCTTTTTTTGGGGGGACTAACTTTCGGGTACTTTATCATTAACCCAATGAGTTATCAATTTTTAGTTGGTCTTGGCGAAATGAATTTTGATGTCATGGTAACTGCAACAGACTATATTAACTTTCTAATCATGACCACGGTTCCAATCGGTTTACTATTTGAATTGCCCGTTGTCGCATTATTCCTTTCTTCTGTTAATATTTTGACAGCAAATTCAATGAAAAAGGTTAGAAAGTGGTCGTATATTATAATGGCTGTCGTTTCGGCTGTTATCACACCGCCTGATTTTATTAGCCAATTATTAATACTAATACCCATGGTTGGTTTATATGAAATAAGTATTTTCTTCGTCCGTAAAGCTGAAGAAAAAAGAGCATCTAATTCACCGATTACAGAAGAAGCACACTAAATGGTGTGCTTCATTTTTGTTAATAATTGTCGTTAAAGTAAAGAGAAACTGATTGATATCATGCCAACAAATAAGATAGTGTAATAGTTGTAATTACTTGTTAAATCAAAAACTTGTTGGCAGTTTTTGGTATTTGTTGGAAAGGAGTAATAGCAATTGAGGATTGACATAAAAAATGGATTGGATATTATCGGCGATATTCATGCATGTTACGACGAGTTCATTGAGTTACTTTGTAAACTTGGTTATGAAAAAAATGATAGAGGATTATATATTCATCCGGAAGGTAGAAAAATTTTTTCACTAGGAGATGTTATGAGTAGGGGGCCCGAGTCTATTAAATGTATGGAATTCTTTCTACACCACGTGGAAGCCGGGTTAGCCTATATGATCGATAGTAATCACGGTTGGAAAATTGCACGTTGGCTAGATGGTCGTAAAGTGCAACTCAAACATGGGGATGAAAATGTTGAACAAGAATTTATTGCTTATGAAAAAGTACATGGAGAAAAAGCGACTCTCCAATTAAAAGGCAAATTTAAAAAACTGTTAATGGAAGCACCTTCACACTATATTTTAACTGATAATGGTGTAGATCAAATCGTTTGTACTCATGCTGGAATAAGAGATGATTTTATTGGAAGGGAAAATTCGAGAATTAAAGATTTTTGTCGTTACGGAGATGTTGCGGGGATGGACGAGAAAGGTAAACCAATTAGAAGAGATTGGTTTAATAATCATAAAGGTGATTTAGTCATAGTGTGGGGGCATGATCCTAAAAGAGAGCCGTTCATTTTTAACAACACAATTAACATTGACCAGGGATTAGTTTTTGGCGGTAAGTTGACAGCCTATCGAATTCCGGAAAATGAATTTGTATTTGTAGAGGCAAGAAGAAACTATTCAGGTAAACAAGGTGAAGACAATCCGATTTTCAAAAAATAGAAGACTATCTTTGAAAGTCAAACTTTCAAGACAGTCTCTTTTTATTTTATTGTAGTAGAAGTAGTTCATGTATGATCTTGCGAATACACGTCCAATAAATTATTTTTAAAAACTCAATTTATAGAGAGACTCATTTTTTAATGATAAGGGAGAAGGCAAAACCAATTACTAGGATTGTACTAAAAACAGTAAATGCTGCAAGTGAATTATATAATTGCATTAATAGAGAACCGAAAATTGGCCCTGCACTAGCACCAATAAACATGATAAAAGCATTAAATAATACAGCTGTTCCACGTAATTCATTTGCATGTATATTTATTAAAGCAATATTAATGGATACTAACATTGCTATACTTGCAACAAATAACAAACTAAATGAAATAGTAGCAATTGGCAAAGTACATAGTCCCATTATAAAGATGGATATTGCCGCAATAAGTAAGCTTGATCGATATGTTTGATATAAACCAAATATTTTAGTAATTCTACTTGCAAAGAAAGAAACGGAAATACCTATTAAGCCTATAGCTCTAACCATTAGTATTTGTTGTTCAGAAAAATAAAAAGGCGCCTGAATTAAAAATTCACCCAATATCGTGTACATGCCAATTAAGGTGAAAAAAATCAAAAAGGTTATGAAAAATAAAATTGGCAGTTCAATACGGCTAAAAAGATTAATTATTCGAGAAAAACTAGTGAATAATGAGTTTTCATGTTTAATATGTTTTAAAGTGGGTAAATAAGTTATTGTAGAGATACTAAGTATTATATAAACACTACCTAATATAAAATAAATCGCATGCCATCCTAAATAAGTATTAATGATTGAAGCAAACAATTGTGATATTACACTAGCGGATAAAAGGCTTGAAGAGATGATACTAATAGCTGTTAATCGCTTCTCAGGTGGAAAAAGTTCTGCTACATACACAATTGATATTGGGATAAATGATGCTGCCGCAATACCTTGTAGTATTCTGAGGAAAATTAATAACTGATAATTATTGGTAAAGCCGCTTATTATAGTAACAATACTTAACAGGACAATTCCAAAGACTAAAAATTGTTTTCTACCGTATTGGTCTGACAATGGCCCATACAACAAACAGCTTATTGCATAACAAAGTGAGAAGGAACTTCCTATCCAAATGGATTGAGTTTCAGTAATGTTAAGTGTTTTCATAAATGTGTTTGTCAACGGAATGGGGAAGTACATACTTATCAATATGAATAGTCCAGATAAGGCCAGAAGAGAAGTAATATAAGGATACGATGTTTCCTTTTGACGACAAGTTCGCATAATCGGACTCCTTAAGAGTGGTTGTTAATAATATATTCTTTGGCGCAACAAAAAGTTAAAACCCAGTTAAGTCGATATACATTCTGACAAAACCGGGCTAAATCTATAGGAAACTATGTAATGTATCTATAAAAATTCACTCCATATTTCATTATTCTATTATTAAGCTACTTGTTGGGAATAAACATTTAGTAAGGCGTCTAATTCTTGACTACATGTAACAACTTCAGGGTGCGTAAATCCGAGATTTCGTGCTTTTCGGTACATATCTTTTCGCTTGATCTCGATTGCTACCTTTAACACTTTTCTAAATAAAAAATCTTTCATCACTTAATTTCCTCCGATATTGATATGTTAAATTAGTAGTTTTTTTCTATCAAATTTCTTGAAGCTTTCTCATTGTATAACAGAACTATCGAAAAATTTGTCGGAATGTGGAGTAAAAAATGGTTTTCACAAAAATGTCACAATTAAATTGCATAATTTGATTATTAGTATGATTTGAATTTTTAAAAGTGAGTAGAAAATTGTTGAAATACTGTAAAAGAGTGTAGAAATGAGAAATAACTACAATACTTATTAGTAATATTTTGAAGATTGCGAAAAAATAGGTTTAATAAATTTACGACATTCTTACTAAAAATTTATGTAAATCATAAAAATGTATTTTTTCCCACTTTTTTGTAGTTAAGTGTTGCATTATTTATTTAATTGGTACTTAAAAATAAGGAATGAATTTTGTAAAATAATGTAACACCTACAACAAGTCTCCAATATGTCCAAAATGATGCTTCAAAAGCGTAGATGAACTACAAAAGAGACACCTCAAAGTGAGATGTCTCTATTATTATAATTATGCGACAAACGTTAAGTTTGTATATGAAATAACTGCTGGAAATTCTGATGCTTGAAGTGCTAATTGAGCCTCTTCTTTCGTTTCAAATTCATAGTTATGGAAAGTGTCTTCTTCAAAAACAGTTAGTACCCACATGTTAGGGTCGCCTCCTAATGTTTAATGTTTTAGTTTTTAGCTTGTTAAGTGTCTATTTTGTATACGATAAAATGGCGGATCCTTTAAAACCTTTTAAAGCTTTTGTTGCTTCATGTTTTTGAGTGAATTCAAACATTCTTACTGCATTTCTTTCAAATACTGTAATTACCCACATAGTCAGATCTCCTCCATTATTAAACAATATGTTATATAACACGTTCACAAACAGATTGGCAATTTCGTAATGTGTTATATATCAACTTGAATCCATTGTACAACGAAGTAACGAAAAAGAAAATAGTTAGTGATACATTTCACATATTGTTCAAAAACTATTTACAAAAGGAAAAAATATAATTATGTACTGTAAAAAATTGACAAATGTAGACATGCACTTACTGATATAGCGATTGGCATTTTGATACACTCTTAAAATGACAATAGAAAGCAAGGTGTTGTATTACTTTTGTATTCTTTTTATTTCATTCATTAAAAAGTTAACCTGTTTTTCTAGTTCAATTATTTTTGCATCTTGATATCGATCGACTTTTTTCTGATCTTGCATTTTTTCTATTGCTATTAAGGAAGCGGAAATAGCTTGAATAAACTCTCCAATTGATGAAAGGATTCCACCAACAATCGCTACTTTTGCTGCCGTTCCTACATCTACACGATCATCTTTTTGATTCGTCATGCCATTTCACCTCTTTCAACTTCTTCACTTTTTAGTTTATGATGTGAAGATATTTGATACATTGGCAAATGTCCCAAAATTTGATGACAAAATGAATACAGTGGAAGAATTTGATTGTTGATTGATAATGAAAATTAATGGCCGTCTTAGGCTGTCTCAATACTTAAATTTTATATTTAATTTATGTTAACTAATTTTCTTGATAAGATAGAATGAAGATTAATAGAAAGTGAAGAGATATGATGAACTACACAAATGTTACGATCAAGCGGATAGTAAGTTACGTGTTCGGCTTATTTTTTTTATCCCTTGGTGTTAGTTTTTCAATTCAAGCTGGGCTCGGTGTATCACCAGTATCGTCATTAGCGTATGCTTTTGCGCTTGTAACTGGTTTATCGGTAGGAATTATGACTATTTTTGCAAATATAATATTTATTTTATTTCAAGCTTTGTTTAACAAGAAAATTAAAATGAAGGAATATTCAGTGCAGTTAATAATTGCTTTTTTATTTGGGTTTTTTATGGATGCGACATTGTATCTTGTTCAAATTTTACCCTTTCCAGCAAGTATAGTTATGAGAATTTTCTTTCTACTAATTAGTTTAATAGTTGTTCCCATTGGATTATTAGGTTATTTATCAGCCAAGCTTCCTTTAATGCCTTATGATGCTTTAACGTATGCGATTAGTA
The DNA here is from genome assembly GCF_900291985.1 of Lysinibacillus timonensis. Classification (NCBI taxonomy): domain Bacteria; kingdom Bacillati; phylum Bacillota; class Bacilli; order Caryophanales; family Bacillaceae; genus Lysinibacillus; species Lysinibacillus timonensis. Next base: position 617,068 of record NZ_LT985980.1, on the reverse strand, counting down.
ATCGATTTAATTTACAATTTTCTAAAGCAAAAATAAGTAGTGATTTAGTAAATGTGTTCTTAGCTGGAGCCATATGTGTAACTTTCATTCAAACATTCGGTTCTATCGGCATTGGAACAATAATAGCAGCTTACTGTATTGGAAAAATATTAGGTTATTTGATGAAGTTCTTTCAACAACCTATATTCAATTGGATTAATAATATAGTAAGGGAAGATTCAGCATAAATTATTCTTAAAAGAAAAATAGGGTTTTAAATTGTGAGAAAATATAGCTTTGATAGTGAATACATGAATGGAATAAAGAGGACAGCTCAGCTATTGAACTGTCCTCTTCATTTCTAGAGTGAAGAATTTGTTGTTTCGAACTTTTTAAGACGTTCATGTGTAGCAGTGATTGAATTAGCCTCAAGATGTTTTTTTAAATTGTGCATATCAGACTCTATTTGAAGTATTTTAGGCACAATATTATTTAATGGGGATAGTAATGTGGAACTTTTAATTGTATGTTCTTTAATGGTTTCAATTTCTTCAAAGACTTTTTCCATATCGTCATGTAATCGATCAACATAATTTTTTAACATATTGATTCGATCACTATATTTTTGTACTTGACTTGTAATCGGTTCAAAATCAATTTGTACAATATCCATCGACTCTTGTATAACTTTTTGAGATGTTTGAAGATTGGCTATGGAACCTATAAGTTCGGCTTGAGAAGTAGTTAACTCAAAGATTGTTTTATTAACATCTATGTTCGATGCTTGGAATTCTTTTAAAGTATTTTTTATATCAATTTGTGCAGATTTTAATTCTTGAACATCTACACTCATCACATTTTGAGCAGACTGTAGATCAGAAACTGTCTTGTTGATATGACCTAAAACTATTTGAAGTTCAAGAATGAAGTCTTTAGTTTCATTATTTAATAGTGATTTAGATAAATTTTGTTGAGAACCTTGTAACTCTAAAATGGTTTCTTGAACTTGAGAGAATGATGTTTGTAATTCAAGGATGGAAGTTTTTAGTTCGTCATCAGTATAATTTTGATTATTATTCTGTAGTGAAAATGGTAATTCAGAAATAATTTTATTCATTTGTTGGAACGACTTTTGTAACTCATTAATGGAAGAATTCATTTCAAATAAAGTAACAACTTTATCTGTTTCTTCATAATCGTGCGTAGGTGACAGTTCTTCCTTGTTTTGTAAAATCGATTGGTTCATAAGCATTTGTGATTTAGACAGTTCTAAAATAGCGGATTTCATTTCTGTTATTGTAGAGTTTAACTCCGTAAAGGTAGGTTGTACTTCTTGTTTAGTAGAATGTAAATCAAAGTTTGTCGTAATTAATTCGCTATTTGCGTCAAAGGGAGGCATGATAAAATGATCAGTGTTTAATGGATTAGCTAAACTCAATGACTCGGTCATATTATCTTGAGTTGTTTCACACTCTTGGATAGAATGGTTCCTATTAGTTTTCGAAGATTGTAATTCGCGAATTGAAGCATTCATTACATATTGCGCATATTCTATACTTTCCATTTTCTTCAAAATCTCATCTAACATTTCTCGTTTTGTTGGCATCCGTAAACCTCCTTTAATGAACTTCGAATGTAAAAATGGTGTCAGATAGCAGATTCTACCATACTTTCAAAGCTACATAGTATTTTCTATTATACTAAAGAATTCTCCTTCTAACTATAAAATTTACAGAAAATTCAAAATTGAACATTTGTTTAATATTCTCTTAATAATTCTCTTATTTTTAGAATGGTAAATGTTGCTACCTGTTGAAAAACATATGTTTTACTATTTTGGATATTCTAAAATAGAAGAATAAGCGAGGTGACTTTGATGTTAATCGAAAGGTCTTCCAACTGGAGAGAGGATTTTATTCAAAGATTTAATGACAATGGTCCGTGGGATAGTTGGACGCTTTACAAAATGAGTTATGAAATAGAAAAAATGAACTTAATTCCCGAATTTTCAGGATTACAAGCACCGAAGTTCCTAACAAATCTGCAATTATTACCTCATCAAGTGGAAGCAGCACAAACTGTTATTGAAAAGATGAATGGAAAAGCGATACTTGCTGATGAAGTAGGGCTAGGTAAAACAATTGAAGCAGGTTTAATAATGAAAGAATATATGATTCGTGGATTAGTAAAGAAAACATTGATTTTAGTTCCAGCTTCTTTGCAAAACCAATGGGTTACGGAACTGAATGTTCGGTTTTTCATTCCAGCAATTGCTTACAGAAAAAATACACCTCTAGATCAGTACGATGTGGTGGTGATGAGTATGGATACTGCAAAAAAAAGTCCGCATCGTGAGAAAATACTCGAACAAAATTATGACATGATTATTATAGATGAGGCACATAAACTTAAAAATCATAAAACTCAAATATATGAATTTGTTCAAAGTTTAAAGAAAAAGTTTTGTTTATTGCTTACGGCTACACCTATACAAAATGATGTTTTTGAAATTTTTTATCTCGTATCGTTATTAAAGCCTGGACATTTAGGTAACTTTGAAACATTCCAATCTTCTTTTTCAGCAACAAAACACAGTTTAGAAGATGAAAAATACCTAAAAGAGCTTGTAAATCAAGTGATGGTTCGAAATCGAAGACAAGATACAGGAATTGAATGGACAACTCGAAAAGTAAAAACCATTCCAATTCAATTTACACAAGAAGAAAGAACAGTTTACGAAATGATTGCGAATTTAAAATCCGTTTCATCTGTTTTTTCAAGTTCGTTTACAATGGTAACGCTTCTTAAGGAGATGTGCAGTAGTAAGGAGGCTACCTTTTTAACATTAAATAAAATGATGCAAAAATGTATTACGAAAGAAGAGTTAGATTATTTAGAAAAAATAATGGAATTATTAATGAAGCTTGAAATCAATTCAAAAGCTGAAAAAGTATTAGAAATTATTCAAGAAGCAAACGATAAAGTGATCTTATTTACAGAATACCGTGCGACACAGAGCTTTTTACAATGGTATTTATACACAAAAGGTATTTCGAGTGTCTTATTTAACGGCAAATTTAGCAAGAGTAAACGGGATTGGGTGAAGCAATTATTTAGAGAACGCGATCAAGTCTTAATTGCAACAGAATCTGGTGGCGAAGGGATTAACCTTCAATTCTGTCATCATGTAATTAACTACGACTTACCATGGAATCCAATGAAGCTAGAACAAAGAATAGGTCGTGTTCACCGTTTAGGGCAAGAAGAGGATGTACACATATATAACTTAGCAATCGAAGATACGATTGAACAAAAAATATTAGATTTATTGGGAGATAAGATTGACGTATTTGAAAAAGTAGTAGGAGATCTAGATGATATTTTAACAAGGAAAGCCGATTGAAAATATCATAAAGGAGAGAATGACAATGTATGCAGAGCAAGTGCATGATTATTTAAGAACGTTTTTTATAGAAACAAATTGTGAGATTGAGGCAGATGAAGGACATCAGTTAACAGTTCAATTAAACATTGATATTGATAAAAGAATTATGAATCGACCATTTTATTGGCAATATATTGAAACAACAGGTAGTCCTCCGAATCCTGCAAGGTTAACGTTGATTACAGACCGTACGAAGATGGAAAACCTATTTATGGGGGAAATTATCCATTTTGGATCAAGAAGATTAAATCAAATTTTTCAAGCAACGAAGGAATTAGGTTCTTTCGTTCAAATGTATGAAAGAAGTAATAACGACTCCACTCAATCATTATTAACACCATACTTTTGTGTAAACTATAAAGTCTCTTATTATTGTGATCAAACGAAGGAGAAAATGTATTCTTTAGGCATTAACCTCATCAATGGAGAAATTGAAGAACATTTCCATGAGTCGGTTATCCAGCGAAATTTAGTGAACACACCACCAGAAAATGCCTTTTGTATTCAATATATTATTAAACCAGCACGAGGTCTTGAACGTCTAGACGAAACCATTCAATGGGTGATACAAAATGATGACCATTCGTGGGCTGAGGAAGCAAAAAAGCGCTGGATTCGTGAACAGGAAGTATTAGATTATTTCTATGAAGGACTTGATGACAAGCCAGAATCATATGAAATTGAAAAAAGGGCGCTTGAGGAGCGTTTTAACCCAAGAATTAAAGTAGAAATCATTAATGGGGGATTATTTTACCTAATTTAACTATCATAGCTTATTGTTTCGGATAAGAAGCAATAGGCCATTTTTTATTTGGTGAAGAGTTTACCACGTTTAGGTTCATACAATAGTTGGTTAATTTAGTATTATCATCATGATTTTTATCAACGGAGGAATTGCTATGAGTAGGGTAAAATATTTTTCATTCTTATTATTTATTCAAGTAGTCGTTGCAATTTTTGTTTACGTATCGTTAAGTACTATCCCTACTGAACAAACAAATATTGAACCGAGATCTACAGAAACTCAACAAGTATATCAGTCCATTGAGCAAATCGGGCCAACACAAAGGGTAAGTATCGATCCTTTTGAGACAACTTGTACAAGGGGAGTTGCACAATCACCTATTAATATTAATAATGCAAACTTATTAGAAGAACAGTTATTTAATGAAATTACGCTAAATTATGTGCCAACTATATATCATCTCGTCAATAACGGTCATACAATTCAAATGATGAATCCATCAAACCAAAATAAATTAGTACTTGATGGAGAAGAATATAAACTAGCTCATGTTCATTTTCATAACCCTAGTGAACACCAAATAGATGGAAAATATTATAATATGGAAGGTCATATTGTTCACGAAATCAATAGTGGAGAATTGGCGATAGTTAGTTTCTTTGTAACGGAAGGGAAAGTTAACACTGATTTAGATGAAATGTGGTCGATATTACCTGCAGAAGTAACAGAGGAACCTATCGTAGTGAATCGCGAAATTGATTTACTCGAGGTGTTACCGGAAAATAAAAATATGTATTCTTATAGTGGCTCTATAACGATACCACCTTGTACAGAAGGAGTGACGTGGTTAATTATTGAAGAGCCAATTGAAATGTCACCCCAACAAATTGAACTCTTTGCAGCGATATATCCACAAAACAATCGTTCTATACAAGAGCTAAATAATCGGAAAGTTTATAAGGTAAATTAGGAATGGAAGTATATTTTCAATGGAGTTGAAAAGTCTGAAGTCGGCCTCTTATTACTCAAGATGCCGACTATTTTTATGACCAAATGTAAGATTAACCATTGTTATGAATAAATATAACCCCAATTAACAGGATCGAAAATTTATATAAAAGAATATCAGTCTCAAATGGGCAAATTAAATAGAAATATGACATATATCTACTTGGATAAATAGCTTATTTTTATGAAGAACATTCTAGTCTTGGGACACAGAAGTAATAATTAACAATAAATTAATTTAAAACGATGACAGTTGTCTACTCCATTATTTTCCACCTTCATAAGTTATTTGAGAAACTTATAACTTTATAGGAGGAACATGATGCAAATATCACAACAACAGTCCGTTGCTGTAATTGGATTAGGTTTTGTTGGTCTACCCTTATGTCAGCAATTCTTACTAAAAGGATTCACCGTTCATGGTATTGATGTAGATAGTAGAAAAATAGAGAAGTTCAAAAAGGGGGAAATAGAAAATCCTGATATAGATGTCACTTTTATGGTTGAATGTATGAATAATAATCAATTTATCCTACATTCTTCCGCTGAAGGAGTTGCGAATGCTGATTCCATCATTATATGTGTTCCAACTCCATTAAATAATGATCATAAACCAGATCTTTCATATGTAACGAATGCAGTTTCTAATATGATACCTTATTTAAAAGAAAACCAACTTGTTTGTTTAGAAAGTACAACATACCCTGGAACAACCGAAGAATTAATCCTTCCAGAATTAAAAAAACGGGGGTTTGAAGTTGGCAAGGATATTTTCTTAGCATACTCCCCTGAAAGAATCAATCCAGGAAGTAAGATACCTCTTTTTGAAATCCCAAAGGTAGTCGGTGGAACGTCAGCAGAGTGTTTAAAAAGAGCTGTTTCCTTATACGAAAATATCTTTAATACAGTTGTCCCAGTATCTTCCACTAAAGCGGCAGAAATGACAAAAATATTAGAAAACACGCAGAGATTTATTAATATTTCATTTATAAATGATTGTGCCATTCTTTGTGAAAAAATGGACATTGATATATATGAAGTAATAAAAGCAGCAGCTACAAAACCATATGGGTTTGTCCCATATATGCCAGGAGCAGGAATTGGCGGACATTGTATTCCTATAGATCCATTATATTTATCGTGGAAAGCTGAGGAATATGGACATCCACTACACTTTGTAGAAATAGCAGATAAAGTAAATAGAAAAATGCCAGATTATATTACGGATAAAATAATCCAATTTTTACTACGAAAACCTAATAAACTTGAAACTTCTGTACTTCTGATAGGAATCACTTATAAAGAAGATATCAATGATGTTAGAGAATCAGCGTCATTACAAATAATGGAGAACTTACTTAAAGAGGGGATAAGTGTAGATTATTATGATCCGCATGTACCAAAAGTAACGATTAACAACGTTGTATATCATTCTATTAAGGAGACCGATCTAAGTAATTATGATGTAACAGTCGTACTAACACCACATAGTAGTCTACCATATGAAAAGATTTATTCTTCAGCTGAAAATGTTTTTGATGCGGGTAAATTTTTTGTTTCCTCAGAAAAATATGGAATGTAGGGAGTAGTACAATGAAAAAAATATTAATTACTGGTGGAGCAGGCTTTATTGGGTCTCATTTAACGGATTATTTACTGGAAAAAGGGTATGAGATAACGGTAGTTGATAATTTATCGAATGGATCCGCTGATTATTTACAAAGTGCATTTAAAAATCCTCAATTTTCTTACCGACAAGCAGATGTTCTAGATAAAGAAATAATGAATCAGTTGATTAAAGAACATGATATTATTTATCATTTGGCAGCTGTGTTAGGAGTTAAGAATACGGTAGATGATCCATTAAAGGTTATTGAAGGGAATATTGATGGAACTAGAGTTGTATTAGAATTAGCATATAAATATGGGAAAAAAGTTATCTTTGCTTCAACTTCGGAAATATACGGGAAAAATTCAGAGCTTCCATACTCCGAAACATCTTCTAGGTTATTAGGCGACCCTTCGATTCATCGTTGGTGCTATGCTACTGCAAAAGCGTTAGATGAACATTTATGCTTTGCTTATGCAAAAAAAGGTTTGCCAGTTACAGTTGTTCGATTCTTTAATGCTTATGGACCCCGTCAGGATCATTCCGCCTATGGTGGAGTAATTCCTATATTTATTAAAAAAGCATTATTGCAAGAAGCTTTACCGATTCACGGAAAAGGTAATCAACTAAGATGTTTTGGTTTTATTAAAGATGTCGTAAAAGGTCTTGAAGCTGCAATGGCGCCTGAAGCAAATAATGAAGCGTTTAATCTCGGTTCATCGCAGCAAATTACCATTTTGGAACTAGCTAAGAAAATCATCGATCTAACAGGAAGCTCAGTTGGATATGAATTTGTTCCTTATGAAAAAGCATATGGTAAAGGATTTGAAGATATTCCTGCTCGTATTCCATCTTTAGATAAAGCGAAGAAAATACTAGGCTATCAACCAATAACTAATTTAGAAGAAGGGCTTCTACAAACAATTGAATGGTATAAAACCAATTTAGTTAGAGACTAAAAAAGAGGAAGAAACTTTTATTGGATGATCATGAATTGTCAAGGTTTTTCGCTATTCTTCTTATTATTGGTGAATGTACAGAACTAAAATTACAAGAATATATGTTGTTGTTAAAAATCTACTATTCTATTTTATCTATGTAAATAAATGAAAGGCCAAAGACATATTGAATCCGTCTTTGGCCTTGACTTTAAATAGAAGATTTAGAGTCTAAAATCCACCTTTAACTGTTGGTTCAAAGTTGACTACTTCTAATACGATAGACGTCCCTATATCTAGTTCTGATCCATCAGGCACTGAAATAAGTAAGTTACCTATTCCTCTTTCGCCAGCAGTGTAACTAAAAATGTCATCCATCTGTAAAATACCATTAATGTAGACATTGAAATAACTATTCATCATATTAAGTGCAGGTAAAGAACTAACCTTACTGCCTGTATCATCTAAGAATTCCTCAGCGTTAATTCTAAATATTGAAGATTCTGGTACATTTTTTTTAAGTTCATAGAAGAATCGAGATATGTCTGGTGCTAATATGATATTTTGAGGCATTGCGGATACAGATTTAATGATTTTAAGACCCATAAACTCCCTCCTTTCATAATATACAACATATGCAGTTTGTAAAAAATTGTTTGTTACGATAGTCACTTGTAGGTTTGTTAATCTGCCTATAACTCTTTTATGTATTAGTGGCAGGAAGGAGGAGTGCTTATGATGACAAAAATAACAGTCCCAACTTATTTACCTAAGCCTTTGCTGTTAATTCCTAAATTAAAAAGCGATGAAGAAAAAATATTTAAATCCCCTAAAAATGTTAACGTGTTTGAATTTTTTACGGTTTCAGATGGATGTAAAAATGTATTTACTAGTCATGATTCGGTTCAAGGTTATGGTGAGCAACGAATCATTAATCTCGATAAACTCTCGTTATGTAATTTATTTATAAATGGCGTTTTACAACCAAGAGCAATTTATACAATCGAACATGAAAAACTGATTTTAAAAACGGATGACATACCTGTTAAGGGAACACCGATAATTCTACAAATGATATCGATTACGTAGAAGGATCAGGGATTAATTGCCTACACCATAACAGTTTTATGGAAATAATGTAATGTTGAATAATAAAAGAGGAGATAATATAAAAATGAAAATACTATTAGCGACTTATTGGCCTGTACCTCATGTTGGAGGGGTATGGAGCTATATGAAACAATTAGCTAGTAAACTCGAATCTTATGGTCATGAAGTTGATATTTTAGGTTATGATGAGGAAAATCTATCTGTTAGATTGTACAGTCAGGGAAGAGTCATAAATAGAGATAAGGTCATACCAATTATTAATGCAAACATAAATGAAAGTAATTATCCAGAAATGTATGTCAATTTCCTAGTAAGATGGACAGAAATGCAAAGATATGTATATGAGCTAAGTGCTGCATATTTCGGTTTAGATAAGTATGATCTAATTCATACACAAGATGTCATCTCCACTTACTGTATCAGTAGAATAAAACCAAAGGACACACCTTTAGTAGCGACTATACATGGTTCTGTTGCACATGAAATTAGACTTCAATTAGAAACGGTTCATAAAACAGAAACGAATGAAATAGCACGTGCATATTATGATGATCTTGAATATAGAGGTGCAACGACACCTGATGTGACAATTGTATGTAATCAATGGTTGAAAAACATTTTGACTAGTGAGTTTAATGTTCCAGAGAAACAAATTAAGATTTTACATTATGGATTTGATACAGAAGAGTTTATTAGAAAATCGAGACAACAAGTGACGATGGTACGTCCGGAAAACAAAAAAGTCATTTTATATGCAGGAAGATTAGTTGAACTAAAAGGAGTTAACTATTTAATTTCGGCACTTAGTGATTTAAGAGCTATTAGAGATGATTGGGTCTGTTGGATTGCTGGAACAGGGGAAAAAGAAGAAGAACTAAAATTACAAGTTAGAAATCTAGATTTAGAAAAACATGTGATTTTCCTAGGGAAAAGAGACGATGTACCTAGCTTACTAAAACAAACAGATATTTTTGTACTTCCAACATTAATTGAAAACCAACCAATATCTGTCATTGAAGCACAAATTGCAGGTAAAGCAGTTATCGCATCTGACGTCGGAGGTGTACCCGAAGTAATCCAACACGGGGTTACAGGCTTATTAACGCCACCAAGAAATACGTCTATGCTGACAAATAATATAAATTTATTACTAGCAAATGACAAACTTCGTAAGACTTTAGGAGCTAATGCGAAAAAGTGGGGAATGACTCATTGGTCAATTGACAGTGGAATGATGAAAATAATGGATATATATAAGGGATTACTGAGAGGGCGAAAACAATGAGCGTAATTTTTGTAACACTTAAATATTATCTATTAATTGCCTATTTAAGAATTACAGGGAAGATCAAACGGATATGGAACAATTTATGGTTTAATAAGAAGAAGCGTGAAGACCTTGAAGCTTACATTGATGATCTCTCAGATATTGATGTCATTGAACAAAGTGACTACAACTCCTTGTTTCTCGTAAAAAATTCGACCAGTCATATTTACATGCCAAGGCCAATCTTATTAAAAATAATTCGTTCTTTACCAGAAGGATATGTATTTCCCAATCCCGAAGCTATTCAATTATTGAAAGAGGAAGTAGAAAAATTTAATGAGCAAAAAATAGATCAAGAAGTACTAAATCAAATTTTACAAAATTTACCTCCCAATTACAGTCTACTAAATCCCTTTGTATTTAAAGACCATTCGAATCAACCGATTAAAGTAAATTTAAGCAGTAAAAGTGACAAAACAGTACAAAACCAAATTATGAATAACCTTCCATTTGATTATAAATTCCATTAATTACCGTAAAGCTTCTATTTCACAGACTTCTCATATCTTTATGTCCTATACACATTCGTTGACTTTTCATACCTTACTAGTAGCAAATAGAGAGTGAGGTAGAAATATGAAAGCAATTGTGACAGGTGGGGCAGGTTTTGTAGGCTCTCACCTTGTAGATGAACTTGTATCAAAAGGATATGAAGTCCATGTGATAGATAATTTATCAACTGGAAAAGTGGAAAATTTACATGCTAATGTTCATTCTCATATTGTAGATATTAGAACCAAGGAAGCAACTGAAATAATAAAGCAAATTAAGCCAGATCTTGTTTTTCATCTTGCTGCTCAGGCAGATGTAACAACTTCAATAAGTAATACAGTTGAAGATGCAAATATTAACATAAACGGAACTATTAATATATTAGATGCTAGCAAAGAAGTAGGAGTTAAAAAATTTATTTTTGCTTCAACATCAGCAGTTTATGGGGATTTACAGAAAGATTTAATAACCGAGCAAGATGTGACATCACCTATCTCTTTTTATGGCCAGTCAAAATTATCAGCTGAGAACTACATTAAATTATATTCAAAATATTATCAGTTACCTTTCACTATTCTTAGATATGGTAATGTATACGGACCTAGACAGGTTGCAAAAGGAGAAGGTGGTGTTATAGCTATATACATTGATGGGTTAAAAAAGAATAATCAATTAAAAGTGTATGGCGATGGTGAGCAAACACGCGATTTCATCCATGTTTATGACGTTGTAAGGGCAAATATCAACGCTATTGAAAGTGGAAATCAAGAAATTATTCATGTATCTACTGGTCAAAGAACATCAATAAATCGCATTATAAGTATATTAAGTAAAATTGAAGGTAGTGAGATTTGTCCTGTTTATGTAAGTGCTAGACCAGGCGACATTAAACATAGTTGTCTTAGTAATGAAAAAGCTAAACGATTACTAAACCTATCTCCTTTGTATAGTATTGAGGAAGGACTTAGACAAACTTATTTACATGAGACTTCTTAGTTATTGATAATTTAGGCTTTAGGTTCACAATATATTCATTATTTGTAGAAATTGTTATATAAGTACGGATATCTTTTATTAGTACTTTTTGTAAAGAGTTTACTTTTTTGTATATAATACTAATCTCCAACGATTGTTTTCTTGCTGTTTTTTCGAAAATAATAGATAATATGTAGATGTAATATTTGGAGATTAGGGAGTTGTAAGTATGCCGTTAGAACAAGGAAAGTATTTAGAAAACCGTGCACGATTGTTAGTAAAATGTCCAGATAAACCAGGTATTGTTTCAGTTTTATCGACATTTTTATTTAAACATAATGCAAATATTATTGAATCCAATCAATATTCTAGTGATCCCGAAAACGGAACTTTTTTCATTCGAATTGAATTCCATTGTGATCACTTACAAAATAAATCATCTCAAATGGAAAATGAGTTTGAGGTAATTGCATCTCAATATGAAATGGAGTATAGTTTTTACTATTTAAATAAACGCCAACGTTCTGCTATTTACTGCTCAAAAGAACTGCATTGTTTATTAGAACTTCTTTGGGAATGGCAAAACGGTGATCTAGAAACAGATATTGCTTTAGTGATTAGTAATCATGAAGATGCGCGTTCAATTGTCGAATCGTACGGTATTCCTTTCTACTATTTACCTGCAAACAAAGACATTCGTAAACAAGTAGAAGCGGAACAAATTAAATTAATGGAAGAATATAATGTTGATTTACTAATTTTAGCTCGTTATATGCAAATATTAACGCCAGAGTTTGTTGATCATTTTGAAAATCGAATTATTAATATTCATCATTCGTTTTTACCTGCATTTATTGGCGCAAATCCATATGAACGTGCACATAAAAGAGGGGTCAAATTAATCGGAGCAACATCTCATTATGTGACAAATGAATTAGATGAAGGTCCAATTATTGAACAAGATGTTGAACGGGTGGATCATCGTGATAATATATCAACATTAAAGAAAATTGGCCGTCAAATTGAACGTCGTGTTTTAACTAAAGCTGTAAAATGGCATTTAGAAAACCGTATCATTGTAGAAGGAAACAAAACAATCGTATTCCACTAATATTCTCAAATGTATTGGGACTATCTTAAAAGAAATTTTGAGACGGTCCTTTTTTAGTGTGCCCGGCATGGGCTACAACTTGGTGGTGAAAGTCCACTACAGGCTTGGCAGTAGGAACTGTTAGCTGATGGCAAGGGTGTCCACCGTGAGGTGGAATCTGAAGGAAGCCGGAGGCAAAATCCCGAACTGACGGACAGAAACTATATATAAGGCTGAATTGGAATGGACGAGTTTGCTAAACAAAACGAAGTCCAATACTGCACGAGTTCCATACAGTAAATATAGCAGTTACATGGGAGGAAGGTTGTAGCTCTTACCCGGGGAGGTCTTACAAGGGTTCCCGACAAGAGAGATGGAATATCTCACAGGAACAAGCTTACCAGTGATGGCAAGCTGAATTGTAAGAAGTCAGCAGAGGTCATAGTAGTTTCTCTGAAATGAAGGACTGAACAATAGCAATCTTGAAGAATTACGGAGGTGATGGCAGTGCAAAGACCGCAGAAAACATCGCAAGATGGCTGTTTGCAAAGGGATAAGTTGGAAACTGAAGAGTATGCAAGAGTGTGTAGTCCTGCCGTTAAAGAAGTAGGTCAACAAGATGGTATCGATTTAATTGATAAAGTAATTGATAGTAATAATCTTTTCAGAGCATGTAAGAAGGTTAAAGCCAACAAAGGTGCGCCTGGAATAGATGGAATGACAGTAGATGAACTTTTTGGTCATGTCAGTAAATACCTACCCCATCTTAAGAGAAAACTGAAAGATGGCTCATATAAGCCTCTTCCAGTCAAACGGGTTGAAATCCCGAAGGCGGATGGTACAAAACGAAAATTAGGCATTCCATGTGTTAGAGACCGTATGGTCCAACAAGCAATATATCAAGTAATAGGTGGAATAATAGACCCGAAATTTTCCGATTCAAGTTTTGGTTTTCGACCAAATAGAAACCAACACCAAGCCATAAAGAAATCTATCAAATACTATGAACAAGGCTATAAAGTGGTAGTGGATTGTGATCTCAAAAGTTACTTTGACACCATTAACCATCAAAAGCTAATGGAATACCTCAAGGAATTCATTAAAGATAAAATTATATTAAAGCTAATTTGGAAATTTCTTAAAAGCGGAATATTAGAGAATGGCTTTACCAAACCAACTGAATTCGGTGCGCCTCAAGGCGGTGTACTTTCACCAATTCTTAGTAATGTTTATTTAAATCAGTTAGATATAGAACTGGAGGAAAGAGGACATAAATTCGTTCGCTTTGCGGATGATTTTTGCATCTACGTTAAAAGTAAACGAGCTGGTGAACGTGTCCTTGATAGCATTACAAAGTTTTTGGAGAAGGAACTGAAGCTGACAGTTAATAAAACTAAAAGTAAGGTGGGGTCTCCGACCAAACTAAAATTTTTAGGTTTCTGTATCCACAGTACATCTAAAAGTACAGGATGTAGACCACACCACTCCGCGAAGAAAAGATTCAGAGATAAACTAAAATATAAAACTAGACGAAATCGTACTGGTAAATTTGAGGATATCGTTAAAGAAATTAATCAAGTTACGGTTGGATGGATAAATTACTATGGCATTGGTTTGATGAAAATGTTCATTCAAGATATGAGAAAGTGGCTAAACCATCGGTTAAGGCAACTTATTTGGAAAAGGTGGAAGAAAGTCAAGACAAGGTACTATCAACTTAGGAGATTAGGTATCCAACACAATGAAGCCTGGAAAGTAGCGAATACCCGTAAGGGTTATTGGAGGATTTCAGGAAGTGAAACTCTACATAAAGCTATTAGAACAAAAACGCTCATCAAATGGGGAATAAAGGACCTTAATTATTTGTATGAGCGTCGATACTTAAGTTATTGAACCGCCGTATACGGAACCGTACGTACGGTGGTGTGAGAGGTCGACTAGCCAATTAATGGCTAGTTTCCTACTCGATTCGGATCGCTTTTATGTATTTAAAAATGAGGATTTGTTGATTGTTACAGATTCTACGTTTAAAGGGGAAAAAATTATTAATATGCAACATCATATCTAACGGCTTAACATGAATCGATTTGACTAAAAACGTCATACTAATTAGGTAAAGAGGGTAGGGAATTAAGTTCTTACTCTTGCCTATTTTCAAATAAGAGAAAATTGATACATTGAAATAAATAAATTTTTTTTAGTCTAAAATGATGAAAAATTTTTGAAAACATCATAAAATAGAAGTAACTACATTTTTAGGGAGGAATGCCGATGATAACCGGTCAGTTAGAGCGAGCTTTCCAATTAGCGGAAAAACATAAGCTCGACGTAAGCACAATTTTAGATTTATACACAATTATTAGTAAGGAAATTAATGCTTCACCAAAAGTGGAAGAAAAAATCCTTCAACAAATGATCAAAATTTTAGAAAATAATAAATTAATACTCCGGGAGGCAACATAGGAATTGAAAAAACAAATTGAATTGTATGATGATATAGACTCATTTGAGTAAGGCGCTGCTCTAGCATAACAATTATCGAGCAGCGCCTTTAAATTTGCAATTTTTTGTTTAACTTAAATATAAACTTACTCACATAATAGAATCTGCCTTACAAATAAATGTTTCTTAGCCTCACAACGGTCTACAATGGTAAACCCTGCCTCATGAACCATATCATCGATTGTTTCGATTGTTACAACCACTACACGTTTTGCAATGCGTCGAGCATGCTGAATAATATCGTACTGTTCATCATGTGAAATATGTGTTGCCAAATTATAAGGTAAATCAATTATGGCAGCATCATATGAATCTGAAACTTCAGATATTGGCCCTTTTGTTACGATAGTATGATAGCCAAAATGAGCGATATTTTCCCTAGAGCCAACGCAAACAAGGGGGTTTATATCACGACCTACAATATTAATACCCATTGAAAGAGCTTCAATAAGAACTGTTCCTATCCCACATAGCGGATCGATTGCACGTTTATTGCTAGGGTTAGGGACTGCTATATTAGCCACTGCACGGGCGATTCTTGTATTTAGCGCAGTTGAATAGCTATTTGGTTTATGTATATGTTTTCGCCAAACAGACTCGCTTTTCTCATATTTCCCGAAATACCAACGCCCATTTAGTAGCATTAAACCAAATATTACATCTGGTTGATCTAAATCAGGCTCGCCTTCAATGACTAAGCCAATTTCTCGTTCTAATTGTCTTCGTTCAGGATGGTGTATTTTTTTTGTTTCACCAATGTCGATTTTATTTAAACATATAACTTTATAAGTCGTAGATTCTAATACGAACGTTTTTGCAAATTGTATAATGTCGGGAATACTGCTTCCTTCAAATAATATTTCAAGTCGATCCTGTATAAATGGACTTCGACTTGGGTCGATTCTAATGTTACTTAATAAATAATTCGCCTTAGTATCGAATCCAAAAAATGCTCTCATTTCCATTCGGCAGATATCAAACTCATCTATATGATGGACAAAGGTATAGATGAAAGTGTTGCTATGATTGTTAGTCAAATGATGTTCATCCTTTTTGTTGCACTTATTATTGTTCTAAATAGTCTAATAAAGATTGTAAAAAACCTATTGTACTCACTAATACTTCAGAAATTGTCAGATTCTCGTTAAAACCTTTAATGCCTTCAATCGGTATGTTTAACTCCCATAATCCTTCATCCCCAGAGAAGCTTGCGCTAAAATATTGGTTTTCACCTTGGAGCTGTTCGCTCAAAAATGTTTTAATGGCGCTAGTATGTTTTTTCTGAACTTTAAATCCAAGTAATGCCATATAAATGTTAAAAACATCATCTAACTCAATTGAAATGGCATCGGTTTTGTAAGCTTCAAATTCTGGAGATTCAATATAGACAAATTCTTCTCGATGTTGTTTTAAAAATGTAATGGGTGTTGATAAAAATGATGGTTGCTCTTGTGTAATAACCTCTTCAGTTTCTTTATTGCAACGTTCGATAAAAGCATCGTTTAAGTTTAGTTCCATAATAGTTGCCTCCTTGTATGCTAATGGCTTTTTCGCTGTCAACATGTTTATTGGATGAAAGTTGTTAAAACTTATATCTTATTATTGATTGATAAACCTTTTCCGATTCCTCAAATTTAAATATAGCCTTTATCATTCTAGCATGAGTTAAGCTCAATACGTAGTAAAATATACCAAAGTAATAAGCACGTTTGTGGAGTGCCATAAGGCAACCATGGAATTCATATGTTATGATTTTAATGAAAAAGTAATTTAAAAGAGCTATTTACTTATTAGAGTAAGTACCTAAACGGGAGAGAAGTTCATGAATTTTGGCGATGTATTAGTAATTTCAGTTTATTTAATGGTCGTGTTATTTGTTATGATGATTGTCATTAGTACGTATAAACGATACATAACGACAAAAAAACAAAATAAAAAATAAAAACAAATTAAATTTAATGATAAACAAAAAAGAGGACAATTTATTTTTCGCATTAATATTCATTGTATTGGGATAATCTCCTCTTTATTTAACTCAATTTTGTCCGATACATAAAATACAGCTATGATTGGGGGCAAAAGATGTGGATGTAAATGAAATTATAAGAAAAGTTAATAATTCGGTTGATGAGCTAGAATTTGCTACTGCAAGAATATATATTGAAGAAAATATGGATCTTTTGATTGAAAATAAAAATAAATTAAAAAGTAATGCAAGAGAAATTCTTAACTTCCTACAAAATCGCAATGATACTGGAGAAAAGCCATTAACAAAAATTGAAATGTCTAAAATAAATACAATCAATATGTATGCTTCAAAGTTTGACGTAAGAGGTATTAAGCTTTGTGTAAAAGGGAATGAACAATTGCTTTTAAAAAAAGAGGTTATTAATTTTCTAAACGCTGATGCTAAAATTATTTTAGAAGGTATGGGAGCCATAAAAAAGGATTAATGAATACAGGTGTTAATCCGGAGGGATTGGCATCTTTTTTGTATATACTGAAATGTTACATTTTTCAGGGTCTGTTTGATTGTTTCTGAATATAATAGAGGTGAGAATTAGTTAATGTTCTCCCTACATTTAACAAGTTACGTTTTAGGGAATGTTCTTAAAAGGAACTGCATATTATTAGTACGGATTGCATTTTTTCACCTAAAAAGTTTCCTGAAGGAAAAACATGTGCAATTAAGCAAAGGGGTGTTTGAAAAATGAATAAGTTAAAATTTAGGCTATTATTCCTTTTGTTATTCATGTTAGTAGGGTTGATTTTTTACTTTTTAGAAGGATGAGAAACTGAAAAAGAGGCTAAGACAAAAGTTAGTTTTCAACAAACAGATAATTTGGTATATAGTGAAAATTTAATTACCCCTTATATGGAAGTCGTTCGTAGGAGCTGCAGGCTGAAAGTGCACCTGCACCTGTCGCTTCGCTTTCGGTGCAAAAAAAAATTGCACCTGTCGCTTCGCTTTCGGTGCAAAAAAAATTGCACCTGTCGCTTCGCTTTCGGTGCAAAAAAAATTGCACCTGTCGCTTCGTTTCGGTGCAAATATAATTTGCATCGGAAACGAACGTTAACACATCCAAAAAGTACTATTCTTTTCCACTTCTGTCCCAGCCTCTTCATTTATTAACATTATAGTTTTCATAACTACTAGGAAGACTTAAAGCGTGTGATAAAAAAGAAGCTAAGAGTAATTCTCCTAGCTTCTTGGATTTTAATATTCTATTTGCGGCAAAACAGGATGTCTTAGTAACTATCGTTTAAAAAAGCTGCACCAACAATAATTAACAAGATAAATAATACGACAAGCAATGCAAATCCGTTGTGGTTATCACCTTTTTTACCATAAGAACCCATTTGATAATTGCTACTCATAAAAACCTCTCCTTTCGAATAGTTATATTAAATAATATGTTCCTTTAAAAAAGTTACCTGTGTGATTACCCCAATTTTAATGTTAATTTATTAAGCGATTATGTTAATTTGTCGAATGATACCATAATTTACTTATAGTCTTATTACAAAATCAAATATATAATATGTTAATGAATACAAGCGATTCAAAAAGAAAGACCGTTTCCGTTAGGTGTTGGTACCATCTAACATGGGAAACGGTTTTTTTATTATAATTACAAAAATTCATTCTCGTTGAATGTATTTCTCTCCTTTGAAATAAACAGCCTTAATGTTTTCTAAATCCACAGTTTCAAGACCAGGTATTCCTTTAGAGACAATGAAGTTTGCATCTTTTCCGATCGTTAAAGAACCCAGTAAGTTCTCCTTTTCAAGTATTTTTGCAGGATTCAGTGTAATGAGGGAAAGTGCATCATTTTCGTCGTAACCAGCATCTATCATCGAGACCAAATAAGGGTGTGCAATCGTCATTAATGAGTCTGGGCCGATTAAACCTTGCATTACTTTAGGGAAGGTTACGGTATTTTCATGTAGTGGCAAGTAACCGTCACTTGAGATAGCGACTGGAATATTTAATTTAATCATTCTTATTACTTCATTAATTGTGTTTGGGGGAAGATGGGTTCCACCCAGGGGAGTAGCCACAATCATAACATTTTGTGTAGCAGCACGTTCTATTTGTTCCTCTGTAATACCATGCGCATGATGGAGTACATCAAATCCAGCATGAAGTGCCATTTCAATTCCTTCTTTACCTGCGACGTGGGTACCAATTTTTTTATCCATTGAATGAAAAATGGAAACAATCGAATGTAGTTCCTCTTGTGAGTAGATTAGCTCTCCTGCATTTGGAACAAGCTCTTTTGTAAAATTCGCTGGTGTTGCATTGATAAAGACATTCTCACCAGCAAATTCATTGTATTTTGAAATTACTTTTATAATATCGGGGTGAACTAATACATCACGATTGACTGCTATTGAACCAGTAACGGATGTAAAATGGAGTATGGATTCAAATCCAATTGAAATGCTGTTTGTTGCAAACGTAATATCTAAAGGAAAATCTTTAAGCGATATTTTTAATTCATCTATATCTGTATTTAACATTGGGCTGCCACATAATTGTTCACCAAGGGCTGTAATACCGGAAGAAAGAGCTTTTAACAAAATGGCTTTCGCTGCGAGTAATTGTGCATGTTTTGTTATTGGATAGAGCGATGAAGGTGCAAATTCAAGTAAATGAGTATGACAATCGATTAGTCCAGGAGCTATGACTAAGTCACCATAATCAACAACAATTTTCGATTCAGCGTAGTTTAGTTTTATTTCATTCCAGGAGCCAATATCCATAATCTTCCCATTTTGAATAACCATTGCACCATGATCGATCGTGCCAAGCTCTGATACAGTAATTAATTTTCGAGCTTTAACGATATACTTTGACAACGCTTACACCACCAAAAATGGAGTTATAATAAATCCTAAAATCCAAGCAGTTGTGAAACGGATCACAAGACCGATTAATGCAGCTTCAATGACATCTTTTTCTCTTAGACTAGAACATGCTCGCCAAGTAGCAGGCATCTGCCCAAATAGAACAGAAAGTGGAAGACCTGAATTGGCAATAACAAACGAACCGACAACAATGCCCGGAGAAATGGTATTAGAGTATTCAGCAAGTTGAGCAACAGCGAGTGTTGGAGCGGCAAGGATAGAGAGAATTCCTGATGATGCGTCAATACTCAAGTAATTTAGTAGAATAGTTAATATCGATTCAATCAATTCCCAAACACCCATAAACTTCAACACACCAATGACAAAAAATACTGCAGCTACTGCCGGAATGATGACTAATAATAAGAGTTCTGTTCCTTCTTTTGCAGATTGAAATAGTGTTTCTAATGGCTTAGTGTTTGGTGTGAAACGTGGCAGTTCATGTAAATCTACTTTTCTCGTGTCACGATAAATCGTTCTTGAAAGAATAAATGGGACGACAATGAGGGGGACAAAAATAGAGAGAATGATAATTGGGAACAAATTTATACCTGCTGCAGATAGTGCAATTAATCCAAGAACAAATGTAGCAAAGGATTGTGGAGATTGGATCATCGTTGCAACGGCAATTTTTTGTTCAGCCTCTGTTGCGTTAGCTTTTTCTAATACTGGCGCTGCGATTTTTCCAGCTGCATTAATATCTCCTAATATATTATAAATACTTGGAATTATGACCGTTGGATTGATGTGCATCCATTTCATAATTGGGACAAAGAGTCGAATTAACCCGTCAGTAAAGCCAAGTCGTTCTAAAATTCTTCCTAGTATTACACTGACAATGATTGCAATTCCGACGGTTCCAGTTAAGAAAATCGGCACGACGACGTTGAATACTTCATTAATTGTTAGGTCAAATAGTTGTGAGAGTGAGTTTGGAGCAAATAGTAATGCAATAAGTGCAATCAGAACTATAACAAGACCAATGACTTCAATTGGAGCCCAATTCTTTCGAGAATAATGATGCTTTTGATGTGACATCACAAGCACCTTCCTTTCTTTTTCTCTATAGTATGTGATAGCTGGGGGGAGGTGAGGGGATCTCAATGTCCCTTAGTACCATTCCCTTAGATAAGGTATGGAGTTGGCTGAATTGTCCCGAATAGGTCTTATGCGAGGTGAAATAGGAAGTAGCATTGGATGAGATGTCTCATAGAAGCGTTCTATGAGACATAACAAGAAATGAAAATGAAAGAAATGTCCCGAAGAAGCGCTCTATGAGACAAAACCGGAGATGAAAAACAAAGAAATGTCCCGAAGAAGCGCTCTATGAGACATAACAAGAAATGAAAATGAAAGAAATGTCTCGAAGAAGCGCTCTATGAGACAAAACCGGAGATGAAAAACAAAGAAATGTCCTGAAGAAGCGTTCCATTAGACAAAACCGGAGATGAAAATGAAAGAAATGTCTCGAAGAAGAGCTCTATGAGACAAAACCGGAAATGAAAATGAAAGAAATGTCTCGAAGAAGTGCTCTATGAGACATAACAAGAAATGAAAATGAAAGAAATGTCTCGAAGAAGCGCTCTATGAGACAAAACCGGAAATGAAAAACAAAGAAATGTTCCGAAGAAGCGCTCTATGAGACATAACCGGAAATGAAAAACAAAGAAATGTTCCGAAGAAGCGCTCTATGAGACAAAACCGGAGATGAAAAACAAAGAAATGTCTCGAATAAGCGCTCTATGAGACAAAACAAGAAATGAAAAATAAAGAAATGTCCCGAAGAAGCGCTCTATGAGACATAACCGGAAATGAAAAACAAAGAAATGTCCCGAAGAAGCGTTCTATGAGACAAAACAAGAAATGAAAAATAAAGAAATGTCCCGAAGAACCGTTCTATGAGACAAAACCGGAAATGAAAAATAAAGAAATGTCCCGAAGAAGCGCTCTATGAGACAAAACCGGAAATGAAAAACAAAGAAATGTCCCGAAGAAGCGCTCTATGAGACAAAACCGGAAATGAAAAACAAAGAAATGTCTCGAAGAAGAGCTCTATGAGACATAACAAGAAATGAAAATGAAAGAAATGTCCTATAGAACCAATCTATTGCAAATAAAGAAAAATACCTTAAAGGAAAGAAGCATGTTTCGATCTAGATAATCCTACAGAATCGCGTCATAATAAATCTGTAATTATAGAAAAAAGCTGTTGAGCCAATTCAAACTCAACAGCAAAATTCTAACGGACTATCTCGTTTCTTGCAACGAATCGATAAATCGTTTAATTCTTTTGACAGCTTCCTGTAATTGTTCTAAAGAAGAAGCGTAGGAACAGCGGATATGACCTTCACCGCTTTCGCCGAACACATCTCCCGGCACAACAGCTACGCCTTCTTTCATTAATAATTGTTCTGCAAATTCTTGAGAACTTAATCCAGTTGATGCGATAGAAGGGAATGCATAAAAAGCACCACCAGGTACATGGCATTCTAACCCAATTTCATTAAATGATTGGACGATGTAATTACGGCGACGTCGATAACTTTTCACCATTTCTTCCACCTCTGGGCGACCATTTCTTAGAGCCTCAATTGCTGCGTATTGTGACATTGTTGATGCACACATTAAAGCGTATTGATGTACTTTTAACATCGCACTTGAAATTTCGATAGGGGCACAAACGAACCCAAGACGCCATCCAGTCATGGCAAAGCCTTTTGAAAATCCATTTATGAGAATTGTTCTTTCTCTCATATTTTCAATTGCTGCCATACTTGTGTATTCTTCGTCATATGATAGCTCAGCATAAATTTCGTCGGCAATTATTAATAAATCATACTTCTTCGCGATTTCCGCAAGCCCTTCTAGTTCATGCTTACTTAACATCGTACCAGTAGGGTTATTAGGAGAACATAACAAAATTGCTTTTGTTTTATCTGTAATGGCTGCTTCTAACTGATCAGGCATGATTTTAAAGTCATTTTCTTTTAATGCTTGTACCTGAATCGCTTTACCACCAGCTAGTTCGACCATCGGAACGTAGGATACGAAGCAAGGCTCTACGACAATTACTTCATCGCCCGGATCTAATATTGTTCTCATAGCAAGATCAATAGCCGAACTTGCTCCAACTGTTACGATAATTTCATCTTTTGCTGAATAATCAACATTAAATTGGTTTCTCATATAATTTGCGATTTCTTCACGAAGCTCAAGTAGACCTGAATTAGGTGTATAAGAAGTAAACCCGCGTTCAAGGGAACTGATGGCAGCTTCTCGGACATTCCAAGGTGTGACAAAATCAGGTTCACCTACACCTAGGGAGATAACACCCTCCATCCCTGCAGCCAAATCAAAAAATCGACGAATACCGGATGGTTTTAAATCATTAACCATTTTTGATACATACGAACTTTTTGTTGATTTCATTAAGGTGACACCACAATTCTTTTGTCTTTATTATCTGGTTCGAATATAATACCGTCATGTTTGTATTTTTTCAAAATAAAGTGTGTTGTAGTTGAAATCACAGAATCTAGTGTAGAAAGCTTTTGTGAGACAAAGTTTGCTACTTCGTTCATCGATTTTCCTTCAACGATAACCGACAGATCATACGTACCAGACATTAAATAAACCGAATTTACTTCGTCAAAGCGATAAATTCTTTCAGCAATCTCATCGAAGCCAACACCACGTTTCGGTGTTACTTTTACGTCAATCATCGCACGAACGCCAGGATGTTCTTCAACTTTATTCCAGTCAACGACAGAAATATAACGAACGATGACCTTATGATCTTCAAGTGTCTTGATTGTCTGCTTTGTTTCCTCAACACTTAGGCCAATCATTTTCGCAACGTCTTCTGTTGCAATACGCGCATCTTTTTCTAAAATCTCTACGATTTCCATTTCCTTAGCGTTTAATTTCACGGAAAGACCTCCATATGTAAAAGTTATTTTTTAATTTAGAAAAATTAAAACTATAAACTCAATAATAAAACTCTAGTTGATGCAATTCAAGTTCAACTTATACTTTCTAATCAATCTTTAAATAATTTGAAACCATTTTAATAAGAATGTGTTCAAATTCATAAAAATACTCAAGAAATTAAACAAGGAACCTCCTCGGAGCGTTCCTTGTTTAGTACATGAATAGGGGCATGGATTTAGCCCTATTATTTATATTCCTTAATGCTATTTAATGTCGCAAAGTAAGGTGTTTGTCCTTGCCGGAAGAAGGTAAATAAATAGCCTTCCATTGGAATAATATCACCATTTAAATAAGCTTCATAATCAAAAGCAAATGGGATGATTAATGAATGCTTAAAGAATTCTTTTTCACTTACATTCATTCTGGCAAATTCACTTCCTGCAAGATCCGGTGATTCTTTCAGGATCTGATAAATATGTTTTAGCTCATCAGCAGACAGTCGTTCCTCCCACCACAATTTACGCGGTTGGAATTGTTGTTTTGATAAATAATCAAGTTGCATTAAACTACGGACAATTGGCAGGTTGATATTGTTCTGAGTAGCTAAAAACTCTTCCAATCTTCTAAATAAATCCTCCAACTGATGACCGATTCGTGACCAACCTTTTTCTTCCCAATACGTTCCGAAGTTTTGGAAAAAGTCAAAAGGTGTTTCAAATCCCTTCGTCACAAGGTACTCAATGGTATGGTCCATGCGATGATCGTTCCAATATTTTTCAAGTACGTCTTCGGCTTGCTTAATACGAATAATTTCATCGAAAGTTAACACGTTATTGGAGAAAATTTCGTAAGGTGCAATATCAACATATGTGTATCCATACTTTTCAGCTTCCACTCGTAGTCCTGTCCCACGTAATAGTTTTAAGAAACCGAGCTGTAATTCTTCTGGTCGCATTGCAAATACATCATTAAATGTTTGACGGAAGCTATCATAATCTTCTTCTGGTAATCCAGCAATTAAATCGAGATGCTGATCAATTTTTCCACCATCTTTAACCATTGTCACCGTTCGTTTTAACTTCTCGAAGTTTTGACGGCGTTTTACGAGTTCATTCGTTAAATCATTTGTGGATTGAACACCAATTTCAAAACGGAATAGTCCTTTTGGAGCGTTGTCATTTAAGAACTGAATGACTTCTGGACGCATGATATCTGCCGTGATTTCGAATTGGAAAACGACCCCTGGTACATGTTCATCAATCAAAAACTGGAACATTTCCATAGCATAACTACGGCTAATATTAAAGGTGCGATCGACGAATTTGATTGTTTTGGCACCATTTGCCATCAAGTAGCGAATATCTTCTTTAATCTTGTCACGGTTAAAATAGCGAACACCGACTTCAATGGAAGAAAGACAGAATTGACAGCTAAAAGGACACCCACGGCTTGTTTCAATATATTGAATACGTTTCCCTAAATGTGGTCGGTCTTCCTCTAAACGGAAGGGACTAGGTAGCTCGCGTAAATCGATTTTCTTAGGTTGTGGATGTATTTTCATTTTGCCATCAACAAGATAACAGATACCAGGTACTTCATCTATTTCAATTTGACCGTCAAGGAACTTTAGTAATTGTTTGAAAGAAAACTCCCCTTCACCCATGACGATAAAATCAACTTCATTTTCTAATCGACGTAACCAATGATGGACATCATAGGAAACCTCGGGCCCACCTAAAATTATTTTCGTATGAGGGGAAACCGTTTTTAACATTTTAATAACACGAATTGTCTCCTCAATGTTCCATATATAACAACTAAACCCAACAACATCTGGTTTATGTTGATAAAGATCTGTCACGATATTGAATGTAGGGTCTTTAATCGTATATTCAACAATCGTTGGTTCAAACTCAGGGCGAGCTGCTACTTTTAAACATCGAAGTGCTAAATTAGTATGGATATATTTAGCATTTAGCGTGGTTAAAACTATATTCATTAGGTAATAAATCTCCTTTATATACACGTACTATGATAACTATATGATTTTAGCAGTATCTAAGCAAATTTGCCAATGTATCGTAACAATTTACGTAGTTTGAACTTCGGTAAAATAAATCATGCTAGACAATAATCTAATTTCAGTTTTTATACATAACTCTTTTTAACAGTGGAACAATAAGAAAAAATATGGAGTTGCTAATAAAATTGGGGAAAAAAAGAGTTAAATATTTTATAAAAAATTTAATAAAAGAGGAACATCTACAGTATGAAAAAGCAGCAACTGAGGATGATTTGCTTAAGAAAAAGCAGATTGATACAGATTTAGAAAATACATTAGATATTTTTAAGGATATTTATTTCGTTCCAACTAATAGTGATGTTAATATTCGAAATATTGAAATTGGCGGACTAAATATAAAGGCTGCAACACTTAGTATTAGTTCGATTTCAGATACAAAAATCATTGAAGAGATGATCATTCGACCATTAATTGTGAATAAGGATGATACTAAAACTATAGAGATGATTTTATCTTCTACGCAGATGAAAACAGCCCAAGTAATAGAAGATGTTCTTAAAGAAGTAAATAATGGCAACACAGCACTTTTTATTGATGGACAATCAGATGTTCTCATACTTAGTACAGGTAAGTTTCAAGGAAGAAGTGTTGAGAAAGCGGAAAATGAAGTAGTCGTAAAGGGTCCAAAAGAATCTTTCAATGAACAAGCTATGACGAATATATCATTAATTAGAAAGAAAATTCGAGATGAAAAACTCATTGTTGAATCAACTACCATCTCGAAAAGAGCGAAGAATGAATTGTACTTACTTTATATAAAAGATGTAACAAATGATGAACTATTAAACAATATCAGAAAAAAAGTAACTTCAATGGATGTAGATTCGATTCAAACTCTTTCGATATTGGAAGAATATATTGAAGACCATAACAAATCAATTTTCCCAACTATTTTATATACGGAAAGACCTGATCGTGCAGCTGAGTTTATTGAAGATGGTTTTATCGTCCTAATAATGGATAATTCACCGGATTGCTTAATATTACCTGCAACCTTTTGGTCATTTTTTCATAACCCGGAAGACCATTATTTACGATTCTTATATGGAAATTTCATAAGAATTTTAAGGGTACTTGCGTTATTTATTACACTATTTATTTCAGCAATGTATGTTGCAATTACGAATTTCCATGTGGAGATGATACCTGCAGATTTACTTTTGGCCATTTCTTCAACGAGAGAGATTGTACCTTTTCCATCTTTAGTTGAAGTATTAATGTTGGAAATTGGGTTCGAGTTGATAAGAGAAGGTGGGCTACGAGTTCCAAAGCCAATCGGTCCAACTATTGGTATTGTAGGTGCATTAATATTAGGACAGGCTGCTGTACAAGCCAATCTTGTTAGTCCGCTAGTTGTCATTATTGTGGCACTCGGAGGTTTAAGCTCCTTCGCAATAGGCGACACCAATTTGAACTATACAGTCCGTTTATTGCGATTCGCTTTTATCATTTCAGCAGGCTTCTTTGGATTGTATGGATTGACTGCATTATTTACTTTTGGATTATTTTATATGACATCCATTAAATCTTTTGGGGTTCCTTACATGGCACCAATGACTCCGAACGATTCAACATCTAAAGATACTGTTTTTAGGAGACTGTTAAGAAGCGAAATATTTAGGCCGGGATATTTAAAACCAAAGGATATAGAGAAAAAAGCAGGAGAAAAAAATGGATAATACAAATGGAAAAATCGGAACAAGGGAATTCTTCGCCATTATAGTTATAACGATTGGTACAAAATTAACTGATAGTACACCAACGGCATTATATGAAAAGGCAGGAAATGCAGCATGGATATCCGTAATTGTTATGTGCCTAATTTCGATAATACCCATCTATTTTTTAACTAAAGTTATTATTGCATATCAGAACAAACATTTAGTTGACATCATTAACCATTTATTGGGAAAGTATATTGGGTTATTTGTGTTATTTCTTTTATGGATAATTGAGACATACTCAATTATTATCAATTCGGCTGTTTATACAGACATTATCAATACTATGTACTTTGTAAAAACACCTATTTTTATTATTTATATTGTCTTAATGGGTGTCGCATCATACGGAGCTAAAAAAGGTTTAGCGTATATTGGTTCAACTTCTTGGATTACCCTTCCTTGGTTAAATTTTGCTCTTTTTGTAGTCATAATTTTAACTTTTTCTCAAGGACGAACTAACTACTTATTTCCTATACTAGGGAATGGGATGGTTGAAATAATAAAAGAGAGTACAATCAATGCATCGATTTATTCAGATTTCCTTTATCTTGGTTTAATTGCTACCACCGTGCGTAGTACAACCGTTTATAAAAAAGTGATATGGATGGGATTCATATATGTAACGTTTATATTCGTACTCTCTCTAATTAGTTATATTATGTTGTTTGATTATCGTTCTATTAATTTAATGAATTATCCTTTTCATGAAACGCTACGTTATATTCAATTAGGGTTTTTAACGAATGTAGAATCGCTATTTTTACCTTTTTGGCTCATTGCATCCTTTATCCGATTTACTTTCTATTTGTATATAAGTGCTTTACTATTTGGGGCTCTTTTTAAAATTAAACAATTTGAATATATTGTACCTTCACTTGCTATATTAATCATATTTATAAGTTTAATTCCTGAGGCACCAGTATTTACCGTATTTAATCTAAGAGAGCAATATATTTATATTACATCACCATTTTTTTTCTTCCTTCCTTTAATATTATGGGTTATAGCAAAACTTAAAGGAGAATTAAATCAATGAGAAATATAAAACGCTTACTTTATTTTCTCTTTTTATTGTTTATGTTGTTATTATTAACTGGCTGTTGGGATCAAGTTAGTATTGACAAAAGAGCGTATGTCGTTGCAATAGGATTAGATAAAGGGGAAAAAAATCATATTAACGTAACCTATTTAATTTCAAATCCAGAGTTCTCAAAACAAGAAGGCCCCACTAGTGAACCGTCACAAGAAGTGATTACCTTTCCCGCGAATGATTTTATTACTGCAAAGAACATAGCGAATTCAGTTATTGCCAAAAATATCACCTATAGTATGTTAGGTGTATTGATTGTTTCGGAAGAATTTGCAAAAGATTCGGATTTTATAAGGTATATGTATGATGCAACAAAAGACCGAGAAATCAAACGGAATATACCAATGGTCGTAACCAAAGAAAATGTAAGTACGTTTTTATTGGAAAACAAACCAAATCTAGAAACAAGAATCCATAAGTATTTTGAATATATTTTGGAAAATGCTAACCAAGCAGGTCTTATTGCTAATAACAAAATACATAGTTATTTTGCCATCACAGAAGCTGACTCAGGCCTTTTTTTAGCAACGTATGCAACAACTAAAGGGGGAAGTGGAAATGGGTACACGGAGGGCGAAGATGAGATCCTAGCTGGTGGTCTAAATATAGAAGGGGATTCTAATGATACACAGTTTATTGGTTCGGCCGTTTTTAAAGAAGGAAAAATGATTGGTACATTAAACGGGGAAGAAACTCGACTTGCGATAATGTTAAATGAAACGTTGGAAATGGGAGACATTTATACATCTTACCCGGATCCACTTAATCCTCAATATCGAATTTCAACAAGAATCATGAAGAGAGATCGTAATGAGGTGGTAATGGATTTAAATCGCTACACTCCGACAATTGATGTGACAATCCCACTTTACTTAGACATCTTATCAGTCCAGAGTATGGAAACATACGACGAAGGAAAACTAGAACAACTAAAATCCCATATTGAAGAAACAATTATGAAGAAATTTGAAAAGCTCGTAAATAAAACACAGGAAGACTTTAAGGGAGAACCATTTGGTTGGGCTCTTATAGCAAGAAAAAAGTTTTGGACAAGTTCAGATTTTGAAGATTATGACTGGATGAAAACGTACCCTAATATGAGAGTGAATGTAAAAGTTAATGTTACGATTGGTACGTTTGGAGAACAAAGTGAATTACCAAGTATAAATGAAGTGAGGGACTAGAATGGATATAGTAGTATGGGTAATCATGATTAGTATGTTCCTCTATACAGTTGGGTTTTCATTCGAACTATGGAAACAAAAAAATAAGCCTGGTTCCATAGCGGTTTTCTTCATTGCAATATCGATTGTGATTACACCTTTTTTCTCTGTCTTAAAATGATCAAACATAAAATAGAATAGTTTGGAATACTAGGAAGTAATATATACTAGTGTTTATGTTAAAATGCTGTTAAAGTTAGTAATGTTAACTTATCTGTTATGGAAAGTGACAACTATAATCTGTTTTTGCAAGAGTGTTGATCAGTGTGAGCACTCTTGCTTTTTTTATCATTTACTGGATTAGGTTATTGGAGAAATAGGTTAATGAACTTAAGGCACTAATCTTTTTCAACTTAAGAAAGTGTTAACTAAAATAAATAGACACTTGAATGCAATCAACTCGACTTTTAATCGTGTTGATTTTTTTATTTTAGGGATTTTTGTATATTCAGCATTTTTTTCTTTCACAATGAAAATAGAAGAATTGTTGAGGAGTGGTATTGTGCAAATTGTTCGGAAAAATCTCCAATTTTTGGAGCCGTTTGAATTGCTAGGAAAAATACAGTATATCATCGTTCATCATTCTTCACGTAAACATATGACGGCTGAGGAATGTCATGAATTTCATCAAAAGCAGCGCGGTTGGAGTGGTATTGGATACAATTACTTTATTGAAAAAGATGGTACCATAGTAGAAGGAAGAGGGTTGTATGTCGGTGCACATGCTTATGGATATAATCGAAATTCTATTGGTATTTGTATGACAGGCAATTTTGATATTGAAACGCCGACAAATAATCAATTGACATCTTTTCTAAAATTATGTGGACAGTTCCTTAAGCAGTTTGATTTAGATTCCCGTCAGGTTCTAGGGCATCGTGAACTAGATGGAGTGACGAAAAGCTGTCCAGGGTTATTAGTGGATATGGAAGAAATCCGTTCACAAGTAGAAGAATATCTGGGAAATTAGGATGAAATAGTTTAATCGGTTGATCGAATATAAAGCAGTTAAGCTTATTGGCAAAATGTTAACTGGTCTGTGTTTGTATTGTATAATGGATTATTGTAGTGTCCGGGTGAAATGGAGTACATTCCGGGCGATCTTAGATGGGAGATTTTATCGTGAAAGAACGCTTTTATGAAGAACTATTGGACATTCGTACTACTGGATGTAAGGGGGAGGTTAACAATTCGACATATTATCATCCTTATGAACCTACACCCTACAGTGCATTAGAGGAGTTAATAAAACATTATGACATAACAGCACAGGATCATTTAGTGGATTTTGGCTGTGGTAAAGGCAGATTGAATTTCTTTATTCATTATTTAACTCATGCATTCGTTTCAGGGATTGAAATGAATGAAGAGTTTTACGAAGAAGCAATGAAAAACAGAATGGGTTACTTAAAGAAGATGAAAATAACTGAGGAATTAATACACTTCCATTGTTGTAAGGCAGAACAGTATCAAATACAACCGGAAGATAACATTTTCTATTTCTTTAACCCGTTCTCAATTCAAATATTTATTAAAATTATTAACAATATTTTACATTCGTTCGATAAACATAATAGACAAATTGATTTAATTTTATATTACGCTTCAGACGATTACCGCTATTACTTAAATAATCGAACCTCATTTGACTTATTAAAAGAGATCAAACTACCTGGTTTATATGAAAAGAATACATACGAGCGTTTTTTAATTTATCGATTAGATAAAGTTGGGTGATAGAAGTTAATGAGGCTGCATTTTTCGAAATAAAGTTGAAGGAGGGGTGTTAATGATGAAAAGGTGTAATTGGGTCACAAAAGAACAACTATACATTGATTATCATGATAAAGAATGGGGTGTACCTGTATTTGATGATCGACATTTGTTTGAAATGCTCTGTTTAGAAGGAGCTCAAGCTGGACTAAGTTGGTGGACTATTTTACAAAAACGTGAAAACTACCGTCGAGCTTTTGATTTCTTTGAAGCGGAAAAGATTGTCCAATACACTGATGATAAAATTCAAGAGTTATTAGCAGATGCAGGAATCGTCCGTAACCGCCTTAAGGTAAATAGTGTCATAACCAATGCACGGGCATTCATAAAAATTCAAAATGAACACGGTTCTTTTTCAAATTATATTTGGAGCTTTGTTGACCACAAGCCAATCATCAATTGTTGGGAAACAATACATGATGTACCAACAACGACTGAAATTAGTGATGCGATGAGTAAACGTTTAAAAAAAGATGGCTTCAAATTTGTTGGAAGTACGATTTGTTATTCATTTATGCAAGCGGTAGGGTTGGTAAATGACCACACACTGGAGTGTTTCTGCCATCCCTCAAATAAAGGTGACAATTAAAATAATTCCTATAGTATAAATTCTTTTAACACTCACACTATAAAAATTACGGAACTAAATTTTTATAGTTAGTTTAATGTTAAAAGGATGCTGTATAAAATGAACTTTTTACGAGGCGATGCGCATAAAATATACCGACGTTTAAAAAAGAATCCGGATACTATAAAAGAATCGAAATATTTAAAAGATATTCAAGAGGTACGCGATTTTTATACATCGGTTGATAGCGATACTCTGAAGTTAATCTTCTATCGTTTAATTAAAGAAAAGAATGGTTCTGGTATGATGCCAATCTATGTTTCATCAGTTCCATTTTTATTCTTACTTTTTTCACAAAATTTACAAACTATTCTATTTGCAGCAGGCAGTAGGAATTGGTTAATTTTTGTTCTGATTTATTTAGCTGCAATTACGTTTATTTTATTCCTACATTTTCGAGAAAAAGCGTGGGCTTCCTGTCACATAGAAATTATCCAGGATATTTTAGTTTCAAGAAAAGATAAGACAGTCAATCTTGATGATTGATGGTATCAATGAAAAAGGTGGAAGTTTAATTTGTGTTGGAAATTGATGATGTTTTCCACCTATATTTAATTTAGCAAGTCAAGAATTTAAGCTAACCATATATTAAATATTACAAACATAGTGCTCCTTTATTTTCAAAAGGTGTGCTTTTTTATTTAGGGAAATTACTAAACTTCATTTCCCGGGTAAGCGCAAGATTAGACAATGTTTCCCGAATTTAAGGAGAGATTATAAAGATATTATCCAAATGATTACCAGATATCGATGGTTATTGTCGAATAGTATGATTGTTTTTCCGAATTTTGTAATACACTGGATAGGAAATAATTAAATTTACTTTCAAGGAATACTGGAAATGATGAGTTATGAAAGTTTTTAGTAGAAATTATAAAAAAATCTAGTTCCGAAATGCAACAAAAAAATAAAAAGTATGCCTTTAAATTATTTATTTAGGCATACTTTTGGGATACTCAAATGGTTAAATTACATGCATTATTTAAGACAATTTATTATTAAAAATTTCTTCATCATCATACTGAACTACATCATAATCTTCTAATACTGTACTGTAATCATAACCCTTTTCATCCATGATAGTTTCTAAATACGATTTACATTGATTTAACTGACTTTGCATAGTATTTAGCATAGAATATATATTGAATAATTCGTTTTTGTCTTGCAAAGTTGTTCCCTCCGCTGTGTGAGATTTTTTTATTCCTTATTAAAAGTGAATAGACTAAGCAAAATTCTCTTTGTTTTACTCTTCATTAATAATTCTTGCTGCCTCCAACCCAGATAATACAGCTCCTTCCATCGTGGCGAAAAAAGGTTGACGTGTATAATCTCCTGCTAGAACAAGTCCTGGGATATCGGTTTTTTGATCAGGTCGCATCCAATCATAATTGGGAGATAAACAATAAAAATCTTCAGAATGTCTAATTATCCGATAATCTATTAAATGGGTTACTAAATCCATACCTAAAGATTGTGCATCTTGTTGCACATGTTTTAAAATCTCGTTCTCTTCCATATCAATGAACTGTTCCGGAGGCGTTAATATAATGGAAAGTCTACCTGGAACATGTGTAAATGTTGTTCTAGATTGTTCTGTAAAACTAGCTATTGAAGTTAAGGGTGCAAATGTTGTCCGATCATATGGTAGTATAGCTTCACTAAATTCCATTTGTATTGTTACAGCGGGCATTGTTGGTAATTGGAAGAGTTTTGAGAGAGATTGATGCCCTTCAAACTCCCTCAAGATTCTTTTAGCGCTACCAAGATCAGATGCAACAACAACGGTATTAGCGTACATTTTTGTATCATCTTCAAGTTCTACACCAATAATTTTGTTATTTTCCGAAAGTAACCCTTTGACTTTTGTACTTGTCCGAATTACTCCACCATAGTCTTCAATTTTCTTCACGATAGGTTTAGCTAATACTTCAGTCATACCACCTAAATAGGCACCAATTCTAATCTTGTAAAACTTAATTAGTCCTGGATAAAACAATCCAAAAAACACTTTTGCTGAGTATCTTTCAGGTGGTAAAAAGAAAATTCCTGCAGTCAAAGGGATAAGTAAATAATCATATGCATCTTTACTTACTTCATGTTTCTCCGCATATTCCTTTACACTATAGCGATCCAAATCATCAGGATTTGTTTTATATTCTAAAAAGCCAGCTGAGAAAAAGCGCAAAATAGAAACTTTATCCTTAACTGATAGAAATTCATTATTTCCTAAAAACCCACGAATGCTATCAATAGGACCAAAAACAGGAGAAATACCGAAGACAGCAGTGTCTTTTTTATCCCTTATACGAATATCTACATTCTCTTCCCACTGTACAATCTTATCAACATCAACACCTGCTTTCTTTAAAATCTTAGGAAGTGCTTCGTAGTATCCAATATGACGGTGGAAACCTGACTCTACTAGCATGCCATTTTCATCCCAAGAAGAAGTTCTACCACCAATGAAATTCTTTTTCTCTAGTACGATAACAGACTTACCATTTTCACTTAGTTCTAGTGCGGTTGTTAAACCAGCAAGTCCTGAACCAACTATAATTACATCTACTTTTGTCATCCATCACCAATCCCAGTAAATTCATATTTAATTCTTCTATAGTAATTGTTAGCAAAATAGAGACGTAATGATACATGTATAAATTAACAAACTTAATTAAATGTTTATGATAAGTTATAAATGTACAAAGATACTCTAATATATTTACTTAAGTTAAAATGAAATAATATAGTGTACATAATAGGATGGTAAAAATTTGATTTAATTAACAATAATTTATTGACTTTGTGTGGGGAACTTGCTATTATTAAGTGGCTGTCGTTATTAACGAATAGTTTTTTACGGACACACTGCTGGTGTACCAGTTGTCTTGCTAAAGGCATCGCTGGGTAGCTATGTGTGGACGGGAAAAGTGCTGAAAGCATCTTAGCGTGAAGCCCCCTCAGATGAGATTTCTCATTCATTAAAAGTAAGGTCACTCAAAGGCGATGAGGATAAAATTTAAAAACAGTATTGCACTTTATTAATTATATTGATATAATAATAAAGTGGTTAAACAACATATAGAACAGTTAAATGAATGAATGTTCAAAAAGGTTGTTGACTTTGGTTAATTATTTTGGTATAATTAAGTTCCTGTCACTTGATAGAACGATATTTATTGTGATGGTGAATGAGTTAAAAAATATATTGACTTTCTTAAATGTATTTGGTAAAATAAAATTCTTGTCTTAATTGACGGATATGAACCTTGAAAACTGAACAACAAAACGTTAATGAATTAAACGTTTCTATTATAAGAAACAAATTTTGGACATCAATTTTGATGCCAGTAGAATTTTGAGCTAAACTCAAATTCGCCATTTTATGGAGAGTTTGATCCTGGCTCAGGACGAACGCTGGCGGCGTGCCTAATACATGCAAGTCGAGCGGACTGATGGGAGCTTGCTCCCAGATGTTAGCGGCGGACGGGTGAG